>NZ_CP150082.1:25000-1035000 GCF_045345995.1 Aminobacter sp. P9b | reverse complement strand
TAGGTGGCGTTGCCGAAGGTCAGGTTGTTCATCGTGCCTTGGGCGTTGGCAAGCGCCCCCATAGCGCCGAAGATGGCGTTGGTGACGTGTTGCGAGGTTTCGACATTGCCGGCGACGACAGCTGCCGGATAGGACGGCTTCAGCATCGAGCCGTCAGGTATGACGATGTCGATCGGCCTGAGGCAGCCGGCATTCATCGGGATATTGTCCTCGACCATGACCCGGAAGGCATAAAGCACGGCCGCGCGGGCGACGGGCTCGGGCGCGTTGAAGTTGTTCTTCATCACCGGCGAGGTGCCCGTGAAGTCGACCGTTGCCTTGCGCTTGGCGCGGTCGACCGAGATCTTCACCTTGATCACCTGGCCGGTGTCGGTGGGGTATTCATATTGGGAGCTGTCCGGCAAACGTTCGAGCACGCGCCGCACGCTTTCGGCGGCGTTGTCCTGAACGTGACCCATATAGGCCTCGACCACATCGAGCCCGAAATGGGCGACCATCTTTTTCAGTTCCGCCACGCCCTTCTCGTTGGCGGCGATCTGGGCCTTGAGGTCGGCGATGTTCTGGTGCGGGTTGCGGGCCGGGTAGGGATGGTCGGTCAGGAGTTGGTGCAGTTCCTTTTCGCGAAATCTTCCACGCTCGACGAGGCGGAAATTGTCGAACAGCACGCCTTCCTCGTCGACCGTCGTCGCCAGAGGCGTCATCGAGCCAGGCGCGGTGCCGCCGATATCGGCATGGTGGCCGCGCGCGGCGACCCAGAACAGGATGCGGGGCTTACCCTCCCCCCTCGAGAGGGAGGTGGCGGCGGAGCCGCCGGAGGGGGTCAGTTCGGCAGAGCTCGAGACACCATCTGCGCCTCCGCTCTCGGAGACGACCCCACCCGGCCGCTGCGCGGCCACCCTCCCCTCAAGGGGGAGGGAAAGGTCCTCGAACACCGGCGTGACGACAGTGATGTCGGGCAGATGCGTGCCGCCATTATAAGGAGCGTTCAGCGCAAAGACGTCGCCGGGATGGATGTCGCCTTCGTTGAGGCGGATGATGGTCTCGACCGAGCGGTCCATCGAGCCGAGATGCACCGGCATGTGCGGGGCATTGGCAACCAGCGCACCGGTGCGGTCGAAGACGGCGCAGGAGAAATCGAGCCGCTCCTTGATGTTGACCGAATAGGCGGTGTTCTGCAGCGTCACCCCCATCTGCTCGGCGATCGACATGAACAGGTTGTTGAAGACCTCGAGCATGACCGGATCGGCAGCGGTGCCGATGGCGGCGCGGCGCAGCTTCTTCTTCGTGCGCCGCATCAGCACGTGGTTGCGCGCGGTGATCTCGGCCAGCCAGCCCGGCTCGACGACGATGGTCTGGTGGCTCTCTATAATAAGAGCGGGTCCTGACACCTTATATCCAGGGCTCATGTCGGCGCGGCGGAAGACGCCGGCATCGTGCCAGCCGCCCTCGGTAAAGATCCTTCTCACCTCGGAGGCGGCGACCTGCTTGTCGTCAAGCTCCGCCTCGCGTTCGGAGAGCCCGCGGGCGCTGCCGTCGCGGCCTTCCAGCGCCACGGCTTCGACGACGATGGGCTTGTCTTTATATATAAAGCCGAACTGTGCCTTGTGGGCGGCCTCGAAGGCGGCCTTTGCGTCCGCGATCGAACCATGTTCGAAGCCCACCGGTAGGGCGGTGTCGGTGCCGTCGTAGCGGACATGCAGGACAGGCCGTACGGCGACATCCTGTTCGGCGATGGCCTGGCCGGCGAGTTCGGCCAGCACCTCGGCGCGGAGGTCGTTTATCAGGGCCTCGATGTCAGCCCGCGATTCCTCGCCCAGCGGCATGAGCAGCGCCTGCTGGCGCGAGGCGAAGACCGAGGACAGGCCGATGCCATAGGCAGACAGCAGGCCGGAAAAGGGGTGGATCAGCACCGCCTCGATGCCCAGCGCATCGGCGACCAGGCAGGCATGCTGGCCGCCGGCGCCGCCGAAGCAGTTGAGCAGATATTCCGTCACATCGTAGCCGCGCTGGACCGAGATCTTCTTGATGGCGTTGGCCATGTTCTCGACGGCGATGGTGACGAAGCCCTCGGCCACGGCTTCCGGGCTGCGGCCATCGCCGATCTCCCGTGCAAGGGCTTCGAATTTTTCGTGCACCACGCCGGCATCGAGCGGCTTGTCCTGGCCGGTGCCGAAGATCGCCGGGAAGAAAGCGGGCTGCAGCTTGCCGAGCATGACATTGGCGTCGGTGACGGCGAGCGGGCCGCCGCGGCGGTAGCAGGCGGGACCGGGATTGGCGCCGGCGGAATCGGGCCCGCAACGGAAGCGGCCGGCCTCGAAATGCAGCACCGAGCCGCCACCGGCGGCAACCGTGTGGATGCGCATCATCGGCGCACGGACGCGGACGCCGGCGACCTCGGTGTCGAAGCTGCGTTCGTACTCGCCATCATAATGGGCGACATCGGTCGAGGTGCCGCCCATGTCGAAGCCGATGACCTTGTCGAAGCCGGCGAGCTTGGCCGTCTCGACCATGCCGACGACGCCGCCGGCGGGGCCGGACAAAAGCGCGTCCTTGCCCTGGAACAGGTCGGCGGCGGTGAGCCCGCCGGAAGACATCATGAACATGAGGCGGGGGTTTTCACCCTCCCCCTTGTGGGGAGGGTCGGCACGCAGTGCCGGGGTGGGGGTGGATCTGGCTTCACCCCCACCCCGTAAGGCTTCGCCGTCCGACCCTCCCCACAAGGGGGAGGGTAAAGCGCCCAGTTCCCCCGCCACCTGGCTGACATAACGCGACAGGATCGGCGACAGATACGCGTCGACCACCGTCGTATCGCCGCGGCCGACGAGCTTGACCAGCGGCGAGACCTCGTGGCTGACCGAGACCTGCGAAAAACCGCATTTGCGGCAGACGGCGGCGACGGCGCGCTCGTGTTCGGGGAACTTCCAGGCATGCATGAAGACGATGGCAACCGCGTCGATGCCATCGGCCTTGGCCTGCATCAGGATCGGCTTGATCTCGGCGATATCCAGAAGCCGCTCGACGCAGCCATCCACCCGCACCCGCTCGTCGACCTCGACGACGCGCTCATAGAGCTGCTCGGGCAGGATGATCTCCTTGGCGAAGATGTCGGGCCGGGCCTGGTAGGCAATGCGCAGCGCATCGCGAAAACCCTTGGTAATAAGAAGAAGGACGCGGTCGCCCTTGCGTTCGAGCAGCGCATTGGTGGCGACCGTCGTGCCCATGCGGATGTCGCCTATGGCACCCACCGGGATTGCGGCGCCCGGTGCCAGTCCAAGCAGGTCGCGGACACCCTGGATCGCGGCATCGCGATAGGCCTCGGGATTTTCCGACAGCAGCTTGCGCGGATGGAGATTGCCCTGGGGGTCGCGGCCGATGACGTCGGTGAAGGTGCCGCCACGATCGACCCAGAAATCCCACTTGCCCGACATGACGCTCTCCCCATTCGCTGTCGCGGTATCGCCCAAACACGATACCGCTTGCGGGGAGGAAGCGGCAGGGCTGCCGTGCCGTCAAGAGTAGAAAGCCTGTCCCACGCTGTGGCGTTGCGGGTCAGGCCTCCTGGTCGTAGAGCACGACCATCAGCGCCCTGGCCATCTCGGTGCCGCCATTGGTGATCTCGTGGCCGATGTCGGCGCGGTAGCGGGCGGTCTCGCCGGTCAGGAGTTCCTGCCGGCCAAGTTCGGTCTCGACCAGCAAGCCATCGGTGTAGGCCGTGAGATGCTCGAAGGTGCCCGGCGCGTGCGGGGCGCTCTGCAGCTTGGAGCCGGGCGCGATCTCGACCTCGTACCATTCGACGCGGCCGGCGAGCGCGGGCGAACTCAGGATGCGCAGCCGCCAGGCGCCGTCGGGGCTCTTGATCTCCGGCGTCAGCGCCAGCGTCACCAGTTCGATGGCCTCGGCCTTGCGCTGGTGCGTGATGCCGCCCGCGATGAGCTGGGAAAAATCGATGCCGAGCGCCTGGGTCAGCGACCACAAAACCGCGAAGGTCGGATTGGCCTCGCCGCGCTCGATCTGCGACAGCATCGAGCGCGAGACGCCCGAAAGCGCCGCCAGCCGGTCAAGCGTCAGATGGCGCTCCTTGCGTTCCTTCTGGAGCACCGGACCGATCTTCGGCGCGTTGTTCACTTCCATATGCGGCCTCCCCCAAAGCTGGCACACTGATAGCACCGTGCCTTGCGTCCTGCGAGGCATTTGCGTCTGGTATGCTGGCCCAATTGGATTCCGCTAGACTTAACACGATATCCATTATATCGGAATTTCTATCTTAACGGATGGCGAGACCGATGAGCCGAGACTTCCTTTCCCACATATCGAGCGTTCTCAAGGGCATCGAGGCCGACGGCCTCTACAAGCGCGAGCGCGAAATCACCGGCCCGCAGTCGGGGCGCATCAAGGTGAAGGGCGCGTCGGGCGAGCGCCAGATGGTCAATCTGTGCGCCAACAACTATCTCGGCCTTGCCGACAATGCCGATATCCGCAAGGCGGCTGCCGCGGCCCTCGACGAGTTCGGCTTCGGCATGGCCTCGGTGCGCTTCATCTGCGGCACCCAGACCCTGCACCGCGAACTGGAGCATGCCATCGCCGACTATCTCGGCAAGGACGATGCCATCCTGTTTGCCGCCTGCTTCGACGCCAATGGCGCACTGTTCGAGCCGCTGCTCGGCGCCGAGGACGCCATCATCTCCGACAGCCTCAACCACGCCTCGATCATCGATGGCGTCAGGCTCTCCAAGGCCAAGCGCTTCCGCTACGCCCAAGGCGACATGGATGACCTGGAAACCCAGCTCAAGCAGGCCGCTGCCGACGGCGCGCGCTTCAAGCTGGTCGTCACCGACGGCGTGTTCTCGATGGACGGGCACATCGCCAAGCTGAAGCAGATCTGCGACCTTGCCGAGCGCTACGGCGCCATCGTCGCGGTCGACGATTGCCATGCCACCGGCCATATCGGCGACGAGGGCCGCGGTACGCCTGATCTGACCGGGGTCGGCAGCCGCGTCGACATCGTCACCGGCACGCTGGGCAAGACGCTGGGCGGCGCGATGGGCGGCTTCATTGCAGCGTCGCAGCCTATCATCGACCTGTTGCGCCAGCGCGCGCGCCCTTATCTCTTCTCCAACAGCCTCGCGCCAGCAGTGGCCGCAGGCTCGTTGAAGGCAATTGAGATCGCCCGTGCCGCAGACGACCTCCGCACAAAACTCGGCCACCACACGACGCGCTTCCGGGAAGGCCTGACCCAGGCCGGTTTCACGCTGCTTCCGGGCGAGACGCCGATCATTCCGGTCATGCTGGGCGATGCGGTGCTGGCGCAGCGAATGGCCAAGGCGCTCGACGAGCGTGGCGTCTATGTCGCCGGCTTCTTCTATCCCGTCGTGCCGCAGGGCAAGGCGCGCATCCGCACCCAGATGTCGGCCGCCCTCGACGACCAGGACATAACCTTCGCCATCGACGCCTTTGCCGACGCCGGCAAGTCGCTCGGCATCATCTGATTTTCAGGAGTTTTCCCATGCGCGCACTGGTCAAGGCCAAGGCTGAACCCGGCATCTGGATGGAAGACCGGCCCGTGCCGGAAGTCGGCCCCGACGACGTGCTGATCAAGGTCAACAAGACCGGTATCTGCGGCACCGATATCCATATCTACAAGTGGGACGAATGGGCGGCCAGGACCGTGCCGGTGCCGATGGTCACCGGCCATGAATATGCCGGTGAGATCGTCGAACTCGGTTCGCATGTGCGCGGCTTCAAGGTCGGACAGCGCGTTTCGGGCGAAGGCCATGTCATCGGCATGCACAGCCGCGCCAGCCGTGCCGGCCGCTACCATCTCGATCCGGAGACTCAAGGCATCGGCGTCAACCTGCCCGGCGCCTTCGCCGAATATGTGCGCATTCCTGCCTTCAACGTGGTGCCGCTGCCCGATTCGATCGACGACGAACTGGGCGCCATCCTCGACCCGCTCGGCAATGCGGTACACACGGCACTTTCCTTCGACGTCGCCGGCGAGGACGTGCTGATCACCGGTGCTGGGCCCATCGGCATCATGGGTGCGGCAGTCGCCCGCCACTGCGGCGCGCGCCATGTCGTCATCACCGACGTCAACCCGAAGCGCCTCGAACTCGCCACCCAGGTGGCCGACGTCACCCCCGTCAACGTCGCCCAGGAAGAACTGCGCGACGCCATGGGCCGCCTCGGCATGCGCGAAGGCTTCGACGTCGGCTTCGAGATGAGCGGCTCGCCTGCCGCCTTCGACCAGTTGATCGAGCACACGCTGATGGGCGGCCGCATCGCCCTGCTCGGCGTGCCGGCCAAGCCCTTCCCCATCGACCTCGCCAAGATCGTGTTCAAGATGATCACGCTCAAGGGCATCTACGGCCGCGAGATGTTCGAGACCTGGCACAAGATGCTGGCGATGCTGGAGAGCGGCCTCGACATCCGCAAGGTCATCACCAGCCGCATGAAGGCCGACGACTACCAGGCTGCCTTCCACAACGCCGCCAACGGCGAGGCCGGCAAGATCGTGCTCGAGTGGTAGGCTTTTGCCGCCACGTTTGAACAAAAGGCCGCGCCGACTGCGCGGCCTTTTTCATGAGATCTCCGGCCTTCATACGGTGAGGGGGATCTGATGCGTGGCAGAAACAACAAACCCGCGGAAGCTGCCTTCCGCGGGTTTGTTGCTTACATTCGATAAGCTGACCTACGCGGCCTTGCTCAGCGGCAAGCCGAGTTCCTCGCAGATGCCACGGACATGGGCGGCGCTGTCCTTGATGTAGGCGACCGTCTCGGCATAGTGGTAGTTCTCCACCGCCCAGGCGGCGAAGCTGCTGCGGTCCATGACTTCGCCGCTGGCGATGCGGGCGGCATAATCCTGCACCATCTTCATGTAGTCGGCATATTCCTCGACGCTCAGGTCGGGATGGCCTTCGAGCCATTTCGGATCGGCGATCTCGATGATCATCTTGGGTGGATTGCGCGGCCGGTCAGAGAAGGATTCGTAGTTCTCGATCGACAGGTTGAGATGCGGGTTGGCCTCGGCCAGGATCGGCATGACGGCACGGAAATCGACCACGCCGCCGCCACAGGGACGCATCTGGAAGTCGAGCACTTCGCCATCATAGGCGATCAGCGCGTCTTTGATGTGGGTCTGGCGCACGTAAGGCGCGACCCGCTTCGCTGCCCACACCGGATGCTCGGCGCGCTGCAGCACATTCGCCGTGTCGAAGACGATGCCTGTGGTATCCGGCCCGACTTCCTCGACCAGCCGCACCAGCTCGAAGGAGGTGATCTCCTCGTGCGTCTCGAGGTTCATGTGGATGCCGAGGTCGCGGGCGATCGGCGCAAGCTTCTTGAGGAAGCGCGCCGTGGCGTCGAGCTGCTCGCGCCAGGTGACGTCGGTGCGGAAACGGTCATAGGCAAAGCGGCCAGTGAAAGCCGGCTTGTAGTTGGCGGTCGCCACCCACAGCTCGCGGCAGTCGATGGCGGCACAGGCCTCCATCATGCGGCGGAAGCCGAGCACGATGTCGCCGTCGCCGATCAGCCTGAGTTCTGGCGCCTCGGGCGTGGCGAAAGGGTTGACCTTGCCGAGACCGGTTTCGAGATACATGCCGAGCTCATTGGCGCGCTGCTTGATCTCGCCTAGATAGCCGGCATCGAGCGTCGGGCTCATGTCGAGCACGGTGCGGAAGAACAGGCCCTCCATGCCCAATTCCTTGGCATGATCGAAGCTGGCCACGGGGCCGCGCTTGGCGGCTTCGGGAATCTTGCGGCCATCGACACCGATACGCATCGGCAGTCTCCTTAGTCTTGTCAGTTTGCGGTTTCGAGGCGCCGCGCCGCACGGCGGGCGCGGCCGACAACGGGATCGGGCACCGGCACGGCGGCCAGCAGCGACTGTGTGTAGGGCATCTGCGGGTTGTCGAATATCTGCTCGCGCGTGCCCTGCTCGACCACCTTGCCCTTGTGCAGCACGACGATCTTTTCGCAGAGGTGGCGGACGACGGCGAGGTCGTGCGCCACGAAGACGATGGCGAGGTTGAGTTTCTTCTGCATGTCCTGCAGCAGGTTGATGACCTGCGCCTGCACGGACACGTCGAGCGCCGCCACCGGCTCGTCGCAGACGAGGATGCGCGGGCGGATCACCAGGGCGCGGGCAATTGCGATGCGCTGGCGCTGGCCGCCGGAGAAGGAGCGCGTGTAGCGGTCCATGTCATTGGGGTTGAGCCCAACCATCTCCATCATCTCGGCGACGCGGGCACGCCGTGCCGCTGCCGTCGGTTCGAGCTTGTGGATCAGCAGGCCCTCGCCGATCAGCTCCTCCACCGTCATGCGCGGGTTGAGACTGCCGTAAGGATCCTGGAACACCATCTGAACTTCGCGGCGGAAGCGCCTGAGATCCTCGCCCCTGGCGTGGATCACTTCGATGCCGTCATAGGTGATCGCGCCCTCTTCCGGCTTGATCAGCGCCAGCATGCACTTGGCGATGGTCGACTTGCCGGAACCGGATTCGCCGACCAGGCCGATGGCCTCGCCGGTGTCGACGTTGAGCGTCACGTCGTGCAGCACCTTGGCCGGCGGGTTCGGGAAGGCGTTGTACGACTTGCTGATGCTGTCGATGGACATGAGCATGATCAGGCACCCTTCCCGTCGAGCAGGTGGCAGGCAACACGCGACATGCCGACCGGCTGCAGCGCGGGCAAATCAACGCCGCAGCGGTCGAAACGCTGGTCGCAGCGCGGGTGGAACGGGCAGCCGCTCGGCCGGGCCAGCGGCGGCGGCGGCGCGCCGGGGATCGCGTAAAGCGTGTTGAGATCCTGGTCGATGCGCGGCACCGCCTTGATCAGCCCTTGCGTGTAGGGATGGCTCGGCTTGGCGAAGACGCCGGCTACCTCGCCGTCTTCGACGATGCGACCCGAATACATGACCATGACGCGCTCGGCGAAGCCGGCGACGACGCCGAGATCGTGGGTGATGAACAGCACCGCCAGGCCGCGTCGCGTCGAGACGTCGTCGAGCAGGTCGAGAACCTGGTCCTGGACGCGCACGTCGAGTGCGGTCGTCGGCTCGTCGGCGATCAGCAGGCGCGGCTCGCCGACCAGCGCCATGGCGAGCACGACGCGCTGGCGCATGCCGCCGGAGAATTCATGCGGATAGGCATCGAGCCGTTCGGCGGCGCGGTCGACGCCAAGCTCGTCGAGCACGGCGAGTGCCCGCTTGCGCGCCTCGGCCTTGCCGACGCCGCGGATGCGCAACGTCTCGGCAACCTGGTCGCCGATGGTCATCAGCGGGTCGAGGAAACTCATCGGGTCCTGGAAGACCATGGCGATGGAGCTGCCGCGCAGCTTGCCCATGTCGCGGTCGGAAAGCTTGAGCAGGTCGGTGCCATCGAAATCGACCCGGCCGGACAGCTTGGCGAGGCGGTCGAGCCGCATCAGGGCGCGCGCCGTCAGCGACTTGCCCGAACCGGACTCGCCGACAAGCGCGACGCGCTCGCCAACGCCGATGGTGAAGTCGACGCCGTCGACGATGCGGACACTCGACCCGCTGCGACCGAGCGGCATGTCGACGGTGAGCTTTTCGACGCTGATGAGCGGCTGGCGAACCGGAACCACGGAAGCTGCGTCCGGCAGGGGATGTACAGTCTTCATCTCAGTTGCCCCTCAAGGACGGATCGCGGCGGACCTGGATGATGTCGCCCAGAAGGCCGAAGGCGATCGAGGTGATGGCAACCGCTGCACCCGGAGCGACGACGGTCCACCAGGCGGTCGAGACATAGCCGCGTGCGCTGGCGATGGTGGCGCCCCATTCGGCGCTCGGCGGCTGGGCGCCGACACCGATGAAGGACAGGCTGGCCAGCACCAGCACCGTGGTGCCGATGTCGCCGGCCCATTTGACGATCAAGACGTCGAGCGAATTGGGCAGCACATGCTTGGTCATCAGCCGCCATTTCGACACGCCCAGCACCTGGGCGCCGGCGACGAAGGGCTGCTCCATCGTCTGGCGCATGATGCCGCGCAGCATGCGGGCGGTGATCGGCCAGCCGGTGATGGCCATGGCGATGACCGCCGAACGCAGGCTGGCGCCCATGGCGGCAGCAAAGCCGAGCGCCACGATCATGCCAGGTAGCGCGAGGCCAATGTCGGTAACGCGCATCAGCGCCTCGTCGAGCCAGCGCGGGCCGGCGGCGGCGACGGTGGCGAGGGTAACGCCGATCAGGGAATAGAGCGTCACCACCAGGAAGGCCGAAAGCAGTGTCGTCTGGGCGCCGACGATCAGGCGCCAGAACACGTCGCGACCCTGGTCGTCGGTGCCGAACCAGTTCGCGGCACTCGGCGGCATCAGCGAATTGGCGATGTCGGAACTGTAGATGCTGTCAGGCGCGAGGAGCGGCCCGAAGACGGCGATGGAAAGCAGCGCCACCACGAGAGCGAAGACAAAGATCTCGAAGGCCGAGAAGCCTTCCTTGCGGCGGGCTGCCGGCTGGGCGATGGCAGGGGCGGTCATTGGCCTTGGCTCCCCAGTTGTGCGGCGCGGATGCGCGGGTCGACCAGAAGCTGGAGGATGTCGACGACGAGATTGACGAGGCAGACGACGGTGCCGATGAACATCACCGAGCCCAGCACAGCGAAGGCATCCTTCTGGGCGACGGCATTGAACATGTAGGCGCCGATGCCCTGGCGGGCAAAGACGGTCTCGACCAGCACGGCCGAACCGATCATCGCGCCGGCCTGTGTGCCCGAAAGCGTCAGCACCGGGTTGAGGCTGTTGGGCAGAGCGTGGCGCACCAGCATGTGGCGGGCCGTGGCACCCTTGGCGCGCACGGCCATGATGAAGTCGGAGCGCAGGACGCCAAGCAGCGACGCACGCAAGGTGCGGAAGATCTGCGTGGCAAAGAGCGCCGCCAGCACGGCTGCCGGCAGGATGATGTGGTGCAGGGCGTCGAAGAAGGCCCCGAAATTGAGCGCCATCAGCGCGTCGAGCGTCGGTGCGCCAGTGACGATCGGCGACGCCATGCCGTAGCTCTGCTGGCCCGAGATCGGCACCACGCGCCAGACGCTGCCCAGCACATATTGCAGAACCAGCGCCAGCCAGAAGGCGGGCATGCCGCCGAGCATGACAGCCGTGATGCGGCTGGTCGCGTCAAAGACGCCGCCCTGGCGGTAGGCGGCAACGATGCCGGCCGGGATAGCCACGGCCAGATTGAGCAGCATGGCGATGAAGACGAGTTCCAGCGTGCTTGGCAGGACCTTCTCCAGGTCGGCCAAAACAGGCTGGAGCGTGACGATGGAAGTGCCCAGGTCGCCGCGCAGGAGGCGGCCCAGGAAGCTGAAATACTGCATGATGACCGGGGCATCGAGCCCCAGCCTTTCACGCACCGCCTCGATCTGTGCGGCGGAAGCGTCCGCGCCGGCGGCCATCTGGGCCTCGTCGCCGGGCATGAGCTTGATCATCAGGAAAACCAGCGAAGCCAGCCCCCAAAGGGTCAGCAGTGCAAGGCCCAGACGGCGGGACAGAAACCAGGAATAGGCGCGGAACGCGAGCATCTCAGACCTCGCTTACGGCTTGGCGAGCCGGAAGTCCGCCGGCTCGGCGGGCGTGGCGAGCATGCTGGCCTTGAGGTCGGCAAGCGTGCCGACGCGATAGGCGGCCGGCTTGTAGACACCATACATGTCCACCATCACTGAGTCATTGTCGAGGATGGTCTGGACCTGCTTGTAGAGGTCGCAGCGCTTGGCGTCGTCGGCCGTGGCGAGTGCTGTGTCAAGCAGCTTGTCGACTTCCGGATTGGCGTAGCCGGTACGGTTGGTGCCGACGGCATCCGACTTGTAGCCCTTGACCAGCATGATGCCGGCATCCGGGAACTGGGCGAAGTCCTCGAGCAGCATCATCTGCGGGATCGAGTTCGGGTCCTTCAGGCTGGCGAGGTAGTTCGGATAGGCGATCGGCTCGAGTTCGAGGTCGATGCCGATCTCGCGCAGGTTGGACTGGAACAGCGTCGCTTCCTGCTTCTGCAGCTCGAACACCGGCTGGAAGTTCATCTTGAGCTTCAGGTTGGCAGCGCCCGCCTCGGCAAGCATCGCCTTGGCAGCTTCGAGGTCGCGTTTCACCTCGGGCAGTTCCGGACGGCAGTCGAGGCGCGCAGGCAGCGGGCCATTGGCCACCTTGCCGTTGCCACCGCGGACGCCACGCAGGCCGCCTGCATAGTCGTAGACCATGCGCAGCGCCTTGCGCACCTTGGGATCGGCGGTCGGGCCGACCTTGGTGTTGAAGACGACTTCGGTCTGGTAGCTGGTGTTGATCGGCACCACCTTCAGCGCCGGGTCGGTGGCCATGGCGGCCGCATCGCGGTCGGCGAAGCCGAAGGCGACGTCGATGTTGCCGGCGCGCAGTTCGTCGCGGCGCGTCGAGCTTTCGTCGATGCGGCGGAAGACGATCGATTCGGGACGGCCGGCCTCGGCGGCCCAATATCCTGGGAACAGGTCGATGACCACGGCCTGCGACTGGTCGCCCAGCACGTAAGGACCGGAGCCGGCATCATGCGCCTGGAGCCAGCCCTGGCCGTCGTCGGCGGCCGCATTGGCGGTGACCAGCGCGGAATTGAGGATGTAGATCTTGCTCAGCGACGGCAGGAACAGCGTGTTGGGCTTGGTGAGATTGATAGTGAGATGCGTGTCGTCGGTGACCGTGGTCGAGTCGTAGCCGTCGATCAGCGAGGCGACGCCGGCGCCGAGGCGCTTCAGGCGATCGAGCGTGTAAGCGACATCCTTGGCGGTCAGCGCCGTGCCGTCGTGGAACTTCACGTCGGGACGCAGCGTGAAAGTGATCGACTTGGCGTCATCCGAATAGGCGTATTCGGTGGCCAGGCTGCCGACCAGCTTGGTGTCGTCGTACGTCACTAGCGTATCGTAGACGGCGCTGATGATGGTGTTGGTCTGGTTATAGTCAGCGCGCAACGGATCCAGCGTGTTGATCTGGCCTCCGAGGCCAACGATGATCGTGTGCTCGCGGTCCGCGGCCAATGCCGCCGAACCGCCAAGGCCGACCGAAATCGCGAGTGCGGCGCCGCCAACGGTCGCCAGAAACTGCCGCCGGCTGTGCGACAGCGCCGAAAAGGCCTGGAAAAACGCATGCATGATTGTCGCTCCCATATGCTGAATTGACTCTGCCTTTTCGCAAAGGCGCTCCCTGTCTTTTTGTATCCGATTTTTTCCCCAGTGGATACACAAATTTTGGGCGACGGATGCAAATCAGGCAGAGATGAATGCTCCGCTGTAAAACACTTCTAAATCAATGGCCTAGACCGTCAACGAATCCGGCGGCATGGCCAAATGGCAAAAATTCTTCGATGCCGAACCTGACTCGTCGGCGGCATGGCGAAGCTTTTTCGACTGTATGGCGCGGCCCAAAGAATAGGCAATCAGCGCGCAGCACCGGCGAAAATGTGCGCAATTTTTGGATACAAACTTTACAGTTGATGTGATACAATGATATCTAGTTGGCACTGCAGTTCGACCATGCCCCTGCAAATGGGTGCGGGCGTCATCCAGCCAAACGCCTCTCTTCACCCCGAGAGTGAAGGCTGGGTCGGCAGCTAAAGTCCGTTGTTCCCAGAGGAAACCGATGCATCGCCTGCCTCGCCTGCTCGTCATCAATCCAAACACGTCGGCCGACGTCAGCCAGGTTATCGATACGCTGGTGCTCGAGGAGACGGCGGGCGCAGCTAAAGTCCAGACCGTTACTGCAGGCTTCGGCTTCAGCTACATCTCCACGCGCGTTGCGGTTTCGATCGCCGCGCACGCCGTGCTCGACGCGGCCGCCAAGGCGATGACCGAAGGGGCCGAGCCCGACGCGATCGTGCTCGCCTGTTTTGGCGATCCCGGCCGCGAGGCGCTCGCCGAGATGACCGGCCTGCCGGTCATCGGCTTTGCCGAAGCGGGCCTGCTGGCTGCGGCGGCATTGCCGGGAACATCCCTGGTTTCCACCAATGGCACCGTCTGGTGCGAAATGCTGGGCGAACTGGTGCTGAAGCTCGGTCTCGGCGACAAGATTGCCGGCATCCGCTCCATCGAGTCCGTCGCCGACGACACCCCGGCGATTGCCGATTTCCTGGCACATGAAGCAAAGGCGCTGGGCGCCGACCGTGTCGTGCTCGGCGGCGCCGGCCTGATCCCGAGCCTGCCCGGCATCATCGCGTCGTCACGCGTGCCGATCCTCGATCCGCATCGTGTTGCCATCGGCAAGGCACTGCGCCTGGCAGCAACGCCGCGGGCGGCCTCAACCCCTGGGCAGAACGGCGCCACCGAAACGCTCGGCCTGTCGCCCTTTCTGTCACATGCACTGAACGGGGGCGCAGCCATCGCGCCCTTGCGCCGCTGCGCCGGACGCTGATCGATTTCCAACAGCCGCGACGACCTTTGCATCCATGCTGCGCGGGGGCCGGAAGGCAGCGCATTTTCAAATCGTATTCAAAACACCTTACGATTGCGCGCAATGGATTTCGCTATTGTATTAGAAAACATGTGCTAGAGTGACCGCAATGCAAACTGGCACTGCGTCGGCTTGCAGTGGAGGAGGCACGGCAGGCAGCGGCGTGCCGGCTGCATCGCATGACACCGGCTAATACATAACGAACAACGAAGCAAGGCTCGCATTTTTCTTGTCTTCCGCCCGGTGGCGATGCATCTGAGACGTAGCATAGTTGCATGCTGCCCGTGCAAAACCGGCTGGTGAGGGAATGGCTAAAGCTGCGAATACTGACTTCGACGAGAAAGCCGGATCGAAGATCGATGCGATCTACCAGGCGCTATTCAGGGCCATTCTGGCGCGCGAGCTGACGCCCGGCACGAAACTCAGCGAAGAATCGATCGGCTCGCTGTTTTCCGTCAGCCGCACCATCGTGCGCGCAGCACTCAACCGCCTGCACACCGAATCGCTGGTCGAGTTCCGGCAGAATCGTGGCGCCTTCGTCGCCAGCACGACGCCCGACGAGGCCCGCCAGGTCTTCGAGGCGCGCAATGCCATCGAACGCGAGATCTTCTCCAAGCTCGCCACCGTCGTCACCGACAAGCAGATCGCAGCCCTTGAACAGCACCTGCACCATGAGCACGCCATCCGACACGCCGGCGACCACACCGCGGCCATCGTGGCGTCGGGCGAATTCCACCTGCTCGCCGCGCACATGGCCGGCAACGAGGTGCTTGCCGGATTCCTCAAGTCGCTGATTTCGCGCACTTCGCTGATCCTGGCGCAGCACAGCACCCATCAGGAAACCGACTGCAGCGTCGATGAGCATGCCGCGATCCTGCAGGCGCTGAGGGCCCGCGATCCCAAGGCAAGCGCCGATGCGATCATAGAGCACCTGCAGCAGGTGTTCGAGCAGGCCAATATCGGCCAGACCAAGCGCACCAAGCGCAATCTCAGCGAAATCCTGTCGCGCTACGCCTGAGACGGGGCTGGTACGTGGGTGCGTCCTTCGAGGCCCGCTTCGCGGGCTCCTCAGGACGAGGTCTGTTGGTGCGGCCTGCCCAGTCTAGGAACTGCCCCGGCCTGGAAACAGCGCGAGGTTGGTCAGCTTCGGTGAGGTACAACGGCCTCATCCTGAGAAGCTCGCCCACCGGGCGAGCCTCGAAGGACCTACAAAATCAGGGCTATTCCGCGAACCGCGCCTCGACCTGGATTTCGGCCAGCCGCTCGACCTCGCCATAGGTGACGGCCAGTTCGGTCTCGCTATCCGTATCCAGCCGCGCCTCCAGCGACGCCAGCAGCGAGGCGGTGGTGTAGTTGCGCACCACGAAGATGGCGCCGAACCCGAACTTGGTTTCGTAGATGCGGAGCAGTTCCAGCAATCGCTTCTGCTGGCCGTCCGTCATGACATCGAGGCTGACAGATTGGCTTTCGTCAGCGACGATCCTTGCGGCCAGAATGCGGGGATCAAGCGGCGTATAGCCCTTCAGCACCTCGAACTTCTCGGCAGCGCTTGCCGCGCGAAACTGCGTACGCAGCGCAAAGAACAGGCCATAGGCGCTGTCGTTCACCGGCCCCAGTTCGCCGTCGAAGGCGCGCTCGGCGAGCAGGGCACCGTTGCGGAAGCACTGACCGAACTTTTCGACAAAGCCGGCCTTGTCCATCTTCGACGGCACCAGCGTCGGCTTGGCGTAGGGATGTTCCCTCGCCCAGTGATGGGCGATGTCGATGCGGCGCGCGATCCACACCTTGTCGTGGCTCTGCACATACTCGATGAAGCGCTTGAGCGCGGCGATACGCCCGGCGCGGCCGACGAGGCGGCAATGCAGGCCGATGGAGAACATCTTCGGCCGGCCGGCGGCACCTTCGGCATAGAGATAGTCGAACGTGTCCTTGAGATAGGCAAAGAACTGGTCGCCCGAATTGAAGCCGTTTGGCGTGCCGAAGCGCATGTCGTTGGCTTCGAGCGTGTAGGGGATGATCAGCTGTTCCTTGCCCTGATGTTCGCGCCAGTAGGGCAGGTCGTCGTCATAGGTGTCGGATACGTAGTCAAATCCGCCTTCCTCGGAGACGAGGTCGACGGTGTTGACCGAACAACGGCCGGTGTACCAGCCGGTCGGGCGCAAACCCGTGGCCAGCGTGTGCAGGCGGACCGCCTCCTGGATCTGGCCGCGCTCTTCTTCGGCCGGCATGTCCTTGTGCTCGACCCATTTGTAGCCGTGGCTGGCGATCTCCCAGTCGGCCTGCTGCATGGCGCGCAGCTGTTCGGGCGCGCGCATCAAGGCGGTGGCGACGCCATAAACGGTGACAGGCACGTCGAGGTCGGTGAACAGCCGGTGCAGCCGCCAGAAGCCGGCGCGCGCGCCGTACTCGTAGACCGACTCCATGTTCCAATGACGCTGCCCCGGCCACTGCGCGGCACCCGGGATTTCCGACAGGAAGGCTTCGCTGGCCGCATCGCCGTGGAGGATGTTGTTTTCGCCGCCCTCTTCATAGTTGAGCACGAACTGGACGGCGACATGGGCGCCGCCCGGCCAGTTGGCGTGAGGCGGATTGGCGCCGTAACCGCGCATGTCCCTGGAATATCGCATGAATGTCTCCTGGCTTGGGTGCGCGGCCGCCTGCCGCGCGAAATGATTGAGTGTGAAGGCCCCGGCGGCATCGTGCCTCAGAGGCCGGTCACCGCAAGAATTGTATCCAATGTCTCTGCGTGGGCGTCTTCACGGAAGCAGCCGGCGCAGGGCCTGCGGCAGCCGCGCGACGCGATCGGCCTGGTCCCAGGGCACCTTTTGCGCGCCGAATTTGGCTGCCATGGCGAGCACGGCGGCGAATTCGTTCAGTGCGACTTCAGGCTGCATGCGCAGCCAGTCCGAGTCGAACACCGGCATGGCAAACTGGCCGGCATGCATCTCGATCCAGACCTTCGCGTCGGGCATCAGCGGCAGGATCGCGTCCCAGTCGACAAAACCCTCGCCGAGCGGCGCGAGGAAGCGGCGGATGCCATTCTCCTGGAACCGCACCACGGCGTCGTCGACATAGAGCTGGGCGGCATAGGGCGCGACGCGCCTTGCCGCGGCGACCGGATCCTCGAGGCGGCACAGCACATTGACCGGGTCGAAGGCTATGCCAAGTACATCGGGCCCGACCTTTTCGACCAGGGCCACGACCTCCGGGGTGGTGATCTCCTCATGGGTCTTGAGCAGCAGCTTCGAGCCGTGCTGGCGCAGCAGCGGCGCGCGGCGCGCCAGCATTTCAGTAACCCGATCGAACTGCGCCTGCCAGGAGACCGGCGCCTCGAAGCGGTCCTCGATCATCCCGATGAGGAAGAACATGTCGTGGATGCCGATACCTGCCGCCAGTTCGACCAGGCGCCTGACACCGGCTTCCAGGTCGCCGGCACCGGCATCGATGATCGGCTGGCTGCGCGCCGGCAGCGCCGGGTTGACGATGCCGAGCATCGACGAGATTTCGAGCCCCAGCCGGTCGGCCTCCTGGCGCACGGCGTGCAGTTCGGCCGGATCGAGCGTCGGGCTGATGTCGAACAGCGAGTTGAACAGCAGTCCCTGCAGACCCAACTGGCTTGCAGCCTGCAACGCCTCGACCGCAGCCAGGCTGCGTCCGTCAGGCAATGAACTCTTGATGATGCCGATCATGCTGCCGCCTCGCCGGAGAGAATGGGTGCGCAGCGACCGCCCGGGCGCATCGGATGCGCGACGACCCCGGCAATCTAGGCACTTGGATACTATCTTGTATCAAAAAATGCTTGTCAATGGATACAATCGCTGTCATCAGCATCGTACAGAACTGCCCGCCTCTCGCGCGTATCGAAGGAGCACCCCATGACCAAGACCTATGAAAGCGTCGCCGGCCTTTCAGTCCATCCGGCGCTGCGCGCCTTCGTCGACACCGAAGTGCTGCCTTCGGCGCGCCTCGAGCCGGCAGCATTCTGGGCCGGCCTTGCCGAGATCATCCGCGACCTCGCGCCCAGGCATCACGAGCTGCTCGCCATACGCGGCGACCTCCAGGCCAGGATCGACACCTGGCATCGCGACCGCAAGGGCCAGGGGCATGACGCCGCCGGCTACGAGCAGTTCCTGCGCGAGATCGGCTATCTGGTTCCCGCACCGGCCGCCGACGCCTATCAGGTCGCGACCAAGAACGTCGACGCCGAGATTGGCACCATCGCCGGCCCGCAGCTGGTGGTGCCGCTGTCCAATGCGCGCTACGCCCTCAACGCCGCCAATGCGCGCTGGGGTTCGCTCTACGACGCGTTCTACAGCACCGATGCCATCGCCGAGACCGACGGTGCCGAGCGCAGCAAGACCTTCAATCCCGTTCGCGCGAGCCGCGTCATCGCCTGCGTTCGCGAATTCCTCGACCAGGCCGTACCGCTGGCCCAGGGCAGCCATGCCGACGCCACCAGCTATATCGTCGAGCGCGGCAAGCTGCAGGTGAGCCTCGCCGACGGTAGCAAGACCGGGCTCAAGTCGGCTGGCCAGCTTGCCGGCTTCACCGGACCGCGCCATGAGCCGAAGAGCGTGCTGTTGGTCAACAACGGCCTGCATGTCGAGCTGGTGTTCGACCGCGAACACGCAGTGGGCGCGCTCGACGCAGCCGGCCTCTCCGACGTCGTCATCGAGGCGGCGGTCTCGATCATCATGGACCTCGAGGACGCGGTCTCGGCCGTCGATGCCGAAGACAAGGTTGCGGTCTACCGCAGCTGGCAGCGCCTGATGGACGGTAGCCTGAGCTCCGAGTTCACCAAGGACGGCAAGACCGTCACGCGCCGCCTGGTCGAAGACCGTGTCTTCACCGCGCCCGGCGGTGGCGAGCTTGTGCTCCACGGCCGCTCGACGATGCTGGTGCGCAATGTCGGCCACCACATGTTCACCGACGCCGTGCTCGACGAAGCCGGCAACCCGGTGCCCGAGGCGATCCTCGACGCAGCCATCACGGTGGCGAGCGCGGCGCAGGACATCCGCGGCGAAAACGCCGTGCGCAACAGCCGCACCGGCTCGGTCTATGTCGTGAAGCCCAAGATGCATGGCCCCGACGAGGTCGGCCTGTCGGATGCGCTGTTCAAGCGCATCGAGGAACTCGTCGGCCTGCCCAAATACACCATGAAGATCGGCGTCATGGACGAAGAGCGCCGCACCTCGGCCAACCTTGCCGCCTGCCTTTCCAAGGTGCGCGACCGCACGGTGTTCATCAACACCGGTTTCCTCGACCGCACCGGCGACGAGATCCACACCTCGATGGAAGCCGGCCCGATGCAGCGCAAGGCCGAGATGGCATCGGCGACCTGGCTCAAGGCCTATGAGGCGAACAATGTCGATGTCGGCATTGCCCGCAACCTTCCCGGCCGCGCCCAGATCGGCAAGGGCATGTGGGCGGCACCCGACCAGATGGCGGGACTGATCGAGAAGAAGGTCGCCCACCCCGGCGCCGGTGCCAGCACGGCTTGGGTGCCGACGCCAACGGCGGCGGTGCTGCACGCCATGCACTATCACCTGGTCGACGTGGCAGCCGTCCAGGACCAGCTGCGCGGCAAGGAGCAGACGTCGCTCGCCGACCTTCTGACCATTCCGCTGGCAACGCACAGCTACTCGGCCGAGGAGATCAAGGCTGAGTTGGAAAACAATCTGCAGGGCCTGCTCGGCTATGTCGTGCGCTGGGTCGGCCAGGGCGTCGGCGTGTCGACGGTGCCCGACCTCGACAATGTGCGCCTGATGGAAGACCGCGCCACGCTGCGCATCGCCAGCCAGCATGTCGCCAACTGGCTGCACCACGGCATCGTCAGCGAAGGGCAGGTGCGCGAGACGATGCAGCGCATGGCCACCGTGGTCGACAGACAGAATGCCGCGACGGAAGGCTACAAGCCACTGGCGCCCGGCTTCGACAGCCCGGCCTTCAAGGCGGCTGAAGACCTGGTGTTCACCGGCCGCACCCAGCCGAACGGCTATACCGAGCATGTGCTGCATGCCCGCCGCCGCGAGGCCAAGGCGCTTTCCGCCTGATCAGGCAAGTTATCTTTGCCGAAGGCCCCGTTCACCGAGCGGGGCCTTTTTTGCATGAGCAAGTCCGATCGTCGGTTGCACTGGTCGGCACGCTGGTGAAATGTCGGTCGACGCAGCATCGACCGGGAGGGCATCATGGGCACCGGAATCCACCACATCACGCTCATCACCCGCAAGGTGCAGGCCAATGTCGATTTCTATGTCGGCTTCCTCGGCCTGCGGCTGGTCAAGCAGACCGGCGGCTATGAGGATGCCACCCAGCTGCACCTGTTCTACGGCGACGGTGCTGCCAGCCCGGGCTCGCTGATTACCTTCCTGGTTTGGGAGGATGGCGCCCGGGGGCGTGTCGGCCATGGCCAGCCGAGCGAGATTTCGCTCGCCATCGAACCGTCGAGCATCGGCTTCTGGCTGACCCGGGCGCTCTCCCACCATGTCGAGATATCAGGCCCCGTCGACGAGATGGGCGAACCAACGCTCAGGCTCAAGGACCCCGACGGGGTGATCGTCAAGCTCGTCGGCGTCAGCGGCTTTGCGGCGCCCGAAATCTGGGAGGGCAGCGGCGTGCCTGCCGAACACGCGATCCGGCGCATCCGCGGCGCCACGATCATGAGCGAGGTGCCGGAACTGACCGAGAGCTTCGTCACCCGGCATTTCGGCTATCAGCCGATGCAAAGCACCGAGTTCATCCGGCGCCTTGTCTCCGACAGCGGCGACATCATCGACATCAGGGATGCCAAGGGTTTCTGGACGAGCGCGCCGGGCACCGGCACCATCGACCACATCGCCTTTCGCGCCAGGGACACCGACGAGGTGGAGCGGGTGCATGGCGAACTCGCCTCCAGCAACTCAACCATCACCAATGTCCACGACCGCAAATATTTCTACTCGCTCTATGTCCGCGAGCCGGGCGGCACCCTGTTCGAACTGGCGACGGACGGTCCCGGCATGGCGATCGACGAACCGGTCGAAACGATGGGCACGCAGCTCTTCGTGCCGCCGGAGCGGGCCGACAAGATCGACGAGCTGCTGACAATGCTGCCGCAGTTCTCCTGGCCCGGCGAGGAGCGGGTGATCTATCGCGACCTGCCCTTCGTCCACCGTTTCTACACGCCGGGAAATGCCGACGGCAGCGTCATCGTCCTGCTGCACGGGTCGGGCGGCAACGAGACCAGCCTGCTGCCGTTTGCGGCCAAGGCAGCACCACACGCGACACTGCTCGCCCTGCGCGGCCGCGCCACCGACGAGGGCACGCCGCGCTGGTTCCGCCGCCTTTCAGCAAGCAAATTCGACCAGGCCGACATCAGGTCGGAGGCCGAAGCGCTCGCCGCTTTCATCGAGGATGCCGTGGATGCCTACCGCATCGATCCCGAGAAGCTCGTCTTCCTCGGGCATTCCAACGGCGCCAACATGATCGCCGCAACCATGCTGCTGCACCCGCACCTGATCCGACGCGCCGTGCTGCTTCGGCCAGCCATGGTGCTCGAGCAACCTCCGGCCGCCGATTTGTCGGATGTCGAAGCCCTGCTCGTTGCCGGCAACGTCGACGTGTTCAGCAATTTCGGCCCTGACCTCGCCGGCCTGCTGCGCCACGCCGGCGCCAATGTCGACGCCCGCACGATCCCGTCCGGTCACGCATTCGAGGCGGCCGATGTCGAGATCGTCAGGGACTGGCTCGCAGCGCGCGGCTGAAAGCACGGGCGGCGCAGCAGAGGCTCGGGAATCCGGGCCTCAGTACTGTTCCCGCGGCAGGTGCACGACCAGCCCGTCGAGCGCCTCCGACATCTTGAGCTGGCAGGTCAGGCGGCTGCGCTCCGTCGGGTTCATCAGGCATTCGATCATGCCCTGCTCGGAATCGTCTGGCGCTGGCAGGCGTTCGGTCCAGTTGTCGTCGACATAGCAGTGGCAGGTGCCGCAGGCGCAGGAGCCGCCACATTCGGCGAGGATCTGGTCGATGCCGTTGGCGACAGCCACCGACATGACACTTTGGCCTTGCTGGGCTGTGAGTTCGGTCGCCTGTCCGTCGGCGTCGATGAAGGTTACGCGGTACATCAGAAATCTCCGGGATCAGGCAGGCGTGAAAGCCAGGCGCAGCGCCTTGGGGCCGCGTACCGACAGGCCGCGCTTGTATTGCGGCTCGGCATCGACCAGCGAAACCGACGACAAGCGCTTGAGCAAGGTGGTGAAGATCACCTCCATGTCGAGCCGCGCCAGATGGTTGCCGAGGCAGAAGTGGGCGCCGCCACCAAAGGCGAGGTGCCGGTTGGGGTTGCGGCCGGCATCGAAGACATCGGCATCGTCGCCGAAGGCTGCCGGGTCGCGATTGGCCGCACCATAGAGCAGGCCGAACTTGGTGCCGCGCGGAAACGACTTGCCGCCGACCACGCAGTCGGCCGTCGCGTAGCGGTGGAAGAAGGGCAGCGGCGATTCGAAACGGAACATCTCCTGGATCGCGGTGTGGATCAGGCCGGGGTCGGCCTTGAGCCGCGCCATCTGGTCGGGAAAGCGCAGCAGCGCATGCATGCCCGAGCCGAGCACGTCGATGGTCGAGCCATGGCCGGCCATCAGGATCAGCATGCAGGTCGACACCAGCTCATCCTCGTTGAGCTGGCCGGCGTCCTGCGCCGCCATCAGGCGGGTGATCAGGTCTTCCTGTGGGGCCTTGCGGCGCTCGGCCATCAGCTTGAGCAGATAGTGGTAGAACTCGGTCGTTGCCTGCTCGGCCAGCGCCTTGCGCTCGTCGGAGCGATCGATGTCGAAGAACTGCACCACACGCTCCGACCAGACGCGCAACTGTGGGCAATCCTCGTCGGGCACGCCGAGCACCCGGCCGATGATGTGGCCCGGAACCTGGGAAGCAAGCTCCTCGACGAAGTCGATCTCGCCCTTGTCGATCAGGCTGTCGACGAGCCTGTCGACGAAGCTCTGGATCATCGTGCGCTGGCGCGCGATGAAGGCCGGCGTGAACTCGCGAAACACCTGCTTGCGCAGCCGGTCATGCACAGGACCGTCGCTGTCGAGCATGGAGAACTGCACGAAGCGCTGGTGATGCGGCATGTCGAGCCAGTTCTGCAGGCGCTTCTGCTCGGTGATCTCTTCCTCGGACATGAAGAATTCGGGCGAGCGCACCATCGCGTTGTCGCGGGCGATGCCTGCGACATCGTCGAAGCGCGTCACCAGCCACATGTCGAAATCGGCGAAGAACTGCGGCTCGCCCTTGTCGCGCAGCGCCGCATAGGCGGGATAGGGGTTCTGGGCGAAGGTGGCTGACAATGGCTCGAAAGCCGTGCCGTGTTCGCTTGCCTTTGGGGTAGCGGTCATCCAACGCTCCAGTCATGGATTTTGGGCAGCAAGTATGCCGCCACCATCCAGTCTAATGGCAATGGCGGCGAGATGAATGCATGCCCCTCGCACATTGCTGGATAAAACTCGCATCACGAGTTGCAGGCAGATACAATGGATCTGGCCCTTTCAAACCTACCCCTGCGCAAAAATGACGACCAAGACCGACGAAAGCAACGCGATCTTCTTCCACACGCCGGGCCGGCATGCGGACGCCTATCCCTACAAGATCCTGGTTGCCGGCCGCACGCGTTTCGGCCATCGCGACGGCTTCGTCTCGCGGCGGTTTCACCACCATACGCTGATCTGCACGCTGTCCGGTCTCGGCCTGATAGAGATCGGCGGCAACCGGGTCGCGGCCGGGCCACAAACGATCGCCTGGCTGGACACGTCGATGCAATATGCCCATGGCTGCCATCCCGAGGCCGACCACTGGCGCTATCTCTGGATGAGCATCGAGGGCCACGGGCTCGACGCCGTCTTCTCGTTCCTGCGCGTCGCCGGCAATCCGCTTTTTGCCACGTCAGGCGAAACCAGTGTCGCCGGCTTCGAACGCGCCATCCAAAATCTCGCCCAGCGTGGGCAGACGACCGACGCCATTTCCAGCGCCGTCGTCGCCCAGCTGGTCGAAACGCTTGTCGCCGAACGCGGCGTGCAGGAAAGCTCTGAAGACCGGGGCGAACGCGTCTTGCGGGTGATGCGCGAGGTGCGCGCCGACATCGCGCGCAACTGGCCAATCGAGGAACTGGCTGCAATCTCCAGCCTCAGCGCCTCGCAACTGCACCGGCAGTTCAAGCAAAAAACCGGCACGACGCCGATGGACTGGATCCGCCACGAGCGCATGAACCTTGCCAAGCGCCTGCTGATCGCTCCCGACATCAAGATCGCTGCCGTGGCGCTGAGCTGCGGTTATGCCGATCCGTATCATTTCAGCCGCGACTTCCGCCGCATCGCCGGCCAGTCGCCGAGCGAATTCAGGCGCGCGCAGGGGCAATAGCGGCTCTGCACGACATGATCGCTGGCCCATTGCCTGCCCGTCGACATGCAACGCCGTTTCGGGCAGGCTGCAATCCTCGCCCCACCAGCATGAGCGCACCGAGATGACGTCCAAGCCAGCGGTCTACGAATTCACAGCGGCCATTGTGCGCGAGCCGGCGCGATCGGTGGTCAACGGCCTGCGCGCCGATGACCGCGGCAACCCGACCTTCGACGGCGTCAAGGCCGAGCATACGGCCTATGTCGCTGCCCTGCGCGCGGCTGGCGTCGAGGTGACGGTGTTGCCGGCGCTGGAAAGCTTCCCGGATTCGATCTTCGTCGAGGACCCGGCATTGGTGTTTCCCGAAGGGGCGATCCTGCTCCGTCCAGGCGCCGAGACCCGGGTCCACGAAACGGCTGAAATCGCACCGACGCTGCGAAAGATGTTCGAGACGGTGCTCGACCTGCCCGCGCCCGGCTTCGCCGATGGCGGCGACGTTCTGACAACGCCGAAAAGCGTGATGATCGGCCTTTCGGCGCGCACCGACCGCGCCGGCGCTGGCGGCCTGATCGCCAGCCTGGCGAGGCTCGGACGCAAGGGCGAGGTCGTGCAGACGCCGGAAGGCGTGCTGCATTTCAAGAGCGACTGTTCGCTGCTCGACAGCGAGACCATGCTGTCGACAAAGCGGCTGGCGCGTTCGGGCGTGTTCAAGGATTTTCGCGAGGTGCTCATCCCCGAGGGCGAGGAGCCCGCCGCCAATGCGCTGCGCGTCAACGACGTGGTGATGGTCGGGGCCGATTACCCCCGGACCATCGAGATGCTCGACAAACTCGGCTACAAGGTGGTCGCGCTCAAGACCACCGAGATCGGCAAGATCGACGCCGGCCTGTCCTGCATGTCGCTGCGCTGGCATCGCGGCCAGCTCTAGAGATCGAAGTTGCGGCGGCAGTTCGAGGGAAGCTCGTCCCGCACGGGGCCAGCATTGCATGGGGCAAGTATAGCGCAAGCTTCACCACGATGTAGAGATCGCGACAACAGCACAGTTCATATACGACATCGGCAGGCAACGATGCGACGAACAGTAATGCGCCAATTGACAAGGCTTCCGCCGACTGTCTAGTTTCGACCCCGGAATCGGTTCCACCGAGAGGTGGATGAAAAGGGAACGCGGTGAGGCCGAAGGCCAAATCCGCGACTGCCCCCGCAACTGTAACCGTTGAGCCTCTTCCATCATGCCACTGAACGCATTCGTGCGTTCGGGAAGGCGGAAAAAGGCGATGACACGGAAGTCAGGAGACCTGCCCGTTCCGGTCACCCATGCTTGTCCACGGGGTGTGGTCAGGCGCGGTCGCCCGTGGCGGTGACATTGAAAAGTGTTGCCGCATGCGGAAGGCCGCCGGGTCAATCTTGTCCCAAAGTCTGCCTGCCGACCTGTCTTGCCTGCGGTTTGGAAACCGGGTGCGATGCTTGTCGCGCCCACCGAACCATTTGGGGGCAGAATTGCTGAGACTTACCCTGGCCGCCGGCGCAATTGCGCTGGCAATTCCAACGCAATCCCAGGCGCAGCAGGTGCCCGCGGCCGAAAATGCAACCGTACTTCGGCCGCTGGTCGTTACCACGCCGCTGCGACGCGAGACGGCGCTCGTTCGCTCGACGTCGTCGGTCACCGTCATCGATGAGGAGGAACTCAAGAAGTCGGCGGCG
Organism: Aminobacter sp. P9b; assembly: GCF_045345995.1. Classification (NCBI taxonomy): domain Bacteria; kingdom Pseudomonadati; phylum Pseudomonadota; class Alphaproteobacteria; order Hyphomicrobiales; family Phyllobacteriaceae; genus Aminobacter; species Aminobacter sp. P9b. The sequence goes on along the minus strand of NZ_CP150082.1, from coordinate 1,008,513 downwards.
CCCGACTTGCCGTCGCTGCTCAAGCGCTACACCGGGGTTTCGATCATCGGCTATGGCGGCCAGGGAGCTTCCTCCAACGTCTACCTGCGCGGCATGTCGGCCGGGCAGACGCTGGTGCTGGTCGACGGCGTCCGCACCGCCTCGGCAACCAGCGGCACCAGTTCGATCTTCAACATTCCCCTTGCCTCGATCGAGCGCATCGAGATCGCCAAAGGCCCGCATTCGGCCCAGTACGGCGCCGACGCCATCGGTGGTGTCGTCAACATCATCACCAAGCAGGGTGGCCAGTGTGCCGACGGCCGCAGTGCCTGCGCCAGCATCACGACAGGCGTCACCCATCCCTGGGGAGGCTATGTCTCCGCCGATATGCGCGGCCGCAGCGAGGGTGGCGTCGACTACTCCATCGGCGGCAGCATCCTCGGCACGCGCGGCTACGACTTCACCACGCCGCTGGCCTGGGGCCATGAGCCCGACGATGACGGGTTCCTGCAGGGCTCGCTCAACTTCTCCCTCGCCAAGGAATATGGCTGGGGCAGGCTTTATGCCGACGGCCTGTTCGCCCGCGGCCGTTCGCAATACGACGACACATTCCCGTCCAGCAACGAAGTCGACACCGACACATTTGCCGGCAAGGCAGGCGCGCGGCTAAGGCACTCGGACAGTTGGTCATCGACGGTCGAGCTGTCCAGCAGCCTCGATCGTTCGAGCAATTTCCGAGACGGCGTTTCGGGCGACAGCGAGTTCGACACCAAGCGCTACGGCATTTTCGCCTCGACCGAAAAGACCTTCGAGGTCGGCGATGCCAGGCATGTCGTGACCGGCGGTGCCGAGGCCTATCGCGAACAGGTCGATTCGACTGTCGATTTCGACGTGACCTCGCGCGATCTGGCGGCGGTGTTCGGGCAATATTCGGTCGAACATGGTGCGCTGACCATCGACAGCGGCCTGCGCTACGATCACAACGAACAGTTCGGCAGCGCCACCACCTACAATATCGGCGCCAGCTTCGAGATCGTGCCCGATCTGGTCGCCCGCGCCTCCTACGGCACCGGCTTTCGCGCACCGACCTTCAACGACCTCTATTATCCAAATTATTCGAACCCGAACCTGAGGCCGGAAAAGTCGAGGTCCTACGAACTTGGCCTCAACTGGCGGCCGACCGACCGGACCACGCTCGACGTCGCTTTCTACCAGACATGGCTCACCGACGCTATCGCCTCCAACCCGCCGACCTACCTGCCGTTCAATGTCGCACGCGCCAAGGTGACCGGCGTCGAGGCGACGGTGACGCACGAATTCAGCGACCGCTGGAGCGGCAAGGCGTCGATCGACTACCGTTCGCCCAAGAACGAGGACAATGGTCGCTACATTCCCTATCGCGACCGTTTCAAGGCGACTGCCGAACTGGAATTTGCCGCAACCGACAGCCTGGACCTGACCGCCAGGCTGCTCTACGGCGCGGCGCGCTACGCCGACGCGGCGAACACCGTCAAGCTGCCTGAGTATGTGACGGTGGATTTTGCCGCCAACTACACCTTTGATGCGCAATCGAGCCTGAAGTTCTCGGTCGAAAACCTGTTCGACGAGCAATATTCGACCGTCACCAACTATCGCGCGCCTGGCCGGACTTTCAATCTGAGCTTCACGCGTGTGTTCTGATGGGAGGTAACATGTCGACCAATCGTATGCTGCAGGCGTTGCCGCTCGCCCTCACGGGCACAATGCTCGCGGCTGCCCCTGCTGCAGCCGAACCGCCCAAGCGCGTCGTCTCGATGAATGTCTGCACCGACCAGTTGGCCATGCTGATGGCGGGGCAAGGACAGCTGCACTCCGTCTCATATCTGGCGAGAGATCCTGGCACCTCGGTACTCGCCGAGCGCGCCAGGGGCCTTGTCGTCAACCACGGCCTCGCCGAGGAGGTCTTCCTGATGCAGCCCGATATGGTGCTTGCCGGCACCTACACCACGCGGTCGACCGTGGCCCTGCTGCGACGCCTCGGCATCCGCGTCGAAGAATTCGCGCCCGACAATTCCATCGCCGAGATCAGGTCGAACATCCTGCGCATGGGCGAGGTGCTGGAGCGGCGCGAGCGCGCGGCGGAGCTGGTCGCCGACCTTGACCGCGGGGTGGCCGAACTCGCCGCCCGCCCGGCCTCGGACAAGACAGTCGCCACCTACTATGCCAACAGCTACACGTCAGGCGCCGGTACGCTGGTCGACGACGTCGTCAAGCTCTCCGGCCTCGTCAACGTCGCCGACAGGCTGGGCCTCAGCGGCACCGCGCGGCTACCGCTCGAGATGCTGGTCCTGGCCCAGCCAGATCTCATCGCCGGCGGCGGCGAACGCTACGATGCGCCCGCGCTCGCCCAGGAGAATTTCGTCCATCCGGCATACCGGGCGATCGCCGGGCAAGGCAGCGCAGTTCCGATCCCCGCGCGCTACACCATCTGCGGCGCGCCGTTCACGCTCGAGGCTGCGCGCCTGCTCCGCGACGCCGCCGACAAGGACGGCGTCCAATGAGCGACACCTCCCGCTACGGCCTTGTGCTGAGCGCCCTTGCTGCGTTCGCCACCATCCTGTTCCTGCTTTCGCTCACCGTCGGTCCGGCAGCCCTTGGCTTCGGCGACAGCATCGCCGCATTGTTCTCCGACAAGGCAGGCGCCATCGAACTGATCATGGGCGAGATCCGCCTGCCGCGCGCCCTGCTCGGCCTGATGGTCGGTGCAACGCTCGGTCTCTCCGGTGCGGCGTTGCAGGGCTATCTGCGCAATCCGCTGGCCGAACCCGGGCTGATCGGCGTCAGCGCCTCGGCATCGCTGGGCGCCGTCATCACCATCTATTCCGGCCTGGCGGCGATCTTCCCGCTCGCCTTGCCGCTGTCGGCGCTGGCCGCCGCCGTCCTTGCCGTCGTCGTGGTCCAAGCTCTCGCCGGTCTGCGCGGCAGTACGCTCACCATCATCCTGGCGGGAGTTGCCGTGTCGAGCTTTGCCGGCGCCATGACGTCGCTTGCCCTCAACCTGTCGCCCAATCCATTCGCCGCACTCGAGATCACGTTCTGGATGCTCGGTTCGTTGACCGATCGATCGATGACCCATGTCTGGCTGGCCATGCCGTTCATGCTCGTGGGCTGGCTGATGCTGGCGGCGCTCGGCCGGGCACTCGATGCGCTGACCCTCGGCAACGAGACGGCGGCAAGCATGGGCATCGACATGCGTCGCGTGCAGTGGCTTGCCGTCTTCGGCACGGCCTCGGCGGTAGGGGCTGCGACAGCCGTGGCAGGCGCTATCGGCTTCGTCGGCCTCGTTGTGCCGCACATGCTTCGACCGCTGGTCGGGTCAAGGCCGTCGCGGCTGTTGCCGGCCAGCGCCCTGGGCGGCGCCTGCATGCTGCTTGCCGCCGATATCCTGGTCCGGATCATCGCGCCGGAGCGCGATCTCAAGCTCGGCGTGCTCACCGCCATCGTCGGTGCGCCGTTCTTCCTCTGGCTGGTCTACCGCACGAGAAGGAAACTCGCGTGATGCTGCTCGACGTTCAAAATCTCAAGGCGTCGCTGGGCAGACGGCCTGTGCTCCACGGCGTTTCCTTCTCGGTGATGCCGGGCGAGTTCATCGGCCTGATCGGGCCCAATGGTGCCGGCAAGTCGACCTTGCTGCGGGCACTTCTGGGGCTCATTCCGGCCGAGGGAGCAGTCGCTCTCGGGACGCTCGACGCCACCCATGCCAGCGCCAAGGAACGCGCGCTGCATATGGCCTATGTCGCGCAGGAGCGTGAAATCGCCTGGGCCGTTCCTGTCGAAATGCTGGTGTCGCTCGGCCGCTCGCCGCATCGACCGGGATTTTCTGCCCTCACCGCAGCCGACCGCGCAGCCATCGAACGGGCGATGCGGCGGATGGAGGTGGACGGGTTTCGCGAGCGGGCAGCGACCGAGCTATCGGGCGGCGAGAAGGCGCGCGTGCTGATCGCGCGGGCGCTGGCGCAGGAGACGCCGCTGCTGCTCGCCGACGAGCCGACGGCCGGCCTCGATCCATCGCACCAGATCGCGCTGATGCGCCTGTTCGCCGAGCTGGCGGCCAGCGAACGCAGCGTCGTCGCCTCGCTGCACGATCTCGGGCTCGCCGCGCGCTGGTGCACCCGCCTGCTGCTGATCGAGGGCGGCCGGATCGTCGCCGACGGGCCACCGGCAGAGGTGCTCACCGCCCAGACGCTGCGCGCCGTCTACGGCGTCGAGGCCTTCTTCGGCGAGACCGCGGGCGGGTTGGTGGTGCAGCCGCTCGATCTCGTCGCCGCCACCGGAGTTCTGCCATGAGTTATCTGGAACAGTTGTTGCGCCACCACCTGCTGGACTGGCGAAGCGGATGGAGCATGGGCACGTTCGGTGCCATCGCCGAATTCCATCAGGACGACGGCGAGATCGCGGTGATCGACGACCGTCAGCTCCTGACCCGGGCGACACGGCGCGGCGGCATCCGCCTGGAGCGCAGCATGGTGGCCGGGCTGGTGCCTGTCGCCTACGAGACGCTGAGCCCCAGGCGACATCGCTGGAGCCAGGCGCTGGCGCTGTGCCTGCCCGAGGCGAGGGCCAGGCGCAGCGGCCGTTCGGTGCTGACCGAGATCGGTCCCGACGACAATGCCATCCGCGGCATCGACCGGACCGGCATCCTGTTCGACATGGGCCTGTCGCTGCCGCAATGCGATTTCTGCATCCGCACCAGCGAGCCGAAGCTGCTGGTCGAGTTGCGCGCCAATCTTGGCCGCTCGGTGTTCGATCCCGCAAACGGGGCCATGCTCGCGATCCTGCGCACGCACCCGCATCGCGTCGCGCTGACCAATATCGGCCGTGTCGAGGTCTACCAGAAGATCGGCGGCCCCGACACTGGCGGGGTGTCGCCAGAAGGGCCACATACCCATGTGCTGCCAAAGATGCTGAAGGGCGGTCGCACCCATTCGGCCAACACGCCGATCCCAGAGGGCCTGCTGCCGCTCGGCGCGCTTCACCCCGGCAACCCCGTCATCGATCCGCTGGGCCGCGACCGGCCGTTCGAGCCGATCCTACACGGCGCTTTCCAGGAGATGATGAGCCGGTTCGGCACGGCTGAGGCGCTGTCCGGACGCAAACACGTCGACAACGCACTCGATGCCAGGCTTTCGCCGGTCGAGACCGAGGCGCCCTCGGGCCGCTTTGCCCGGTCGGCCATGCGGATCGCACTGCGCCAAAAGGCCCACCTCGCCGCCCATTCCGGCAACACCGCGCTCGCCCGCCTCGTTGCGGACTGGCAGGCGGCCTTCGAGCAATCCGCTGCGAAAACGGAAGACGATGACGCGCCCGGCCACTGATGCCGACAGTGCCACGAGGCACCAGGCGGCGTTTTGCAGCCGCCCTACCTGCCAACAACGTGGCGGCTGCAAGCATGCCGGAGCGTCCACGGACAAAAACGAATGTGGCCTTCCGATGATTTCTTGATAAAAGAAGTCAAGAATGTTAGTGGGCTCCCGACCTGGCCGACAAAATGCGCAGAAGCCACCGGTCGAAGGGTTCGAAGTCGGAGATTCGAGATGCTAGGCAGTGGGCTCATCGGACGTGAAGGCAAGGCCGGCCAGCCAGGGCTGATCCGCCGATCCGTGCAGATCCTCGCCGTCATGTGTCTCGTGGCATCAACAACAGCGGCGTTCTCCCAAGACGCAGCTCCGGGCAATGCGCCCGTCCAGCCGGCACCCGCGGCAGCCACCCCGAGCGCGGCACCCACGGCATCGCCCTCGCCGGCGGATGCCGGGTCTGCGACCGGCGACCGGCTGCCCAGCACCACGCCCATGGGTGTCGAGGCGCCGCTCGACAATACGATTGGCGCTGCTCCTGCAGCCACCGAGGCGCCCGCAGCTTCCAGCACGCTGCCGCACGATCTTTCGCCCTGGGGCATGTTCATGGCCGCCGACTGGGTGGTGAAGGCCGTGATGATCGGCCTGGCCTTCGCCTCGCTGATCACCTGGACCGTGTGGCTCGCCAAGTCGCTGGAGATCGCCGGCAGCAAGGCCAGGCTCGCCAAGGCGCTACGCGGCATTCTCGGCGCGCGCCGCCTCGAGGACGCGTCGCAGGCGCTCGGCGACCACGCTGGCATCGGCGGCGTCCTGGTGCGGGCGGCCGTCGAAGAGATGGAGATGTCTGGCCATGGCCTCGGCCACGGCGACCCCGCCGGCATCAAGGAGCGTGTCGAGTCCCGCCTGATCCGCATCCAGGCGCAGGCCGGCCGCCGCCTCAGCCGCGGCACCGGCGTGCTTGCTACCATCGGCTCGACGGCGCCCTTCGTCGGCCTGTTCGGCACGGTCTGGGGCATCATGAACTCGTTCATCGGCATCTCGGAATCGCAGACCACCAACCTCGCGGTCGTCGCACCCGGCATCGCCGAAGCGCTGCTGGCCACCGCCGTCGGCCTGATCGCAGCCATTCCTGCCGTGGTGGTCTACAACGTCTTCGCCCGCTCGATCACCGGCTACCGCCAGGGCCTGGCCGATGCCGCAGCCGGCGTGCAGCGCCTCGTCAGTCGCGATCTCGATCGCCAGCCGCAGCGCAGCCAGCACGAGCGTCCGCATGCGGTCGCCGTGGCCGCGCCGGCCAACGGTCGACACGCCCCGGCAGTCGCGGTCTAGGAGCGGGTCTGATGGCAGGCGGTATCAGACAATCGGCCGAAGACGACGACCTCCAGGAAAACCATGAGATCAACGTGACGCCGTTCATCGACGTCATGCTGGTGCTGCTGATCATCTTCATGGTGGCGGCACCGCTGGCCACCGTCGACGTCAATGTCGACCTGCCCGCGTCGACCGCGACCGCCCAGCCCCGCCCAGACGAGCCGCTCTACGTCACCCTGAAGGAAGACCTCAGCATCTCGATCGGCCAGAACGCGGTGGCCCGCACCGCATTCCAACAAGAGCTGGACGCGGCGGCGAAGAGCGACAAGGAAAGCCGCATCTTCCTGCGCGCCGACCGCGGCGTCGACTATGGAGAGTTGATGGAGGTGATGAACCTGATGCGCGGCGCGGGCTATCTCAAGATCGCACTTGTCGGGCTGGAACAGGTTCAGGCGACACCGCCGGCCGCCACCGAAGGCCAGCCGCAATGACGGCGGCGGCGGCGCATCTCGGCTTCGGCCTCGGCGGCCTGAGCCGCCGCGAACTGGCGCTCTGGTCGGGCGCCGCAATGGTGATCGTCAGCGTCCACGTCGCCGGCGCCTGGTACGTCCAGCGGCAGCCGCCGATGATGCTGGACGAGATGCAGGCGCAATCGGCGGTGCTGATCGACCTTGCGCCGACGGCGATGGCGCCGGAGGCGGTGCCGCAGGATACGACCGACCTCGTCGACAGCCAGGCTGCCGAAAGCGTCGAGGAGCCGACCGAAACCATCACGCCCGACCCCGTCGAGCCGGTGACCGAACCCGTGGAGGAAGTCGCCGAAGACACGCCCGAGCCGCTGGAAGAGGTCGCCGAGGCCGAGCCCGTCGAAGAGGTGGTGCCCGACATCGTGGAAGCACCGCTGCCGGAAGTGGCGATGGCCATCCCCGAACCGCGCCCGGAGATCAAGAAGCCGAAGCCGGTGGAAAAGCCGGTGCGCGAAAAGAAGCCGGTGCAAAAGAAGCCGGAGCCGGTGAAGCAGGCCAAGGTCGAGAAGAAGCCGGCGACGACCAGCAGCCAGGCATCGCAAAAATCGGCACAGAATTCCGAGAGCACCCGTGCACCCGCGCCGGGCCAGGGTGGCGGCAAGGCGATGTCGCCGGCGCGCTGGCAGTCGCGCGTCTACTCCCACCTCAACAGGCACAAGCCGAAGAACGTGCGCAGCCGTGGTTCGGTCGCCGTCCGGTTTTCCTTCAACACCAATGGCGACGTGCTTTCGGTCAGGCTGGTGAGCTCCTCCGGCGACCAGGCCCTCGACGAGGCCGCGGTCAATCTCGTGCGCCGGTCGTCGCCGATCCCGGCGCCGCCGCCCTCAGTCCCGACGAGCATCATCGTGCCGATCGACTTCAGGCGCTGAGGTTGCGCGCCTGCCCATTGCCGTGAGAACCGGGCAGGCAGCATTTCTCCTATTTCGGCTTAGACCGACCGTTCACGGCAGCGCCGGCGAGCGACGGAACGCCGCGATCGCCTTTCGGTTGCGGCCCGCGCTGTGCCCAATTCGCCACACCCTCACAACATTGTGCTGCGACAATTCGTGCCGGAGCGACAGGTCGCGCCGCAGTTAGCGCAGCAGAATCAAACACTAAACATGATAAAAATAGGAAGGTTTTAATCCAGGCGTCCCGTTTCCCTAAGACATTGGGGTTGCACGACATTTTCTGAGCGCCTAGGGAGCCTGCGTTGCCGCCGTTTCCAAGGGGAATCGGCCTGCCAGCACGAACTGGTGTGAAGAAGAGTGAGCAAGATGGAACTCACCAGGCTACTTCAGAGCTTTGCCTCGCTGCGCCCCCGCATCGAGGCTTTGACGCGCGGCAGTGTCGGCTGCAGCGCGACCGCGGAAGACATCCTCCAGGACACCTGGATCAGGCTGTCCAATGTCCGGCATGACGATTCCATCGACAATCACGCCGCCTTCGCCATGCGGGCTGCCAAGAACGCGGCCATCGGTCATTTCCGCAAGCAGCAGCGGCGCAACGAGATCGACGCCGAGGTCAACGACCTGTTGTGGCAATCGGTCGACGAGATTTCGCCTGAGCGGATCGTGATGGGCCGCGACATGCTGCGCGCCGTCGACGCGGCATTGCAGGACATGCCCGAACGGAGCCGGCGCATTTTCCTGATGAACCGGATCAATGGCGTTTCCCACCGCGAGATCGCGCGCCAGATCGGCATCAGCGAAGAGGCCGTCTATTACCACATCCGGCGTGTGGTCGAGCGCCTGGCCGAGCTTCGCGACAGCCAGGGTTAGTCCTGCGCCAACATTTATTTTGCCATGACGCTTAGGCGTGGTGCCGTCTCGCGTGTCTATGATAGCAAGATGGTTGGGGTGCCCGTAGCAAACGGGCACGTGCGCGTGACTGGCATGGGCAAAGGGCAAGAACGATCCGAGATCGACCGAGGCGTCGCACTTGATGCGCGTGACTGGATCGTTCGGCTGACCGCCGGCAATCTCAGCCGGCAGGAGCTCGACCGTTTCCACGCCTGGCGCGCGCAGTCGCCGGAACATGCGCAGGCATTCGCCCGCGAAAAGGAATTCTGGCAATTGCTGCAAGGCGTGAACGACGGCAACCCGCCTGCCGCGCCGGTTGCGACGCCGAAGCTGCGCCGACCCGTCAACCGACGCTCGTTCCTTGTCGGCGGCGCGCTTGCCGCCTCGGTGGCAGCTGTCGCCGCGCCGCGTGTCATCACATGGATGCGCTCGGACTTTGCCACCAGTTCGGGCGAGCAGGCAACGACCACCCTGCCCGACGGCTCGACGATGTTCCTCAACACCAACAGTTCCGTTGCCGTCGATTTCCAGCCTGGCCGACGCCTGGTGAGCCTGCTCGCCGGCGAGGCGGAATTCGCCGTCAAGCCGGCCGCAGGCGTGCCGTTCAGCGTCTCGGCGCTTGGCGGCAGCAGCGACGCGAATGGCGGTGCCTATGCCGTGCGCTCGATCGCCGGCGAGGTCACGGTCACCGTATCGACGGGAACCGTTTCGGTGACCGGCGGAGATGCCGGCGCTGCCGCCAACTTGGTGTCGCTCGCCCCCGGACAGCAGACCCGCTACCTGAGCGGCGGCGCACCCAAGCCGGCTTCGGATGTCGACCTCGACACAGAGCTCGCCTGGCGCACCGGCCGCGTGGTGTTCGACGCCCGGCCGTTCAGCAGTGCCGTCGCCGAGCTTGGCCGCTACGTTTCAGAGCGGCTGGTGGTCACCACCCATGCGCATGATGCGAGCCCGATCACCGCCGTGTTCCTGACACGCGACGCCCATGCGGCGATCGAAGCCCTGGCGCATACCCAGGGACTTACGGTGCGCCGGGTGCCGGGCGTCGTCATCGTCATTTCCTGACCCTGACGAACTCGCGCCAACTTATTTCAGAAAAATTGCAGACAGCTCTTTAGGCGGCGGGCCCCGTCGCGCGTCACACCATCGAAGGCGCTCGGTGGATGGGTGCGCCACGCTTTTTGGGGACCAGCATGACGGGCAAGAGCAACAGGGATTTTGGCAGCGCGGCGTCGGGGCGCCTGCTGAGGCGGCTTCTGGTGGGAACGGCGCTGGGCGCAGGCATGCTGGTGACAGCCGCACCATACGCTCCCGCCCATGCGCAGTCGGCGCAGATGCACGACATCAACCTGCCGGCACAGCCGCTGGCGCAGTCGCTGAAGCAGCTTGCCGCGCAGACCGGCCTGCAGATCGCATTCGGCACCGCCGACATCGGCTCGGCCCGCGCGCCCTCAGTCTCAGGCAACATCTCGGCCGAACAGGCGCTCGGCAGCGTGCTTTCCGGCAGCGGCCTGAACTACCGCTTCACAGGCCCCAACACGGTGTCGATCCAGTCGGCGGCGGCAAGCGCTTCGACAGGTGGCCTCAACGTCGCGGCCAACGGCGCGGTCGTCTTGAACACGATCGACGTCAACGCCCAGGGCGGCGAAGGCGGGGTCAACAACGTCCAGATCACGGCGCAAGACCTGGCGCGGAAGAACCCGGTCGACCTGCAGGAAGTGTTTGCCGACGAGCCGAAGGTTGCCGTCGGCAGCTCCCTGCCGATGTCGCAGAAGGTCTATGTCCAGGGTATCGAGGAGACCAATCTCGCGGTGACCGTCGATGGCGCGCGGCAGAACAACAAGGTGTTCCACCACAACGCGACCAACCTGATTGATCCATCGCTGCTCAAGGCCGTCAGCGTCGACGCCGGCGTTGCACCGGCCGATGCCGGACCAGGCGCGCTCGGCGGCGCGATCGCCTACGAGACCAAGGACGCGCGCGATCTGCTCGAGCCGGGCAAGAGCATCGGCGGGCTCGTCACCGGAACCTACGACTTCAACAGCAAGACCTCCACGGTAGGCCTGTCGGCCTATGGCATGGAAGGCGGCTTCGAATATTTCGGCTACCTGAACTTTGCCAAGGGCGACAACTTCACCGCCGGCAATGGCAGCGTCATCGACGGCACCAGCGCCAACCTGCTGAGCGGCCTCGGCAAGGTTGCCTACCAAGCGGAAAGCGGCCATCGCTTCGAGCTGAGCCACGAGCAGCTGCGCGACGACGCTCCGCGGCCGTTCCGTGCGAACATGGGCAAGCTCGTTCCCCCAAAACCCTGGGAACCAGATATTCGCGACTACACGCTCGACCGCAGCAGCACCGTCTTCACCTATACCGATGAGTCGCCCGAGGGCTGGTGGGATCCGAAAGTGGTGATCGCCTATACGAGCGCTCAGGTGGAGACGCTCATCTACCCGAGACCAGTAGCGCCGAGCACCGAGTCGGATACCTATGCCGGTGTCGGCAAGACCGAGAGCTTCAACGGCAAGGCGGAAAATCGTTTCGCGCTCGACATGGGCAGCATCACCGCCGGCTTCGATTTCTACAAGGACACTGCCGATCTCGACGACAAGTTCGAACCCGGTACAGAGCATGCCAGCAATGTCGGCCTCTACGCCCAGGCTCGGCTGGAGCCATGGGAGCGGACTCGGCTTTCCTTTGGCGCGCGTGGCGACAACCAGTGGTTCGAGGGGGTCACCGGCGAGAAGTGGAGCAATGCCGGACTGAGCGGCAACATCTCCGGCGAATACGACCTCGTGCCCGATTTCCTGACCGCCAAGGCAGGCTATTCGCATGTCTGGGCCGGCGTGCCGCTGGCGGAAAACTTCAACTTCAATCCGAACTGGGACTATGGCGCCGGGCCGAAGCCGGTAACCTCGGACAACTTCACGGCCGGACTGGTCGCCACCTATCAGGGCTTCACGCTCGAGGGCGGCATTTTCCGCACAGACATCTACGACGCCCGCGCCGCCCTCTACAAGACCACGGCCATCGAGGCCCATGATGTCCGTTCCCAGGGCTTCACGCTCGGCGCCGGCTACGACTGGGGTTCGGGCCACGCCAGCGTCAAATACGTCAACATCGACGTCACCATCGATGGCGACCCGGCGGATTCCTACCTCGGCAACTACCTGGTGACGCCAGTCGGCCAGATCTTCACACTGGCGGCAATGCACCGTTTCGACGACTGGGGCGTGACGGTCGGCGGCGACGTCGAGATCGCCCTCGATTACGACAAGGTGCCAGCCGGATCGAAGCAGATCGAGGGGCACGAGGTGGTCAGCGTCTTCGTCGAGTACCAGCCGCCATCGAAACCGAACCTGACTTTCCGCGGCGAGGTGAAGAACCTGTTCGACGAGGACTACGCCAGCAGGGCGACCTATGGCCAGGAATTCGGCGACGTCAAACCGCTGCTGGAGCCGGGCCGGTCGTTCCGCCTGAGCGCAACCGCAAAGTTCTGAACCAGGTGGCCACGGGCCTTGTCCGTGGCACCCCGGTTGAAATCAACGACGGACAGGGAACGAAACCATGGTTCAATCGTCGGGCACGTTCGAAACCGAACATGGCGCCAAGTACCTGACCCAGCTGTGCAAGCACTTCGCCCACAAGATCGAGGTGTCCCATGGCGATGGGCATGGCGAATGCCATTTCCCGTTCGGCCATGCGGTTCTGGAAGCCGACGGCACCGCGCTGACGATCCGGCTGGACGCGTCCGACGCCGACCAGCTGGCGCGAACCAAGGCAGTCATCGACGACCATCTCGCCCGCTTCGCCTTCCGCGAACCCGAGCGTGCCATCCAGTGGAACGCCTGAGGCCAGCCAGCCTTCGTTCTCCGATAAAATCCGTCAGATACCTAGCTGCTGCAAGGCATTCGGTCGGTCCAACCACATGGTGACGACAGATGAAGCCCACGCCGCGGCAGGTTGCCGAACACGCGACATTCCAGAATTTCGCGAACTGCTATGTCCGTGAAATCTCGCCCGGCAGGGTGAGCCAGCACCGGAGCGGCGCGGAGGATCCCGTCGACTGCATCGAGTGGGTTCTGGCAGCCCAGCAACTCGTGCTGCGCGCCGAGTTGGCGTCGCATTCCCGGTGCGGGCCGCACCGTTTCGGGCAGGCCTGGGTCCGCCGGGCGGCCGACGCCGGCTGGCGCCACAGCGAACCGTTCGCCGCACTGCAGCTGCTGCTTCACGAAGCCTACAGGCAATTGCACGACGAACGCAGCGACGCGATGCGCGGCTGCGAACTCGAACTGCTTGGCCGGGCGCTGCAAAGCTACCAACAGACGCTGCGCTACATCGAAGCACATCATGCCAACGCGGACGACGACAGCTTCATCGCCGCCGAACAGTCGCTGGTGTTCGGCCACTCGCTGCACCCGACGCCGAAGAGCCGGCAAGGCATGACTTCGTGGCAGGAGCCGAGCTATGCGCCCGAACTGCACGGCAGGTTCCAGCTCGTCTACTTCGCCGCGGATGCCTCTATCGTCAGCCACAAGTCGGCAGCCGCCGAGACCGCGCCGGAGATTATCGCGTCGCTGGCTGGCCCCGAGGGGCTCGAAACGCGGCCCGGCGAGATGCTGCTGCCGATGCACCCGCTGCAGGCCGAAGCGCTGCTGCTCGATGTCGGCGTCCGCGAACTGCAGGCAGCCGGCAAGCTGAGACTGGTCGGTCCCGCCGGCCCGGCTTTCACGGCCACGTCTTCGGTCCGCACGGTCTACAATCAAGACCTGCCATGGATGCTCAAATTCTCGCTGCCGGTCCGCATCACCAATTCGCTCAGGGTCAACAGCCGCAAGGAACTGGAGGCTGGAGTTGCCATGGCCAAGCTGCTCAAGCGCACGGGCATCGGCAGCGAAGATGGCCGCTTCAAGGTGATCGCCGACCCGGCCTACATCACGCTCGACCTGCCCAGTCGCAGCGAAAGCGGCTTCGAGGTGATCCTGCGCGAAAACCCGTTCGTCGCCTGCAAGGGACGCGGCAAGATCACCATCGCCGCACTCACCGCCGAGCCGCTGCCGGGCGAACAGTCGCGGCTGGAGCGGATCATCAGGGCTTTGTGCCTGCGCGACGGGACGCATCCGGAGCTGGTCTGCAAACACTGGTTCCAGCGCTATCTCGACTGCGCGCTCGACCCGCTGGTTTGCCTCTACGACGACTTCGGCCTGGCGCTCGAGGCGCACCAGCAGAACAGCCTGCTCGACGTCAGCCAGGGCTATCCCAGTGCCAGCTACTATCGCGACAACCAGGGCTTCTACCTCTCCAAGCGCTATCGCGCCCGCTTCAGCCTGCATGTGCCTGAAGCGGCCGAGATCGCCTCGCTCTATTATGACGACCGCGACATCCAGGATCGCCTTGCCTACTACCTGATCGTCAACCAGATCTTCTCGGTCGTCGCCCGCATGGGACATGACGGCCTGATCGACGAGGAGGTCCTGCTGCGCTTGCTGCGGGACCGGCTGGAGGTGTTGTCGCGGACGACCAGCGCGGTCGGGCGCGAATTCGTCCGCGGCGTGCTCGACCGCCCGACCGTGGCCTTCAAAGCCAACCTGATGACCCGGCTGTTCGACGTCGACGAGTTGCAGACCAGCAACGAGCGCTCGCTTTACGCCCGCCAGCCCAACCCGCTCTTCGCCGCCATAACCGGCCTCTACCACGGAGATGGCAGTGCCCTTGCCTCTTGACCTGCCAGGCCGCCCCGACGAGCGCGTCGTCAGGCAACTGGTCGAGGCCGTGCTGTTCGAAGAGCTTGTCGCGGCAACGATTGCCGACGACGGCGACCAGCTTGCCTTCTCATGGTCGCATGAGGGCAAGCGCTTTCGCTGCGCCGGCGTTGAAGGTGCGTTCAGCCGCATCCGGATCGCGCCGGGTTCTGTCGAGAGCGAAGATAGCGATGGCACCTGGCGCCCGGCTGCGCTGGACGAATTGGTCGCCAGCTTGCCGGCATCCGCAGACGACAAGTGCCGGCTGCTCGGCGAGCTGCAGAGCACGCTCGCCCACTGCAGCTGGAACGACCGCAACCTGCGGCACGGCTCGCGCCGCGATCTCGGCTTCGCCGCGCTCGAGAGCGCGCTGCACGAAGGCCATGCGTACCATCCCTGCTTCAAGGCGCGGACGGGTTTCAGCGAAAGCGACCACCGCGACTTCGGCCCCGAAGAGGGTAGCAGCTTTCAGCTCGCCTGGCTGCTGGTGCGGCGCGAAGAGGTAAGCCAGCGCCTGCCAGCAGACGAAGCCGCCTTCTGGACCGCCGAGCTCGGCGCAGAAGGCTTTGCCCAGATCGATCGGCGGCGGGCGGAGCTTGGCCTGAGCTGGGACGAGTTCGCGCTGGTGCCGCTGCATCCGTGGCAGTGGACGGCGCTCAAGGACACGCTGCTTGTGCCTTGGCTGACAGACGAAACGGCCCGTTTCGTCGGCACCGTGGGCGACCGTTACACGGCGAGCCAGTCGATCCGAACGCTGCTCAATGCGGATCGACCCGATGCGGCGAACGTCAAGCTGTCGATGAACATGAGCAACTCGTCGTCGCTGCGGACGATCGAGCCGCATTCTGTGTGCACCGCACCGGTGATTTCGCGCTGGCTTGGCACCGTCGTTGCCGGCGATCCGCTGTTTGCGACGACCTACCCGCTGACCGTGCTCGACGAATATGCCGGCATCATCGCCGGCCGCGACGGGCCGCTCGCCGGCCAGCTTGCCGCGATCTGGCGCCGCAGCGTCACCTCGGTACTGGCTGAAGGCGAACAGGCGGTGCCGTTCAACGCGCTGATGGCGATCGAGCACGACGGCAAGCCGTTCATCGACGAGTGGGTCCGCCGCCACGGCTTCCGTGCCTGGCTCGGGCAGCTGCTGCAGGTCGCCATCCTGCCGGTGTGGCACCTGCTGGTCGGGCACGGCATCGCCACCGAAGCACACGGCCAGAACATGGTGCTCGTCCACCGCGACGGCTGGCCGGTGAGGCTGGTGCTGCGCGACTTCCACGACAGCGTCGAATACGTGCCCCACTTCCTGCGCGACCCCGGCAAGGTGCCCGATTTCATGGCGCTCGACGCGGCCTACCGGGAAGCGCAGCCCGATCAGTACTACTGGATGGAAGACGTCGAGACTCTCGGCGAACTGGTGACGGACGCGCTGTTCATCTTCAACCTCGCCGAGATTTCGCACCTGCTGCAGACCCATTACGGGCTGCGCGAAGCCGACTTCTGGAAAACGGTCCGGCAGATGCTGGCCGACTATGCCGCCGTCCACGACCTCGGCGCGCGCCAGGCCCAGCTTGGCCTCGCCCGTCCCGAGATCGCCGCCGAAGCCCTGCTTGCCAGCAAGCTCAACACCGGCCGTTCGAGCCATTTCGTGACCAACACCCTTTCCACCCCCGACGCCTGAAGGGAAAATCGATGCTCCAGATCGACGACAGGTATTACGACCGACAGAAGTTCGAGCAGATGGTGGCGCGGAGCGCCGACCAGGCCGGACTCAAGGCGCGCGCGCGTTACGCCGTCTGCTTCAGCGATACAGCCGGCTGGCTGGCGCTGTTCTTCGCCATCCGCAACATCGGCGCCAGCGTCTTCCCGATCCATCCGGCAACGCCGCACGCCGCGGCGCGCCGGCTGGCCGTCGCCGCAGGCTGCCATGCGCTGTACTTCAACAGTCTCGAAGCAGAGACGCTGTCGACCGAGATCGAGCCGGCTTCGCAGGGCCAGTTGCTGCAGATGAGCTCCGGCACCACAGGCGCACCGAAATGCATCGCCCGCGGCTGGGCCGATATCGATGCGGAGGTGGCGAGCTATGTCGCGACGTTCCGACAGTCCGACGAGATGACGCCGCTCATCGCCTGCCCGACGACGCATTCCTACGGGCTGATCTGCGGCATACTGGTGGCGCTCAAGCGCGGCCGCACGCCGATCATCGTCGATACCGGCAATCCGAAATACCTGCTGCGGACGTTGCGCGACATCGAGCGGCCATTGCTCTACTCGTCGCCTGCAGTGCTGCACACGCTGGCGCGCCTGATGCCCGAAGGCGAGAAGCTGCATGCGGCGATGACATCGGGCACGGTGCTGCCCGAGCCATGGTTCGCGCGCGTCCGGGCTCGGACGACGCATCTGTTCCAGCAATATGGCTGCTCTGAAACCGGCTGCATCGCGGTCAATCCCGACGTCACCGACGCCGCCGACATGGGCTTCGTGCTGCCGCATCACAGCGTCGCCTGCAGCAACAGCGCGGTGGCACCGTCCGAAGTGATCGTCAGCGGCCCCAACGGCGAGGTCGCCACCCGCGACCTCGGCTACTACAGGCCTGATGGCATGCTGGTGTTCGTCTCCCGGCTCGACGACACCATCAACGTTTCCGGCCTCAACGTCTATCCCAGGGAAGTCGAGGACGTGGTGATGTCGATGCCCGCCGTCACCGACGCCGTCGCCTTCCGCAAAGCGGACACGCTGGCCGGCGAGCGGGTCGGCCTGCTGTTCAGCGCCAGCGAAAGGCTGGACGGCCCAGCCGTGCGGCAATGGTGCGCCCAAAACCTCGCCAGCCACCAGCTGCCGATGGAAATCGTCCAGGTCGATGCGATCCCGCGCCAGGCCAACGGCAAGGTCAGCCGCCGCGAGGTGGCGGCGCAGCATGCCGCGGGACAGTTCACGGCATTGGCCAGGGAGGTCGCGGCATGAACACCGAACAGGTCGTCGAAGCGATCGGCACCGTGCTGCGCGATCACATGAACCATGCCCATCTCGACCGTTTCAGCCCCGAGGCGCGGCTCAACGAAGACCTTTATCTCGACTCGGTGCTGATCCTCGAGATCTTCCTCAGCCTGGAACTGGAATTCGGCCTGCCCGCGCCGGAGGAGGCGATCAACCGCCAGGACATCGAGACGGTGCGGGAACTGGCGCAGCTGTTCACCGGCGAGGCCAGTGTCCCTGCCGCGCGTCCCGAGCCGGCCGGCGAGGGCGTGCACGGCGAGGACTATATCGACATCAAGGTGCACTGCGTCGTCAGCAGCGTCTGCGACGCGCTGAAACGCTCGGGGATCGACCAGCGGCCGTTCTATTTCAGCGTCTGGGACGCCGGCTTCGCCATCACCGAGCGCTGGCAGCTCGCCTATCACGACAAGTCGATCAACCACGACTTCTTCCGCGTCTGGTATGAGCGGATCTACGGCGTGACCATGCATGAATGGTACGACCCGGCGCGGTCGAAGGACCAGAACATCGTCGTCATGCTCGACCTGCTCGAGCGCAAGCGCGACAGCGAATACCTGATGGTGATGCTCGACCTGTTCCACCTGCCGGAGCGGGAGAACAAGTTCAACCAGAACCCGTTCCCGCACTATCTGATGATCGAGAAGACCGACGATCCGAAGATCTGGCAGGTCAACGATCCCGACTTCCGCTGGGAAGGCCAGATCGCCCGCGACAAGGTCATCCACGCCATCCGCCAGCCGACCGTCGGCGGCGGCTACATCTTCGACCGGCTGGAGGCGCAGAAACCCGCCGCCGCCGACCTGCGCGACTTCTTCCTCGCCTGCTACCGGCCCGACCACAATCCGCTGGTCGACGGCGTGCGTCGCATCGTTACCGCCCATCTCGAAGGCCGAGACGGGGCGGAGCTCGCCGATCTCGGCGCAGCACTTCGCGAGGTGCCCGTCATCTCGATTCGCAAATACGCCTACGAGCACGGCTTCGCCTTCTTCTGGCGCGAGATGAAGCTCGCCAATGCCGACTTCGACCACTGGTGCGACGAGATCGAGCGGGTGATCCAGGACTTCAAGGCGCTGCACTATGCCGTCATGAAGCTGGCCCAGACCGGCGACCGCAGCCTGGCCGACGACGTCTTCCGTCGGCTCGACACGCTGGACGGGCTCGAAAGGCGGATCAAGGCCAGGCTGGGTGAGGCCTTCGAGGCATGGTGCGCCATGAAAGGCATCCCCGACACCATACCCACCGAACTGCTGGGAGCAGCCGAATGAAGATCTCGCTCTGCACCATCACCTTTCGCCATCACCTCGCCTCGCTCGAGGACATCGCCAGGTGGGCCCGCGCCAACGACTTCCAGGGCATCGAGCTGTGGGGCGTGCATGCGCGCAACCTTGCCTACCAGCCGCATCGCGACGCCGACTGGCTCGCCGAGCTCGGGCTCTATGTGCCGATGGTCAGCGACTACCTGCCGCTCGACGGCGATGGCGAGGCGCTGCGAAAGAAGACCGTCGACCTGTGCCGCCTCGCCCGGCACTGGCGGGCCGGCAAGATCCGCACCTTTGCCGGCAGCCGCGGCAGCCGCGACACGCCCGCCGACGTCAGGCGCATCATCACCGCACGACTGCGCGAAATGTCGGAGATCGCGGCCGATTTCGACCTCGACCTGCTGGCCGAAACGCATCCGGGCACGCTTGCGGACTGCGGCTCGTCGACGCTCCGGCTGGTTGCCGAGGTCGACCACCCGGCATTCAAGCTCAATTTCGACACGCTGCATGTCTGGGAGGGCGGGGACGACCCGGTCGCCGCCCATGCCGCGATGCGGCCGCACATCCGCCACTACCACCTCAAGAACGTGCGCTCGCGCGCGGACCTCCGGGTGTTCGAACCAGCCAATGTCTATGCCGCCGCCGGAAGCCGCGAAGGCATGACGCCGCTGTTCGACGGCAAGGTCGACTATCAGCGCTTCCTCGGCCAGCTGCGCGACGACCCGGCGGTCGAAGCCTCGCTCGAATGGTTCGGCAACGATTGCTTCAATGTGCTGCGCAGCGACCGGCAAGCAATAAAGCGCCTCAGAAGTCGGGATAACGTCTTGTTGCGCACCGGCAGCTTCTGATATGTGCCAAAGAAGAGTATTCTGCGAAGGTTTTATGAACCCGACGCCGACGGCACAGGACGGAGACACGAGATGAAGTATGTTCGGCTGCTGGCCAACCTTGCAGCTGCGCTGGCGATCGCCACCGCACCTGCCATGGCCGTGGAAATCACCACCGCGACCGGTCAGAAGACCATCGACAAGGTGCCGGCCAAGGTCGCCGTCTACGACATTGCCGCGATCGACACCCTGACCCGACTCGGCGTCCAGCCGGCAGGCGTCCCCGACAAGCTGTTCGTGCCCGAACTGGCCGATGTCGCCAATGGCGCCACGGTCGTCGGCACGCTGTTCGAGCCGGATCTCGAGGCATTGAACGCGCTTGCGCCCGATCTGGTGATCGTCGGCGGCCGTTCGTCGACGCAGGTCGAGGCGACGTCGCGCGTTGCGCCGACCATCGACATGACCATGGCTGGCGACGATCTCGTGGCCCAGGCCAAGGCGCGCCTCGCCGCCTATGGCGACCTCTTCGCCAAGCCCGACGAGGCCGCCGCCGCCGCCAAGGAGCTGGACGCCGCCGTCGAAGCCGCCAGGCAGGCCGTCAAGGGCAAAGGCAAGGCGCTGATCCTGATGACCAACGGCCCGAAGATCACCGCCTACGGCCCGGGTTCGCGCTTCGGCTGGGTGCACAAGACGCTCGACCTCGAGCCGGCCGTCGCCGATGTCGAGACGGCGACCCATGGCGAGGCGATCTCGTTCGAATTCATCAGCAAGGCCAACCCGGACTGGCTGCTCGTGCTCGACCGCGCCGCGGCCATCGGCTCGGGCGACCAGGGCGCCAAGGCCACGCTCGACAACGAACTGGTGGCGCAGACGACCGCCTGGAAGAAGGGGCAGGTGATCTTCCTGCCGTCGCCCGACTTCTACATCGCCGCTGGCGGCGTGCAGTCGACGCACCGCGTGCTCTCGACCATCGAACAAGCTTTCGCCAAGGCGAAGTGATGGCCGCGGCAGTGCCCAACGCCCGGCTGGTGGTCGCCACCAGCCTCGTCGGGCTGTTTGCGCTGAGCCTGTGCATCGGCGTCGACGACCTGTCGCTGGACAGGATCGCAACCGGTGCCGGGGCGCTGGAACTTCTGCTCGTCAGCCGCCTGCCGAGGACGGTGGCGGTGGTGCTTACCGGCGCGGGCCTGGCCATTGCCGGGCTCGTGCTGCAGATACTGGTTCGCAACCGTTTCGTCGAACCCATCACCACCGGCACGGGCCAGAGTGCCGCCCTCGGCGTGCTCGCGGTGACGCTGCTGTTTCCGACCGCCTCGATCGGGGCGAAGACCCTCGCGGCGAGTGCGACCGCGCTTGCCGGCACGTCGATCTTCCTTGGCATCGCCCACCGGCTGCCGCCGACGCAGCCATTCCTCATCCCGCTGTTCGGCCTCGTCTATGGCGGCGTCATCGGGGCGGCGGTGACCTTCATCGCCTGGCAGACCGACCTGCTGCAGTATGTCGACGTCTGGACCAACGGCGAATTCTCCGGCGTGCTGCGTGGCCGCTACGAGCTCTTGTGGATTACCGCCGCCATGGTGGCGCTGGCCTGGTGGGTGGCCGACCGGCTGACCATCGCCTCGATGGGCCGCGAGGTCAGCGTCGGGCTTGGGCTCAACTACCAGCGCATCGTGCAGCTCGGCCTCGTCATGGTGGCAGTGATTTCGTCGCTCGCCGTCGTGGTCGTCGGCATGATCCCATTTGTCGGGCTGGTGGTGCCGAACCTCGTGTCCCGCCTGATGGGCGACAATTTGAAAAGCGCCCTGCCCTGGGTGGCGGTTACCGGCGCAACGCTGCTGCTGGCCTGCGACATCGTCGGCCGCGTCATCCGCTACCCCTACGAAATTCCCGTCGGCACCGTGCTAGGTGTCGTCGGCTCGGGGCTGTTCCTGTGGATCCTGTTCGGGCGGGCGCAACGTGCCTGACAAACGGCTTCTGATCCTCGCCGCCGTGGCGCTGGCCGTGGCGGCCGCCTTCATGACCGTCGGCTTGCGCGGCAATATCGGCTTTGCGCTCGAACTGCGCGCGGTGCGCCTGCTGACGCTGATACAGGTCGGCGTGGCCATCGCGATCTCGACAGTAGTGTTCCAGACGGTGACGGCGAACCGGGTGCTGACGCCGCAGATCATGGGGCTCGACGCGCTCTACCTGTTCGGCCAGATGGCGCTGGTGCTGACGCTCGGCAGCGTCGGCTATGTCGCGCTCGACCCGCGGCTGAAATTCGCCGGCGAGTCGGTGCTGATGATGGCGATGGCGCTGATGCTGTTCCTGCCGATGCTGCGGCGGCGCTTCGACATCGGGCTACTGCTTCTCACCGGCGTGGTGCTCGGCGTGCTGTTCCGCAGCCTCGCCATGCTGATGGCGCGGGTAATCGACCCGAACGAATTCGCCGTCGTCCAGGGTTCGAGCTTCGCCGATTTCAACACCGTGCGACCGGATCTGGTCGCCGTCGGCCTGATCGTGACACTTATAGCCGGCGCCATCATCTGGCGGCTGCGCCACATGCTCGACATCGTCGCGCTTGGCGCCGACAGCGCCACCGGCCTCGGCGTCGACTGGACCCGGGCGCTCGCCGGTCTGCTGCTGCTGGTCGCAGCGCTTGTGGCGGTATCGACGGCGCTGGTCGGGCCGGTGACCTTCTTCGGGCTTCTGGTCGTGGCGCTTGCCGAGCGCATCATCGACAGCCGACGCCACCGCCTGCTGCTGCCGGCGGCGATGCTGACTGCCATCATCGTGCTGCTCGGCGGCCAGATGGTGCTGCAGCACGTGCTTGGGGGTGCGGCGACACTCGGCGTCGTCATCGAATTCGTGGGGGGCCTCGTGTTCCTGGCCATGCTGATCACAACGAGCAAGCGATGATCGAGATCAAGAATATTTCGCTGCGCCTCGGCGACACGCAGATCCTGCAAGATGTGTCGCTGACCATGCCCAAGGGCGGGCTGACGGCACTGGTCGGGCCGAATGGCGCCGGCAAGTCGAGCCTGCTGTCGCTCATCGCCCGGCTGCAGCCGCTGCAAAGCGGGTCCATCTCCGTTGACGGCCTGCCGGTGGACACGACGCCGAGCCGCCGACTGGCGAAGACGCTCGCCATCCTGCGCCAGGACCCCGCCGTGGCGAGCCGGCTCAGGGTGCGTGAACTGGTCGGCTTCGGCCGCTTTCCGCACCAGCGCGGCCGCATCGACGACAACGACCTGAGGCTGATCGAGGCGGCGTTGCAGCAATTCGGCCTGACCGACCTTGCCGACCGCTTCCTCGACCATCTCTCGGGTGGCCAGCGCCAGCGTGCCATGGTCGCCATGGCCTTCTGCCAGGGCACCGACTACATGCTGCTCGACGAACCGCTGAACAATCTCGACATGCTGTTTGCCCGCCAGCTGATGCGCGACCTGCGCGCCGCCGCCGACAAGGACAAGCGCACGGTCATCGTTGTTCTGCACGACATCAACCACGCCGCCGTCTATGCCGACCGCATCGTGGCAATGAAGGCCGGGCGCATCGTCGCCGACGGCGCCCCGGCCGAGGTGCTGCAGCCCGACGTGCTGGCCCAGGTCTTCGGCTATGACATGGACGTCATCGACGTCGGCGGCGCACCGCTGGTGCTGCACCACCGCTAGCTAGGGTTACCGCGTTACGGGATGGAAGGCGCCGACGAGCGGCCCCTTCCATCCCTACGTTGATTCAGAACGGATAGGCCGGCGGCGTGTTGCGGATGGTCAGCCACTGCCACTGGGTGAACTCGTCGATGTTGCTGGGACCGCCGATGCTGGTGCCGTTGCCCGACGCACCGACGCCGCCGAACGGGTTGATCACCTCGTCGTTGACCGTCTGGTCGTTGATGTGCAGCAGGCCGGCGCGCAGCCTGTCGCCGATGGCCATGGCGCGGCCGATGTTGGGCGAGATCACTGCCGCGGACAGACCGTATTCGGTGCGGTTGGCGAGTTCCACCGCCTCGTCGTCGCCGCTGAAGGAGGTGATGCAGGCGACCGGGCCAAAGATCTCCTCCTCGAAGGCAGCCATGCCAGGCTTGACACCGGCGAGCACGGACGGCGCTGTAGAACAGCTTGTCATAGCTACCGCCTGCCATCAGTCGGGCACCCTGATCGACCGTGGTTTTCACCACCCGGTCGATGTGATCGAGTTGAGCCTTGTTGATGATGGGGCCGAGCGCGACGTTGTCCGTCGCCGGATTGCCGACAGGCAGGCTCTTCGCCTTCCGTGCCAGCGCCTCGGTGAAAGCCTCCAGGATCGGCGCCTCGACCAGGATGCGGCCGGACGACATGCAGATCTGGCCCTGGTGCAACCAGGCACCCCAGGCGGCATTCTTCACCGCCAGCTCGAGGTCCGCGTCCTTGAGGATGACCAGCGTGTTCTTGCCGCCGAGTTCGAGCGACACCTTCTTGAGATGCCGGCTGGCATTCTCGCCGACGATACGGCCGGCCTTGGTCGAACCGGTGAACTGGATCATCGCGATGTTCGGATCGGCAACCAGCGCGGCACCCGCGTCGCCGGCGCCCGGCAGCACGTGGATGAGGCCTTCCGGCAGGCCGGCCTTTTCGAACAGCGTGGCAAAGACCAGCCCGCCGCAGACCGCCGTGCGCGGATCTGGCTTGAGCACAACCGCATTGCCCACGGCGAGCGCCGGCGCGACGGCCCGCATGGCGAGATAGAGCGGGAAGTTGAACGGCGAGATGACGCCGACGACGCCGAGCGGACGGCGGCGGGCGAGGTTCATCCGGCCGGCTTCCGACGGCAGCACGAGACCTTGCGGCTGCGAGGCGAGTGCGGCGGCTTCGTTCAGCGCCTTGATGCTGAGTTGCGTCTCGAACTCCGCCTTGCCGCGCGCCGAACCGCTCTCGCGGATCAGCCATTCGACCACGTCGCTGAAATGCAGCTCGAGCATGCCGGCGGCCTTGCGGATGACCGCCGCCCTGGTGTCGTAGCTTGCCGCGGCCCAATCCTTCTGGGCTTTCGCCGCGGTTTCCGACGCCTGCGCGACGTCTGCCGGGGATGCCATGCCGATGCGGCCAAGCACGGAACCTGTCGCAGGTTCGATGATGTCGGCGGCTTGCGTCGTGCGCTTCCAGCCGCCCGAATAAATGGTCCCGTCGAGATGGTCGCCGCGGATCAACTTCAGCTCCTGGGAAGAGACTGCCGTGTTCATCTTGTCACTCCTGGTATGCGGCCACTCGGCCGCCCTGTTCGGCGACGTGGAGCCGCCGTCCTTGGAAAAGAAACTCGCGAAGCAGACTGGCCACTTCGACCGGACGCTCAATGCACGGCAGATGACCGGCACCCGCAATCGTGCGGAAAGCCGCTGCGGGTATTCGCCGCGCCGTGTCGGCGACCAACTCAGGCGGGGTAGAAAGATCCTCGGCGCCGGCGATGACCAGCGTCGGGGCGGAGATGCCGCCGATCGTCTCGGTCAGGTCTGCATCGCGCAACGCCCTGCAGGTGTCGGCGTAGCCGGCGGCCGGCGTGCGCTCCAGCATGCGCTGCCATCCGGCAAAGGCGTCGGGCTCGCCGTTGCGGAAGCCGGGCGAAAACCAGCGCTCCATGATCTGGTCGCCGATTGCCGCCACGCCCTGCTGCAACACCGCGTCGATGCGGACGTTCCATGCGTCCAGCGAGCCGATCCTGGCCGCCGTGTCCATCAATACCAGCCTGCTCACCCGCGCCGGCGCGCGCACCGCGAGTTGCATGGAGATCAACCCGCCAACAGACAGGCCGCAGACGGCCGCGCTATCCCATCCGACGTGGTCGAGCAGGCTGACAAGGTCGTTCGCATGATCGGCGATGCCGCCGGGAGCCGGCGACACTTCGCTCAGCCCGTGGCCGCGCTTGTCATAGAACAGCAGGTCGAAATCGGCGCCGAGTTCATCGGCGACATCGTCCCAGATCGTGATGTCCGACCCGAGCGAATTGACAAAGACGATCCTCGCTCCGCCGCGGCGGCCGATACGGCGATAATGAAGGACGATGCCGTTGGTTCTGGCGAAGGACATGATGCGCGCCCTAGTGCAGGCCGAGATGGCGTTCGAGAAGCTCGGGCTGCGCCAGCAGATCGGCGGGCGTGCCGTCGAACTCGATGCCGCCCTTCGACATCACGACCATGCGGTCGGCGACCTTCGACAGGTTCTTGATGTCCTTGTCGACGACGATAGTGGCGATGCCTTCGCCGCGTATGACGGCGAGCGTCTTCCAGATCTCGTCCGCCACCAGCGGCGCCAACCCCTCCGTCGCCTCGTCGATGAGAACGATCTCCGGATTGGTCATCAGCGCCCTGCCGATGGTCAGCATCTGCTGCTCGCCACCGGAAAGCTGGTGGCCGCCATTGCCGCGGCGCTGGGCGAGCCGCGGAAACACCGACAGCACGCGGTCCAGCGTCCAGCCGCGCTTGCCGTCGCGGCCGGCGCGGGACGCCATGGTGAGGTTCTCGATCACCGTGAGCGAGCCGAAGACCCCGCGCCCCTCGGGCACGAGGGCGACGCCCGCCTGCGAAATGGTCTCCGGCTTCTTGCCGCGGATCGAGCTGCCGTTCAGGTCGATGGTTCCCTGGACGCGCGGCACCAGCCCCATCAGCGAGCGCAGCAAGGTCGTCTTGCCCATGCCGTTGCGGCCGATGAGCGCCACCTGTTCGCCGGGCTTCACGGCCAGGCTTACGCCGTGAAGGATCTGGCTCGGCCCGTAAAAACTCTCCAGCCGATCGACTGTCAGGAGCATGTTCATGCGACTTCCTCCGCTTCTCCGAGATAGGCGGCGCGCACCACCGGGTCGCGCCTGACGGCCTCGACCGTGCCCGAGGCGATGACCTTGCCGTCGGCCATGACGGTGAGCCGGTCGGCGATGGCGAAAACCGCGTCCATGTCGTGCTCGACCAAGAGAACGCCCCTGCCCGCCTTCAGCGATGCGATCAGTCCCGTCATCCGGCGCGCCTCGGCGTGCCCCATGCCGGCAAGCGGTTCGTCGAGCAGCACCAGCCGGGGCGCGGTCGCCAGCACCATGGCGACCTCGAGCTGCCGCTGCTCGCCATGGCTCATCGATCGAGCCGGGGTGTCGGCGCGACCTTCGAGACCAACCTCGGCAAGCGCTGCAAGGGCCGCTTCACTTACGGCGGCACGGCGCTTGCCGTCACAGCGCATGGCAAGGGCGCCGGGCCGTGTCGCCTGGGCAGCCAGCCGGGCGTTGTCGAACACAGTACGCTCGGGAAAGATCGTGGTCTTCTGGTATGAGCGGCCGATGCCGCCCTGGCAGCGCTGGTTCGGACCGCTTGCGGTGACGTCGCGGCCGTCGAGCAGGATGGCGCCGTCGGTCGGCCTCAGGTCTCCCGACAGCAGGTTGATGAGCGTCGACTTGCCGGCGCCGTTGGGGCCGATGACGGCATGGATTTCGCCTTCCCGGACACTAAGGGAAACGTCCGAGCAGGCGGCAAGCCCGCCGAAGCGCTTGCCGAGGCCACGGGCTTCGAGGATGTCAGCCGACATTGTTCGCCTCCTTCAGCTTGAGCGCAGGCGTGCTGGCGCGCCTGCCGAAGCCGGCCAGCCGCGCAAGGTCCTGCAGGCCGCCGGGCGCAACCAGAACAAGCGCGATGACGATCAGCCCGTAGACCAGCTTCCAATCGTCGATGAAATATTTCAGCACCTCCTCGAGCCCGGTCACGACGAAGGCACCGGCGAGCGGCCCGGCGACCCGGCGCGTGCCGCCGAGCACCACCATCACCAGGGCGGTGGCGGAGAGATGCCAGCCGAGCATCTGCGGCGCGACGAAGCCGAACTGGGCGGCCGAGAGATAGCCGGCAAGACCCGCCAGCGCTGCGGACAGCACGAAGGCAATGAGCCGGACGCGGAACACCGGGATGCCGAGCGCAAGCGCCCGCCGCTCGTTGTCGCGCGCTGCCGTCAGCGCATCGCCGAACGGCGTCGACAGCAGGTGCCGGATGAACCACCAGCAACCGGCAGTCATCAGCAAGGCCACCAAGTAGAAGGTCACCGGATTGTCGAGGTCGAGGAGGATCGTCTCGCCGAACGCCAGCACCGGTTTCACATAGAGGAAGAGACCATCCGAGCCGCCGCCGATCGGCGTGTCATGGAACAGGAAGAACAGCATCTCGCCGAAGGCGAGCGTGACCATGATGAAATAGACGCCGCGCGTCCTCAGCGACAGCACGCCGATGACCAGCGCCACGAGCACGGTGACGCCAACGGCAAGCGGAAGCGTCAGCAGCAGCGACGGCGCGTCATATTCGGGTGCCGCCAGCACGAGGACATAGCCGGCCAGGCCGAAGAACGCGGCGTGGCAGAGGCTGACGAGACCGCCGAAGCCGACGGCGAGGTTCAGCGCCATGGCCAACGTGCCGAGGATCAGCACCTTGGCCGCGAACTGGACGTAGTAGTCGGGGACCAGCGCCGGAAGCATCGCCGCCGCAACAACGGCTGCAAGCAGCGCCAGATGGGTACGTGAAGACAGGGGGTGCATCTCAAACCTCCCGCTTGCCGAGGATGCCGGTGGGGCGAACCACCAGGACCACGGCCATCAGTACGTAGACGAGGATTCCGGCCAGCTCCGGCATGAACACCTTGCCGAAGGTGTCGATCAGGCCGATCAGCAGCGCGCCGATGGCTGCGCCCGGCACCGAGCCGATGCCGCCCAGAACCACCACGACGAAGGACAGGATGAGCATGCCGTCACCCATGCCGGGATAGACGGTGGAAATCGGCGCGATCACCGCACCGGCGAGTGCGGCGAGCGCAATGCCGACGGCAAAGACGTAGCGGTTGACGCTGTCGAACGGGATGCCGAGCGCACGGGTCATTTCGCGGTTCTCCGCCCCGGCCCGCACCACCATCCCGATCCTGGTGCGGCGGATGACCAGGAAGATGGCCACCGCGACACCAAGGCAAAGCAGGCTGACGGCGAGCCGGTAGACGGGATAGTTCAGCACGTCGGTCAGCGGCAGCGAACCCGAGAGCCATTCCGGCAGCGGCACCGACTGCACGTCGCGGCCGAACACCATCTGGCGCAGTTCGTCGACGACGAGGATCAGGCCGAAGCTGAGCAGCACCTGCGAGAGATGATCGCGGCCGTAGAGCCTGCGGATGAACACGCTCTCCAGTGCCAGTCCGATGACGAAGCTGATGGCGAAGGCACCAACGATGCCGACGGCGAAATTACCGGTCGCCACTGTCAGCCACCAGGCGAGATAGGCGCCCAGCATGTAGAACACGCCGTGCGCGAGATTGATCACTCCGAGGATGCCGAAAACCAGGGTCAGGCCGCTCGCGACGAGAAAGAGCACGAGCCCATACTGGACGGCATTGAGGAGCTGGATGGCAAAAGTGCCGATATCCATGACGGTCTCCATGTCCGAAGGAGGCAAGCGGGCGCAGTTGCGCCCGCCGTTCAGGCCATGCGGCAGCCGCGAGCGGGGTCCTGCACCGCCTCGCCGGCGACCGACACCAACGCGTTGCGCCCGTCGCGGACCTCGCGGAGGTAGATGTTCTGGATCGGATTGTGCGCGGCCGAGAAGCTCAGCGGCCCGCGCGGGCTGTCGATCCGGGCACCTGCCATGGCACCGAACAGCGCCTCGCGCGCCGAAGCGTCGCCGCCGGTAGCCGCAAGGCCCGCCTCCAGCAGCGCCGCCGCGTCAAAGCCCTGGACGGCATAGATGTCGCCTGCCTCGCCGGTCTTGACCTGGAAGGCGGACAGGAAGGACTTGTTGGCCGGAATGTCGAGATCGTCGGCATAATGCAGCGTAGTGCGGATGCCGGTGGCGGCGTCGCCCTGCGCCTTCAGCGTGCCGTCGGTCAGGAAGCCGGTGCCGTAGAGCGGGATCTTGCCCTTAAGGCCCGCAGCGGCATAGTCGGTGACGAATTTCACCGCCCCGCCGCCGGCGAAGAAGGCGAACACCGCGTCGGGCTTGAGCGTGGCGATGCGCGTGATCAGCGCCTGGAACTCCACTTCCGGGAAGGGCACCGTCAGCGCGTCGACGACCGTGCCGCCTGCCGCCTCGAAACCTTCGGTGAAGGCACCGACCATCTGCTGGCCGGCGGTGTAGCGCCAGGTGATGGTCACGACATTGCGGTGGCCGTCGTCGTGGACGACCTTGCCCATCGGATGCGCCGGCTGCCAGTTGGAGAATGAGGTGCGGAAGATGTTTTGCGCGCAGAGCGGGCCGGTGGCCTCGTCGGCGCCGGCATTCGGGATGATCAGAGGCACGCCGGTGTCGCGCGCCACCTTCACCATCGCCATGGCGACGCCGGAATGCACGGTGCCTATGACGACGTCAGCCTTGTCGCGGCTGACCAGCCTGTTCATGTTGTCGGTCGCGGTCTCGGGCTTGGACTCGTCGTCGAGGCGGATGAACTCCACCTTGCGGCCGCCGAGCATGCCCGACTTCTGCTCGACATAGAGGCTGAAGCCGTTTTCGATGAACTGCCCGAGCTTGGCGTAGGTGCCGCTGAAGGGCAGCATCAGCCCGACCTTGAGCGGCGCGCCCTGGGCGATTGCCGGCTTGGGGAATCCGAGGGCCAGGCCCGCGGCTCCGGCTGCGGTTGCGCCGAGAAAATTCCTGCGCGTCATGGCGATGGTCTGCGTCGTCGGCTTGAACTTGGTCATGTCGTACTCCTCCGTTTTGTTTTTCATTGGACAGTCGTCGTGCGGGGCCTCCCCCTCGCATCAGCCTCGGCCGCTATCCGACGTGGGGACCGGGTCGCGCCCGAGCCCCACGGCGGTATGGTTCAATGGCCTCCGGCAAAGGCCTCGGCCGGTGCCTGCCGGCGCGTGCGCACCAGCACGACAGCGACAGCCGCAAGGATCAGCGGCACGGCAAGACCGGCGAAGTAGCCGCTGGTTCCTCCGGCCTGAAGCAGCCAGCCACCCGCCGCCGAGCCGACGATGGCGCCGGTGCGGCCGATGCCGATCGCCCAGCCGGTACCGGTGGCGCGCAGCTCGGTCGGATAGGTGCTGGAGATGAGGTAGTTCAGCGCGATCTGCTGGCCGCCGATGCCGAAGCCGGCTGCGGCGACGAGCGCAAAGACCAGGGTCCAGTTGGTGTTCACCAGGGCCAACCCGGCGCAGACCGCGATGCCGATCATGAACATCGCCGTCAGCGTGCGGCGGATGTCGATGCGCGGCAGGAAGATCGACAGCGGAATGGCGAAGACGATGAAGGCGGCGTTGACGATGACCGTTCCCAGCGCGGCGGTCGGCTGGTCGAGCCCCATGCCGGTCAACACCGTCGGCAGCCACAGCAGGAACATGAACCAGGCGATCCAGTTGAACAGATAGATGGCCCAGATCGCTATGGTGCTGGTGCGGTACTCCGGCGTGAACAGCGCGCTGACCGAGCCCTTGCCGGCCGCAGGCGGCACGACGAAGGTCGTGTCATCGGCAATCGGCTTGCCGGCGATGCGGGCGACGAGACTGCGAGCCCGGGAGATGTCTTCGGGCCGGCCGCGCGAGGCGAGGAACTGGGCCGATTCCGGCAGGAACGCCAGGCAGATCAGCAGCACGACGAGCGGTATCGCCCCGCCCACGATGTAGATGCCCTGCCAGCCGATGACGGGCATCCAGCCGGCGGCGAGCACGCCGCCGACCATGGCGCCGGCCGGCAGGCCCAGGAGCACGCCGGTGAGCACCGCACCGCGCAGGCGCGACGGGCTGTATTCCGCGGCCATCGCCAGCAGGACCGGTGTCGCACCGCCCATGCCGAGGCCGGTCAGGAAGCGCAGCGCCACGATCTGGGTCGGCGACTGGGCAAACGCGATGGCCAGCGAAAAGACGCCGAACAGCACGATCGAACCCAGGATGGCAACGCGGCGGCCGATGCGATCGCCGATCATGCCGAGGCCCATGGCGCCAAGCGCCATGCCCAGCGTGCCGGAAATGAAGATGTAGGTCATGTCGCCGGGCGACATGCCGAAGGCCTTGGCGATGGCAGGCCCCGTATAGGCGATGGCCTGGGTGTCGAAACCGTCAAGCAGCGCGACGAGAAAGCACAGGAAGAAAACCCGCAGCTGCAGGCCACTCACAGGCCGCTCGTCGAGCAGCTGCCGAATGTCCAGTCTAGAATTGAGCACGTGTATTTCTCCTGTAGGAAGTCGATCGGCCGGCAACGCCGGCCTTTGTCTGTGGGGTCGGCGGCGCGAGCTTGCTGCCCGGCGTCGCCGTGTTTTCAGCCGCTGTCGCCGCCACCGACCGGCAGGATGGTGCCAGTGAGGTAGGAGGCCTCGTCCGAGGCCATGAACAGGATGGCGTTGGTCTGCTCGGCGAGCGTGCCGTAGCGTTTCATGAAGCTGGTGGCCTTGGTCTGGTCGACCACCGCCTGCATCCAGGCCTTGTCGCGTTCGTCCTGGGCAGCGTCATTGCGCGGGATGCGGCGCACCGGTGCATCCGTGCCGCCGGGCGCGACCGCGTTGACGCGGATGCCGCGCTCGGCGTTCTCCATGGCCAGCGATACGGTCAGCGCGTTGACCGCGCCCTTGGCCGCCGAATAGGGCACGCGGTTGATGCCGCGCGTGGCGATCGACGAGACGTTGACGATCGACCCGCCGCCGGCCTCGATCATCAGCGGCAGCACGGCGCGGCAGCACCACATGGTCGGAAACAGCGAGCGGCGGATCTCCGCCTCGATCTGCGTCTCGTCGAAATGCTCGAACGGCCGCATCCAGATGGCGCCGCCGACATTGTTGACCAGCACATCGACGCGCCCGAGAGCGGTGCGCGCTTCTTCGATCGCGCCTGCCGCGCCCTGCCAGCTCTCGAGGTCGGCCAGGATCGCAACGGCCTTGCCGCCGCTGGCGACGATCTCGGCTGCGGCCTCCCTGGCCAGTTCGGAGCGGTCGACAAGCGCTACATGCGCACCCTCGGCCGCCGCCTCGATCGCCACCTGGCGGCCGATGCCTTGGGCGGCACCGGTGACGACCATCGCCTTGCCGGCGAAACGCTCCGCCCGGCCGTTCATATCGCTGCCTCCGCGGCCACGAACTTCTCGTGGTAGAAGGCGGCAGGCTTGACCCCGATCTTGTCGAAATGCGCCTTGACCGCGTCGACCATCGGCGGCGGGCCGCAGAGATAGACGTCGGCCTCGCCGTCGTTGAGATCGGCGGCGCCGAAATGGTCGGTGACGAAACCGGTCAGGCTGTGCGTGCTCGCCGTGTCGGACACGCAGACGTCGAAGGTGAAATCCTCCATCGTCCCGGCAAAACGCTCGAGCTTTTCGACCTCGACCATGTCGACGTCGCGGGTGACGCCGTAGACGAGCCTGACCGGGTGAGCGGGGCCGCCCTGCTCTTCCAGATATTCGAGCATGGCGAGGAAGGGGGCGAGACCGGTGCCGCCGGCTAGGAACAGCGTCGGCCGGCGGAGTTCGCGCAGGTAGAACGCACCCACGGGACCACGCAGCGTGAGCCGGTCGCCGGTCGCCGCCTGGCTGGACAGGTAGGTCGACATCAGTCCGCCAGGGATGTTGCGGACCAGGAAGTCGGCACGGCCGCCCGAGACGCAGGACGAGAACGAATAGGCGCGGCTCTCGCTGGTGCCTGGAACCGAGACCTGCATGTATTGGCCGGGCAGGAAGCTCAGGGCATCCGGCTGGTCGAGGGCGACGGTGAAGCCGATGGTGGTGTCGGAAAGCTTGCGCACGTCGGCGAGCTCAGCCTCAAATGCCGTCGGTCCGCTCTTGCACAGCGCCGAGGTGGCCGGAATGCTGATGACGCAATCGCTTTCCGGCCGAAGCTGGCAGGTCAGCACATAGCCCTCCGATGCCTCGTCCTCGCTGAGGGCATCCTCGATGTAGTCGCCCATCCTGAAGCGGCCCGACTCGCACTTGCTCTTGCAGGTGCCGCAGGCGCCGTCGCGGCAATCCATCGGAATGTTGAGCCGGGCCCGATAGGCCGCATCGGCCACGACCTCATTGCCGTCGCATTCGATGAAGCGGGTGACGCCGTCTTCGAAATTCAAAGCTATCCTGTGTGCCATGGCGCGATCCTCCCTGGCCTGTTCAGACGTGGTAGATGTCGATGACGTGGTGGATGTAGTCGTTGGTCAGCACGACCTTCTTGCGGGCGATCTTCAGCCCGCCGTCGCCGACCTCAAGCGTGTAGAATGACGCCCCGTAGTAGGAATCGGTGGTCTTGTAGCGGAAGTTGAAGGTCAGCCAGTTGAAGCGGACCTCAAGCTTCTCCGCATCCTGTTCCAGGATCTCGACATTGGAGATGTGGTGGATGGTCCGTGGCTCCGGCAGGCTGGTGGCGCTGGAGCGCTCGGTGCGGATGCGGAAGATGCGATCCTCCAGCCCCTGCTTGGTCGGGTAGTACATCAGCGAGATTTCGGTCTGCGGGTCCTCGACGAGCGTTTCATCGTCGTCCCAGGACGGCATCCAGAACTCGGCATGCGGGGCGTAGAGCGCGAGCCATTCGTCCCACTGCCTGTCGTCCAGGAATCGGGCCTCGCGATAGAGGAACTCTTCCACCTCTTGGCGTGAAATGGTCATGACGTCTCCTTCCGCGGACCGTTCTCGGACCGCGCCGTGCGGGCTTGATGCTTGAAAGGCGGCGAGCCGGGCTCGCCGATCAGTTGCCGTCAGTCAGTCGGGTTCTTGCCGACCGCCTTCTCCAGCGTTTCCTTCCAGTATTTGTGCTGGATGACGAACAGGCCTTCGTCCTCGGTCTTGGCGCCCGACAGCAGCGGCTTGAGGCCGATTGCCTTGGCGCCTTCGTCGGCGCCCTCGATCCAGTGCGTGGCGCCGCGGCTGAGGTCGTTCCACGCCGCCTGCCGCGCCTGGTAGCCGATCTGGCAGGAGCGGAACTCCTCGAGGTCGTCGGGCGTGGCCATGCCGGAGGCGTTGAAGAAGTCCTCGTACTGGCGGATGCGGCGGGCACGTGCCTCGGCACCCTCGCCCTTGGGCGCGATGCAGTAGATGGTGACTTCCGTCTTGTCGACCGAGATGGGCCGGTACATGCGGATCTGCGAGGAGAACTGATCCATCAGGTAGACGTTGGGGTAGAGGCAGAGGTTGCGCGAACGGTCGATCATCCAGTCGGCCCAGGACTGGCCGAACTTCTCGGTCAGTTCGCCGCGCTTCTCGGCAAGTGGCCGGTCCTCCGGATTGCTCCAGCGGGTCCAGAGCAGGAGATGGCCGTGCTCGAAGGAGTAGAAGCCGCCGCCCTGCTTGGCCCAGGACGAGGCGTCCATGGCACGGGTGACGTCGACGCCGGCAGCAGCGGCCAGCGCATCCTTGCGGTGATTGGTGGTCGCCGCATAGTTCCAGTGCACTGAGGAGACATGGTAGCCGTCGGCGCCGTTCTCGGTCTGCAGCTTCCAGTTGCCGTCATAGACATAGGTCGAGCCGCCGCGCAGCACTTCGAGCCCGTCGGGCGACTGATCGACGATCATGTCGATGATCCTGGCGGCTTCTCCAAGATGCTGTTCGAGCGGCAGCACATCGGCATTCAGGCTGCCGAACAGGAAGCCGCGATAGCTCTCGAAACGCGCCACCTTGGTCAGGTCGTGCGAACCGTTCTTGTTGAACTGCTCGGGATAGCCGGCACCGTCGGGGTCCTTGGCCTTGAGCAGCTTGCCGCTGTTGGAGAAGGTCCAGCCGTGGAACGGGCAGGTGTAGGTGCTCTTGTTGCCGCGCTTGTGGCGGCACACCATCGCGCCGCGATGCGAGCAGGCGTTGAGGAAGCAGTGCAGCTCGCCCTTCTTGTCGCGCGAGATGACGATCGGCTGGCGGCCGATATGGCCGGTCAGGAAGTCGTTGGCGTTCGGGATCTGGCTTTCATGGGCGAGATAGACCCAGTTGCCCTCCCAGATGTGGCGCATTTCCAGCTCGAACAGGTCGGGGTCGGTGAAGATGTCGCGACGGCAGCGATAGGCGCCGGTGGCGGGGTCGTCTACGACGGCCGCATCGAGCTTGTCTTCGATGTGCCGATCAAGGTTTGAGTCCAGCATGTTGCATTCCTCCACAAAGGTGGCGCGCCGCCTCCGCTTGGCGCGCCCGATCCGACATCAGGCGCTGACGCGTTCGCGCTCGACCACGGTGTCCGTCACGCCTTCCACTTCAGGCATCAGCACGAAGTCGAAGTCGATCGAGGCGAAGGGCTCCTGCACCTGGCGTTCGGCCAGCACCTTGGGGTCGCTGATGCGGGCGACCGGGGGGATGAGGTCGTTGCGGGTACCGAAAGCGAAATCCTCGAACAGGTATTCGTCGCCTTCGATGTTGATCTGCGTCGTCAGGTGGCGGTAGCCGGGCGCCGAGACGAAGAAGTGGATGTGCGCCGGGCGGTGGCCATGGCGGCCGAAGGCGAACATCAGCTGTTCGGTCGAGCCGCCAGGAGGCGTGGCATAGCCGCTCGGCATGATCGAGCGGAAGCTGTAGCGCCCCTCGGCATCGGTCTGGATGCGGCGGCGCAGGTTGTAGGCCTGCTGCTGGGGGTCGAAATGCGAATAGTTGCCCAGCGTGTTGGCGTGCCAGACGTCGACGATGGCGTCGGCGACAGGCTTGCCATTCTGGTCGCGGACCTGGCCCTGCATGAACACGACCTCGCCCTTGTCGGAGCCGTCGTCGAGCCGCGCAGTGCCCTTGGAGAGCGGTGCGCCGGCAATGTAGAGCGGTCCTTCGATGGTGCGGGCGGTGCCGCCGGCGAGGCCTGCGCGGCGCTCGGCCTCGTCGAGGCGCAGGTCGAGGAAATGCTCGAGGCCGATGCCCGGGGCGATCAGGCCGAGTTCATTGTTGCGCGCCGCCTGGCCGAGATAGGCGACGGCACTCCAGACCTCGTTCATGCTGATGTCGAGATCGTCGATGGCGGTGAACAGGTCGCCGAGCAGCCGGTTGGCGATGCTCTTCAGGCGCTGGTCGCCGCCCGGCTGGTCGAGACCGCTGGCACGGCTGGCGAGATCGTCGATGACGGACTTTTCGATAAGCTTGCTGGACATGGGAACCTCCCTTTCTGGCTCGCATTGCTGCGCGTTGACTAAACTCGCTCCCTTGCTCCCGCTCTACCTGCGCGGAAGGGAGCCCCTGTCGGCGCCTATGCGCCGTCGTCGGCGATCGCCGACGGATGCCGGCAGAGCGCCTTCACTTCGATCTGCATGAACGGAAAAAGTGGCAGCCCGGACAGGATTTCATGCAGTTCGCCCGGCCCGCTGACGTCGAAGACGCTGACATTGGCGTACTGGCCGGCGACGCGCCAAAGATGGCGCCACTTGCCGCTGCGTTGCAGTTCCTGGGCCTGCGCCTTCTCCGTTGCCTTCAGTCGGTCGGCCTGGTCCTTGGGCAGATCGTGCGGCAGGTTGACGGTCATTTCGACATGAAACAGCATGACCTCACCTCACCACGCGCAAGGACGCGGGCGCACCGGCCCGGTCGCGACGGAAGCGGTTCACCGCCGCGTCATCCAATTCGATTCCCAAGCCAGGCCCTGTCGGAACCCTGAGCTCGAAGTCGGCGTAGCCGAGCGGCTCGGTCAGCAGTTCCTCGGTCAGGAGCAGCGGGCCGAACAATTCGGTGCCCCAGTCGAGACTGCGAACCCCGGCAAACAGGTGTGCTGCGGCGATCGTGCCGATCGGTCCTTCAAGCATCGTGCCGCCATAGACGGCGATACCTGCCGCTTCGGCCACCGCGATCACCTTCGATGCGGCGAACAGGCCGCCGGCCTGCTCGATCTTGACCGAGAACACGTCGCCGGCGTGCTTCGATGCCGCGGCCAGCGCGCTTTCGGGTCCGGTCAGTATCTCGTCGGCCATCAGCGCGATGCGGGACTTCGCCTGCAGCCGGGCGAGCGGCTCGACGCCGGCGACAGGCTGCTCGACCAGCACGCAGCCGGCGTCGGCCAATGCCGCAATGCCATGGGCCGCCTCGCGTTCGCGCCAGGCCATGTTGACGTCGACGCGGACACTGGCGAAATCAGGCAGCGCCTTGCGGATCGCCGCCACATGCGCGACGTCCTGGTCAACCGGTCGCTTGCCGATCTTCAGCTTGAAATCCTTGTGGCGGCGGGCCTCCAGCATGCGCTGGGCCTCTTCGATATCCTTGGCGGTATCGCCCGAAGCCAGTGTCCAGGCCACCGGCAGGCTGTCACGCCTGGAACCGCCGAGCAGTTCCGAGAGCGGCAGGCCAAGGCGGCGTGCCTGTGCGTCCAGAAGGGCGGTTTCGACCGCGCATTTGG
This sequence comes from Aminobacter sp. P9b, assembly GCF_045345995.1. Lineage (NCBI taxonomy): Bacteria > Pseudomonadati > Pseudomonadota > Alphaproteobacteria > Hyphomicrobiales > Phyllobacteriaceae > Aminobacter > Aminobacter sp. P9b. Next base: position 970,561 of record NZ_CP150082.1, on the reverse strand, counting down.
CGAAGTGGTTGCCCTTCACCGCCGCATTGACCTTGTCCATGGCAAGCGCGACGCGCGTCGCGTCGGCGCCGATGAGCAGCGGCGCGATGTACTGGTCGATCGCAAGCTTCATGCTTTCGGGGCTTTCGGCGCCATAGGCGAGACCGCCGATCGTGGTGCCTTCGCCCAGTCCCGAGACCTCGTCGGAGCAGCGCAGCCTGACGACCATCATCGTTTGCCCGCTCATCGTCACCATCGACAGCGCGTGCGGCCGGATGGTTGGCACATCAAGCAGGATGGTATCGATTTCGATGATGCGGATGCCAGAATTCACGGAACTTTCCTCCGAACTTCCTATGGCAAACGCTAGCTTTGAGCCGACAAACAGTCCAAGACTATCTCGGTCGATATCGATACCTAGAAGGTATAGTGCCATGGACATGCGCCAGCTTCGCTACTTCGTCGCCGTCGCACGCGAGCGCAATTTCTCGAGGGCTGCAGAGGTGCTGCATATCGCTCAACCGCCGCTCAGCCGGCAGATCCAGCAACTCGAAGAGAGCCTGGGCGCCGTACTGATCGACCGGTCGAGCCGGCCGCTGGCGCTGACCGAGGCCGGCCGCTTCTTCTACGAGCAGGCGAGCCAGATGATCACGCGGATGGAGCACATTCGCGAGCAGACGCGCCGCATCGCGCTGTCGCGGCGCGAGATCTTCATCATCGGATGCGTCGGCTCGACGCTCTACAGCGGCATTCCCGACCTCGTCCGCCGCATGCGGGTCCGCTGGCCGGAGCTCGGCATCGAGTTCCGCGAGATGATGTCGGTCGAGCAGATCGCCGCCCTCAAGGACGGGCGCATCGATCTCGGCTTCGGCCGCGTGCGGCTCAGCGACCCGGATGTCGAACGGATCACGCTGCGCGAGGAGCGACTGGTCGTCGCCTTCCCGAAGAACCATCCCAAATCGCTCTCGACCTCGCCGATCGCCCTCAAGGACATAGAGGGCGAGATCTTGGTGATCTATCCCTCCAAGCCGCGGCCAAGCTTCGCCGACGAGGTGCTCGGCCTGTTTGCCGAGCTCAATGTCGAACCCGGCATCGTCGAGGAGGTTCGCGAGATACAGACCGCGCTCGGCCTGGTGGCAGCGGCCGCGGGCTTGTGCATCGTTCCGGCGGCCTCGCAGCGCCAGCGCCCCGACGATGTCTGCTACCGCATCTTGTCCGATGAAAAGGCAACCTCGCCGGTGATCATGAGCTATCGGCGCAACGACAATTCCGGACGGATAGAGGCGATCAAGGAACTGATCCGGGAAATGTATGCCGACAACCCGCCCTGGCTGCAGCTGTCGAACATTACCTGGTAGCCTGGAAAACTCGCTGCCAGGCAGAAGGCCAGGCAGGTCGCAGGGCTTCCGTGACGAAATCGAACATTTCGCCTTGTCAGAAATATTCGGGTCGGCTACTCATCATTTCGATATTTCTAGGATTATTGAAATATGGAAGAGCACCAAGCCCTCGCCGCCTTCGGAGCCCTGTCGCAGGAGACCAGGCTGCGCATCTTGCGCATGCTGGTTGTCGCAGGTCCCGATGGCATGGCGGCCGGCACCATTGCCGACAAGGCCGACGTTTCGGCCTCCAACGTCAGCTTCCATCTCAAGGAACTGGAGCGGGCAGGCCTGGTCGCCGCACGCAGGGATTCCCGGTCGATGATCTACAACGCCGAGTACGATGCGATCAGGGGCATCATCCGGTTCCTGATGGAGGACTGCTGTTCCGGCCGTCCGGAAATCTGCGCGCCCGTCATCACCGCCGCGGCCTGCGGCACTCCGTTGAAGGCCTGACCGATGTCCATATTCGAACGCTACCTGACCCTTTGGGTCGCACTCTGCATTGTCGTGGGCGTTGCCCTCGGCCATTTCCTGCCCGCCCTGTTCCAGGGCATCGGCGCCGCCGAGATCGCCAAGGTCAACATCCCGGTCGCCGTACTGATCTGGCTGATGATCATCCCGATGCTGCTCAAGATCGATTTCGCGGCATTGCATGAGGTCGGCCGGCACTGGCGCGGCATCGGCGTGACGCTGTTCATCAACTGGGCCGTGAAGCCGTTTTCCATGGCGCTGCTGGGGTGGCTGTTCATCGGCTGGCTGTTTAGGCCGCATCTGCCGGCAGATCAGATCGACTCGTACATTGCGGGCCTGATCATCCTGGCCGCAGCGCCTTGCACGGCCATGGTGTTCGTCTGGTCGAACCTGACGAAGGGCGAGCCGCACTTCACGCTCTCGCAGGTCGCATTGAACGATGCGATCATGGTCGTTGCCTTCGCGCCGATCGTCGGCCTGCTGCTCGGCCTGTCCGCCATCACTGTTCCATGGGACACGCTCGTCCTGTCGGTCGTCCTCTACATCGTCATTCCCGTGCTCATCGCCCAGGTCGTTCGGCGTGGCCTGCTGGCTCGTGGCGGACAGGCAGCGCTCGACGGCCTGCTCAAGATTGTGCAGCCGATGTCGCTGGTCGCGCTTCTGGCCACGCTGGTGCTGCTGTTCGGCTTCCAGGGCGAGCAGATCATCGCGCAGCCGCTGGTCATTGCGATGCTCGCCGTGCCCATCCTGGTCCAGGTCTATTTCAACTCCGGACTTGCCTATCTGCTGAACCGCATTTCCGGCGAACAGCACTGCGTTGCCGGACCGTCGGCACTGATCGGTGCTTCCAATTTCTTCGAACTGGCCGTGGCTGCCGCCATCAGCCTGTTCGGATTCAGCTCGGGCGCAGCGCTCGCAACCGTCGTCGGCGTGCTGGTCGAGGTTCCGGTGATGCTGTCCGTCGTCTGGATCGTGAACCGCTCGAAGGGCTGGTACGAGCGCGGCATCGAAACCAAGACATCAATCGAAACCGGGAGCGCCCGATGACCGTCACGATCTACCACAACCCCGCCTGCGGCACGTCCCGAAATACGCTCGCATTGATCCGGGCCAGCGGCGAGGAGCCCGTCGTCATCGAATACCTCAAGGACCCGCCGTCGCGCGATCGGCTGGTCGAGCTTCTCGGCGCGATGAAGATGCCTCCCCGCGACCTGTTGCGGCAAAAGGGAACGCCCTACGGCGAACTCGGGCTGTCGGATCCCAAGTGGAGCGATGACCAGATCCTCGACTTCATGCTCGCCCACCCGATTCTGATCAACCGGCCGATCGTGGAGACACCGCGCGGGACACGCCTGTGCCGTCCATCCGAAGCGGTGCTCGACCTGCTCGACAACCCGGTGGCGTCCTACACCAAGGAGGACGGCGAAGTGGTGAGCTACGATCGAAAGCTCCTGTGAACATGGACTTGCCCAATCTTCAGCCGGACGCGTTCCGCATGCCCGACCCGGGAGCGCTGAACGCAGCCTTCCCGGCCCACAAGCCGCGTATCCTGTTGCTCTACGGCTCGCTCCGCGAGCGGTCCTACAGCCGCTTCCTGACGCTCGAGGCCCAGCGGCTGCTCGATGCGATGGGGGCTGAGACGCGCGTCTATCATCCAAACGGCCTGCCATTGCCGGAAGACGCCTCGGCCGAGCATCACAAGGTGCAGGAACTGCGCGAAGCGATGCTCTGGTCGGAGGGCCAGGTATGGACCAGCCCCGAGCGGCATGGCGCCATGAGCGCGGTCATGAAGGCGCAGATCGACTGGATCCCGTTGCCGGGCGGGGCCATCCGTCCGACGCAGGGCCGGACCCTGGCTGTCATGCAGGTTTCTGGCGGTTCGCAGTCCTTCAACGCCGTGAACCAGATGCGGATCCTCGGACGCTGGATGCGGATGGTCACGATCCCCAACCAGTCTTCGGTCGCCAAGGTGTGGCAGGAGTTCGATGAAAGCGGGAGAATGAAGCCTTCATCCTTCTACGACCGGGTCGTCGATGTCATGGAAGAGCTGATGAAGTTCACCTTGCTTACGCGCGGCATCTCCGGACATCTGACCGATCGCTACAGCGAGCGCAAAGAGCATGCCGCCAAGCTTGAAAAGCGCGTGCGACTGAAATCGCTATGACAGCCGAGCGTGCGCCGATCGCAGCAATTGCCGCCCTCGGCATCACGCAAATCATCGGCTACGGAACGCTCTACTACGCCTTCAGTATCCTCGCCGGCGACATGGCGAAAGATCTGGACTGGTCCGCGGAATGGGTCTTTGGGGCTCTGTCGGCCGCCCTGCTGGCCGGCGGCCTCGTGGCTCCCTGGCTGGGATCATGGATCGACCGCTACGGCGCCGGGCGGCTGATGACGCTCGGCTCCGGACTGGCCGCCGCCGGCCTCGTCGCATGCGCCATGGCGCCGACCAAGACCGCCTTCGTCCTTGCCCTGATCGCCGTCGAGATCGCTGCCAACCTGGTGCAGTACGGCGCGGCTTTCGCGCTGCTGGTCCAGATTTCGCCTCGCACTGCGCAGCGGAGCATCACCTACCTGACCCTGATCGGAGGCTTTGCTTCCACGATCTTCTGGCCGATGACCGACGCATTGCATGCCATGATGCCATGGCAGCACGTCTACCTGATCTTCGCCGGCCTCAATGTTGGTGTCTGCCTGCCTCTGCATGCCTGGCTGTCGCATGGGCTGGCGCAAAGCCGGCGGAAGGCCTCACAGTTGCCTGCGCCCATCGTCGGCCAACTCGCAGCGTCGGCACGCCCATTGGGCTTCGCCCTGATGGTGACGGCCTTCGCCCTGCAGTCCCTGGTCGGCGCAGCCGTCCTGGTCCACATGGTCCCGCTGCTTTCAGGCTTGGGCCTTGGCGCTTCGGCCGCTGTCATTGGAACGCTGTTCGGCCCGTCCCAGGTGCTGAGCCGCCTGACCAACATGATGTACGGCCGCAACCTGTCGCCGGTGATGCTGGCGTTGATCGCAGCAGCGCTCATGCCATGCGCCGTCGCGGTGCTGGTACTGACCGCCCCGAGCGTCGTCGGAGCCATGGCATTTGCCGTCCTGTTCGGCCTGGGCAACGGGCTGTTCAGTATCGTCTCCGGCACCTTGCCGCTGATGCTGTTCGGAAGCGAAGGCTATGGCCGGCTCCAGGGACGCGTCACGTCAGCACGCCTGATCGTCTCGGCGCTGGCACCGTTTGCGCTCGCCTTCGGGATGGCCAACATCGGCATCACCTGGTCGCTGGCGCTCGTGGTCGGATTGGGCGGAAGTGCCGCCCTCACGCTTCTGGCGGTCAACCGCCTGGCCCGAAACGGCACCTGAAGCCCATGCGGACGCGCCAGGGTCAGCGAACTGAAGTTCGCCGATTCCGCTCAAGGCCCGGCCAAGCCAGGAGCCGATCTTTCAGAAATAGCAGATTTGACGAAGGTGATTTGGTGGAGCCAAGCGGGATCGAACCGCTGACCTCCTGCATGCCATGCAGGCGCTCTCCCAGCTGAGCTATGGCCCCACACCCGGCATAAGCCGGCGCCGTTTCCGGCGAAAGTCGGCGCGAATTTTTCGTCCGCGCCGCATTTGTTGGCGGCTTCTAGCGCCGCATTCGACCATTGGCAAGCCTTGATCGAAACCTTTTTTCGGTTTCCCGAAAAGGCGTGTCAGATCTCGTCGTCGTCGTCGCCGACGCCGATCATGTCGGAGACGTCGTCGTCTTCCTCTTCCTCGTCGGCGAGGAAGGTATCGTCATCGTCGTCGCCCAGGTCGACATCATCGTCGTCGTCGAGATCCGGCAGATCGTCGCCACCGCCCTTGGCCTCGTCGTCGGCGTCCTCCAGGGACACGACTTCCGCGCCTTCCTCTTCAGGGTCGAGCTCCTTGGCTTCGACTTCCTCTTCCTCTTCCAGGATGGCCGAAGCCTTGCCGTCGTCGAAGTAGGAGCGCGGATAGGCCCTGCCGGTGTACGGCGAAACGATCGGGTCCTTGTTCAGGTCATAGAATTTGCGACCCGTCTCCGGGTCGATACGCTTTGTGCCAAGCTCGGATTTTGCCACGTCAGGCCTCGTTTTCTAGATTTTCGTCCCCTTAGCCGCAGTTGGTGGCGCTGTCAAAGCCAAATCCCCGAGCGGGGGCGATGGGGGATGACCGTTACCGCAATCGATGCTACGACACCGCCGCAATCATTGGGAAAAGCCCGTTTTCCTGGGCCATCCCGCACGAGGAACCACCATGTCGCATCAAGCTGTGCCACAGCCGGCCGTCGCCCGGAAGTCAAAATCGCTGTCTGGAACCGCCCGCATCCCGGGCGACAAGTCGATTTCGCACCGCTCCTTCATGTTCGGCGGCCTCGCATCGGGCGAAACCCGCATCACCGGCCTGCTCGAGGGCGAAGACGTGATGCGCACCGGCGACGCCATGAAGGCGATGGGCGCGCATATCGACAGGCGCGGCGCGGAATGGATCATCACCGGTACCGGCAACGGTGCCCTGCTGCAGGCCGAAGCGCCGCTCGACTTCGGCAATGCCGGCACTGGCTCGCGCCTGACCATGGGCCTTGTCGGAACCTATGACATGGAAACCACCTTCATCGGCGACGCCTCGCTGTCGGGCCGGCCGATGGGCCGCGTGCTCGATCCGCTGCGCCAGATGGGCGTGCAGGTCATCAACGCCGCGCCCGGCGACCGCATGCCGCTGACGCTGCGCGGCCCGCGTCAGGCCGCCCCCATCACCTATCGCGTGCCAATGGCCTCGGCGCAGGTGAAGTCGGCGGTGCTGCTCGCCGCCCTCAACACACCGGGAATCACCACCGTCATCGAGCCGGTGATGACCCGCGACCACACCGAAAAGATGCTGAAGGGCTTCGGCGCCAACATCGAGGTCGAGACCGACGAGCAGGGCGTGCGCCACATCTTCATCGAAGGCCAGGGCAAGCTGACCGGCCAGGTCATCGCCGTGCCGGGCGATCCGTCCTCGGCCGGCTTCCCGCTGGTCGCAGCACTGATCGTGCCAGGCTCCGACATCACCATCGAAAACGTGCTGATGAACCCGACGCGTACCGGCCTGATCACCACGCTGATCGAAATGGGCGGCAAGATCGACATCCTCAACCCGCGCAATGCCGGCGGCGAGGATGTCGCCGACCTGCGCGTGCGCGGCTCCGAACTCAAGGGCGTCAAGGTCCCGGCCGAGCGGGCGCCGTCGATGATCGACGAATATCCGGTGCTGGCGGTCGCGGCCTGCTTTGCCGAGGGCGAAACCCTGATGCAGGGTCTGGAAGAGCTCCGCGTCAAGGAATCCGACAGGCTGGCCGCCGTTGCCCGCGGCCTCGAAGCCAATGGCGCCGACTGCACCGAAGGCGAGACCACGCTGTCCGTCCGTGGCGTTCCCGGCGGCAAGGGCCTCGGCGGCGGCACAGTCAAGACCCATCTCGACCACCGCATCGCCATGAGCTTCCTGGTCATGGGCTTGGCTTCCGAAAAGCCCGTCACCGTCGACGACCAGGCGATGATCGCGACAAGCTTCCCGGAGTTTATGGGACTGATGGCGGATCTGGGAGCGGAGATCGACCAGACCGCCGCTTAACGCCGGCAACGTAACCGAGGAGCGAGCTTATGACCAACAAAGTAGCGATGATCGTCGGCGGCGGCAGTGGCATGGGTGCTGCGGCGGCGCGCAAAATGGCAGCCGACGGCTATGCCGTCGCCGTCCTGTCCTCGTCGGGCAAGGGCGAGGCACTGGCCAAGGAGCTCGGCGGGCTCGGCTTCACCGGGTCCAACCAGTCGAACAACGACCTGAAGCGCTTCGTCGACCTGACCATGGCCAAATGGGGCCGCATCGATGCGTTGGTCAACGGCGCGGGACATGGGCCACGCGCGCCGCTCTTGGAGATCACCGACGAGCAGTGGCACACCGGCTTCGATGTCTATTTCATGAATGTCGTGCGCGCGGTGCGGTTTGTCGCGCCGATCATGGTTGAACAGAGGGGCGGCGCCATCGTCAACATCTCGACCGCCTGGGTGGGCGAACCGGCGGCGATGTTCCCGACTTCGGCGGTCGCGCGCGCGGGTCTTGCCGCCTACACCAAACTCTTCGCCGATCAGTACGCCCCGCACAATGTCCGCATGAACAACGTGCTGCCGGGCTGGATCGACAGCCTGCCGCAGACCGACGAGCGCCGCGACGGCGTGCCGATGCAGCGCTACGGCACGTCCGAAGAGATCGCCGCGACGATCGCCTTCCTGGCCTCGGAGGGTGCCGCCTACATCACGGGCCAGAACCTGCGGGTCGACGGCGGTTTGATGCGCAGCATCTGACGAGGGACCCGCGTGAACGATGCCTAACTCCATCACCATCGCCATCGACGGCCCCGCAGGCGCGGGCAAGGGCACGCTCGCGCGGCGCCTGGCAGATTATTACCACCTCGCCTTGCTCGACACCGGGCTGACCTACCGTGCCGTCGCGCACATGCTGATCGAAAAGGGCTGGCCGCTCGACGATGTCGCGCACGCCATCGAGGCGGCGAAGCTTGTCGATCTCGGCCATCTCGACCGCAAGGTGCTGTCGGCACATGCCGTCGGCGAAGCCGCGTCCAAGGTGGCGGTCATTCCCGAGGTGCGTAAGATCCTGGTCGAGAAGCAGCGCCAGTTCGCGCGCATACCGCAAGGGGCGGTGCTCGACGGCCGCGACATCGGCACCGTCGTCTGCCCCGACGCCGACGTGAAGCTCTACGTTACGGCCAGCGCGGAGGTGCGGGCCCAGCGGCGCCTGTCCGAGATCGAAGCCAATGGCGGCAGCGCCGATTTCGCCGGCATTTTGGCCGATATCGTGCGCCGCGACGAGCGCGACACCGGCCGCGCCGACTCCCCGCTCAGGCCCGCCGACGACGCGCACTTGCTCGATACGTCAGAAATGGATATAGAAGCCGCGTTTTCCGCAGCCAGGGATATCGTCGATCAAGTCCTTGGAAGTTGAAGGCACGGCTGAAGCCTCAGGGTTTCGTCACTTAACCGACCTGTCCGCATTCTTCTTGCGCCGATTTGCCGCTTTGGGCGGCCAAGGGCTTTTTGCCCGGGATGTTGGCAGGCCAACGCAACGCTAACCCACGGCGCCGCTCCCGCAAGCCGGGACGCACCAGGAGATCCAATGTCACAAGCTAATCCCTCCCGCGACGATTTCGCGAGCCTGCTCGAAGAGTCCTTCTCGGACGGTCATTCGGGCGAAGGCCAGGTCGTCAAGGGTATCGTCACGGCCATCGAAAAAGACATGGCCATCATCGACGTCGGCCTGAAGGTCGAGGGCCGCGTGCCGCTGAAGGAATTCGGCGCCAAGGCCAAGGACGGCCAGCTCAAGGTCGGCGACACCGTCGAGGTCTATGTCGAGCGCATCGAAAACGCGCTTGGCGAAGCCATGCTGTCGCGCGACAAGGCCCGCCGCGAAGAGAGCTGGGTCAAGCTCGAAGAGAAGTTCACCAAGGGTGAGCGCGTCGAAGGCGTCATCTTCAACCAGGTCAAGGGTGGCTTCACCGTCGATCTCGACGGCGCCGTTGCCTTCCTGCCGCGTTCGCAGGTCGACATCCGTCCGATCCGCGACGTCACCCCGCTCATGCACAACCCGCAGCCCTTCGAGATCCTCAAGATGGATCGCCGTCGCGGCAACATCGTCGTTTCGCGCCGCACCGTTCTCGAAGAGAGCCGCGCCGAGCAGCGTTCGGAAATCGTGCAGAACCTCGAAGAGGGCCAGGTTGTCGAAGGCGTGGTCAAGAACATCACCGATTACGGTGCGTTCGTCGACCTCGGCGGCATCGACGGCCTGCTGCATGTCACCGACATGGCCTGGCGCCGCGTCAACCACCCGACCGAAATCCTCAACATCGGTCAGTCGGTCAAGGTGCAGATCATCCGCATCAACCAGGAAACCCACCGCATCTCGCTCGGCATGAAGCAGCTCGAGAGCGATCCGTGGTCCGACATCGGCACCAAGTTCCCGATCGGCAAGAAGATCACCGGCACCGTCACGAACATCACCGACTACGGTGCGTTCGTCGAGCTCGAGCCGGGCATCGAAGGCCTCATCCACGTTTCGGAAATGTCGTGGACCAAGAAGAACGTGCACCCCGGCAAGATCCTGTCGACCACCCAGCAGGTCGACGTTGTCGTGCTCGAGGTCGATCCGGCCAAGCGCCGCATCTCGCTCGGCCTCAAGCAGACGCTCGAGAACCCGTGGGAAGCTTTCGCCCGTAACCACCCGGCCGGCAGCGAAGTCGAAGGCGAAGTCAAGAACAAGACCGAATTCGGCCTGTTCATCGGCCTCGACGGCGACGTCGACGGCATGGTGCACCTGTCCGACCTCGACTGGAACCGTCCGGGCGAGCAGGTCATCGAAGAGTACAACCGTGGCGACATGGTCAAGGCTCAGGTCCTCGACGTCGACATCGACAAGGAACGCATCTCGCTCGGCATCAAGCAGCTCGGCCGCGACACCGTCGTCGAAGCCGCGACCTCGGGCGAACTGCGCAAGAACGCCGTCGTCACCTGCGAAGTCACCGGCATCAAGGATGGTGGCCTCGAAGTCCGTCTCGTCGAGAGCGGCATCGAGACCTTCATCAAGCGTTCGGACCTGTCGCGCGACCGTGACGAACAGCGCCCCGAGCGCTTCGTCGTCGGCCAGAAGGTTGACGCCCGCATCATCGCCTTCGACAAGAAGACCCGCAAGCTGCAGGTCTCGATCAAGGCGCTGGAAATCGCCGAAGAGAAGGAAGCAGTCGCTCAGTACGGCTCGACCGACTCCGGCGCTTCGCTCGGCGACATCCTGGGCGCAGCCCTGAAGAACCGCGGCAACTGAGCCATTCGCTCATTGTCGTGAACTGAAAAAACCCCGCCGGAGCGATCCGGCGGGGTTTTTTCTTGGCCGTGGGCGCATGAAGATCACGTGCGACGGCGCGAACAGGCGCAAGTGATGCCGGAATGCTTCACGGCGCATCCGAATGCTTCCGGGCAGCCTGCGTTCGGTACCTCCGCGGTTGCCGCCGCCAGGATTTGCTGCTCTTAAGTCCGCCAAGCCCTGTCCCGCGTCCCGAGCCCGGCAATGATCAAGTTGCGTTTTCTGACCTTCTTTCTCGTGCTCGTAGTCCTGTCCGGTTGCGGCCGGCGGGCCGTGCTTGGTCTCGGCGACGGCAAGGAAGGCGAATCGGCAGCTGTCGTGCCGATCTATGTCTCGACCATGCGGGCACGCTCGGACAATCTTGCGCTGCCCTATTCGGCCGAACGCGCTAAGTCGCTCAATTTTGCAAAGTTCGAGATCGGCATTCCAGCAACCCATGTTGCCGGAGAGGTCGAAAGCGCCAGCCGCGCGCCCAGTCCGGTGCGCAACTTCGTCGCCCGCTCGTTCCAGCCCTTCGACGAGAAGGCGCAGTTCGTGGCTGCCCTCGACGCCGACCTGATGCGACGCCCGCCGGAAGAGCGCGAGGTCTTCATCTTCGTTCACGGCTACAACAACAACTTCGCCGACAGCATCTTCCGCAATGCCCAGATCGTCCACGACTATAAGATCAAGGCGGTGGCGCTGCACTATGCCTGGCCGTCGGGCGGGTCTTTGCCGCTCTACGTCTATGACCGCGACAGCGCCGCCTACAGCCGCGACGGCCTTGCCGACACTATCGAGATCGCCGCGCGCAGCCAGGCCAAGCGCGTTGTGCTCGTCGGCCACTCGATGGGCAGCTATGTGGTCATGGAGGCGCTGCGCAGCCTGTCGCTGAGCGGCCGCGACAAGTACATCAGCCGCATCAACGATCTCGTGCTTGCGGCACCGGACATCGACATCGACGTCTTCCAGAGCCAGTTGCGCGACATCGACAAGCTGCCGAACCCGTTCATGATCCTGGTGTCGACGCGCGACAAGGCGCTGAACCTGTCGGGCGGGTTGACCGGCGGCCACCCGCGCGTCGGTTCCGGCGCCGATGTCGCAGCCCTGCAGGCGGAAAACATCACAGTGCTCGACACATCCAACCTCGACGGCGGCAGCCATGGCGTCTTCGCCAGTTCGCCGACGCTGATGGCGTTGATGGCAAAAGGCGGACTGACCAACGACATCACCGACAGGGGCGAAGGCGCGCCGGCCGAAACCATCCTTGCCGACGGCACTTCGGTCATCCAGGGCGCCGCCTCGCTGGTCATCTACCTGCCGGCCAGACTGCTGGGCGTGCCGAATGGCGGCCTGACGCGCTAGCCCCCGCGACAGGTCGACAGCGATCTCGATCGGGCAGGGCCGCTAGCCCTATGCTCGGCCGTAGATCGCGGCCACCGTGCCGCTGGTGACCAGATTGGCCGGAGAAGCAAGCTGCGCAATCGCGGCCGCCGCTGCTTCGAGGCTGACCCATTTGCCGAAATCCGCCTTGGGCATGGCATCGCGGTTGGCCTGCGTGTCGAGGGTCGACGGCGCCACGGCATTGACCAGGATGTCCGCGCCCTTCAGTTCCTCCGCCAGCGCCATGGTCAGCGCCGCCACGGCCGCCTTGCTCGCCGCATAGGCTGCCATGCCACCGCCCTTGCGCGGCTCGATGCCGGCGCGTGCGGAAACGTTGACGATGCGGCCGCCGGCCTTGCCTGCAAGCATCGAGCGGGCCGCTGCACGGCAGCAGAGAAAGGCGGTCTTTGCGTTGAGGTCCATCATCCGGCTGAACTGGTCGGGATCGACGGCCTCGACCGCGCCCATGTCGAAGCCCCCTGCCGAATGGATCGAGGCCCAGAGACCGGGAATGGCGTCGTAGAAGGCATCGACGGCCTGTGCATCCGTCAGGTCCACGCCGGTGGCGATGTGGACACGATCCTTGCCGGCGAATTCGAAACCGTCAGGCGCCTTCGGCCGGCTGATCGGCAAATGGCAGATGGCGCCTTCGCCAAGCAGGTGCCTGGCTACCGCCGCGCCCAGCGCACCGGTGGCGCCGGTAACAACGACATGCCGGCCTTCGAAACTCTTCGTCATGCTCAACTCCCGCGATGGACCGCCAAGCGCGGCCTATTCGACGGTGATTTCTATCAGACAGGGTTTTCCCGTCGAGCACGCCTTTTTCAATGCGCTGCCGATTGCGCCAACATCCCGCAGGCGCTCGGCCTGAAGACCATAGGCCTGGGCGATCAAAAGGAAGTCCGGCGGCACCGGCGACACACCGACTGGCTCGACGCCGGCATCGAGCATCGAGGTCTCGATCTCGCGATAGCCGCGATTGTTCCAGACGACGAAGATGACAGGGGCATTCGCATCCAGCGCCGCCCCCAGTTCCGGCAAGGTGAACTGGAAACCGCCGTCGCCACTGAGGCAGACCACCGGCGCATCCGGTACGGCCAGCGCCGCGCCGATCGCCGCCGGCGGGCCGAAGCCAAGCGCACCGTAGCCCGTCGCCGCATTGAACCAGCCGCCCGGCCGGTCGTGGTCATAGTAAAGATTGGCGGCATAGACCGGCTGGGTCGAATCGCCGACGATGATCGCGCCCGGCAAAGCGTCGCGTATCGCCTCCACCGCTCGAACCTGCGCCTGCATCGCCGGGCCGATTTCCGCCCAGGCGCGCTCCCGCGCCGCCTTGGCGCGCGCTGCGCCGCCGGCCTGGCGCGCTTCGGAAACATCGGCACCCAGCCTCGCAAGTGCGGCACCCGCATCGGCCAGGATCGAAACCGCCGCCGGGCGCCGGCCAAGCTGCATCTCGTCGATGTCGATGCGGATCAAGCTCTTCGGCAGCATGAAGCCACCGTCGCCATACATGTCGTAGTCGGTCGGCCCGAACTCGGTGCCGACGGCGATCACCAGATCGGCATCCGCCATCAGCGACCGTACCGCCTTGAGGCTGGGGCTCGCCGGCACGCCGAGTCCATGGCCGTGCATCAGGCCACGTCCGTTGGCTGTGGTGACGACTGGTGCGTCGAGTTTTTCCGCCAGGGCCCTGAGTTCAGCCTCGGCCCGTCGCGCCCCGCCACCGGCGAGGATCAGCGGCCGTTTCGTCGCGCTGACCAAGGGCCTTGCTTCGGCAAGCGCGCGTTCGCCCGGAGCAGGCGCAGCCGCACGCTTCGGCAATGGCTTCAGCCCATCCGCCGGCTTGCCCATGACATCGAGCGGAACCTCGATATGCACCGGCCCCGGCCGCCGCGTTGCGAACATCTCGAAGGCCCTGGCAATCGCGCCGGGCAGTTCGGCTGCCTCGGTCACCCGCCGCGACGACAGCGCCACCTTTTCCATCATGCCGCGCTGGTCGGGCAGTTCGTGCAGGTAGCCCAGGCCCTTGCCCAGCGTGGGCTGTGCGTTGACGCCCGAGATCACCAGCATCGGCACCGAATCGGCGCGTGCCTGGGCCATGGCGGTGATGGTGTTGGTGAGCCCCGGCCCGGTGATGACGAAGGCCACCCCCGGCCGGCCCGTGGCGCGGGCATAGCCGTCGGCCATGAAGCCGGCGCCCTGCTCGTGGCGCGGCGTGATGTGGCGGATCTTCGATCGCGCCAGCCCGCGATAGAGCTCGATCGTATGCACGCCGGGGATGCCGAACACGGTATCGACGCCATGCGCTTCGAGCAGATCGATAAGAGCTTCGCCGATCGTCGTCATGCCACCTCCCTTTCGCCGCGCAATCCCAGGCCGAGCATCGCTTCCACCGAGCCGATGCCGATCTCGGCCAGTTCGCCTGCCTCGAACATATCGCCGGCGAGGCAGCCCTCGACCCAAAGCCCGTCGATGATGGCGTTGATGGCGATGGCCAGGCGGCGCAATTCCGACGGGCTCGCCTGCCGGCCGGCGTCGGAAAAAACCTCGGCGACCAGCGCCTCGACTTCGTCGCGGAAACCGAGATAGCCGGCCCGGTGGGCCGCCCCCAGCGCCGGATCGCTGCTTGCCCGGCCGATGAAACTGGCCCAGAGCGAGAAGCTGCGCCCATCGACCACCGGCGGCGCGAGGTTCGCCGCGACAAAGGCCGCAAGCCGCCGCCCGGGCTCCTGCTCGACGGTCGCCAGCGCTGTCTTGGCGAGGTCCGTCATGCGTCCCATGACGGCGGCATAAGCCGCCTGCAAAAGCTCTTCCTTGCCAGGGAAATAGTGGCGGATCAGCCCAGCGGTGACGCCGGCGCGCAGCGCGATGGCCCTGACCGTCGCGCCCTGCAGCCCGTGCTCGGCGACGCAGTCGAGGGTGGCCTCGATCAGGTCCTGCCGACGGCGCTCCTCGCCTTCTCGGCGGAATTTTCTCCGCGCGGCGACTGCCATGTCCACCTTCGCTTCGTCTGGAAAAATTGGCCGAAACCGGCCTCGCGAATATTTATACACTTGCATAACAACGTCGCAAGTGCCGTAATGGAAGCATAAAAGAAGCGGGAACTGGTGCCGTTGACGCCGCAAGGCCGAAAGGTCCATCCTCACCGCCCAGGGGAACATCGCGACGCGACCATGAGCAGCCTGATGCAAGCTGACGGGAAGACGTTCACGCGCCGGAGCCATCGCTGATGGCTGCGGGTCATGCAGCCCAGCACCCTGCACGATCAGACGGCCAAGCCGCCGAAGCCATCCATGTCGAGAACCTGCACAAGAAGTTCGGCCAGTTGCATGTGCTGAAGGGCGTGTCGCTGTCGGCTCGCGACGGCGAGGTGGTGGCGATCATAGGCGGCTCTGGATCGGGCAAGTCGACGCTGCTGCGCTGCATCAACTGTCTGGAGAACCCGACCAGCGGCATCATCCGCGTCAATGGCGAGGAGATCCGCCTCAAGCCGAACAGCCTTGGCGACAGCGTGCCGGCTGACCGGCGCCAGATCGAGCGCATCCGCTCGCGCCTCGGCATGGTGTTCCAGAGCTTCAACCTGTGGAGCCACATGACGCTGCTGGAAAACGTCATCGAGGTGCCGGTGCATGTTCTGGGCATCAAGCGCGCAGACGCCATCGCCGAGGCCGAGCGGCTGCTGGCGCGCGTCGGCCTTGCCGAAAAGCGCGACGTCTACCCGGCCTATCTCTCCGGCGGCCAGCAGCAGCGCGCGGCAATCGCCCGTGCGCTCGCCGTCCAGCCGCGCGTCATGCTGTTCGACGAACCGACCTCGGCGCTCGATCCCGAGCTGGTCGGCGAGGTGCTCAAGGTTATCGGCGACCTCGCCCGCGAAGGCCGCACCATGGTGCTGGTCACCCACGAGATGAAGTTCGCCCGCGAGGTGGCAACCCATGTGATCTATCTCTGGAACGGCGTGGTCGAGGAGGAAGGCCCGCCGGAACAGCTTTTCGGGGCGCCGAGATCGGAGCGGCTCAAGCAGTTCATCCGCAACATCGGCTAGCCTGGACGAAATACGGGAACATCAAGAACAACGACAAACGGGAGAGACAGCATGAAAGCACTGCTTGCAACTGCGGCCTTGGCACTGGTCCTTGGCTTGAGCGCGGGAAGCGCCGGCGCCCAGGCGATCAAGGTCGGCATGGCACCCGAACCCTACCCGCCCTTCGCCTCACCCGACGCTTCGGGCAAATGGGGCGGCTGGGAAATGGAGATGATCGACGCTCTTTGCGCCGAGGCGAAGCTGCAATGCGAGGTGACGATGACCGCCTGGGACGGCCTGATCCCGGCGCTCAACTCCAAGAAGATCGACGCCATCATCAACTCGATGTCGATCACCGACGAGCGCAAGAAGTCGATCGATTTCTCCGACAAGTATTACAACACCCCGGCCGGCATCATCGGCTCCAAGGACGTCAAGTTCGATGCCACGCCCGAGGGCCTCAAGGGCAAGATCATCGGCGTGCAGGTGTCGACGGTGCACGAGGCCTACGCCAAGAAGCACTTCGCCGACAGCGCCTCGGAGATCAAGATCTACCAGACCCAGGACGAGGCCCAGGCCGACCTTGCAGCCGGCCGTGTCGACGCGGTGCAGGCGGATTCTCTTTCGCTCGCCACATTCCTCGCCACCGATGCGGGCAAGGCCTGCTGCGACATGAAGGGCGATGTCGCCGAAGACGTCGAAATCCTCGGGCCGGGCGTCGGCGTCGGCCTGCGCCAGGGCGACACCGAGCTCAAGGACAAATTCAATGCCGCCATCAAGTCGCTGCGTGACAGCGGCAAATACGCCGAGATCGCCAAGAAATATTTCGACTTCGACATCTACGGCAAGTGAGGGGGGGCGTGCAGATCCGGCCTTGCGCCGGCACCGGATCAGTCGCGACGCCGACGCCCACCCTACCCCTAATGGGGAGGGATAAAGGGTGGGGGTCCTTTTCCTCGGCAATCCGGCGGACAACCGGGTGGAGCGCTGCACCCCCACCCCTAACCCCCTCCCCACAAGGGGGAGGGGAACGACGTCGTCCCATCCCGCACCGAGGACCACTGATATCGAGCACCTGCTGAACCCGCTGCTGCAGACAAGCGCTGTCGAGCTGCTCGCCATCTCGCCGCCCGGCTGGGGCGCCAATCTTTTGCGCGGGCTCGCAAACTCCGTCCAGATCGCCCTGGGCGCCTTCGGGCTCGGCCTCGCCATCGGCATCGCCGGCGCCTGGGGCAAGCTCTATGGCAGCCCTGTGGTGCGCGACCTGATGGAGATCTACACCACCGTCGTGCGTGCCGTGCCCGAGCTGGTGCTGATCCTGCTGCTCTATTACGCCGGCACCGACCTCATCAACCGTGCGCTCGACAGCTTCGGCTACGCTCCCGTCGACATTTCAGGGCTTGCCGCCGGCATCGGCGTGCTCGGGATCGTCCAGGGCGCCTATGCCACCGAAGTCATCCGCGGCGCCATCCTTGCGATACCGCAGGGCCAGATCGAGGCGGCGCGCGCCTACGGCATGCCGCCGGGCAAGATGCTGCGCCGGATCACGCTGCCGGCGATGCTGCCCTTCGCCATTCCCGGCCTCGCCAATCTCTGGCTCATCGCCACCAAGGACACCGCCCTGCTCGCCGTCGTCGGCTTCAACGAGCTGACGCAGGAAACGCGCCAGGCCGGCGCCACGACAAAAGCCTATTTCACCTTCTTCGTCGCCGGCGGCGTGCTCTATCTGCTGCTGACGCTGTTCTCCAACGTCATTATCGGCCGCATCGAGCGCTGGGCGCGGCGCGGCATGCCGCCGGTCGCGGAGTCCGGCCGATGAGTGCTGCCGCTCCTGCCGCTACAACGCCCGCCACCCGCTCGGAATGGCTGCAGCCGCACCGCATCGTGCTGATCGCGATTGCCGCAGCACTGGTGCTATCGGCGATCTTGTTCATGCGCTGGGACTGGCTGCCGAATTATTACGACCTGGCGCTGCTCGGCATCTGGCGCACGATCTGGATTCTCGTCGTCACCGTGGTGCTGGGCTTCATGCTCGCCGTTCCACTCGGCCTCGCCCAGGCCGCCGGGCCGTTCTGGCTGGCCTGGCCGGCCAAGGCCTTCTGCACGGTCATCCGCGGCACGCCGCTGCTGCTGCAGCTCTGGCTGCTCTATTACGGCCTCGGCTCGCTGTTCCCGCAATTTCCCTGGATCAGGCAGTCGGAGCTATGGCCGATCCTCAGGCAGGCCTGGCCCTATGCCGTCTTGGCGCTGACCTTGTCCTACGCCGCCTATGAGGGCGAGGTGATGCGCGGTGCCTTCGCTGGCGTGCCGAGAGGGCAACTGGAGGCCGCCCGCGCCTTCGGCATGAGCCCATGGAAACGCTTCCGTCGCATCTGGCTGCCGCAGGCCATCCACCGCGCCCTGCCGACGCTGGCCGGCGAAACCGTACTCCAGCTCAAGGCCACGCCGCTGGTCGCCACCATCACCGTCATCGACATCTACGCGGTGGCTTCGCGCGTCCGCCAGGACACGTTCATCGTCTACGAGCCACTGTTGCTGCTCGCCCTGATTTATCTGATCATCACGGGCATCCTCGTCTTCGCCTTCCGCAAGCTGGAGGCGAAGATACCGGCCAGACTGGGATAAGCCTATGCCGCAGACAAAGACAGAAACGGTCACGCTCAGCCTCGACGAAGCCCGTGCGCTCTGCATATCAGCTGCCATCGGGGCCGGCGCCAGCGAAGAGACGGCGCAGTCGATCGCACTTGCCGCGGTTGCCGCCGAAGCAGACGGCCAGGCGAGCGTCGGGCTGTCGCACTATGTCGACTATCTCGAAGCGCTCGAAGCCGGGCGCATCGACGGCAAGGCCGAACCGGTCGTCACCAGGCCAGCGCTGGCGATCTACCTCTCCGACGCCCGGGGCGGCGCGGGCCACACCGGCTTCGACCGCAACTTCGACGACATCGCCAAGGCCGCCAGGCTGTTCGGCGTCACCATCTTCTCGCAAAGGAATGCCTATACCTGCGGTTCGCTCGGCTATTTCACCGGCCGGCTTGCCGAAGCGGGCCTTGTTGCGCTCGCTGCCACCAACGGCCCGGCTCTGGTCGCAGGCTCCGGCTCGACCAAGCCGGTGTTTTGCACCAACCCGATCTCGCTCGCAGCCCCTGCCGCCGATGGCCCGCCGCTGATCATCGACCAGTCGTCGAGCGCGACCGCCTTCGTCAATGTGCGCAAGGCGGCCGAAGCCGGCGAGGAGATCCCCGAGGGCTGGGCGCTCGACGCCAGGGGCAAACCCACGACCGATGCCAGGAAGGCGATGAAGGGTGTGCTGCTCGCCTTCGGCGGGGCGCGGGGCGCCAACATCGCGCTGATGGTCGAGGTGCTTGCTGCCGGCATCTCGGGCGCCAACTGGTCGGTCGACGCCCCGTCGATCACATCGGGCCACGAGTCGCCCGGCACCGGCCTGTTCATCGTCGCCCTCGACCCGAAACTGTTCGATTCCGGCTTCGAGGCGCGCATGCGGACGCAGCTCGACCGGCTGTCCGGCCAGTATCACGTCCACATCCCCGGTCCTGCAAAGGCCGCAGCCCGCGCCCGCTCCGAAGTCGAGGGGATCACGATCCCCGTGGCCCTGCACGCCCGTATCGGCGAATATTCCGCGCGGCAGGCTGACTGAACCGGGAGCGTTTTCGACTCCGCTTTGGGACATCGCCACCGGGACAGCAAACCTGGATCGCAGCGGTGGTTTCACCGTCACGGCATGGATACCCGGGTCTCCGCTATTCCGGTGGCCCAGAACCACAACCCACAGCGCCCCAGAAACCACCCCGCGAAACCCCCGCGAAAATAATTCGAACCTCCTTTGAACCTTTCTCCTGATCGCTGCGACCCAGTCATGTCCAGGGCGAGGTGAGCTCGCCCGATCAACCGGGGGGAACCCAAACCGAAAGATCGTTCCGACGTGGAAACCAGAGCGTTTCCGCGGCCCCGAAACGCAACCTCGAAAAGGGAAAATGACCATGAAAACCAAGATCACCATCCTGACTGCCGTTCTGCTGCTTGCCGGCGCCATCGGCAGCGCCAATGCCGCCGGCGGTTTCTCGGCCGGCTCGGGCGGCGGCGACCGTCCGTCAGGCCCGAGCGATATCTCCGACGCACCGGGCGGCAATGGCCCTTCGGGTCCCGGCGACATCTCGGATGCCCCTGACAACGACAAGCCGTCTGGTCCGAGCGGCAAGGCCTCGTCGGGCAATGGCGGCGTGACCGAAGACAAGTACTGCAAGAACGGCTCGAGCAAGTTCCCGGATTGCAACACCAAGTTCATCCAGGACTGCAAGGCCGCAGGTGGCAACATGTCGGGCCAGCAGGGTTGGGGTGGCAAGACTTGCCGGGAACCCTCCTGATGTCGTGAGGCGTCGGCCTCGCTCGAGCGTCGGTCGCCCGCATTCTGCCATCCGGAAAACCCCGCATATCGCGGGGTTTTCTGCGTTGGCGCCTAGGCAACGAAAAAGCCCCGCTCGCGGCGGGGCTTCGTCTGCCGCTCAAGGCGGCCGTGCTGCTCAGAGACGGTTCAGTGGCGCGAAAGCCAGGTGTCGATGTCCTTTTCGGCCTCTTCCTGCGCCTGGCCGTAGCGGGCTTGCAGCCTGCCGGCGAGTTCGGTCCGCTTGCCCTTGATGACGTCGAGATCATCGTCGGTCAGCTTGCCCCACTGGGCCTGGACCTTACCCTTGAACTGCTCCCAATTGCCTTCGATCTGGTTCCAATTCATCGCGTTCTCCTTTTGGGATTTGGCACGACAGGTCCGCCGCACTGGTGTTTCAACGCCCTGCCGCCGGTCGGGTTCCCAAATTTTGCAAAACATGAATGTGTCAATCATCTTTTCATCAAACCTTGTTGACTTGACTGTGACGGCAGCCTTGCGGCGTTGGTGCATTGCAACATTTTTCGAACATAGCCCCGCAATCGGAGACATGTCCTTGACCCTGACGACCGAAAATTCCGGCCGCCGACTTTTCATCCCCGCGCTCCGCGGCCTTTATTCGAACCTGCACGATTCTGCCGAAACGATCCTGCGTGTCGTTGCCGGCGTTGCCCTGGTCACGCACGGCCTCGGCAAGATTTCCGACCCGTTCGGCGCAGCCGGCATGGTCGAGGGCCTCGGCTTCTACCCCGGCGCCTTCTGGTCGCTGCTGTTGTCATGCACCGAGTTCTTCGGCGGCATCCTAATCGCCATCGGCCTGTTCACCCGCCCGGCATCCTTTGCGGCCATGTTCGTGCTGCTGGTCACCGTCTGGTTCCACTGGATCACCATGGGCCAGGGCTACCAGGGCGCCGAGAAGTCGATCATCTGGGCGGCGATCTTCCTGTTCTTCGCCATCCGCGGCGGCAACCGCCACTCGGTCGACGCTCGCCTCGGCCGCGAATTCTAGCTTTTTTGTTTGCGCATGATCTTTTCCGATAACCGGATTCCACTTTTCGGGATCATGCTCTGGAACCCTGCCTCCCAAGGCAAACTGCAAGCCCGCGCCAGATCGGCGCGGGCCGCTCCGCATGGAGCCTCGATGATTGCCTTTTCCGCGAAACGGGCTAAGAACGCTGACATCCCTGCCCCTTTTGGCGACCGGAGCCAGCGATGACTGAAATTCTGCAGACCCCGCAACTCGTGACCGTATTTGGCGGCTCAGGCTTCCTCGGCCGCCATGTCGTGCGGGCGCTGGCCAAGCGCGGGTATCTGGTGCGTGTCGCCTGCCGCCGCCCCGACCTCGCCTTCCATCTGCAGCCGCTCGGCAATGTCGGCCAGATCCAGCCGGTCCAGGCCAACCTGCGCGTGCGCTGGTCGGTCGACCGCGCCGTCCAGGGCGCATCGCATGTCGTCAATCTCGTCGGCATCCTGCATGAAGGCGGCCGCCAGCGTTTCTCCACGGTCCAGGAGTTCGGCGCCCGTGCCGTGGCCGAGGCCGCACGCGCCGTCGGCGCTTCGCTGACACATGTCTCGGCGCTCGGCGCCAACGAAAACTCGCACTCGATCTACGCCCAGACCAAGGCGCGCGGCGAAAAGGCGGTCCTGGCGACCCTGCCTGAGGCAGTGATCTACCGGCCGTCGATCGTCTTCGGTCCCGAGGACGGCTTCTTCAACCGCTTTGCCAACATGGCGCGTTTCTCACCGGTGCTGCCGCTGATCGGCGGCGGTGAAACCCGCTTCCAGCCGATCTATGTCGGCGACGTTGCCGAGGCCATCGCGCGCGCCGTCGACGGCAAGGTCAAGGGCGGCACCATCTATGAGCTCGGTGGCCCGCAGGTGCTGAGCTTCAAGCAGTGCATGGAACAGATTCTCGAGGTCATCGACCGCAAGCGCAACCTGGTCCCGGTACCGTGGTGGGCTGCCAATCTGCAGGCATCGATCCTCGGCCTTCTGCCCAACCCGCTGCTGACCAAGGACCAGGTCACGCTGCTGCGCTCCGACAACGTCGTGTCCAAGGCAGCGCAGGACGAAGGCCGCACCATCGCTGCCGTCGGCATCGCACCCAAGACCACGGCCTCGATCCTGCCGAGCTACCTCTGGCGCTACCGCGCTGCTGGCCAGTTTACCCGCAGGACAGAAGCCTGACCGGCTGAGGGCGCATCAGCGCCTTCTCCAGGAAAATTTGCGCAAGCGGCTCACGAGCGCCATCACGGTCGTGGTGCTTGAGCTATTGCGCCGCGGGCTGAGGGGGCGGGTTCTCAGCCCCAGACCATCAGCGCGATCAACCCGACGCTGCCGACCAGCAGCCGCCACCAGCCGAACAGCGCGTAGCCGTTGCGCGAGACGTAATCGAGCAAATGGCGCACCACGAACAGCGCAGTCAGGAAGGCAGCAAGGAAGCCGACGCCGATGATCGGCAGATCGGCTACCGAAAGGATGTCGCGGTTCTTGTAGAGATCGAAGGCAAAGGCGCCCGCCATGGTCGGCATGGCCAGGAAGAACGAGAATTCGGCGGCGGCGCGCTTCTCCACCCCCATCAGCAGCGAACCGACGATGGTGGCACCCGAGCGCGAGGTGCCGGGGATCATCGCCAGGCACTGGAACAGGCCGATCTTGAGATAGACCGAGAGCGGAAAATTGGTCACGTCGCCATAGCGCGGCTTGAGATCGAGCTTGTCGAGGAACAGCAGCACGATGCCGCCGAGGATCAGCATGATGCAGATCAGCCGCGGCGATTCGAACAGCACCGTCTTGATGAAGTCGTGCGCCAACGCGCCGATCAGTGCCGCCGGCAGGAAGGCGATCAGGATGCCTGCGACGAAACGCTGCGTCTGCGGGTCGCGCGGCAGGTCGACCAGCATCCGCCACAACCGCGCCCAGTAGACCGACAGGATCGCCAGGATGGCGCCGAGCTGGATCAGGATCTCGAAGGTCTTGCCCGTCGAGTTGAAGCCGAGGAAATGCCCGGCCAGCAGGATGTGGCCGGTCGAGGAGACCGGGATGAATTCGGTGAGCCCCTCGAGCAGTCCGAGCAGCAGCGCGTCGATGATTGTCTGGCTTTCCATTCCGGTCCCCGCGGGATCGTTCATTCGCGATTGCTTGTCATGGGGCGGAACTCACCCTATAGGTCGGGTCGCCCGAGAGCCCGGTGCGCCGGGCCCAGAAGCTCTAGCGGCGCGGCAAGCGATTCGCCAGAGCGCCACCGATCACGAAATTTCGCAGGACCATGCTGACGCTTTTCCACCACCCGATGTTCGCCACATGCCGCTTCGTCCGCCTGGCGTTCGGCGAATATGGCGAAGAATTGGCCCTGATCGAAGAGAAGCCGTGGGCGCGGCGCAAGGAATTCCTGTCGCTCAATCCGGCGGGAACGCTGCCGGTGCTGCTGGCCGAAGGCGACGTTCCGATCGTCGGCGCGATGATCATCTCCGAATATATCGACGAGACCCGCGGTGTGCTCAAGCGCGAGCGCCGGCTGTTCGCCGAAGACCCGATGGAGCGCGCCGAGATCCGCCGCCTGACCGACTGGTACCTGACCAAGACCGATAGCGAAGTGACCCGTCACCTGGTGCGCGAGCGCGTGCTGAAGCCGCATATGCCCGAATCGGCCGGCGGCGGTTCGCCCGATTCGGCCGCGATCCGCGCGGCGCGCGCCAATATCCGCCAGCACATGAAATACACCAACTGGCTGGCCGGCACGCGCCACTGGCTCGCCGGTACGCGCATCACCTATGCCGACCTTGCCGCGGCGGCCTCGCTGTCGGTGCTCGACTATCTCGGCGAAATCGACTGGCGCGAACATTCATCGGCGCGCGAATGGTACACCAGGGTCAAGTCGCGGCCATCCTTCCGGCCGCTGCTCGCCGACCGGGTACGCGGCCTGACCCCGGCATCGCATTATGCGGACCTCGATTTCTAATACGGCGCTGCGCCAGCTGATCGAGCGCGAGGCCCAACGCGCCGGCTTCGCCGCCGTCGCCGTCACGCGGCCCGACGCCATCCCGCTCGCCCCTGCCCGCCTCGCCCAGTTCGTCGAGGAAGGCCTGCATGGCTCGATGGGCTGGATGGCCGAGACGCTGGAGCGCCGCGCCGAACCTTCCGTGCTGTGGCCCGAGGTGCGCTCGATCATCGTCCTGGCCATGAACTACGGCCCCGACACGGACCCTCGAACTCTTCAGGAAATGCCCGACCGTGCCGCGATCTCGGTCTATGCCCGCAACCGCGACTATCACGACGTCATGAAGGGCCGGCTGAAGGAGATCGCCGGCAAGATCGTCGCCCGCGCAGGCGGCGACGTGAAGGTGTTCGTCGACACCGCTCCGGTCATGGAAAAGCCCCTGGCCGAAGCGGCCGGACTCGGCTGGCAGGGCAAGCACACCAATCTGGTCAGCCGCGAATTCGGCTCCTGGCTGTTCCTCGGCACGATCTTCACCACCGCAGAACTTGCACCCGACGAGGCCGAGATCGACCATTGCGGTTCATGCCGCGCCTGCCTCGACGCCTGCCCGACCGATGCCTTCCCGGCGCCCTACAGGCTCGATGCCCGGCGCTGCATCTCCTACCTGACCATCGAGAACAAGGGTCCGATCCCGCTCGAATTCCGCAAAAAGATCGGCAACCGCATCTATGGCTGCGACGACTGCCTCGCCGCCTGCCCGTGGAACAAATTCGCCCAGGCGGCCTCGGAGCAGAAGCTCGCCGCCCGCGACGACCTGCGCCAGCCGCGCCTCGCCGAATTGCTCCAGCTCGACGATGCCGCCTTCCGAACCTTCTTCTCCGGATCGCCGGTCAAGCGCATCGGCCGCGACCGCTTTATCCGCAACGTGCTGATCGCCGCGGGCAATTCGGGCGACAGGTCGCTGATCGCGCCTTGCCAGGCTCTGCTCGGCGACGCTGCGCCGCTGGTCAGGGGCGCCGCCGTCTGGGCGCTGTCGCGGCTTGCCGGGCCGGAAGCATTTTCGGCTCTTGCGCATCAGGCGCTGAAGGTCGAAACCGAAGACGACGTGATAGCCGAATGGCAGGCGGCCTTCACGCAGTCTGAACCCGCATGGACGCCGGCATGACCCAGCAGAATATCTTCATCTTCGGTGCCGGTTATTCGGGCAAGGCCTTCGCCCGGGACCGGCCGCAGGGCGTCCGCGTCTCCGGCACGACCCGCTCGGTCGAGAAAGTTGCCGGCCTCGAGGCCGCAGCCATCGAGCCGCTGTTGTTCGACGGGCATCTGACGTCCGAAATTCGCGCCAGGCTCGCCGAGACCACGCAGTTGGTGGTATCGGCAGCACCCGTCGCCGACGGCGACCCCGTGCTCGACGTCGCCCGCGACGCCATCCTCCACCACATGCCGGCGCTGCGCTGGATCGGCTATCTCTCGACCGTCGGCGTCTATGGCGACCATGGCGGCAAATGGATCGACGAGACCGCCGAATGCCGGCCCAAGCCGGGCCGCTCGCAGGCCCGGCTCGACGCCGAGCAGGCCTGGCACGAACTCGGCGAAGAGGTTGGCCGGCCGATCGCGATCCTGCGCCTGTCGGGCATCTACGGCCCGGGGCGCAACGCCTTCGTCAACCTCGAGAATGGCACCGCCAAGCGCCTGATCAAGAAGGACCAGGTGTTCAACCGCATCCATGTCGACGACATCTCGGGTGCGCTCTGGCACCTGCTCGACGCGGACCGTGGCGGCATCTACAACGTCACCGACGACGAGCCGGCGCCGCCGCAGGACGTGGTGAGCTATGCCGCTCAATTGATGGGCGTCGATGCGCCACCGGAAATTCCCTTCGAGACTGCCCAACTTTCGCCCATGGCACGGTCCTTCTATGGCGAGAACAAGCGTGTCGCCAACACCGAGATTCGGGCCACGGGATATGAGTTCCGCTTCCCGGACTACCGGGCCGCATTCGACCGGATGTGGGCCGACGGCAGCTGGCGCGGCGAAGGGGAAAGCGACAGGCGCAGTCCGATAAGGCAAGGCTGAGCGGGGTCGGTCGCACAGCGAAATGACTGGGGTGCGGGCGCCGGAATTTACCATTCGGTAACCGTGGCGGCCCAAGCTGGCGGAGAGGACAAAACTCCATGACGGCATTTTTCAGTAGAATTCTGGGCAAGGCGGCGCGGCTCGCCATGGCGCTCGCCGCCCTTGGCCTTGTCGGTCTCGACATGCAGGCCGCAACTGCTGCGGAACTCGCCAAGGACCTGTTCGGCAACAAGAAGCTGCCGGCGGCGGTTGCCGCGCGCTCCTACGGCTTCTACTCCAAGGGCTGCTTCTCCGGGGGACTGGCGATCGCCACCGACGGACCGACCTGGCAGGCCATGCGCCTGTCGCGCAACCGGCGCTGGGGCCATCCCAAGATGATCGCGCTGATCGAAAAGCTGTCGCGCGAGGCCACCGCCGACGGTTGGCCCGGCCTCCTGATCGGCGATATCTCGCAGCCGCGCGGCGGCCCGATGCTGACCGGTCACGCCTCGCACCAGATCGGCCTCGACGCCGACATCTGGCTCACGCCGATGCCGGACCGCAGGCTGTCGCCGACCGAGCGCGAGAACATGAGTGCGGTCTCGATGGTCAACGAAAAGACCCACCGCGTCATCGAAAAGCGCTGGACGCCGGCACATACGCGCCTGCTCGAACGCGCCGCCAGCTATCCGGAAGTCGAGCGCATCCTGGTCAATCCGGGCATCAAGCAAAAGCTCTGCGAAACAGTCACCGGCGATCGTTCGTGGTTGCGCAAGGTGCGGCCGTTCTGGGGCCACGACTACCATTTCCACGTCCGCATCGGCTGCCAGCCCGGCTCGAAAGGCTGCAAGGAGCAGGATCCGACGCCACGCGGCGACGGCTGCGACAAGTCGCTGGCCTGGTGGTTCACCGAAGAACCATGGCGCCCGGCCACCGGTCCTGCGAAGCCCAAGGCGCGCGACATCATGACGATGGCGAGCCTGCCCAAGGAATGCCGCGCCGTACTCGACGCACCCTCGCCCGTCAACGAGGCCGCCGTGACCTTCCACGGCAAGGGTGGCGCACCGACCGCGGTCGTGGCCGCTCCGGCACCTGAACAACCGGAAGTCGCGGACACGCCCGTCATCACCGATGACGGCACGCCGGCTGCGGCAAACGCCTTCGCACCCCGGCCTTCGGTCGACATTCCGCTGCCGCGTCCACGCCCGAAGACGCAGTAGGGACGGACTGCAACCTGCCGATCGGGCCGATGCCATGTCGCTTCCAAAAGCATGGAAATCGGTCTATGGATTTCAACCGATTTAATTCTCCCGGATGAACTCGTGTGACCCCTGCATCGCGTCTCGCCCTGATCGCCCATGACGAGAAGAAGGACGACCTGGTCGCTTTCGCAGCCGACCATGTCGAGTTCCTGAAGACCTGCCACATCGTCGCCACCGGCACCACCGGGCAGCGCATCCTCGCGGCCTGCCCGGGGCTCAACCTGACGCCGCTGAAGAGCGGGCCGCTCGGCGGCGACCAGCAGATCGGCGCCCTGATCAGCGAGGGCAAGATCGACCAGTTGATTTTCTTCGTTGATCCGCTGACGCCGATGCCGCATGACGTCGACGTGAAGGCATTAATGCGGCTTGCCATCGTCTACGACATTCCCATGGCGTTGAACCGGGCGACGGCCGAGATCATGCTCGAGAATCAAGAGAACGGCTGAACGCCGACGCAGGGACGGAACCGGGAATGTCACATCAGAGCGACCAGGCGCAGGCTCTCCCGTTCCCGATCCTGATCGGCGACATCGGCGGCACGAATGCGCGCTTCGCCATCGTCGAGAGCGCCGACCAGGATGCCGGCGAGCCGCGCATCGTCCAGACCGCCAGCTATGCCAACATCGACGACGCCATCCTCGCCGTGCTCGACGGCGCGCCGGTCAAGCCGCGCTCGGCGGTGCTTGCCGTCGCCGGCCCGGTCGAGGGCGACGAGATCGCGCTCACCAATTGCCCCTGGGTGGTGCGTCCCAAGCAGATGTTTGCAACCATCGGGCTGACCGACATCCTGGTGCTCAACGACTTCGAGGCCCAGGCGCTCGCGGTCGTGGCGCTGGGTGACGAACACATGGAAAAGATCGGCCCCGGCGAGCCGGAAGAGGGCGCCGGACGCGTCGTGCTCGGGCCGGGCACAGGCCTTGGCGTCGCCGGCCTGATCCATGCCCTGGGACGCTGGATTCCGGTGCCCGGCGAAGGCGGTCACATGGATATCGGCCCGCGTTCCCAGCGCGACTTCGAGGTCTTCCCGCATCTCGAAAAGCTCGAAGGCCGCATTTCGGGCGAGCAGATCCTGTGCGGCCGCGGGCTGGTCAACACCTACCGCGCCGTCGCCCTCGCCGACGGCAAGACGCCCACGCTCACCCAGCCGGCACAGGTCACGGCGGCGGCTCTCGCCGGCAGCGATCCCATCGCCGAGGAAGCGCTGTCGCTATTCGTCACCTGCCTCGGCCGCACCGCCGGCGACCTGGCGCTGGTGTTCAAGAGCAAGGGCGGCGTCTTCCTGACAGGCGGCATCGCCCAGAAGATCGTGCCGGCGCTGAAGCAGGGCAACTTCCGCAAGGCCTTCGAGGACAAGGCGCCGCATCGCGAACTGATGGCCTCGATGCCTGTCTATGTCATCACCCACCCGCTCGCAGCGCTGGCCGGGCTTGCGGCCTACGCCCGCACCCCCTCCTTGTTCGGCATCGAAACCGGAGACCGGCGCTGGCGCGCCTAGCCGCGGCCAAAAGGCGGTTTCCCCCGCCGGCGTCATGCTCTATGAGGGGCGCAGTTTTCGCGTAGCGACAGGACTACCTGTTTGACCACAGCCCAGATGGAAAAGGCCAAGGCCTCGCGTGGCGAGATCGTCGGCGTGATCCGGCGCGTCGCCGCCGAGAATGGCCGCGCCTACGCCTGGCAATACGGGCTCGCCGCGCTGTTCCTGCTCGTCATCGCCGGCACCACGGCCTTTACCGCCTGGATCATGCGCGACGTCATCGACGAGATCTTCTACCGCCAGCGCGCCGACCTCATCGCCTTGATCTCGCTGGCGATCCTCGCATCCTTCGCGCTGCGCGGCGTCGCCACCTATGGCCAGGCGGTCATACTCGCCAAGATCGGCAACAATCTCGTCGCCCGCTACCAGCGCCGCATCTTCGACCACCTGATGAAGCTCGGCATGGACTTCTTCTCGGCCCAGCGGTCGTCCCAGCTCGTCGCGCAGATCAACCAGAATGTCGGCGGCGTGCGCGACCTGCTCAACATCACCGTCACCTCGATCGCCCGCGACGCGGTTTCGCTGGTCGCCCTCGTCGGCGTCATGGTCTACCAGGATCCGGTGCTGTCGATGATCGCCTTCCTGATCGGCCCGCCGCTGGTGCTCCTCGTCGGTCATCTGATGCGGCGGCTGCGCAGGCTCAACCGCGAGGCCATCCTGGTCAATTCGAGGCTGTTCGGCGCGGTGCAGGAAGCTGTTCAGGGCGTTGCCATCGTCAAGGCCTTCACCATGGAAGACCAGCTGTCAAAGCGGATGGACGCTCTGGTCAGCGACGTCGAGGCGCGCTCCAACAAGATCGCCCGGGTTTCGGAACGGCTGTCGCCGATCTCCGAAACGCTGGCCGGCGTCGTCGTTGCCACAGTCATCGCCTATGCCGGCTACCGCTCGACCATGGGCGCACAGCCGCCCGGCGCGGTCTTTTCCTTCATCACCGCGTTGTTGCTCGCCTACGACCCGGCGCGCCGCCTTGCCCGCACCCAAGTCGGGCTCGAGCGCGCGCTGGTCAATGCCCGCATGATCTACGAGATCCTCGACACTGAGCCGCGCCAGGAAGACACTCCCGATGCAGGCGCTCTCCAAGGTCGGCAAGGGCGATATCCGCTTCGAAGCCGTCTCCTTCTCCTATGGGCCGGACATGCCGGTCCTGCATGAGCTGAGCTTCACCGCAGCCGGCGGCAAGACGACCGCAATCGTCGGCGCCTCGGGTGCCGGCAAGTCGACGCTGATCGCCCTGCTGCAGCGCTTCTACGACGTCGACGGCGGCCGCATCGAGATCGACGGCCAGGACATCGCCCACGTCACCAAGCGTTCGCTGCGCCAGTCGATCGCCTATGTCTCGCAGCACCCCTATTTGTTCGAAGGCACAATTGCCGACAATATCCGCTACGGCCGCGCCGGCGCCACGGACGACGAGATCCGTCTGGCGGCCGAGCAGGCCTTCGCCGACGAGTTCATCCGCCAGCAGCCCGATGGCTACGACACGCCGGTCGGCGAAAGCGGCGCCTCGCTCTCGGGCGGCCAGCGCCAGCGCATCTCCATCGCACGGGCGCTCGTCCGCAAGGCGCCGATCTTGCTGCTCGACGAGGCGACCTCGGCGCTCGACAATGAATCCGAAGCGCGGGTACAGGCGGCACTTTCGACCGTCATGCAGGGGCGCACCACCATCGTCATCGCCCATCGGCTCTCGACCGTGGTCAGCGCCGACCATATCGTCGTGCTCGATCAGGGCCGGCTGGTCGAGCAAGGCACGCATGCGGGCTTGATGGCCGATCCCAACAGCGTCTATGCCCGGTTCCACAATCTGCACGACGAAGCCGGGCTCGGACTGGTGGACGATACAGGCGAGACGAAAAAAGAGGAGCCGCAGCGCGCCAGCGCTGCCGCAGGGAGCTTGCGATGAGCGACATGGGTCTGGTTGTGGTCGGCGCCGCCGGCCGGATGGGTCAGGTGCTGCTACGCACCGTACACACGATGGAGGGCGTCCGCGTCGTCGGCGCCATCGAGCGCAGCGGCTCGCCCTATCTCGGCAAGGATGCCGGCGAGCTCGCGGGCATCGGCACCATCAATGTCGCGATATCAGACGACCCGCTGGCGGCCTTCGCCAAGGCTGACGGCGTGCTCGACTTCACCGCACCGGCGGCGACCGTCGAATTCGCCGGCTATGCCGCCCAGGCGCGCATCGCCCACATCATCGGCACCACCGGCTGCGCGGCCGAAGACGATGCCAGGATCGCCGCTGCCGCGCGCCATGCCACCATCGTCAAGTCGGGCAACATGAGCCTCGGCGTCAACCTGCTCGCCGTCCTGGTCGAGAAGGCGGCGCAGGCGCTCGGGCCCAGCGACTTCGACATCGAGGTGCTGGAAATGCATCACCGCCACAAGGTCGACGCGCCTTCGGGCACGGCCCTGCTTCTCGGCGAGGCCGCAGCCGAAGGCCGCAAGATCGCGCTGGCCGAGAAGAGCGTGCGCGTGCGTGACGGCCATACCGGCGTGCGCGAGGCGGGTACCATCGGCTTTGCCACGCTGCGCGGCGGCTCGGTTGTCGGCGACCATTCCGTCATCCTCGCCGGCACCGGCGAACGCATCACCATGTCGCATCAGGCCGAGGATCGCACGATCTTCGCCCGCGGCGCGGTCAAGGCGGCACTGTGGGCGCATGGCCGCAAGCCCGGCCTGTATTCGATGCGCGACGTGCTTGGCTTGTAGATCAATCCATCGTCCTCACCCACCTCAAGGGAGCTAAAATGTCCGGTACTCTCGTGCTCGTCCGTCACGGCCAGAGCGAATGGAACCTGAAGAACCTGTTCACCGGCTGGCGCGACGTCGACCTGACCGAGCAGGGCACCGCCGAAGCCAAGGCCGCCGGCCAGAAACTCAACGCGCGCGGCCTGAAGTTCGACATCGCATTCACCTCCGCGCTGATGCGCGCGCAGAAGACCTGCCAGCACATCCTCGACGCCACCGGCCAGAGCGACCTCAAGACGATCCGCAACCAGGCGCTCAACGAGCGCGACTACGGCGACCTCAACGGCCTCAACAAGGACGATGCCCGCGCCAAGTGGGGCGAGGAGCAGGTCCACGTCTGGCGCCGCTCCTACGACACCCCGCCGCCCGGCGGTGAGAGCCTGAAGGACACCGGCGCGCGCGTCTGGCCCTACTACATGCACGACATGCAGCCGCATGTGCTCTCCGGCGGCACGGTGCTGGTCGCTGCGCACGGCAATTCGCTGCGCGCGCTGATCATGGCCCTTGAAGGCATTTCGGGCCCGGACATCGTCAAGCTCGAACTCGGAACCGGCGTGCCGATCGTCTACAAGCTCAACGCCGATTCGACCGTCGCTTCCAAGGAAGTGCTGACCTGAGCCGACACGGGAGCCGCCGATTCGCGGCTCCCACCCCTTTGCCGGCTGCACCGCGCCGCCTGCCGCAACGTCATGCGGCACGCCAAACGCGACAATTCCGGCCTGTCGCAGCATTCGTCGGCAAAAGCTGAAAAAGCGCGTTGACACAGTCGCTTCGCCCGCTTACATCAGCGCCCACCAGCCCAGATGGCGGAATTGGTAGACGCGCACGGTTCAGGTCCGTGTGCCGCGAGGCGTGGAGGTTCGAGTCCTCTTCTGGGCACCATCATCCGGACTACCAACCGGATGAACCAGTCGGTCGATGCGTCGACCGACAATGATCTTTCCTTCACAATCGCTCTGCCGCGCCGGACCGCTCGGCTAGTCGACACACCCTCTGGGGTGTCTAGAACCTGGAGCCGTGCCGCAGATGAGCGGCACCCATGCGCAGGTATAGGCCAGTTGCAGGCCGGTATCATCTCAATACGCCTAGTACTACATACCGCGTGCCAAGTTGGCATCCGGCCATTATTTGTTTTGTTACCAATTCAACTTACCGTTGCTACCGAATAGTTGGGGGAGTAGCGCGGTGGCCGATCCAAAATACCTGTCCGGGCAGCGCCAGGTCGCGCTTTCGGTGGTTGTGCCCTGTTACAATGAAATCGACGGCGTTGGAGAGCTCTACAGGCGCGTTTCCGCATCCTGCCAGGCACAGGCAGGCCAGTCCTATGAGATCGTACTCGTCAACGACGGGTCGACCGACGGCACCCGTGACGCGATCTTCAACTTGGCGGCACGTGACAGTCACATCGTCGGGATAGACCTTGCCCGCAACTATGGCCACCAGATCGCGCTCAGCGCCGGCCTGGAATTCTGCTGCGGCAGGCGCATCCTCATCCTCGACGCCGATCTCCAGGATCCGCCGGAACTGCTCGGCGGGTTGATGGCTAAGATGGACGAGGGCTTCGACGTCGTCTACGGCCAGCGCCAGGTGCGCGAGGGCGAGGGCTGGTTCAAGCTCGCCACTGCCTCGATCTTCTATCGTTTGCTGCGCCGGATGGTCGATGTCGACATCGCCGCCGATACTGGCGATTTCCGGCTGATGAGCCGCCGCGCGCTCGATCACCTCAATGCGATGCCCGAGCGCTACCGCTTCATCCGCGGCATGGTGAGCTGGATCGGGCTGAAACAGGTCGCCTTCCCCTACCAGCGCCAACGCCGCTTTGCCGGCACCACCCATTACCCGCTGCGCAAGATGATCCTGCTGGCAGTCGACGCCATGACGAGCTTTTCCGTCGCACCCCTGCGCTTTGCGTCGCATCTGGGCATGGCCTTCGGCGTGCTCGGCCTGCTCATGCTCGGCCACACCCTCTATTCGTGGTTGATGGGCAGCGTCCTGCCCGGCTGGACCAGCCTTGCTGCCATCGTGCTCATCCTCGGCAGCGTGCAACTGCTGGTGCTCGGCATCTTCGGCGAGTATCTCGGCCGGATGTACATGGAGACGAAGCGGCGGCCGCTCTACATCGTCAACGAGGTCATCTCGGGCGAAGTCGCCGATGAACAGGACGTGGGCGCTCGCAATCTTCAACAACTGGTCAAGGAAGCGCTCCGTGCCTGAGACCGGCCGGCACGCCGCCACAGATCTTCTTTTCGGAGCGCAGCATAGTGTCCACCCGATCGAAACCGCTGTTTGAACTGCAGCGTGTCCTCAGATACGGGGCCGTTGGTCTGCTGAACACGGCACTCGGATTCGGCATCATATTGGCATTGCTGAAGCTTGGCTTCGGCGATTTCATGGCGAATGTCACTGGCTTCGCAGCAGGTCTGCTTCTGAGCTTCGTCCTCAACAGCCTTTGGACATTCGATCGGACGGCCGGATATCAGCCGGGTGTGGTGTGGAGATATGCGATCAGCTTTGCCATCGCCTATGCGGCGAACCTTGCCGTCGTGATGGCGGCACGGGCTGGTGGCATTGTCGACAACCCATTGACCCACCTCGCCGGCACCGGCGTCTATTCGATCACCTTCTACCTCGGATCCGCACATTTCGTGTTCGTTCCACGCTCGGGATTACAGAGCAAGGAACGCCGAGACTACACGCTCTCGACAGAGCGTTGGCCGGAAGCAGCCATCTTGCTGGGCTTGTTGGCTGCCTATCTGATGCTCCGGAACATCGCAGTTTCCCTCGACGTGGTATGGCAGATGTGGATCGCCCGCCAAATGCTTGGCGGCGCCGTGCTGTACAGGGATATCCTGGAACTGAACCCACCTCTGTGGTTCTGGATGGCCATTCCAGTGGAATGGACCGCGCAGGCACTCGACATCCCGTCGGTGCAGGCCAGTGTCGCGGCGGTGTTTCTCCTCATTGCGGCTGCACTTGCGTTGTTGTCCATCCTCCTGACGGACACTTCCCCCGCGACGCGCGCAACTCTGCTTGTCACCGCATTTCTTGCACTGGTCATAATTCCCATTCAGGAATTTGCACAACGCGAGCACTTGGCAGCTATCGGCGCCATCCCCTACCTGGCTTTGATTGCTAGGCGCGCCGACAACCTCCCCACGGACTGGAAGGTTGCTGCCGCTACCGGACTGTTGGCGGCATCTGGCTTTGCCTTGAAACACTATTTCGTGCTGGTGCCGCTGCTGCTCGAGCTCTGGCTCATCTACAGGCTGCGGCGAAACTGGACGCCCGTTCGTGCCGAAACCGTGATTCTGTCGGCCGGCGCCGCCAGCTATGGTGTCGCCGTCGTCCTGCTTGCGCCGGATTTCCTGACGACCATGGTGCCGATGGTGAGCATCGCCTATGACGGCTATGAGGTATCTTTTCTCAAGCAGTTCCTGCGGCCGTTCATAGCCGTCTGGGCGCTGTCGGGCATTGTGTTGTGGCAGCAAAGGAGCACGCTGCCTTCGCTGACATTCGCGTCCGCGCTGGCTGCGCTGGCCTTCAGCTTCGCCTATTTCGCGCAGCAGAAAGGCTGGCGGTACCATTCGGTTCCGACGACTGCGCTGTTGTTCTTCGCCGTCGCCCCTCTCTGGCAGAAGCACCGCTGGAGGAGTGTTACGCTTCCTGCAAACGCCGCTCTCGTCGTCTGCACCCTCCTCCCCTTGATCGTCAGCCTCGCCGCCGGTCCCTACAAGAATGTCACCGAGGCCACCGTTCGTGACCTGCTGCGCGACAGCAGGCCCGGAACGGCAACAATGATGCTGACGGCACATCCGACCAACTTCTGGCCCACGGTGGAGAAGGCCGGACTCAAATGGCCATCGCGCTATTTCGCCTTCTGGATGGTGCTTGCCATGTCCGAACACGAAAAAAAATACGGCAGCCTGACGCCGGAACTCGCCGCCCTGGCAAACGACATTCGGCGCCAGACCGTCGAGGACCTTCGGTGCAATGTGCCTGATATCATCTTGGTGGACGACTTCCGCCTGTCGAAATCTCCCGGCTTCGACATCCTGGAATTCTTCAGGGAGGACAAGGACTTCGAGCGCCTTTTCGCCAACTACTCCCTGGACAGGAAAAGCGTCATCTACACGTCTTACAAGAAAGCTGCTGATTGGCAGCCGGAGCGTCCGGTGGGCTGCCGAACCATCTATTAGCCATGCAATCGGCTTTTTCGCCCCGGCCTAAATACAGGC
Organism: Aminobacter sp. P9b; assembly: GCF_045345995.1. Lineage (NCBI taxonomy): Bacteria > Pseudomonadati > Pseudomonadota > Alphaproteobacteria > Hyphomicrobiales > Phyllobacteriaceae > Aminobacter > Aminobacter sp. P9b. The sequence continues at coordinate 934,275 of NZ_CP150082.1, read as the reverse complement.
CTTGAGCCATCCCGATCGAGCGCCACGCGCATTTGGCACTGGCCTGCGCCCCGCAGTCTCTCCCTCGATCATCGTCGAATGGTCGGCTTCCAGCCGGCCCATGGTCGGTGATAATATCAGGTTGCGCTAATACGTTCGCACAACCTGTTGAGGAGCACGCCGATGCTGCGCTTTGCCCTTTTCGCCGGTGCCCTGGCCCTTGCTGCCGGTACTGCAGCCAGGGCTGAAGACAAACCCCAAGCCGCGCCGAGCGTGCTTGAAGGCGTCACCGTCGCGGAACTCCAGGAGATCATGACCAAGGCCGGATATCAGGCCAAGGTCGGCACCGACAGCGACAACCTGCCTGTCATCGATTCCAAGGCCTCCGGCATGAATTTCTGGGTCTATTTCTACAATTGCGAGGGCGAACCGCAGAAATGCCGGCGGGTGCAGTTCCAGAGCAGCTTCAAGACCGACAAGGCGATGCAGGACAAAGCGCTCGAATGGAACAACAAGAAGGTCGCCGGCCGCGCCTCCAACGAAAAGGACAATACCTATTTCGACTATCTGATCGATTGCGGCGGCGGCGTCTCGTCCGGCAACCTGTCGCAAAACCTCGAGCGTTTCGACACGCTGATGGCAGAGTTCACCGCCTATATCGGCTGGCGCTGAACAGCGCGGCCTCCAGTCTCGCGAACTCATGCAAAGGGCACCCATCGGCGCCCTTTGCATAGGTAAGCTTCGGCCCCTTGTCAGTTACGGGGCCTTCGCGCGTCGAGCTGCCTTGCTCAAGCCTCGAGGTTTCGGTTGCGGTCCTGCCAGAGTTCCAGAACTGCCAGCACCGCCACTGCGATGCCGAGGCCGACATGCCAGTTGCGCAGCACGCCGCCATATCCGAAGACGAAGGGCTGCACCACCATCCAGACGCCGCAGAACAGCGACAGGATTTCCTCCCAGCGCCGCAGGAAGATCTGCTCCAGTCCGGAAAGCACGACGATCGCGGCGCCGACGAGTGCGGTCACCGCCATCATGGTCGGCATGCCGGTTTCGCCGAACCACATCGGCGACACGATGATCGCGGCGCCGAGGATCATCGAAGCGATGTCCTCCCAGCGCCGATGTTGCGACAGTCCCAGGGGACCCATTACATTGAGCGTTGCCATGATCAAAATCCTCTCAGGCTACATTTGAGTTCTGCTCAAACGCCCGTGAGGACCAAGTGCGTGGTTGTCGAACTCCTCAGTCGGGCGTTCTTCGCACTGGCGCCATTATCTCAAAAAAGTGCAACAAGTTCAATGGATCCGGTTCCGGCGGACGATCACACTGGCGACATCGAAGCTACTCGCCGGTCACCTTCGCATAGAGCCGCGACCGCGACCCGAGCAAGCCGAGTATCCGGCCGGCCGACCAACCGGACGCACGCGCCAGGGCAAGCACCCCAGGGCCACCGCGGACTGGCACCGCAAGTGCAGTGGCGGCAGTGGCAAGCAGCCTGTAGGCGAGCAGCGGCACGAGCGATGCTGCCCTCCTGTCGCCGCCCCTTCGCTTGCGGGTGAACGACGCCAGCGATTGATCGCGGGCGCGCCTGAACTGATAGGAAAAGGTCAGGCGTGAAGGCGGCATCGTTTCGTAGACCATGGCCCGGTCAGCCCAGGATTTCGTCAGTCCAAGGCGCGTGACCTCGTGGTCGAATGCCGCGTCGCTGCCGCCCGACATCGGATCGCGCTCGTCGAACCGCAGCCTGTGGGCGACGAACAGGTCGCGGTGGGCGAGCCAGTTGTTGGTGACGACGGTGATCCGATCTGCCCTGCCCGCCGCGTTCTGGCGCCGGGCAACGACCGCCTTGTGGCGGAACCGCTGCTGGACCCCGCGCATGATCGCCTTGCGCCACCGCGACAGCGGAACCGCTGGCGGCTGCGCCTCCACCGGGCCGCCGATGAGCAGCGCCCGGCTGCGGCGATGTTCGGCGACAAGTTCGACAAGCCAATCCTTGGCGACGCGCTCGTCGTCGTCAACGAAGGCGACAAGATCGGCCCCTGATTCGAGCGCATGCTCGACCGCACGATTGCGCGCGAAAGGAATGCCGATGGACGGCTCGAGCCGATAGTCGAGGTTCAGACCCCCGGCAGCGCCAAGCACGATATCGCGACAATCGGGCTGAGCCGCATTCTCGACCACGACGAAGCTGACGTCGGTGAGGGGAGGCATCTCACAAGCAGACCATGAGGCGAGAAGCTGCTTGAGCATGACTGGTCGTTGCCGGGTGATGGCAGCAACACAGAGCCGCAGACGCGGCATCGAATTCGAGGACATGGCCCTTGCTCCGCATTCGGATTTGCGTCGCCAGGGCAGCGGCAACAGGTCTCAAGTGCGGGGGCGGCTCCCGTTTCCCACAATCATACATCTATTGCAAGTAGAAATTTTTATGCGATACAACCCGATTTAATCAGGCAGGCTTGAGTGGCCGAAGCAAACCGCGCGAGTGTTCCATGAGACCGATCCTGTCCTATTGCATCCCCGTCCAGGACCGGGCGGCCGACCTCAGGCTGACGCTGCGGCAAAATCTCTACCAGAACCGCCAGTTCGAAACGCTGGTGGAATTCGTCGTCGCCAATTTCGACACGGACGACGAACTGGATTGCTGGCTGCGCGAGACCTTTGTCGCGGAAATCGCGTCCGGGTACCTGAAGCCGAGGCGGGTCGGACACCTGGATCCATGGCATTTCGGCCGGGCCAAAAACGTGTTCCGCGACCATATCGAGGGCGCGATCTATTCCAGCCTCGACGCCGACAACTTCGTCTCGCCGGCAGAGACGCAGCAAATCCTGGACCTGCATGCCGAGCATGGCCGCAAGATGCTGATCCATCATTTCAGCGGCAACTGGGGCGACGGCACCTGCGGCAGGGTCACGCTGCCGGCCGATCTTTATCGTTCCGTTGGATATGACGAAAGGGCGTTGCCGCGCCAGTTCGACGAGATGGACCTCATCCTCTCCGCGCTGCGGGCCGACCGCGACCTCACCTACATCTCGCATTTCCCCGGCGGCGCGCTGCAGAAGTCGAAGGCCACTGCCAACTTCATGCTCGGCGAAGGCATCACAGTGAAAAACCTTGTGGTCGACGACTTGCGCACCACCAAGCCGCTCAACCCAAGGAACAAGGGCTATGCCGACGACTGCGGGCTTCTCGGCGCCATGCAACACTTCAACCGCGCCTCAAGTTTTGCCAGGAATGCCAACAAGGCCGACAACAAGGAGCGCTATTTTGCCGAAGCGATGCAGGCGGCGCAGGTGGCCATCGCCGCACAAGGTCCGGCAGAGGCCTTGCGGTGCTTTTTCGAGGAGCCGGGCCGGCCCCTTCCCCAACTCGACGACGGCAAGGTGCCGGTCTTTGCCTGCGTGAAGGACGACACGTTCGTGCTCGAGGAGTGGTACAGGCATTACAGCCGCATCGGCTGCGGACCGTTCTTCATCATCGACGACCGCTCGGCGGTGCCGGTGGCCGAAACCCTGCCCTATCGCGACGTCCTTACCCTGGCGCCAAGGGTGGGCCACTATCGAACCTGCAAGAACGCGTGGCTGATGGCCGCCATGAAGGCCGTGCTGCCGCAAGGTCGATGGGCACTCACCATCGACGCCGACGAATTCGTCGATGTCCCGTCTGCGCTCGGCGGCACCATGGGCGACGTGGTCTTGGCCGCATCGGCCGCCGGCCGGTCCTGGGTGCCGGGTGTGCTCGTCGACATGCTGCCGGCAGCTTCGGGCCTGGCCAACGGCCCGGCACATGCCTCATTCCTGCGTGAGTTCGATCGCCATCTGCTCGATGGAAGGGGCGACAGCACCGCCTACCGCGCCAACAAGTCGGTGCGCTGGGCCTTCGGCAAACGATGGCGCGCCAGCTATTGCATCGATGCGCGCTATCGCATCGCCGGCACGGTGGACGTGCTGCGCAAGGTTCCGCTGGTGAGGTACCGCCAGGACATCAAGGTCCATCACGGCTTCCACGATCTCGGCTACTCCGACCAGCCGAGGGTTCGCTCCGACGCCTGGCGCAGCCCGCTGCTGCTGCCGATGCGCCACTACAAGCTGGTGAAGCTTTTCGATGCGGCAGAGCGCCGGCGCATGGCCGAGCACGTGCAATTGTCCTTCGTCCACGACCGCAAGACGACCGCCAACCTGCGCACGCTCGTCGCCGGAGACCGGTCGACGGCCTGGGAGAAGCTCCAGGCGCTCGATACCGTCGAATACGACCCAAACCTGTTCTCCGACCCGGAATTCTTCCGTGCGGTGCCGGGCATGACAAGCGCAATGGGCTGTTTCCTGCGGCGGGGTATCAGGGCGATGCGCGGCACAGGCGAGGCACGACGCACAAAATAGATCACGGCGGCCACCCGCCGGAAGCCGGTTCCAGGGCACGGGGCAATCCGCCCGTTTTACCGCGCTACGGGCCCGCACAATCCTACTTGAATCATCCGAACCAGTTTCTGGTCGTTATCGATCTTTCCTTTGGCCGGCATCTATCTGCAAAGTATACCCAAGCAATAATCGCCACGCTCTACATGAGCGGGGACTCAGGCACATCTGAAGTTCACCTCTGCGCGGCATCGGCTTTTGTGAATAAATTCCTTACAGATTCAAAGAATCCGCCTGACAAACTGTTACCTTGAGACTCCAAACGTGTGCGGCCGCCACGGAACCGCCCGAAGCTTGCCCCATTCGCTGCCACATTTGGGTTGAAACCGCTCCGTGTGTGCATCAACGGAGCATTAACCAGAAGATGAAGAAGAGCGCCAAGCCCGCGATCGCGGCGGCCACCCTCGCCGCCGGCATGATGATTGCCTTCACCGGTACCGCCTCGGCCCAATGCGGCAAGGCTTCCTGGTACGCGCTGACCTCGAAGACCGCTTCGGGCGAACGCATGAATCCATCGGCCATGACCGCAGCTCACCGTTCGCTTCCCTTCGGCACCAAGATCCGGGTGACCAACCAGAAGAACGGCAAGAGCGTGGTCGTGCGCATCAACGATCGTGGCCCGTTTGCCAAGGGACGCGTGCTCGATCTTTCCAAGGGTGCGGCCCAGCAGATCGGCTTCATCCGCTCGGGCCACACATCTGTCTGCATGCAGCGCACCTGACATTTGCGCGCCGAAGGCGCGGCACTTCGCGAACTAGCCGATGCGCCGCGCGGCTGTCTCGGCCATCGCCTCGACGAGGCTGAGGTGCCATTCGGCCCGGCAATAGGCTCGGAAATCGAAGCAGGGCAGTCCGGGACAGACCTCGAACTCGATCAGGTGCACCGTGTCGTCGGCCTCGACGCGGAAATCGAGCGAAAAGACATCACGCAGGCCGAGCCCCGCCATCAGCCGCGCCGCAATCCGACGGATCGTCGCCGCAGCAACCGGCTGAACCGATCCCACATGAACCAGCTCCGGCTCGCTGTAGCTTCCGTCGGCCTTGGCCGCAGTGCCGGTATCGCCATACAGCGCCATGCTGTCGGCCATGGTCTGGAAATCGCCGCCTGAATCAACAAAGACGATGCCCAGCACCTCGGGCCCGGCATCGGGGTCGACGGCCAGAAAGCTCGCACGCACATTGCGACCCGCGACATAGGGCTGGACGATGACGTCATCGCGATAGGCGTCGAACACCCGGCGCCCGAGCGCCAGCGCATCCCCGGCCTTGCCAATGCGCGAATCCTCCCAGATACCTATCTTGGCGCCGAGCCGGTTCGGCTTGACGAAATAGCCCGACGATGACGCCGGTGGCTCGACCAGCCACTTGTCGCCACGCGCCAGCCCCGCAGCTGGCACCGGCAAGCCGAGCGCGGCGAGAACCGCACCTGCCCTGAACTTGTCCTGGCACAGTGCAAACAGGCTGTCGTCGGCGCCGATGGTGCGCAGGCCATTCAGCCTTGCCAGCGCCGGCGCCGCGCCGCCACGGAAATAGGCGATGCCGTCGGTCAGCGTCCACACCAGGCTGTTGCGGCGGTCGCATGCCGCCAGCACCTCGGCCGCATCGTCAAGCTCGACGGCGCGGAAATCGAGGCCGCGCGCCGCGCAGGCATTGGCAAGTGCTTCGAACTCGGGCGCTAGGTCGGTCGATTGCGCCAGATAGGAGGAAATCTCCGTTGCCGCCTGGGCCGGAAACCCATCGGCCAGCAGCCGGTCGAAGCAGGCGCGCTCCGGCTCATGGACGAGAATGAGCGTCGGTCTTGTTCCGGTCATCTGGCACGCGTCCTGCTGTCATGCTGCGAAGCAATGATGCCGTCGACAATGGCATCCCCGAAGCACCCGACATGCCGGAAAACCGACCTGTTGCCGCCGTCCGGGCGACAGCCCTTATGTCTGAAACTCAGATCAGGACGTTCGGCTCGTGGCGGCCATTGACGGCAACGTCGAGCAGGAAGGTCTTGCCGGCATGCGGGTCGGCCCGCAGCGCCTTGGCGCTCAGTCCTACTGCAGCGCTGGTCACCGCCAGCCGGTCAGCCGCGGGCCCGACAAAGGCCGGACAGGAGGCCTGGACCGCCGGCACCGGCACGCTGCGCAGCAGGTTGCCATCGGGCGCATAGGCGTCGATGCGGCCTCCGCCCCAGCACGCATTCCACAGGACGCCATCGCGGTCGACCACCGAGCCGTCGATGCCACCCTTGTCGCCGCGGCGGTCGACGAACAGCTTCGGCTCGCCCAGCGGCAGGCCGGTGTCGGCATCGCAGTCGAGGCGATAGAGCAGGTTGACGGCCGTATCGACGTAATAGGCGGTCTTGCCGTCGGCGCTGAAGCAGATCGAGTTGGGGATGCTGATCGCCGGCAACAGCAGCCGCAGCTCGCCGCGGAAATACCAGTAGATGGCGCCTGCCCCTGCCTCGGCATTCTTGCCCATAGTGCCGAACCACAGCGCACCGCAAGGATGCACGCGGGCGTCGTTCGAACGCGTGCCGGTGTTGGCCGCTTCCACCGACATGTGAAGCGTCAGCTTGCCGGTCGCGGCATCGCGGACATGCAGCCCGGTCTCGGTCAGCAACAGCTGGCGTTCGCCGTCGATCGTGGCAATGGCGCTCGCCATCTCGCCGAGCTGGTGGATGCGCGTTTGCCCGCCCGACAGTTTCCTTTCCAGCATGCGGCTGGCCAGGATGTCGAACCAGTAGAGCGTATCGCTGGCCGGATCGTAGGTCGGCCCCTCGCCCAGGCTGCAGGCTTCGTCGGACAGGATCACGGCTGCCATGTCAGGCTCCCTTGCCGATGGCGTCCCAGCCGGCGACGGCGGCGCGGGCGCGTTGGCCGACTTCGGCTGACGTCATGCCAGGCTTGTAGAGGCTCGAACCAAGCCCGAACAGTTGCACGCCGACCTTGGCATAGGCGTCGAAATCCACCTCCGAAACGCCACCAACAACACCCACCTGCGTTTCCTTGGGCAGCACGGCGCGAATGGCCGAAATGCCGCCGGTGCCGAGCACGCTGGCCGGGAAGAACTTCAGCGCCGAAGCGCCGAGGCGCAGCGCCAGGAACGCGTCTGTCGGCGTGAAGACGCCCGGCATCGTCACCATCTTGTGCACGCCGGCGCGGCCCATCACCTCGGCGTCGATGTTCGGGCTGACCAGCAGGCGACCGCCGGCGTCGTTGAGCCGGTCGACATCCTTGGCCCACACCACGGTGCCGCCGCCGACAAGCGCCGTCGGCAGCGCTTTGGCCAAGATCTCGATCGAACGGAACGGGTCGGGCGAATTGAGCGGCACCTCGATCGCCTCGATGCCGGCGTCGAAAACGGCGCGGCCGACATCGAGCGCTTCCTCGGGCTTCAGCCCGCGCAGGATGGCGACCAGCCCGCGGCCAAGCGCGGGAAACGGTGCGGTCATGCTCATCGGGCAACTCCTTCAGCCAGCATCTTGTTGCGCCGTGCCGCAGCCACCAGGCCCGCAAGCACGGCTTCGTCGGCATCGGCCATGGTCACGTCAATGCCGTCGAGGCGCAGCGCCTCGGCATAGAGCGCGCCCAGCGGACCGGAGACAACGAGAATGACGGGTGCGCCGCGTCGGCCGAAGCGCTTGGTCGCCGAGGCGATCTCTGCGCCGATCAGCAGGCCCGAAAGGGCAGCGGCCGCATCCTCCTGGCCAAGCCCGGAAAGCAGGCCGGCGGCGCGGATTCCGAAAAGGCGTGCGCCGATGTCGGCATCGAACAACGCCTCCTGGCACCAGTCGCGGAATACCTGGTTGTCAGGCGTCACCTTCGCCGGCTTGTCGCCGATCGAATGGCGCAGGATCGAATGCTGTGCCAGGACCGAGAACATCTCGCCGGTCGCCCAGGTGCCGAAACCCGAGATTGCCCCGCCTTCGGCGATCACCCATTTCGAATGGGTGCCCGGCATGCAGACGAAATGGCTGCCCGAACCGATCAGGCCGGCGATGCCGGCAAGCTGGGTTTCCTCGCCACGCATCACATCGGGCGTGCGCGGATTACGCTGGGCAAGCCCCGGCACGATGCGGACGTCGCGGCCGGCACCGGGGACCGGCACTGCGGCACCCAGGATGTCGCTGAGCGAGGACGGCACCTCGACATAGGGTGCCTCTATCCAGCCCTGGCGGGCGCCGGCCATGCCGCAGACGATCGCCGGCAGGCCGTCAGTTGCACCCATGTCCTTGAGATGACGGTCGAGCACCGAGGCAAAGCCCTTGTGCTGGGCGGTAAGCAAGCCTTCGTCGCTGCGGCGCTCGTCGACGACCGCACCCGTTCCGTCGAGCAGCCAGACGCGTAGCCGCGTGGTGCCCCAGTCGACGGCAGCGATTGTTGGCTTGGAACTCACAGGATACCTCCATCGACGATCAAAGTTTGCGCCGTCAGCATTCTCGATGCGTCCGACGCCAGGAACAGCACCGTGCCGACCATGTCTTCCGGCAACATCATGCGCTTGATGCACTGCCGCGATATGTGCGACTTGAGCGCCTTCTCGCTGACCCACAATTCGCGCTGCCGCTCGGTGATGACCCAGCCCGGCGCCACCGCATTGACCCTGATGTTGTCAGGGCCGTAGCGGCCGGCGAGCCCCTTGGTCAGCCCGACGATCGCAGCCTTCGCAGCCGTGTAGGCCGGCATGGCGCCGATATTGAGCATGTAGGAGGTCGAGCTGAAATTGACGATCGAGCCGCCCCCGGCCTTGACCATGCCTGGCGCCACCGCCTGGATGGTGAAGAAGTGCGGCCTGATGTTGACGGCCTGGTTGTCGTCCCAGCTTTCGGGGGTGACGTCGGCCACCTCGTGGCGCACATCGTTGGCAGCGTTGTTGACCAGCACCGTTACCGGCCCATGCTCCTCCTCCGCGCGGGCCACCGCACGGCGCAGCTCGGCGATGTCGCGCAGGTCGGCGCGCAGGTAGAGCGGCCGGTTGCCCGTCGCCTGCTCGATCTCGTCGCACAGTTCCTGGCTCGGTTTCAGGGCGATGTCGATGAAGGCTACCTTGGCGCCCTGGCGGGCAAAAGCCTCGGTCAGCACGGCGCCGATGCCGGTGCCGCCGCCGGTGATGAGCACCGACTGCCCCTCGAGATCAGGAAATCGTGCCGATGGCATCATGATTTTTCCCCCGCATCGTGCGGGCCGGGCATGGCTGGCCGCGCAGCGCGCCTGTATTAGCCCATCGACCGGCAAAGTTGAAACGCTTTTCGGCCGCCGAAAGCGTCTTTTTCAAACGATTGAAGGGGTAATGAAACGTCGAGGTTACAGGGGGCAAACTGGGCACTGCCCTGCCCGGTGCGCAGGTGACCGGACGCGGCTATCGAAGGGGAAGCAACTGCGTCCTGGCGCTTGCCTTTGCTCAGATCGCCCGCGCGTAGGCCGCGCCGCGATGGGCTTCGCGGAGGTAGCCGAGCGTCGCGTCGGCATCTGTCGGGCGGCCGAACAGATAGCCCTGCCCGCCGGCACAGCCGAACTGCACCAGCCGCTCGGCTTGCGCTTCCATCTCGATGCCTTCGGCAACGACATCCATGCCGAGGCCCTCGCACATCGCCAGGATGGCGCGGATGATGTGTTCGGACGGCCGGTCCTCGAGGATCGAGGCGACGAAGGCGCGGTCGATCTTGAGCTTGTCGAAGCGGAATTCGCGCAGGCGGCCGAGCGACGACTGGCCGGTGCCGAAATCGTCGAGCGAGACGCGGATGCCGACGCGCCGAAGATCCTCGACGATCTTTTCGGCCGAGGCCGGATCGGTCATCAGGCCCGTTTCGGTGATCTCGATCTCGAGCCGGCGCGGGTCGAAGCCGGTGCGTTCGAGGATCGACAAGATGTGCAGGCCGGTGTTCTGGTCGACGAGCTGCGACGGCGACAGGTTGAACGACAGGAACATGTCCTTCGGCCAGCTGCGCGCCGCTTCCGCCGCCTTGCGCAGCACCAGCTGCGACAGCGGGCCGATGATGCCGCGTTCTTCGGCGATGGGAATGAAAACTGCCGGCGACACCGGTCCGAGGTCACGATCGGTCCAGCGGGCCAGCGCCTCGAAACCGATGGTGCGACGGCTGTTGAGATCGACGATCGGCTGGAAATGCGGAGCGACCTCACCGGCAGCGACGGCGCGGCGCAGCGCCTGCTCGATGCGGGTGACGCGCTTGGCCGCCTCTTCCATTTCGCGGGTGTAGACGACGACGCGGCCTCGGCCCGAGCGCTTGGCGTGGTAGAGCGCGGTCTCGGCCTTGCGCACCAGCGTCTCGGTGGTGTCGTCGCTGGAATGGAACAGCGAGCAGCCGACCGAGGCCGACAGGCGCGCGGTGCGCTCACCGACATCATAGGGCGCCGACAGGATCTCGATCAGCATGCGGGCCTTTTCGGCCGCGGCATCCTCGGAGAACACCAGCGGGTAGAGGAAGGCGAATTCGTCGGCGCCGATGCGCGCGACTGCCGAATAGCCATCGCAAGCAGCGCGCAGTCGCATCGCCACCTGGACCAGGATCTCGTCGCCGGCGCGATGGCCGAACAGGTCGTTGATCGGCTTGAAGCCGTCGAGATCGAGGATGCCGACGGTGAACGGTGCCGGGTCCTCGGCGCGGTCGCCGATCAGGCGCTCGACCTTGTCGAAGAAACGGCGTTGGTTTCCGAGGCCGGTCAAGGCGTCGGTGAAGGCCAGATCCGCCGTATCCCTGTCCGAATAGCTCGCGCCGAGTGACATACCTAGTCTCTGTTCTTCCAATGATTGCAATCGTTGCAGGACACTGGCAGCAAAGCGTTTAGGAATTGTATTCAATCCGTCATTTGCGAAACCGGTTTCAATCCCTGCCGGTTGCCCCGGTCCGCCAAAGTTGCGCGGAGCGCTTGCAAGGCCGCATCAGGCGATTGCGCAGTGCCAAGACGCCGCCCTGCCATTGCATAAGACGGCCAAATTGCTACATCCTCGTCACCAGGCGTGCGGCCGGTTCCGCTTGTCCGCGCCATCACCATCGACCAGTTGCGCCGGAGACCTCCATGCCGCTCAAGATCGCCGTCCAGATGGACCATATCTCCACCGTCAACATCGCCGGCGACACGTCGTTCGCGCTGTCGCTGGAGGCGCAGCGTCGCGGCCACGAACTCTTCCACTACACGCCCGACCGGCTGTCGATGCGCGACGGCAAGGTCTTTGCCCGCATCGAGAAGCTCGAAGTGCGCGACATCAAGGGCGACCACTTCGCCCTTGGCGAGCCCGTACGTACCGACCTGTCGGAGATGGACGTGATCCTGCTGCGCCAGGATCCGCCCTTCGACATGAACTACATCACCACCACCCACATCCTCGAGCGCATCCACCCGAAGACGCTGGTCGTCAACGACCCGGCCTGGGTGCGCAATAGCCCCGAAAAGATCTTCGTCACTGAATTCGCCGACCTGATGCCGGAGACGCTGATCACCAAGGATCCGGCTGAAGTCACCGCCTTCCGCAAGGAGTTCGGCGACATCATCGTCAAGCCGCTCTACGGCAATGGCGGCGCCGGCATCTTCCATTTGCACGAGGCCGACCGCAACCTGTCGTCGCTGCTCGAAATGTTCGGTCAGATGTTCCGCGAGCCCTACATCGTCCAGCGCTACCTCAAGGACGTGCGCAAGGGCGACAAGCGCATCATCCTGATCGACGGCGAGCCCGTCGGCGCCATCAACCGCGTGCCGGCTGAACACGATGCGCGCTCCAACATGCATGCCGGCGGCCGTGCCGAGAAGACCGAGCTGACCGAGCGCGAACGCGAGATCTGCGCCCGCATCGGCCCGTCGCTGCGCGAACGCGGCTTCATCCTCGTCGGCATCGACGTCATCGGCGACTACATGACCGAAATCAACGTGACCTCGCCGACCGGCATCCGCGAGGTCAAGAAATTCGGCGGCGCCGACATCGCGGCTTTGTTCTGGGACGCAGTGGAGAAGAAGCGGGCCTGAGCGGCCCGCCTCCACTTTTCGCTAACGTCGTCCGAGCAGCCAGAGGCCGCCAAGGGTGACTACCGGCATGATCGTGCAGTAGGCGACGAGCGGCCAGGCCGTATCGCCGCCGAGCACGACCACCGCCAGCGTGCCGATCAGGCCGACGATCAGGCTCTGGACGCAGAAGTAGAGCGCCACGGCGGTGCCCGCGGCATCGCCGAATGCCTCGAGCGCGCCATTCGCCGTCACCGAGCCGGCGAAGACGATGCCAACTGAAATCACCCACATCGGGACGACGAAGGTCAGCAACGACGGTTCGGCGAACAGCTGCCCGACCGTGAGCAGCACTGCCCCAAGCAGAAGCAGGACCATGCCGCGCGCGAGGCTGCCGGCAATGCCCCAGTGCGCCACGAACAGTCTGGCGAAACGTGTGGTGACGATCATCGCCACCGCCGCCGTGGCGAAGGCCATGCTGAAGCCTAGCTGGGAATAGCCGGCCCCCTCGATGAGCACGCGCGGCGCCGTCGAGAAGAAGACGAAGAACGCGCCCATCGCCGCGCTGAAGCCAAGCGTGTAGACCCAGAAGGTCGGACTTTTCAGGATTTTTCGGAACACCGGCCGCGACCGCACGGTATCGGGCCGTGTCTCGTGCCAGCGCGGCAGCGCATTCAGCACGGCACCGACGGCAAGAATGCCGAGGCTCAAGAAGATCGCCCGCCAGCCCAGGCCATGGGCAATCAGCGCCCCGGCGATCGGGCCGAGTGCCGGCACGCAGGCCAGCATGGCACTGAACAGGCCATAGATGACGGTGCCTTCCGGCCGCTCGGCATAGACGTCGCGCACAGTGGCGAAGGTGGCGACAAGGGCAGCCGACGCACCCAGCGCCTGGAGCACGCGCAAGCCGACAAAGATCGCCGCGGACGATGTGCCGGCGAGCAGGAACGAGGCTGCCGCAAACAGGACCGCGCCACCGATCAGCACCGGCCGGCGGCCGATCCGGTCGGAGACCGGGCCGAAGACGACCTGGCCGAGGCCGAGCACGATCATGTAGAGGCTCAGCGTCAGCTGGACGATGTCCGGCGTCGTGCCGAGGATGGCCGGCATCTCCGGCACGACCGGCAGGTAGATGTCCATGGCCAGCGAGGCCAGGATGTCGAAGGGCGCCATCAGCAGCAGCGCCGCGGGGAGGGAATGGCCCCACGTGGAAAAGTTTCGATTGGGCATGACAATGCATCCGCTCAAATGAATTTCATCTGGCGGCGATCTGCCACTTCGCTTGTCTAGGGAAATGAGAGGGCAGGGCGCCGCAACAACGTCTCGGTGTTGTTGCGGCTTATCTGTCTGCGGACTCGACTGTGCCCATGTTCATGTCGCGAATGCTCGCCTTGATCTTTTGGTTGCCATACCAGCATGGCTTGCCCGGAACAAGCCTGGTCGGTGGCCTGTGATGCCGGTCAACGCCTACGCGGCGCGATGGCCGCGCAGGCCGGCGGTATCGCCCGGCCTGAAGATGCGGAACGTGTTGCGCCCGGCCGCCTTGGCCCGATAGAGCGCGGTATCCGCCCTGACCAGCAGTTCCGACGGCGTACAGGCCTCGAACAGCGCGATACCGACGGACCCGCCGAGCCTGAGCGGGGTGCCGCAGTGATCTATCGGCTGGCCGAGCCTTTCGATGATTGCAAGCGCAAGCGCCGAAATCGCCTGCAGGTCGAGGTTCGGCCCCGACAGCACGGCAAATTCGTCGCCGCCGATGCGCGAAACGAGTTGCGCGCCGCTACAGGCGCTCTCGAGCCGCCGGCCCACCTCTCTGAGGCACTCGTCGCCGACGACATGGCCGAAGGTATCGTTGATCTGCTTGAAGCCGTCGAGGTCGAGCAGAAGCAGCGCGCCGGGGGCGGGGTGCTCGGCACACAGCTCGGTCCATGCCGCCAGCTTCGACTGGAACTGGCTGCGATTGGCAAGCCCGGTCATGACGTCGATCTCGGCGAGATAGCGCGTCTGGTCGGCGAGTATCTTCTCTTCGGTGATGTCCTGCTTCAGGCCGAAGATGCGCACGGCGACGCCGTCCTCGCACTCGACGCATGCGGTGATGCGGATCCAGCGGCGATTGCCCTTGGCCGTGATGATCTCGGCGTCCAGGCAGAAGCCGGTGCGCTCCGCGATCGCCTGGCTGCGCCTGACATGGAGCTCCGCCGCCGACTCCGGCGTATAGCACGTGACGATTTCCTGGCGTTCGAGCGCCGACCCGCGCGGTAGATCGAAGATGTCGTAGACGACGTCGGTCCATACCAGCGCCTGGTCGGCGAGGTTGCATTGCCAGACGCCGATGCGGGCGGCTGCCGAGGACCTGTCGAAGATCTTCTGGCTGTGTGCAAGCGAGGCGGCCTGCTCGCGGATCAGCGTCGCCTGCGCCGCCAGACGCGCCTCGAGTTCCGCGATCCTGGCCGCGCCGCGGCGCGAAAGGGCGCCCGGCCGTCCGACTTTTCGCATAGGCAGCCTGTGGCGCATGGCGAGGTCGATCACCTTCTCTTTGATGCGCCTTATATTCGCACACAAGCATTTAAGATTCCCTATCCGGCGCCCGGCACCGCGCGCTTTACCGGCATTCGAGTGAGCGCAAGCAACTGCCACCGATGTTCTTTAAATGTTCTTGCATCAGCATGTGATCTATGCTTGTCTTTCAAGAAATCGTCCGCGACCTGATCGTGCGTTTAGGGCAGCCGGGCGGAGGGGGCAGCATGGTTTCGCGCGTGCGCACTGTTGCATTCCAGGGCATAGAGGCGGTTCCCGTCGACGTGCAGGTGATGGTCGCGCCGGGGAAGGTCGGCATGCAGATCGTCGGCCTGCCCGACAAGGCGGTGGCCGAAAGCCGCGAACGTGTGCAGGCGGCGCTGCATGCCTCGGGTCTGTCGATGCCGGCCAAGAAGGTCACCGTCAATCTCGCACCCGCCGACCTGCCCAAGGAGGGCAGCCACTACGATCTTCCCATCGCGCTCGGCCTGATGGCAGCACTTGGTGCGTTGCCGGGCGACGCGCTCGCCGCCTATGTCGTGCTCGGCGAACTGTCGCTCGACGGCACGATCTCGGCGGTTGCGGGTGCGCTGCCGGCGGCCATCGGCGCCAATGCCGAGGGCAAGGGGCTGATCTGCCCGGCGGCCAGCGGGCCGGAAGCCGCCTGGGCCGGCGCCAGCATCGACATCCTGGCGCCGCGCAGCCTGATTGCGATTGCCAACCATTTTCGCGGCACGCAGGTGCTTTCGCGGCCCGAAGCCGGCATCCGCGCGCCGGCCACCGGCATCGCGGATCTTGCCGACGTCAAGGGCCAGGAAAGCGCCAGGCGCGCGCTCGAGGTGGCAGCGGCCGGCGGCCACAACCTGCTGTTCGTCGGTCCTCCCGGTGCCGGCAAGTCGATGCTGGCGGCGCGCCTGCCCTCCATCCTGCCGCCGCTTTCGCCCAAGGAACTGCTCGAAGTCTCGATGATCGCCTCGGTCGCCGGCGAACTGGCCGAGGGCAAGCTCACGGACCGGCGGCCATTCCGTGCGCCGCACCATTCCGCCTCGATGGCGGCGATGGTCGGCGGCGGCTTGCGGGCGCGGCCCGGCGAGGTGTCGCTCGCCCATCACGGCGTGCTGTTTCTCGACGAATTCCCCGAGTTTTCGCCGCAGGTGCTCGATTCGCTGCGCCAGCCGCTCGAAACCGGCGAATGCATGATCGCCCGGGTCAACCACCGCATCACCTATCCGGCACGGATCCAGCTGGTCGCGGCGATGAACCCGTGCCGCTGCGGCATGGCCGGCGAGCCCGGCTACCGATGCCTGCGCGGCACGCGCTGCCAGTCCGACTATCAGGCGCGTATCTCCGGCCCGCTGCTCGATCGCATCGACCTGCGCATCGAGGTGCCCTCGGTTTCCGCCACCGACCTGATCCGCGCCGGCAAAGCGGAGGCGAGCGCCGATGTCGCCGCCCGCGTCGCCCGGGCTCGCACGGTCCAGCGCGAACGGCTGGAGCGCCACGGCGTCACCGGCGCCACCACCAATGCGCAATGTTCCGCCGGCCTGATCGAGGATATCGCCATACCCGATGCCGCCGGGCTCGCGCTGCTGCGCGACGCCAGCGAAAAGCTCGGCTTTTCCGCCCGTGCCTATCACCGGGTGCTCAAGGTGGCGCGGACGCTGGCCGATCTCGACGCCAGCGAGACGGTCGGCCGCATCCATCTCGCCGAGGCGATTTCCTACCGCATCAGCTCGGAACGCATGGCGCAGGCGGCGTAGAGTTGGGCCGTCGCCCGAAGTGATTTGCTTGGTGCGCGGGAGCAGGTGGGCGCCGGCCTGCACCGATCGCCGCCGGCTGGCGCATGGCGCAAGGGTCGTCCCTGGATAGGACAGGCTCGGTTGCTGAGAGCACGCTGGGCTGCGTCGGGTTCGGTGACGCTGCGGCTGAAGGGGTATTCGACCTATTACTTGACCGAGCCGACCATCGTCGCCTGGCCTTCGCGGATCGAAACCCAGCGGCCGGTGTTCTCGCTCGACTGGCGCTTGAGATAACGATAGCCGGTCTCGTCCCACTGACGCACGGTGTCCGTCAGGTTGTCGAGCACGAAGTCGCCCTTGGAGGTGCGCACGGTCAGCACCGCATGGCCCTCGCCGTCAGGCTTGCGCACGACGGTGATCAGCAGGTTCGCCAGCGAAACGCCTTCCTGGCTCAGCATGCGGCGTTTTTCGAGCACATAGTCCTCGCAGTCGCCCTCACCATTGGCCGGATAGATCCAGACCTCGTCGCGGCCGTAGATGTCGATATCGTTCATCGGCTTGATCGCCGCGTTGGTGGCGACGTTGACTGCCACCATCTTGCGCCACAGGGCGCCGGTCATCTGCTCGGGACCGGTGTCGCGCTGCTTGATCGAGCATTCCCTGGGGTTGAGGCGGCAGAAATCGTAGTGACCGATCGGCTGCGAGGTCAGCCCGCCGGTGACCATCGGCTGCGACGCCGCCAAGGCCGCGCCGGCAGACAGGACAACGCCCGCCACCAGCCCCAAAAACACACCGGCACGCCCCGCCGCGCACCGCACGCCTGCTGCGGAAATCATCTGCCCCGCTCGCCCCTTTACATCGTTAATAAAACGTTAAGGTCGAGGGCGGCCTGGAGTCAATGAAACCTCGCGGCAGATTGCAGACATGGTTACCGCGGGTGCTGCGCCGCGACTATTGTGCAACAGGACGCGCCGCGCCGGCGCACACGCCGGCAAACGGCTTTCGGCATGCGCGCTATGCGGATTCAAAGAGTTAGGGCGTCCCTTGCCTATCCAGGCGGCGCCACAATGCAGCAAGGCCCGGCGGTTGGCGCCGGGCCTTGCTGTGGATAAGACGGGTTGGCGACTGGCGGCCTGAAATCAGGCCTTGCGCACCAGCTGCGGCTTGGCCGGCTTGCGTGCGGAGGCACCGTAGCTGGTCATGAAGTCGACGATGCGCGGCACGATCTCGGCGCGGAAGCGCGAGCCGTTGAAGACACCGTAGTGGCCGACAGCCGGCTGCATGTAGTGCGCCTTCATGTCCGCGGGGATGTTGCTGCACAGGTCGTGCGCGGCCTGGGTCTGGCCGAGGCCGGAAATGTCGTCATTCTCGCCCTCGACGGTGAACAGCGCGACATTGCGGATCGCCGAGGTGTCGACCGGCTGGCCGCGGTGGGTCATCTCGCCCTTGGGCAAGGCGTGGCGCACGAACACGGTGTCGACCGTCTGGAGATAGAACTCGGCGGTCAGGTCCATCACCGCGAGATATTCGTCGTAGAAGTCGCGGTGCTTCTCCGCGCTGTCGCCGTCGTTCTTCACCAGGTGCATGAAGAAGTCCTTGTGGGCGATGATGTGGCGGTCGAGGTTCATGGTCATGAAGCCCGACAGCTGCAGGAAGCCCGGATAGACGTCGCGGGCAAAGCCGGGTGCAGGCCATGGCACCTGCATGATGACGTTGTCGCGGAACCACTCGATGCTCTTCTTCTCGGCGAGTTCGTTGACTGCGGTCGGGTTGCGCCGGGTGTCGATCGGCCCGCCCATCAGCGTCATGCTCGAAGGCACGAAGCGATCGCCGCGCGCTTCCATCACCGCCACCGCCGCCAGCACCGGAACCGAAGGCTGGCATACCGCCATCACGTGGGTGTCCGGCCCGAGCGCATGGAACATGTCGATGACGTAATCGATGTAGTCGTCGAGGTCGAACTTGCCCTCGGTCACCGGCACCATGCGGGCGTCAGTCCAGTCGGTGATGTAGACGTCGGCATGCGGCAGCATCGCCTCGACCGTGCCGCGCAACAGCGTGGCGTAGTGGCCCGACATCGGCGCGACGATCAGCAGCTTGGGATCGGGCCGGCGTCCAGCGGGCAGGTCGCGTTCGAAACGGATCAGGTTGCAGAACGGCCGCGACCAGGCGACCTTCTCGGTCACCGCCACCGGCTGCCAGTCGACCACCGTCTTGTCGAGGCCGAACTGCGGCTTGCCATAGCGGCGGGTGGTGCGTTCGAACAGTTCGGCCATCGCCGCCACGGAGCGGCCGAGCGGCATGTGCGAAAATGGATTGAGCGGGTTGGAATAGAACAGTTTGACCGCATCCGCATAGGCGCGCGCCGGCTGCAGCGCGGCGTGGGTCGATTCATAGAGCTGGTAAAACATGATGTCCTCATACGGCCATTCGGGGAGGCGAGCCGGCCGGAGGCCCGTCATGCAATGCAGCGAAAGGTAGCAAACATCTGCTGCGATGCAATATGCGACTTGGTGCGAAACAGGGTCATCCTTTAGTCCAAGCTGTTGAAAAAGCGTTTCCATCGCGGCCGCCGGCTTACAAATGCCATGCCTTGACATTGTGCACCGCCGAAAGATGGCGTGGGAACGGGCAGTTGGGGTACCACGCAGTCAACCGAGCGCTTGTCGATCGACGCCGGCTTGCACTAGCGTCGGTGTCGGCACGGAAATCGGGGGTTCAATGCGAATTGCTGCAATCGCTGATGTTCACGGAAACGCGCTGGCGCTCGAGGCGGTCCTGGCCCACATACGGGCCTCCGCACCCGACCTCATCGTCAATCTCGGCGATCTTGTCTCGGGGCCTTTCGATCCGGCCCGCAGTGCCGACATGCAGATTGCCCTCGAATGCCCCACGATTGCCGGGAACCACGAGCGCCAATTGCTCCAAGGCGGCACGGGCCTGTCGGATGCCTTTGCGAGCCCCCGCCTGACCGGCGCGCATTTCGAATGGATGGCAAGCCTGCCAGGGACACTCGAACTCGCGGATGGACAGGTCTTTGCCTGCCATGGAAGCCCAGCGGGCGGCGATCTGGAATATCTTCTCGAGGACGTCAGTTCCGGCCGCCCGATGCTGGATGCGGAGGAAGCCATCCTTCCCAGGCTTGCAGGGATCGCCAAGGCGCGCCTGGTCCTGTGCGCCCACACCCATATTCCACGCATCGCTTCCGCCGGTAGCATCCTAATCGTCAACCCTGGCAGTGTCGGCATGCCGGGATATCGCGACACGACGCCCGTCCCGCATGTGATGGAGGCCGGGGCTCCCCACGCGCGATATGCAATCGTCGAAAGCCTTGCCGACGGGTGGGCGGCAGAACTGCGAGCCGTACCCTATGATTTCGAGGCCGCCCCGCGCCAGGCCGAGCAGGCCGGCCGGAATGCCGTCGCCTATTCCGTCCGCACCGGCCGCATGCCTCCGGCATAGCGGCAGGCGTAGCGGTCAGACGCCTTCGACCAGCATGATCTCGCCATCGGCGAATTGCTGGCGGATCGATTTCGCGTGCTGGTACTCAGCCGAGAAATAGCAGTTGCGCGCGTCCTCCATCGAAGCGAACTCGATGATGACGTTGCGGGCGCGGCCGGGGCCTTCCACGGCTTCATGAGCGCCGCCGCGCGCGATGAACTTGGCGCCGAAGCGTTCGAAGGCCGGCTTCGCGGCAGCCACGTAGCCCTTGTAACCCTCGGGGTCGCGCACGTCGACGCGTGCAATCCAGTAAGCCTTGGTCATCAATTCCTCCCCGAAAATGCTCAGGCCTGTGCCATCTCTTCCAGGATAGCCTGGGCGGCAGCCCGCCTGTCAACCGCGCCGACGATCGGCCGGGCGACGACGAGATGGCTGGAGCCGTTGCGGATGGCGTCGGCAGGGGTAACGACGCGCTTCTGGTCGCCATGGTCGCTGCCCGCCGGGCGGATGCCGGGGGTGACGACCGCCATGTTTGGGCCGACGATGCGACGCACCGCGGACGCCTCGCTGGCCGAGCAGACGATGCCGCCCATGCCCGCCTTGAGCGCCTGCTCGGCACGGCGCAGCACCAGCGTGTGCGGGTCGTACTCGTAGCCCGCGTCGATCATGTCCTTTTCGTCCATCGAGGTCAGCACGGTGACCGCCAGCAGGCGCAGGTCGCTGCCCCTGGCCGCTTCCACCGCTGCCTTCATCGCCTTGGGGTAAGCATGCAGCGTCAGCATCGCCATGCCCATCTTGACGATGTTCTCGACGCCCTTGGCCACCGTGTTGTCGATGTCGAGCAGCTTCATGTCGAGGAACACCTTCTTGCCGTCGCTGGCAAGCTCTCGGGCGAAGTCGAGACCGCCGGCAAAGGCCAGCTGGTAGCCGATTTTGAAGAAGGTGGCGGTGCCGTCGAGGTCGCGGACCACCTGTTCGGCGTCCTTCACACTGGGCACGTCGAGCCCGACGATCAGCCGGTCGCGCATTGCTTCGATCTTCATGGCTCGGTCCTCGTTGACAGCAGTATCGCCCGCTGGATCAGTTCGCGGCACAGCCGCTCCATGCCCTTGCGCAGGCGTTCTTCGCGGAAATCGCCGTTCTCGTCGAAGGCCTGGCCGCCATGCGGCACCGAAACCTGCGGCGAGATCACGTCCATCTGGATGTGCGACAGCACGGAACGCAGATGGGTGGCGCTGCGGATGCCGGCGAAATGGCCGTCGGACGACGAGCAGATGGCCACCAGCTTGTCGGGGTAGGGCCGAAGCCGCGTGGTGCCGTCGCGGCTGACACGGCTGACCCAGTCGATGGCGTTCTTGAGCAGCGGCGGCATCGAGCCGTTATATTCAGGCGTGGCGATCAGCACGGCGTCATGCATGTCGATCAGGCGGGCGAGCTTCACGGCGTTTTCGGGTACGCCTTCGTGCTCCTCGAGATCCTCGTTCATCAGTGGCAGCTCATAGTCGGCCAGCGAGATGCGGGTCACGTCGGCGCCCTGCAGCGCCAGTTCCTTCTGGGCGCAGTCGGCAGTCCGGCCGCTATAGGCGCCCGTCCTGGTCGAACCGGCGAAGACGAGGATCCTGGGGATTATCGGCATCAACCATCCTGCTGCGCGTGTCCAGGCGCGCGCTCAGTCTCATGGCTGCGGGTATAGAGCAAATCGGGCAAACGTGAAGCGGTTTTCGACCCGGATTTGCGCCGGAAAGGCAAGGTCAGTGCTTGCCGCGGCGATAGACCCAAAGCTGCGTCGGCGGGATGTTGCGGATGACGAAGTCGAAATGCTCGACCGTGTAGTTGCCCAGCCCCGGCGGGATCGGCGACTTCGGCCCGTAGGTGAGCTGGATCACCGGACGGCCGGCGGGAATGCGCTTGAGCAGGCCTTCGAGATAGGCGACGCGGCTGGCAACGGGAAAGTTGAGCAGCGGCACGCCCGAGATGACCGAATCGAAGACCAGCCCGCTCTTGTCGCCGAGCGTGGCATCAAGCGCGAAGGCGTCGCCCTCGATGACGTTGACGCCGGGAAAGTTGCGGCGCAGGTGCTGGACGAAATCGGCGGAGTATTCGACCGTGTAGAGGTCTTCCGGCTTCACGCCGTGGGCCAGGATCGCCTTGGTGATGACGCCGGTGCCGGGACCGACTTCGAGGACCGGCAGGCCTGATTTGGTGTCGATGACCGAGGCCATGCGCTTTGCGGTGAACGAGCTCGTCGGCACGATCGAGCCTACGGCTTTCGGCTTGTCGATCCAGCCCTTGAAGAACTTCAACTCGTCGTCGAACTTGGCCGCAAGGGTTTTGCGCAATCCGGAACCGCGTGGCATCACTTTGATCTCCTCACCCCTGCTGCCGGAGAAATAACAGCAAAGTGGCTCAAGGCAAGCGGAAAGCTGGCTCAATTTACGTTACGGCAGAAACAATTCTCACTTGTCCCCGAAGGACTCGAAAAAGTCCTTCATGCGCGAGAAGAAGCCGCTCGATTGCGGCGAATTCTCGGTCGAGGACAGCTTTTCGAATTCTTCGAGCAGTTCGCGCTGGCGCCGCGTCAGGCTCTGCGGTGTCTCGACCGCTGTC
The DNA here is from genome assembly GCF_045345995.1 of Aminobacter sp. P9b. Taxonomy (NCBI): domain Bacteria; kingdom Pseudomonadati; phylum Pseudomonadota; class Alphaproteobacteria; order Hyphomicrobiales; family Phyllobacteriaceae; genus Aminobacter; species Aminobacter sp. P9b. The sequence goes on along the minus strand of NZ_CP150082.1, from coordinate 911,638 downwards.
TGGATGTAGAGATCGCCGATTTGCGGCTGGCGCAAAATCGGCATGCCCTTGCCCTTGAGCCGGAACTGGCGGCCGTTCTGGGTGCCTTCAGGCACCTTCACCCGCGTCTGGGTACCGTCGAGCGTCGCCACCTCGAACGAGCCACCAAGGGCTGCCGTCGTCATCGAGATCGGCACCTTGCAATAGAGGTCGGCGCCGTCGCGCTGGAAGAACTCATGCGGCTTGACCGACAGGAAGATGTAGAGGTCGCCCGACGGGCCGCCGCGCAGGCCGGCTTCGCCCTCATTGGCAAGACGGATGCGGGTGCCGTCCTCGATGCCCGAGGGAATATTGACCGACAGCGAACGCTCTTCGGTGACGCGGCCCTGGCCGGCGCACTTGCCGCACGGGTCCTTGATGGTCTGGCCGCGGCCCTGACACTGCGGGCAGGTGCGTTCGATCGAGAAGAAGCCCTGGCTGGCGCGCACCTTGCCGTGGCCGGCGCACATCGAGCAGGTTACCGGCTGGGTGCCCGGCTTGGCGCCGGAGCCGGCGCATTCGGTGCACAGGATCGACGTCGGCACGCGGATTTGCGCGGTCTTGCCGGCAAAGGCCTCCTCGAGCGTGATCTCCATGTTGTAGCGCAGGTCGGCGCCGCGCTCGCGACCGTTTGAGGAGCGACGCCGGCCGCCGCCCATCATGTCGCCGAAGATGTCCTCGAAGATGTCGGCAAAGCCGCCCGAACCGAAACCGCCGCCGCCGCCATTGCCCATGCCGCCATTCTCGAAGGCGGCGTGGCCGAAGCGGTCATAGGCGGCGCGCTTCTGCGGGTCCTTCAGCGTCTCGTAGGCTTCGTTGATTTCCTTGAACTTGTGCTCGCAGGCATCGTCGCCGGGATTGCGGTCGGGATGGAACTGCATGGCGAGCTTGCGGAAGGCCGACTTCAGCTCCTTCTCGTCAGCGCCCTTCTGGACGCCCAGCGTTTCGTAGAAATCAGCTTTCATATCTTCCCGCTGCCGGTTGCCCAATGTCTTGTGGCATTGTTTGCCGGTGTTCTGGCGACAGGCTTCGATTTAGTGAGCCTGAGGCCGCGATGCCAGAGTTTGCGCGGCTTTCGCCGCACTTTTTCGCTTCAGGTTGCAAAAAAGCCCGGCCAAACCGCCGGGCTTTCTTGTCAGAGCCTCGAAATGGGCACTTAAGCCGACTTCTTCTTGTCGTCGTTGTCGTCGATTTCCTCGAAATCGGCGTCGACGACGTCGCTGTCCTTGGCCGCGTCAGCCGCGGCATCGGATTCAGCCGCTTCCTTCTGCGACGCCTCGTACATCGCCTGGCCGAGCTTCATCGAAGCTTCGGCAAGCGTCTGCGACTTGGCATTGATCGCCTCGACGTCGTCGCTTTCGGTGGCGGTCCTGAGGGCCGTGATCGCATCGGAAATCGCGGTGCGGTCGGCCTCGGTGACCTTGTCGCCATAGTCCTTGAGCGACTTTTCGCTGCTGTTCAGCAGGCTTTCGGCCTGGTTGCGTGCCTCGACCAGCGCACGGCGCTTCTTGTCGGCGTCGGCATTCACCTCGGCGTCCTTGACCATCTTGTCGATGTCGGCGTCCGACAGGCCGCCAGATGCCTGGATGCGGATCTGGTGTTCCTTGCCGGTGCCCTTGTCCTTGGCCGAGACGTTGACGATGCCGTTGGCGTCGATGTCGAAGGTCACTTCGATCTGCGGCACGCCGCGCGGTGCGGGCGGAATGCCAACGAGGTCGAACTGGCCGAGCATCTTGTTGTCCTGCGCCATTTCACGCTCGCCCTGGAAGACGCGGATGGTCACCGCCGACTGAGAATCCTCAGCCGTCGAGAAAACCTGGCTCTTCTTGGTCGGGATCGTGGTGTTGCGCTCGATCAGGCGGGTGAACACGCCACCCAGCGTCTCGATGCCGAGCGACAGCGGGGTCACGTCGAGCAGCAGCACGTCCTTGACGTCGCCCTGCAGCACACCGGCCTGGATGGCGGCACCAAGAGCAACCACCTCATCGGGGTTGACGCCCTTGTGCGGCTCCTTGCCGAAGAACTGCTTCACGATCTCCTGGATCTTGGGCATGCGGGTCATGCCGCCGACCAGGACCACTTCGTCGATCTCGCCAGCCTTGAGGCCGGCATCCTTGAGCGCAGCCTTGCACGGCTCGATCGTGCGCTGGACGAGGTCGTCGACCAGCTGCTCGAACTTGGCGCGCGACAGCTTCAGCGTCAGGTGCTTCGGACCGGTCGCGTCAGCGGTGATGAAGGGCAGGTTGATTTCGGTCTGGGTCGTCGACGACAGCTCGATCTTGGCCTTTTCGGCAGCTTCCTTGAGGCGCTGCAGGGCCAGCTTGTCGTTCTTCAGGTCGATGCCCTGTTCCTTCTTGAACTCGGCCGCCAGGTACTCGACCAGGCGCATGTCGAAGTCTTCGCCGCCGAGGAAGGTGTCGCCGTTGGTCGACTTGACCTCGAACACGCCGTCGCCGATTTCGAGAACCGAGATATCGAAGGTGCCGCCGCCAAGGTCATAGACCGCAATGGTCTTGCCTTCGGTCTTGTCGAGACCATAGGCCAGCGCTGCCGCGGTCGGCTCGTTGATGATGCGCAGCACTTCGAGGCCGGCGATCTTGCCGGCGTCCTTGGTGGCCTGGCGCTGGGCGTCGTTGAAATAGGCCGGAACGGTGATGACGGCCTTTTCGACCTTCTCGCCGAGATAGGCTTCCGCCGTTTCCTTCATCTTCTGCAGGATCATTGCCGAGATCTGGCTGGGCGACTGCTTCTTGCCGCCGGCCTCGACCCAGGCGTCGCCATTGTCGCCATTGACGATCTCGTAGGGGACAAGCTTCTTGTCCTTCGCAGTGACCGGATCGTCATAGCGGCGGCCGATCAGGCGCTTGACCGCAAAGACGGTGTTTTCAGGATTGGTGACCGCCTGGCGCTTCGCCGGCTGGCCGACGAGACGCTCGCCGTCACCGCTGAAGGCGACGATGGAAGGGGTCGTGCGCGCGCCTTCCGCGTTCTCGATGACTTTCGCGTCCTTGCCGTCCATGACGGCGACGCAGGAATTGGTCGTTCCCAGGTCGATGCCGATAACTTTTGCCATTTTAAAGTCTTCTCTCCGCTAAGCAGGCTCTCTGGACCCATAAAGGCGTTCCGACGAAAGCCCCTGTTCACTCAGAATGCCGCTCCGGATACCGGTTTTCCGGGCCGAAGCGGTGTTGCGGCGTATATAAGAACAGGCTTCTGGCAGCGCAAGCGTTCTGCAAATTTCATGCGCGGGACTCGGCAAAAGCCTGTGGCAAGCTCATATTTGGGGTATGAGCGAACCGCATTCCATCAACCTATTCGAGCATCGGCGCAACCGCACGCTGAATATGCTGCAAACCTGGCTGCTCGGGGCCGGCAGCCTGTTGCTGCTCGGCATCACGGCATGGGCCTTCGCCGGCAGCACGGGCCTGCTTTATGCGCTGATCTTCGGTGCCGTCTCGATGTGGGCGGTGCGGCGCATCAGCCCGCAGATGGTGCTGTCCATGTACAAGGCGCGTCAGGTCGGCGCGGCCGACTTTCCCGCCGGCTTCCGTATCGTCGAGGAGCTCGCCCGACGGGCCGAGCTACCGGCAGTCCCCAAGCTCTACGTCATCCCGTCCAAGATGATGAACGCGTTTGCCGTCGGCCGCCGCGACGATGCGGCCATCGCCGTCACGGACGCGCTCGCCCGCAACCTCACCCCGCGCGAGCTGGCCGGCGTCCTGGCCCACGAAATCAGCCACATCGCCCATGAGGACGTGAAGGTGATGGCCTTTGCCGACATGGTGTCGCGCTTCACCTCGTTCATGTCGACGGTCGGCCTGTTTTCGCTGTTCTTCAACCTGTTCGGCTTTGCCGGCGGTTTCCGCGCCCAGGTGCCGTGGCTGGCGGTGCTGGTGCTGCTGGCAGCCCCCACCGTCGGCGGCCTGCTGCAGATGGCGCTGTCGCGCACCCGCGAATTCGATGCCGACCTTGGCGCAGCAGCCTTGACCGGCGATCCCGATGGGCTGGCCTCGGCGCTGACCAAGCTCGAACGCGCGCAAGGCAAGCTGTGGGAAAACATCATCCTGCCCAGCGGCCGCATTCCCGACCCTTCGGTTCTGCGCAGCCACCCGCTGACCGCCGACCGCGTCGCCCGGCTGCGGGCGCTGAAGGGGGCGGAGGTCGCCGATGAACTTGCCGTCGCCGGCGCACCGGACCTGCCGCGCGCGCCACGGCCCTCGATGATCCCGAAGATCCGTGCGCATCCCGGCACTTACCTGCCGCATGGCGCGCGCGGCTTCATCAACGCGGCCAACAGCGACTTCGCCGACGACACCCGGCCGGCCAGCGACATATCGATCAACCCGCCCGATGGCGGGCGCCCGCGCATCCGGGTGACGCGAGGCGGGGTGTGGTGGTGATTTTGGTGCCGGGGGCGGGGAGAGAATTCCACCGTTTTTGCGTTTTTTGAACATTAATCGCCACGCGGGAAGTCTTGCAACATCTCCTCAGTCGCGATCCTTCGCACCCCCCTCTGGCCTGCCGGCCATCTCCCCCACAAGGAGGGAGATTAATCTCGTCGCCGGCGGCGCTCGTCCTGCAACGTCGCAAGGATAAGCCTTGCGATGTTGGCGATTAGCTGCGGCGCCGATGACGGCGTGATCTCCCTCCTTGTGGGGGAGATGGCCGGCAGGCCAGAGGGGGGTGCGAAGGATCGCGACGCGGAAGATTTGCTTCGTAAGGCAAGAGCGGCTGTCACCATCTGTCAGCAACCCGCGTGGATAGCCGCTCCCGCTTTTCCACACCCCTATCCACCTCCCGTATCCTCATCCTCGCGATCTTCCACGGGACCCCGGTGCGCACCGGGCAGCGGGGGGAAGCGCCGGTGCCGGGCTGGCAGGAGGTCGGATCTCTTGCTGGGTGATGAGCCCCCAAGTCCGGGCCTTGCGGCGGCTGGCGGTGAAAGCCGAGGCGACTGAGCGGGGCAAGAACACCGGGCGGGGCGCGAACGTCGCGCCACATACTAATTATCGGAAGGCACGGCCTCGCGCCCCGCTTCCCGAACCACCTCATCCTGAGCTTGTCGAAGGATGACAATGGCCAGACCGGCAACGGGGCGTGGCAAGGCGAGCACCTGCCTTCCCCTTGTGGGGTGAGGAGTGGTGGCCGAAGGCCAGGAAAAGCCAACGATTTGGCTTTTCCAACGACGAACGCCCGGAGCCATAGCGGAGGGCCGGGTGGTGGCCGAGCGAAGCGAGGTCGGATGAGGGGTGTTGGAAGGAATGAGAGGGTGGAGAAATGGATGTCGTCGGGAGGTTCGGAAGTGTGGCACTCCGTCCAGAACCCCTCATCCGCCCCTTCGGGGCACCTTCTCCCACAAGGGGAGAAGAAATGTCGAGCTACCTCCGGCCCTTCGCCTTGGGAGCTCCGCCGCTAGCGGCGACCCAGACGACATGGCGGGCCCCGCCGCCCCTGGTGCTGGCCCGGACCTTGACCTCGTCGACGACGAAACCGCTCTCGTGCAAGCGCCGCGAAAACGACTTGTCCGGCCCTTGCGACCAGACCGTCAGCACGCCGCCCGGCTTCAGCGCGGTCTTCGCCGCATGCAGGCCGGCATAGTTGTAGAGGCTGTCATTGGCGTCGCGCGACAGGCCTTCGGGGCCGTTGTCGACATCGAGCAGGATGGCATCATACGCACCGGCGCCATCGCGGATCAGGCGACCGACATCGCCCTCCAGGATCTCGACGCGCGGGTCGTCGAGGCAGCCACCGAATACCTCGGCCATCGGCCCGCGCGCCCAGGCGATCACCTCGGGCACCAGTTCGGCGACGACGATGCGGGCGTCCCTGCCGAGCAAGGCGAGCGCGGCGCGCAGGGTGAAGCCCATGCCGAGCCCGCCGATCAGGATCGTCGGCTTCGAACGGCCGCCGATGCGGTCGCAGGCCAGTTTCGCCAGCGCTTCCTCGGAGCCGCTCAGGCGGCTGTTCATCAGCTCGTTACTGCCGAGCATGATCGAGAACTCGGTGCCGCGCTGCTTGAGGCGCAGTTCGCCACCACCGGGAATCTTCGCGGTATCGAGTACGGTCCAGGGAATCATCGCCAAAAGCTCGTCGAACAACAGGTCATGCCGGGCTCCCTAGCACACGGCCCGCCCTTGGTCACATCTCGACAAGCATACCGGATCCGGTGACTACACAGCCTCCCATCCGTCATGCTCGCCGGCGCGGAAGATGGCGTCGATGACCTTCTGGTTGAGCACCGACTCCTCCAGCGAAAAGACATGGTCGGAACCGCCTTGTGCTGCGCGCACGAAGGCCTCGACCTCGAGCCGGTACTGCTTGGCGCCGGAGAAATGGAACACCGTCGTTTCATTGTGGCCGGCATTGTGCAACTCGACGCGCTCCTGCTCGTAGAGCCCGGCATTGAAGGGGGAGCGCACCTCGATGAAGCCCTTGTCGCCGTGGAAGACCATCAGCTGGCGGTTGGCAAGCTGGGTCGAGAGATAAAAGGACAGCTCGAAGTCGCCAAAGTCGGCGCGTACGCTGGAATAGATGTCGGTGCCGAAATTCGGGTCGCGCTCGATGCTGGCCTGGACGCGCAGCGGCTCCTTGCCGGTCGAAAACCGCGTCGACACGGTCGGATAGACGCCGATGTCGGGCAAGGCGCCGCCGCCGAGGTCGAGCTGGTTGCGCATGTTGTTGGGATCGACGTTGAAATAGGAAAACGCGCCCTGGACATGCCTCAGCCTGCCGATGGCGCCCGACGCGATCAGGTCGCGCACCTTGAGCCATTGCGGATGGTAGGTGACCATGAAGGCTTCGGAGACGATGACCTTGTTGCGGTTGCGGATCTCGATCAGCGGCGCGATGTCGGCCGCGTTCAGCGCCAGCGGCTTTTCGACCAGCACATGCTTGCCGGCCTCGGCGGCCTTCGCCGCCCATTCGAGATGCTGGGAAGTCGGCAGCGGAATGTAGACGCCGTCGACTGCGTCCGAAGCGAGCAGCTCGTCATAGGAGCCGAAGGCATGGGGTGCGCCGAAACGGTCGGCCAGCGCGCGGGCCTTGGCGACATCACGGCTGGCGATCGCAGCGACCACGCCGTTGGTGGAATCGGCGATCGCCGGCAGCAGCTGCTCGCGGCCGATCTTGGCTGTCGAAAGTACGCCCCAGCGAAACATCTGACCTCTCCCGAAATGGACTGCGCGCCAGCCCGGCCGCGTGGCCGAGCTTGGCGGAAGCAGCAGCGAAATGCCAGAGGTTTCAGGCGGCGGCGCTCAGCCGCGGCGGCCGCTGAACTCCATGTCGAAGGCGACGATGTTGGAATAGATCGGCGTGCCGACATCCATCTGGTAGCGCGACCGGAACACCTTGCCGCTGACATGAAAGCGGATCTGCCCACCCTTCATGCCCTGCAGCTCGACGGCGAACTTTTCGGAGAAGGTGTGGCCGCGCGCCGTCAGTTGTCCGGTGATGACGGCCGAATTGTCGCCGGTGCGCTGCACCGACGTCGAGCGGAAGGTGATCTGGCGCGAATTGGCGACGTCGAAGACAGCGTCCGACTTCAGGAAGGCATCGATGCGACCCTGGCCGGTGCCGACGCTGTCGGGGAAGATGGTCAGGTCGACGCGCGAACGGCCGATGTCGCCGCCATCGATGCGGATCGTGCCCTTGAACTGGCCGAAGGCGCCGTTCAGCCCGCCGCCGCCGATCTTGCCGATGGCAAAGCGGATGCTCGAACCGTTGTTGGAAATGGCATACCGGCCGGCGGCATCCGACAGCGCCACCGCCGAGGCGGTGCTGTCGACCAGGCCGAAGGCAACGAGGGCTGCTACGCCAAGAACACGCAAAGACATGTCACCATACTCCCTGAGGGCACGGCCCATATGAGCCGCGCACCGAGACCAACGAATCGGCCTCGGCTGCTATTCCGGCTTTCGCGCCCGTCTTGCGATAAGGGGCGAAATCATCCTGACCAACACGACATCGCGCAGCCAGAAATGGTGTCTCAGCGCCGCGAGAATGTGCAACACGACCAATGCGATGGCGGCATAGGCAAGCCATTTGTGACCGAAGATCCAGAAGTCCTCGGCCTGCTCGGAGATGCCGAGCGGCAGATGCGGCATGACGAAGAGATTGAACGGAACGGATGGGATTTCGAGCACCGAGACGGAAACCAGCACCCAACCCGACAACGGCACCACAAGCTGCGCCGCATAGAGCAGGAAGTGCACCGAGGGAGCCGCCAGCCGCTCCAGCGGCCCGACCTCTTCGGGCAGTTCCGGAGTCAGATTGGCGAGCCGCCAGCCGATGCGGATCAACACCAGCCCGAGCAGCAGGAAGCCGAAGGATTTGTGCAGCTGGATCAGCTCAAAGGCGGTGCGCTGGCTGACAATGCGGACCATCGTCCAGCCCAGCGCGAACTGGCCGATGAAGATCAGCCCGATCAGCCAATGAAGGATGATGGCGGCCCAGCCGTAGCGGGTTGTCGTGTTGCGCAGCATCGCTGGCTTCAACGTGCGGGACGGGCGAATGTTTCCCGGCAACGAGAAAGGCCGGGCGCGAGGCCCGGCCTTTTGTTCGTATTTGGCTACCCGGAGGTCAGCTGCGCAGCGCGCCGCCGGTCTGCTTCTTGACGTTCTCGACGATACGGGCCGCGAGCGCCTCGAAATCCTGGTCGGTCAGCGTCTTTTCGACCGGCTGGATCGACACCTCGATGGCCACCGACTTCTTGCCTTCGCCGAGCGACGCGCCTTCGAAGATGTCGAACACCGACACAGCAGTGATCAGCTTCTTGTCGGCAGCGAGTGCCGCGCGGGTCAGGGTCCCGGCCTCGACGGCCTTGTCGACGACGAAGGCGAAGTCGCGCTTGACCGCCTGGAAGGCCGACAGATCGAGCCTCGGCTTGGTCTTGGTCGGCTTTGCCTTCGGTTCGGGCACGGCATCGACGTAGACCTCGAAGCCGCAGAGCGGACCCGACACGTCGAGGCCTTCGAGCGTCCTCGGATGGAACTCGCCGAAGGTGCCGAGCACGACCTTGGGGCCGAGCTTGATGACGCCGGAACGGCCAGGGTGATACCACTCGGGCGCGCCGGTTTCGATCTGCAGCCGGTCGACGGGCGCGCCGCAGGCTTCGAGCGCGGCGATGGCATCGGCCTTGGCGTCGAACACGCCGACATTGCCCGCATTGCCCGACCAGCTACGGCCCGAACCCTCGAGCTTGGCGGTGCCGCGGCGGACGCCGGCGGCGACGCGACGCTGGCCGTCTGCCGTGTCGCTCTCATAGGTGCCCGAGACTTCGAAGAGCGCGACGTCGCCGACGCCACGGTCGGCATTGCGCTGGGCAGCCGCGATCAGGCCGGGCAGCAGCGAGGGCCGCATGTCGGACATGTCCGCTGCAATCGGGTTCGACAGCTTGAGGCTTTGCTGGCCGCCGCCGAACAGCTCGGCGTGCTTCGCCGGGATGAACGACCAGGTGACGGCCTCCATCATGCCGCGCACGGCGAGCGCGCGCCGCGCCGAACGGGTGCGTATCTGCAGCGTGGTTAGGATCTTGCCGTTGACGGCGTCATGGGCGCTCAGCGGCTGCGGCGCGATGTTGTCGACGCCGTGGATGCGCATGACCTCTTCGACGAGGTCGGCCTTGCCGTCGACATCGGGGCGCCAGGACGGCACGGTGACATCGACGACGTCGCCGCTGCCGTTCACGCCGAAGCCGAGGCGGGTGAGGATATCGAGGCTTTCGGCCTTCGGCACCTCGATGCCGGTCAGGCGCTTGATCTCCGAGAGCGGCAAGGAAACGACCTTGGCCTTGTGGCCGGCATAGCCGACAACATCGGTCTTCGTCGGCTGGCCGCCGCAGAGCTCCAGCACCAGCTTCGTCGCCAGCTCGACGCCGGGAACCATGAATTCAGGGTCGACGCCACGCTCGAAGCGGTAGCGCGCATCGGTGATGATGCCGAGCGTGCGGCCGGTGCGGGCCGTGGTGATCGGGTCCCAAAGCGCCGATTCGATCAGCACGTCGGTGGTGTTCTCATCGCAGCCGGAATGCTCGCCGCCCATGATACCGGCAATCGACTCGACGCCGTTGTCGTCAGCGATGACACACATCTCGGTGGTCGGGGCATATTCGCGGCCGTCGAGCGCCATGACCTTGTCGCCCTCGCGGCCACGGCGGACGACCAGATTGCCGGCGACCTTCCTGGCGTCGAAGACGTGCAGCGGGCGGCCGCGGTCGAAGGTGACGTAGTTGGTGATGTCGACCAGCGCGTTGATGGGGCGGAGGCCGATGGCGAGCAGGCGCTGCTGCATCCACTTGGGCGAGGGGCCGTTCTTGACGCCGCGCACAAGGCGCAGCGCGAAGCCGGGGCAGAGCTCGGGCGCCTCGATCGTCACCTTGACCGGGCATTCGCCTTCGCCTGCGACCGGCGCGACATCGCCGCCCTTGAGCGTGCCGAGGCCGGAAGCTGCTAGGTCGCGGGCGATGCCGTGGACGCTGGTGGCGTCGGGGCGGTTGGGCGTCAGGTTGATCTCGATCATCGGATCGTCGAGATGGGCATAGGCGGCGAAGGATGTACCCACGGGTGCATCGGCCGGCAGGTCGATGATGCCATTGTGCTCGTCCGACAGCTCGAGTTCGCGCTCGGAACACATCATGCCGTGGCTTTCGACGCCTCGTATCTTGCCGATCGAAAGCGTCACATCGATGCCCGGCACGTAGGCGCCGGGGGCGGCGAAGGCGCCGACTAGGCCGGCGCGCGCATTGGGCGCGCCGCAGACGACCTGGACCGGCTTGCCGTCGCCGGTGTCGACGGTCAGCACTTGCAGCTTGTCGGCGTCAGGATGACGCTCAGCCGTCAGCACTTTGGCGATGACGAAGGGCTTGAGGGCCGCCTTGTCGTCGACGGATTCGACTTCGAGGCCGATCGAGGTCAGCCGCTCGACGATCTGGTCAAGCGTGGCGTCGGTGTCGAGATGATCCTTGAGCCAGGAGAGGGTGAATTTCATGGGTTCACTCGTTTCGTGTCGTTGCGGTCGAGCACTTCCACCAAGCGGAACCGCTCACAAACCAAAATCATGTCAGGCGCATAACCGCCATTGCGGGCGAAATAGGCCTCGTGGGCCTCTCGCCAATAGTCGTAGGACAGGTCGCCCTCGCCTTCCGCGGCGGCAAAGGCGGCATCGACCTCGTCGAAGCGCTTGTGCTCGACCGATATCGTCTCGATGACCGCAGCGCGCCGGCCCTGGCCATCGAGCACGACATCGCGGCGGCCGACCTCGGGCACCGGCTCGGCGCCGCCAAAATCGCGCAAGGCACCGCAGGTCGCGGTCTTCTTGCCCGACAGCACCAACGCCAGAAGCTCGTCGGCGAGCTCCGGGCTGTCGCCGAAGGCGAAGGTCACCGCACCGGCATATCGGTCGGCGGCGTCGATCATGCGCTCAGGCCACCGAACAAGGTCGGCATGTCGAGCGGCCTAAAGCCGTAATGCTGCAGCCAGCGGACATCGGCGTCGAAGAAGGCGCGCAGGTCGGGCATGCCGTATTTCAGCATGGCGATGCGATCGATGCCCATGCCCCAGGCGAAGCCCTGGTATTCGTCGGGATCAAGGCCGCCATGGCGCAGCACGTTCGGATGGACCATGCCGCAGCCGAGGATCTCCATCCAGTCGTTGCCCTCGCCGAAGCGCACTTCGCCGGGACGCGAGCGGTCGCACTGGATGTCGACCTCGAGGCTCGGCTCGGTGAACGGGAAGAAGGACGGGCGGAAGCGCATCTTGACGCTGGGCACCTCGAAGAACGCCTTGCAGAACTCCTCCAGCACCCACTTCATGTTGGCGATGTTGGCGGTCTTGTCGATCACCAGGCCCTCGACCTGATGGAACATCGGCGAGTGAGTGGCGTCCGAATCCTGGCGATAGGTCTTGCCCGGGATGACGATGCGGATCGGCGGCTTCTGCGTCTCCATGGTGCGGATCTGCACCGGCGAGGTGTGGGTGCGCAGAAGCTTGCGCTCGCCATTCTGGTCGGGCGGGAAGAAGAAGGTGTCGTGCATCTCGCGCGCCGGATGCCCCTCGGGGAAGTTCAGCGCGGTGAAATTGTAGTGGTCGGTCTCGACATCGGGACCTTCGGCGATGGCGAAGCCGAGATCGCCGAAGATCGCCGCGATCTCGTCAATGACCTGGCTGATCGGGTGGATACGGCCGCGCTCGGCTGGCGACTGGCGCACCGGCAAGGTGACGTCGACCTTTTCGGCGATCAGGCGTGCATTGATGGCAACGTCGCGCAGCTCGCTCTTGCGGGCGGACAGCGCATCGGTGACGCGGTTCTTGAGGCCGTTGATCGCCGGGCCCTTGGTCTGGCGCTCTTCGGAGCTCATCGCGCCGAGGGTCTTCAGCATCTCCGAGACCGAGCCCTTCTTGCCGAGGGCTGCGACGCGCACCGCCTCGATCGCCTGCTCGTCGGCGGCGGAAGCGATGTCGCTCAGCAGCGACTGTTCGAGAGTTTCAAGATCGCTCATGGTCCAGTTCCGTTGCGGCCCTAACGGCCCTTCGTTGCTGCAAAGAAAAACCCGCGCCAGCCGTGCCAGCGCGGGTTTCCCAAATCAAGTCAGTGATGCTTGGGAAGGCGCTGGTTAAGCAACAGCGCTTTCAAAAGCATTCGGGGTGGTGTTCTTGAGGTACTCAAGAGCAACCTTGGCCTTGGCCACGAGCGCGGCGAATGCCTGCGGCTCATGGATGGCCATGTCGGAGAGGATCTTGCGATCGATCTCGATGTTGGCCTTGTTCAGGCCGTCGATGAAGCGGCCGTAGGTCAGGCCGTGCTCGCGAACCGCGGCGTTGATGCGCTGGACCCACAGGGCGCGGAAGTTGCGCTTGCGGTTCTTGCGGTCGCGGTAAGCGTACTGCTTCGACTTTTCCACCGCCTGCTTGGCAATGCGGATGGTGTTCTTGCGGCGGCCGTAGAAGCCCTTGGCAGCCTGCAGAACCTTCTTGTGCTTGGCGTGGGCGGTTACGCCCCTTTTTACACGTGCCATGTCATGATCTCCTTAAAACGCTATCCAGGCCGAGTGCTCAGAGGCCGTTCGGCAGAAAATTCTTGATGACCTTCTTGCCGTCCGGTTCAGCCAGAACCATCGTGCCACGGGCATCGCGAATGAACTTGTTGGAACGCTTGATCATGCCATGGCGCTTGCCGGCGGCAGCCGCCAGGACCTTGCCGGTCGCGGTGATCTTGAACCGCTTCTTGGCAGCGGATTTGGTCTTCATCTTGGGCATTTTGCTACTCCGTTCTTCAGGATCCCGTTGCACCCGAAAGCGCTGTCGAAATCCCTTCATGTTGTTGTTTTCAGGCCGACCAAAGCCCGAAAAGCAAATGAAACCGCCACGGCATGCCCTGCCGGGCGGTTCTGGGACGCGGCTATATACGCGGAAGTTTGGCGCAGTGCAACACCCTGAAAGGGGCGCAAGAGCAATGAATCCGCGGCCTCAGGGGAGGCGGAACAGCACCGGCAGAGCGCCGGTGACCTGGGCGTGGTCGATCAGCTCGAACACAGGAAGGGCCACCAGAAAGACGAGACCGTCGAGTAACGTGTTCAGCAACAGCTTTGGCTTGAAGCGGCCGGTGTCGCCCTCCTTATAAAGGGAGATGTCGGGAACGAAGCGCGGAACCCGGGCGACATAGGCGGCGTATTCGGGGCCGAAGAGGTGTCCGAGGTGCTTTTCCTCGCGCAGGATGACGACGTGGAAGGCAAGGGCACACATGAGCGCAAAGCCGATGCTGACGACGATCGAGCCCATCTGCGCGCCGACGCCGGCGGCAGCCAGCGTCGAGAAGACATAGAGCGGATTGCGGGTCATCGAATAAGGTCCGCCGGTAACGATCTCGCCCGACTTGCGCCCGCCGATGTAGAGCGTGCACCAGAGCCTGCCGACGATGCCGAGGAAGATCATCAGGATGCCGGCCATTTCGACGACTTCATGAATCGTCGTGTCGGGCGGGAAGGAGGACTGGCCGAACAGCAACGCCGCGAACAGCGCCACAATCAACGCGGCAAGCACGATGCGGCGCCTGTGCTGGTAGCTGCCCAGGCCCTTGTATTCCGGCTCGCTCATTGCTTTCCACTCGCCAGCCGCTCGCTTGTGGCGAGTTTGTCGCTCGGCGCCTTGCAGGAGAAATGGCCTCGTTCCGGCAGGGCTGCCGGAACCCGCGGAGCGCTGCGCGTCCTTTCGGACGCGCAGAAACGCTCCGGCAGTGTCAGTCGCGCCGAGAACCCCGAAAATCTGTGTCGATTTTCGGGCGGCTCTCGCACCAGGCGTCAGCGCGGCGCGAGCACCATCATCATCTGGCGGCCTTCGAGCTTGGGCTCGGCCTCGACCTTGGCGATGGCGGCAGTTTCCTCACGGACCTTGTTGAGGAGCTGCATGCCGAGTTCCATATGCGCCATCTCGCGGCCACGGAACCTGAGCGTCAGCTTGACCTTGTCGCCTTCCTCGAAGAAGCGGCGAACCGCCTTCATCTTGGTCTCGTAGTCGTGGTCGTCGATGTTCGGGCGCATCTTGATCTCTTTGATCTCGATGACCTTCTGGTTCTTGCGCGCCTCGGCCGCCTTCTTCTGGTTGGCGTATTTCAGCTTGCCGAGGTCAAGAATCTTGACGACGGGCGGCTGGGCGTTGGGGGAAATTTCTACGAGATCGAGGCCTGCCTCTTCGGCGGCCAGGAGTGCGTCGTTGATGGAAACATCGCCACGGTTGGAACCGTCGACGTCGATCAGCTGGACCCGGGGAACCCGGATGTCACGGTTAGCGCGCGGGCCGTCCTTGGTGGGTGCGGCTGCTTTAAAAGGTCTGCGAATGGTCGTTGTCTCCTCGAGCCATTGACGTTGTCATGTTTGCGGACGCGCCAATGTGGGGAGCGCGCGGGCGAAGTCAATAACACAGCACTCGCAACAAATCACCTGCTTCCGCACATGCGAACTGCCCCAAAAGAACGATTCTTGCGGCACTTTCCGCATCGGGCCGGCTGTGCCACAAGTCCGTGCCGAGGGGATTTGACATGACTGCCAGCACACCGGACTTCATCGAGGTCGACAGCACCCGCATCGCCGTAAGGTATCAGGACGGCGCAGCACCCGGCGTTGTCTGGCTTGGCGGCTACAAATCGGACATGCTGGGAACCAAGGCGGAGACGCTGGCCACCTGGGCCGCGGGCGAGGGGCGCGCCTTCCTGCGCCACGACTATTCCGGCCACGGCGAAAGCGGCGGCGCCTTTGCCGACGGCACGATCTCGAAATGGCTGGCCGAGAGCCTGGCGGTATTCCGCCAATTCACGAAGGGGCCGCAGGTGCTGGTCGGCTCGTCGATGGGCGCCTGGATTGCGCTCAGGATGAACGACGAACTCAACAAGGCAGGCGAGGGCGACCGCGTCGCCGGCCTCGTGCTTCTGGCACCGGCGCCCGACTTCACCGCAGAGCTGGTCGAACCGGCGCTGACCGAGGCGCAGCGGAAAGACCTCGCCGAGAAGGGCTATTTCGAGGAGCCGTCGGAGTATTCGCCGGAGCCCTACATCTA
The DNA here is from genome assembly GCF_045345995.1 of Aminobacter sp. P9b. NCBI lineage: Bacteria > Pseudomonadati > Pseudomonadota > Alphaproteobacteria > Hyphomicrobiales > Phyllobacteriaceae > Aminobacter > Aminobacter sp. P9b. The sequence goes on along the minus strand of NZ_CP150082.1, from coordinate 896,078 downwards.
TACCCGCGCCCTGATCGAGGACGGCCGCCAAAACCTGGTCATGACCGGACCGATCCACACCCATTGCCCCGTCCACATCATTCAGGGCCTTGCCGATCCCGACGTGCCACACAGCCACGCGCTGAAGCTTATGAGTCTTCTGCCCGCCGACGATGCGACGCTGTCGCTGGTGCCCAACGGCGACCACCGGCTGTCACGGCCCGAAGACCTCGATCTGTTGACCCGCGCGGTCAGCGAAATGATTAGCCGGGTGGGCTGAGCGCATGCGCATCTCGATCCCGATCTCGGCCTTCGTTGCGGCAATCGTCGGCTTCGGCGGCACGCTGGCGATCATCATCGCCGCCGCCGACGCCGTCGGCGCGACGCAGGTGCAGACGGCGAGTTGGGTGACCGCCATCTGCCTTGCCATGGCGCTGGAGACCGCATGGCTGTCGTGGCGGACGAAGATGCCTGTCATCACCGCCTGGTCGACGCCGGGTGCGGCACTGATCGCGGCGAGCAGCGGCTTCACCATCGGCGAGGCGGTCGGTGCCTTTCTCGTCACCGGCGTGCTTCTGGTGCTGACCGGACTGATCAAGCCGCTGACGCAGCTGATCTCGCGCATCCCGGCCTCAGTTGCTTCTGCCATGCTGGCCGGCATCGTCGTGACCTTCGCCATCAATGCGGCAAAGACCGTGCCGTCCGACCCATGGCTGATCCTGCCGCTGATTGCCGCGTTTTTCCTGATCAGGCTCTACAATCCGGCGCTGTCGGTTCTGGTCGTGCTGGTCGGCGGCGGGTTGGCGGCGTTCCTCACCGGCCGCGTCGGCGGGCTGCCGGCACCTGAACTGTCGACACTGACGCTGATCGCGCCCGAGTTCACCGCCACCGCCATCATCGGCCTGGCCGTGCCGCTCTACCTCGTCACCATGGCTTCGCAGAACCTTTCCGGCCTCGCCGTGCTGCGCGCCGCCGGCTACCATCCCGAGCCCGGCCCGCTGATCGGGATGACCGGGCTGTTCTCGGTGCTGTCTGCGCCGTTCGGCGCCTCCACCACCAATCTCGCGGCGATCTCGGCGGCGATATGCACCGGCCCGGACGTGCATCCCGACATGAAGGAGCGCTGGAAGACGGGGCCGTACTATGCGCTGGCCTATGTCGTCTTTGCCGCCTTCGGCGCCTCGCTGGTGGCGATCTTCGCGGTGCTGCCGCCGAGCCTGATCGCGCTGGTGGCGGGGCTGGCGCTGATGGCCTCGCTGGCCAATGCGCTGGCGATCGCGCTCAAGGACGAGCATCATCGCATGGCCGCGACGACGGCTTTCGTCGTCACCGCCTCGGGGCTGACGCTGCTCGGTGTCGGCTCGGCTTTCTGGGGACTGGTTGCCGGATTGGTCGTTCTGGTGCTGGAAAACTTGAAAAAGGGCTAGGATTCGCAAGGCCTTGTCCGGTTTTGCCCGGCACCGTCTTGAATCGCCATTTTTGTCTTCCCATCTCGATTCCAAGCAGCCGACCTGGCTGCCACCGATAGAAGGAACGGGAGACAGATGAACACGACTGCACTGATCCGTCCGGCCTGGACGCCGGCGACCATCGCATTGATGGTGATCGGCTTCATGGTGTTCTGGCCGCTCGGCCTCGCCATGCTTGCCTACATCATCTGGGGCGACCGGCTTGACGGTTTCAAGCGCGACGTAAACCGTGCGACCGACGGCGTCTTCGCCGGCTGCCGCCGGGCTTCCTACCGGGCCAGCGCCCAGACCGGCAACGTCGCCTTCGACGACTGGCGCGAGAAGGAACTCGAGCGCCTCAACGAAGAGCGCCGCAAGCTGGACGAGATGCGCGACGAGTTCGACACCTATGCCCGCGAACTGCGCCGGGCCAAGGACCAGGACGACTTCGACCGCTTCATGGCCAACCGCAACAAGCCGACCGCGCCCACGGTCACGCCCAAGAAGGGCGGCAAGTCAGGCCTGCTTGACGACTGAGGCCGCACCCACGCGATGAACGCCAACGGCGCCGTGCATGCGGCGCCGTTTTCTTTTGCTCCGATTTCCCTCGAATCATCTAGTCTCGCCCCATGTCCTTTGGCTTCTTCCGCAAGCTGACAAAACCAGCGCCTGCCCCCGTCCAGGAGCGGGATCATGTCGTCGCGGGCCGCACGCTGCCGCTCAGGATCGTCGAGAACGACCGGGCGCGGCGGCTGACGCTGCGCATCGACGCCGGCGGCCGCGGCCTGCGCATCACCGTGCCGCCCGGCCTGCGCCAGGGCGAGGTCGACCGGTTTCTCGACCGCCACCAGGGCTGGCTGGAACAGCGCCTCGCCAAGGTGCCTGACAGGCCGCAGGTGCGCCCGGGCATCAAGATCCCGATCCGCGGCACCCCGCATCTGATCGTCCACGAGGGCGGAACGCGCGGAACGGTGCGCCAGTCGCAGGACGAAAGCGGACCGACGCTTGTCGTTCATGGCGACCGCACGCATCTGGCGCGACGCGTCGCAGACTTCCTCAAGCGCGAAGCCAAGCGCGACATCGAGGCGATGGTGGCAAAGCACTGCGAGGCCGCCGGCCGCCGCGCCAAGGCGATCCGCTTCCGCGACACGTCGAGCCGCTGGGGCTCGTGCACCTCGGACGGAACCCTGTCGTTCTCATGGCGGATCATGATGGCGCCGGCGCCGGTGATCAACTACCTCGTCGCCCACGAGGTGGCGCATCTGCGCGAAATGAACCACGGCCCGAAATTCTGGAAGCTGTGCGAGGAGCTTTGCCCCGACACCGAGCGCTGCAAGGCCTGGCTCAAGCGCAATGGCGGTGCGCTGCAGGCGATACAGTTCGAATGAGCGGCTTACCCTCCCCCTAGTGGGGAGGGTCGACGCGAAGCGGCGGGGTGGGGTCAAAGGACGACTTGCTTATAACCGGCCGTACGCCTCACTACCCCCACCCCGGACCTGCGGTCCGACCCTCCCCACTAGGGGGAGGGTAAGGCATTCGCTCTTTTCCTCGACTTCGCCGCCTTTTCGTGCCACTCCCCAGCCATGGCTTTCGACATCAAAATCTGCGGCCTCAAGACCGATGAGGCGCTGGCAACTGCGCTCGACAATGGCGCGAGCCATGTCGGCTTCATCTTCTTCGCCAAGAGCCCGCGCAACGTGTCGCCCGAAGACGCCGGACGGCTGCGCGAGGCAGCGCGCGGCAGGGCCAAGGCGGTCGCCGTGACCGTCGATGCCGACGATGCCTTCCTCGACGAGATCGTCGCCGCCATGGCGCCCGACATGATCCAGCTGCACGGCAAGGAAAGCCCGGCGCGGGTGGCCGAGGTCAAGGCGCGCTACGGCCTGCCCGTGATGAAGGCTTTCTCCATTCGCGAGGCAGCCGATTTCGAGGCGATCGCACCTTATGCCGGTGTCGCCGACCGCCTGCTTTTCGACGCCAAGCCGCCCGCCGGCTCCGAATTGCCCGGCGGCAACGGCGTCTCGTTCGACTGGCGGCTGCTCGCGGGCCTTGACGCCTCCGTCGATTACATGCTTTCGGGTGGGCTGAACGCCGTCAACATCGGCGACGCCATCAAGCTCGCAAACCCGCCCGGCATCGACATTTCCTCGGGCGTGGAAAGCGCACCGGGCGTCAAGGATGCGGCGCTTATCGAGAATTTCTTCAGGGCCGTCAGGGCAGCTAGCGACCGCAGCGCCGCCTGATCGAGCCTCCAGCCGCAAGGAGATCGGCCGTGAACAAGCCGACTGAGCCCAATTCTTTCCGTACCGGACCCGACGAGCAGGGCATGTTCGGCATTTTCGGCGGACGGTTCGTTGCCGAAACGCTGATGCCGCTGATCCTCGAACTGCAGCGTCACTGGGACGAGGCCAAGAACGATCCGGCCTTCAAGGCGGAGCTGAACGACCTGTCGACCCATTATGCCGGGCGGCCCTCCAAGCTCTATTATGCCGAAGGCCTGACCCGGCATTTGGGCGGCGCGAAGATCTACTTCAAGCGCGAAGACCTCAACCACACCGGCTCGCACAAGATCAACAATTGCCTCGGCCAGATCCTGCTTGCCAAGCGCATGGGCAAGACCCGCATCATCGCCGAAACCGGCGCCGGCCAGCATGGCGTCGCATCGGCGACGGTCGCTGCCCGCTTCGGCTTCCCGTGCTTCGTCTACATGGGCGCCACCGACGTCGAGCGGCAGAAGCCCAACGTCTTCCGGATGAAATTGCTCGGCGCCGAGGTTCGGCCCGTCAACGCCGGGCACGGCACGCTCAAGGACGCCATGAACGAGGCGCTGCGCGACTGGGTCACCAACGTGCACGACACCTATTACCTGATCGGCACGGCCGCCGGCCCGCATCCCTATCCCGAACTGGTCCGCGACTTCCAGTCGGTGATCGGCACCGAGGCGCGCGCCCAGATCCTCGAGCAAGAGGGACGCCTGCCCGACGTGATCGTGGCCGCCGTCGGCGGCGGCTCGAATGCGATTGGTCTGTTCCACCCCTTCCTTGACGACCGCAGCGTCAAGATCGTCGGCATCGAAGCCGGCGGTCGCGGGCTCGACGGCATCGAGCACTGCGCCTCGATGAACGCCGGCAGCCCGGGCGTGCTGCACGGCAACCGCACCTATCTGTTGCAGAACGCCGACGGCCAGATCCTCGACGGTCATTCGATCTCGGCAGGCCTCGACTACCCCGGCGTCGGCCCCGAACATAGCTGGCTACGCGACGCCGGCCGCGTCGAATACGTGCCGATCCTCGACGACGAGGCGCTGGACGCGTTCCAGCTCACCACCAAGGTGGAAGGCATCATCCCGGCGCTGGAATCGGCCCATGCCATCGCGCATGCCGTCAAGGTCGCGCCGACCATGGGCAAGGACAAGGTGATGATCGTCAACCTGTCAGGCCGCGGCGACAAGGACGTGCATACGGTCGCACAAATGCTGGGCATGGAGATCTGATCATGACGACCCGCATCGACCGCCGCATGGCGAAGCTCAAGGCCGAAGGCCGTCCCGCACTCGTGACCTATTTCATGGGCGGCGACCCGGACTACGAGACGTCGCTGTCGATCATGATGTCGCTGCCCAAGGCCGGCAGCGACATCATCGAGCTTGGCATGCCGTTTTCCGACCCGATGGCCGACGGCCCGGCGATCCAGGCCGCCGGCCTGCGCGCGCTGAAGGCCGGCCAGACGCTGGGCAAGACGCTTCAGATGGCGCGCGAGTTCCGCCAGGACGACAACGAGACGCCGATCGTCATGATGGGCTACTACAACCCGATCTACATCTACGGTGTCGACCGCTTTCTCGAGGATGCAATCGCCTCCGGCATCGACGGGCTGATCGTCGTCGACCTGCCGCCGGAGATGGATGCCGAACTGTGCATCCCCGCACTCAAGGCCGGCATCAACTTCATCCGCCTGGCGACCCCGACGACCGACGACAAGCGCCTGCCCAAGGTGCTCGAGAACACATCAGGCTTCGTCTATTACGTGTCGATGACCGGCATCACCGGTTCGGCGCTGGCCGACACGAGCAAGGTGGCCGAAGCGGTGCAGCGCATCAAGGCCCATACCGACCTGCCGGTCTGCGTCGGCTTTGGCGTCAAGACCGCCGAGCAGGCGAAGACCATCGGCGCATCGGCCGACGGCGTGGTCGTCGGTACCGCGATCGTCAATGCGGTTGCCAATGTCATCGGGCCGAAGGGCGAGAAAACCGCCGATCCGGCCGAGGCTGTCGCAACGCTGGTCAACGGCTTGTCCCAGGGCATTCGTGCTGCACGCCTTGCTACCGCCCAATAAATACCCCATGTCCCCGGGACGAAGAGGACCGCTGTCATGAACTGGATTACCAACTACGTCCGCCCCAAGATCAACTCGATGCTGGGCCGCCGCGAGATACCCGACAATCTCTGGATCAAGGATCCCGAGAGCGGCGAGATGGTGTTCCACAAGGACCTTGAAGAGAACCAGTATGTGATCCCGTCGTCGGGCCATCACATGAAGATCTCGGCCAAGGAACGGCTGCGCTTCTTCTTCGACGACGGTCGCTATGAACAGATCGACAATCCGAAAGTCGTCACCGACCCGCTGAAATTCCGCGACGAGAAACGCTATGTCGACCGCCTGAAGGATGCCAAGGCCAAGACCGGCATGGAAGACGCGATCCTGTCGGGATCCGGCAAGATCGAGGGCCTTCCCGTCGTCGTCACCGTGCAGGACTTCGCCTTCATGGGCGGTTCGCTCGGCATGGCGGCGGGCGACGCGATCATCCGCGCCTTCGAGGTCGCACTCGAGAAGAAGCGCCCGCTGATCTTGTTTGCCGCCTCGGGCGGCGCGCGCATGCAGGAAGGCATTTTGTCCTTGATGCAGCTCCCCAGGACGACGGTGGCGGTCGACCGCCTCAAGGAAGCCGGCCTGCCCTATATCGTGGTGCTGACCAACCCGACGACCGGCGGCGTGACCGCGTCCTATGCGATGCTGGGCGACGTGCATATCGCAGAACCCGGTGCGCTGATCGGCTTCGCCGGCCCGCGCGTCATCGAGCAGACGATCCGCGAGAAGCTGCCCGAGGGCTTCCAGCGCTCGGAATACCTGATGGACCACGGCATGGTCGACATGGTGGTGTCGCGGCTCGAGCTCAAGTCCACGATCGCCAACCTGCTCAAGATCCTGACCAAGGCGCCGGTTGCGGCCAAGACCACCGAGGCCGAGATCCTGCCGCCTGTCGTGCCGGTTCCGGAACGACGCCCGCAGGCCTGACCACACAGACACGGCCCTTGGCCCCGGGGAATTTGCCATGACCACGCTCGAAGCCGATCTCGAAATCGAGCGCCTTTTGGCGCTGCATCCGAAGGGTTTCGACCTTTCGCTCGACCGCATCACGCGGCTGCTCGAACGCCTCGGCAATCCGCAGGACCACATGCCGCCGGTGATCCACATCGCCGGCACCAACGGCAAGGGCTCGACCGCCGCGTTTTCACGCGCGCTGCTCGAGGCCTCCGGCCGGCTGGTCCACGTCCACACCTCGCCGCATCTGGTGAACTGGCACGAGCGCTATCGCCTTGCCGCACCCGGCGGCGGCAAGCTGGTCGCCGACGACGTGCTGGCCGATGCGGTCCGACGCGTCGGCGAAGCCAATCGCGGCGAGAAGATCACCGTCTTCGAGATCCTCACCGCCGTCACCTTCGTCCTGTTTTCCGAACATCCGGCCGACGTCTGCATCATCGAGGTAGGGCTCGGCGGGCGCTTCGACGCGACCAACGTCATCAAGCGGCCGGCGTGCTCGGTCATCATGCCGGTGTCTATGGATCACGAGGCCTATCTCGGCGACAAGGTCGAGCTGATCGCCGCCGAAAAGGCCGGCATCATCAAGCGCGGCTGCCCGGTCGTCATCGGCGCCCAGGAAACCGAAGCGGCACAGCAGGTGCTGATCGACACCGCCGAGCGGCTGAACTGCCCGCTCGAGGTCTACGGCCAGGATTTCGTCGCCTTCGAGGAAAACGGCCGCATGGTCTACCAGGACGAAAGCGGGCTGATGGACCTTTCGCCGCCACGGCTGCCGGGGCGCCACCAGTTTGCCAACGCCGCTGCGGCCATTGCCGCGGTCAAGGCAGCAGGCTTCCCCCTCACCGAACGTGCCATCGACAAGGCGATGACGTCGGTGGCGTGGCCGGGGCGGATGCAACGCATGCCACAGGGCGCGCTGACCGAGCTGGCTCCGAAAGGTGCTGAAGTCTGGATCGACGGCGGCCACAATCCCGGCGCCGGCACCGTGATCGCCGAAGCGCTTGCCGAGCAGGAAGAAAAATCCCCGCGGCCGCTTTTCCTGATCTCCGGCATGATCAACACCAAGGACCAGGCCGGCTATTTCCGTCCGTTCCACGGCATGGCACGCCATGTCTACACCGTGCCGGTGACGATGAGCGAGAGCGGCGTGCCCAATGAGGAACTGGCGGTGCGTGCTACGGAAGCCGGGCTTTCAGCCGAGCCGGTCAGCTCGGTCGCCAACGCGCTGATGCTGTTGCGCGATACCTGGAACGAGGACGAGCCGGCGCCACGCATCCTGATCGGCGGCTCGCTCTATCTCGTCGGCGAGGTGTTGGCCGCGAACGGCACGCCGCCGACCTGACCTGACCTGACCTGATATTGTCGAGACGACCCAACAAAAAAGCCCGGCAGTGCCGGGCTTTTTCGTATCCAGACTGATTCGGCTCAGACGTTGCCGGCGATCCAGTGCGAAAGGGCGGTCTTGGGAGCGGCGCCAACCTTGATGTCGGCCACTTCGCCATCCTTGAAGATCATCAGCGTCGGGATCGAGCGCACGCCAAACTGGGCGGCGATCTCGGGATTCTCGTCGATGTTGACCTTGGTGATCTTCACCTTGCCGGCGAGCTCGTTGGAAATCTCTTCCAGTGACGGACCGATCATCTTGCAGGGACCGCACCATTCGGCCCAGAAATCGACCACGACGGGCTCCTTGGCCTCGAGCACGCCGGTCTTGAAATTGCTGTTGTCGATCTTGACGGTGGCCATGATGCCGATCCTCTTGCGGTTAGCTGTCGCGCCATATGTGGTAGTGCGCGGACCCTTGGTCAAGCACCCGTTGTGTCACGCTTGGGTGAGTCGAACAAGGGCGGCGTCCATGGCAGCAGGGGGCAACGGGATCAGCCGCGGCGCCTCGGTGAACAGCAAGGCGGCCGAAACGTCCTTGCCGGGATAGAGCGGCTGGAGCAGCGCCCGGTAGAGCGCAAGCTGCACGACATAGGCATGGGGCACCTCGTCGAGCGAGGCCGGCGGCGAGGCGTTGGTCTTGTAGTCGACGATCAAAACCTCGTCATCGGTGACCGCCAGCCGGTCGATCTTGCCTGACACCGAGCGCGGTTTGCCGCGAACGTCGAGGCTGCCCATGATCGCCACCTCGGCACGCGACGAAGGCGCAAACAGCGGCGCGAAATCACGGTCATCGAGAACGGAGAACACCGAGGCGAGAGCCGAGCTTCGCTGCACTTCATCCCAGCCCCTGCCGGCACGGGCGAGATAGCGTTCGGCGGCCTGGCGCCGCTCCGCAGGATCGAGGCGCGGCAGCATCTGCAGCAGCCGGTGCAGCGCCGAGCCGCGGGCGATGGCAAAGGCGGGCTCGCCATCGGCATCCAGCACCGGCGAACGGCCCGAGATGACAGGCTCCTCGATTTCCTCGATCAGCGCTGAGGCACCTGACGGCGACAGCGGCCGCGGCAGGTCCTCCAGGGGTGGCGGCCGGTCGAACAGGCTGCCCGGCAGCGGCGCCGGGGCGGCCAACCCGGCTGCCTCGCGCTCAGGCGCTATTTCTGGCGCACCCGACAAGGGCGTTACGCGGAAACGATGGACCTTGAGATCGGCGACGACGGGATGGTCGCGCAGCTCGCTCTCGGGTGCGGCCGAAAGTGCCCGCGAGACGATCGAATGCCAGGTGTTGCCGCCCGGCGCGCGCTTGCCATGATAGCCGCAGACGATGAGGCGATCCTCGGCGCGGGTCATGCCGACATAGAGCAGGCGGCGATACTCGTCGTCGGCCAGTTCGCGGGCGGTCAAGGCAGCACCCTTGGAGAAGGCGTTGGCGACATCGGCGCCGGCGCGCCAGAGGTAACCCTTGCCGTGCCAGTGCCTGGCCTTCGGCAGGAACGGCATGAGCCGTGGCAGGTGCTGGTCACTGAACGGCGCCGAGCCGCTGTCGACGAGGAACACCACAGTCGCCTCCAGCCCCTTGGCGGCGTGCGCCGTCATGATGCGGACCTCGTCGCGGGTCTGGTCCATCTCGCGCTTGATCTCGGGGCCGGCGTTTTCCAGCGTCGACAGGAAGGCTTCGAGCCCGGGCAGGCCGGTGCGCTCTTCCGCCAGGCAGAAGTTGAGGAACTCGTCGAGAATGTCGCCGGCTTCCTGGCCGAGGCGCGAGATCATCTTCTTGCGCACGCCGTCGCGATCGCGGCCGCCCGAGAGAACGCCTGAATAGAACTCGAAGACCGGCCGGAACGCGGCTTCGTTGGCCCAGACATCGAGCTGTTCGGCGACCGATTTCAGCACCGCATCCGTTTCGGCCGCAGTGCGCAGCGAGGCAACCAGCGAACGGCTGCCGGGGCGGCCCGAAGCGAGCGCAAACAGCGCCTCCTCGGAGAAGCCAAAGATGGGGCTGCGCAGCACGGCGGCGAGGGACAGATCGTCCTCGGGCTGGATGAGGAAACGGCCGAGCGCAATCAGATCCTTGACCGCGATGTGGCCGGGCAGGCTGAGCCGGTCGGCACCGGCGACGGGGATGTCGCGGCGCTTGAGGGCGCGGGAGAGCGCATGGACGAAGCGGTCGCGCTTGCGCACCAGCACCATGACGTCGCCGGCGCGCAGCCGCTTGCCGGTGCCTTCGACGATCTCGCCGTCGTCGAGCCATTTGCGGATCGTCGCCGCCACCTGCTCGGCCACCACCACGGCGGGCGCGTGGGCATGGTCGATGGGCTTGCGCCAGTCGTCAGGCTCGTCGACCACATCGGTGCCGACAGAAGGCCAGACCTCGACATAGCCGGGGGCGCCGGCGCGGATGGCCTTGTGGCTCGGCGGCGCCGGCGCGCGGGTGACGCCGCGACGCACAGTCGGATCCTCGAACACGCGGTCGACGGCTGACAGCACGTCGTCGGTGGAACGGAACGACCAGGTCAGCGTGACATCCTCGAAGCGTGCCTCGGCGGCCCGGATACGGGTGGCGAATTCGTGCTTCGAATCGTCGAAGGATTCGGGTGCCGCGCCCTGGAACGAGTAGATCGACTGCTTCTCGTCGCCGACGGCGAAAACAGTGCGGTGGACATGGTCGCGCGCGCCGGAGCCGGCGAAGAATTCCTCGGCCAGGCGCTTCACCACCTCCCACTGGTCGGGGCTGGTGTCCTGGGCCTCGTCAAGCAGGATATGGTCGATGCCCTTGTCGAGCTTGTACTGGACCCAGGGTCCGGCATCGGGGCGGGCGAGCAGGTTGACCGTGCGGGTGATGAGGTCGTTGAAGTCGAGGAAGCCACGGCCCGTCTTCAGCCGCTCGTAGCGGGCGATCAGCCAGTCGGCGATGGTGAGTGCGGCGCGCGTCGCCTCCAGCATGCGGAAATGGGCGAGTCGGTCGGAGGCGTGCATGATCGCATCCGAAGTCGCCTGGTAACGCTCGGGCAGGTCGGGCAGACGGTCGAGCAGCGCCTTCTTGAAAGCGCTCTGCGTGTAGGGATCGCCGTCGGCCTTGAGGAAGGCATCGGCCAGCAGCCCAAGGCGCCGGATCGGGTCGGGTTCGGCATAGGCCAGCCTGGCATAGGGCAGGATGTTGTTGAGCACGCTGCGCGCGTCGGTGGCGTCGGCCGCCGCGGCAAAGGCGTTGAAGAAGGCGGGCTCGAAGCCGGGCAGCGGCCAGATCGAGCTGGCTATGGCTTCGGCGCTGTCGCCCTGTGCGAAACCGAACTCTTCGTAGAGCGCTCCGAACGGCCAGGCAAAGTCCATGATCTGGCCGATAAAGGCGCGCAGGCCGTCGCGCTTGGCGACGATCTCGGAAAGCAGCGCATCGAGGCCGGCCTCGCCGCCGCGTTCTAGCACCATGGCGAAGGCTTCGGCGAGTTCGGGATTGGCCGCGCCGCCCGTCACCATCTCGCGCCGTGCGGTGGCGAACAGCGTCGCCTCCATCTGCGGATCGAGCATCTCGAAATGGGCGGCGATGTTGGCCTCGAGCGGGAACTGGTGCAGCACCGACTCGCAGAAGGCGTGGATGGTCTGGATCTTGAGGCCGCCCGGCGTTTCCAGCGCCTCGGCGAAGAGGCGGCGCGCCCGGCGCAGCATGGCCCGGTCAGGCCGCGCGCCGTCGAGGGCCGTGATGCGCTCGGCCAGCTCTACGTCGGGCAGCATGGTCCACTCGGACAGATTGGCGAAGACGCGGTTCGACATGTTGGCGGCGGCGGCGCGCGTATAGGTCAAACACAGGATCTTCGACGGGTCTGTGCCGCGCAGCAGCAGCCGCATGACGCGCTGCGACAGCACGTGGGTCTTGCCCGAGCCGGCATTGGCCGACACCCAGACGGAGTTGCCGGGATCGGAGGCGCGGGCCTGCCGGTCGGCGGTTTCCTGGGGGACGAAGAACTTCTTCTTCATTCCTCGCCCTCCGAGCCGCCGTCGCCGCCAGCCGACCATTCGAGGACACGGGCGAGATGGTCGTAGTCGCCGTCGGTTTCGCCCTCGCGGAAGGGCAGTGCGCGCGAAAGATAGCCGGTGGCGGGATCGTCGTAATGCTGGAGCAGCTGCTCCAGCCGCGTCCAGGCCTCTTCCGAAAGCTCCGCCGCCGACTTGGGCTTGCGGTTGTGTTCGAGGATCGATTCCTCGAACACCTCGCCATTGGGCTTCAGACGGACGAAGGCGAGCTGCGACGGTTCGCGCTTGCCGAGTTCGCGGAAGGCGCCACGCCGAAGCAGGGCGCCTTCGAGCGCCAGCTGCGGCGCGATCAGAGTGTGGGCCTGCGCCTTGGACGGCGACGAGCCGGTCTTGTAGTCGATGATGTCGGCCATGCCGCCGGCGAGCAGGTCGATGCGGTCGGCGCGGCCGGACAGCGTGACGCCGGTCCGGCCGACCTCGGTGGCGGAAGCACTTTCTTCAGCATGGCGGCTGGCGACGGCGGCCGCGCGGCTGCGCTCCCATTCGAGGATGCCTTCGGCCATGCGCTCGAAGCGCGGCCACCAGACCGCCTCGACATCGGCGGGCAAGGCAGCCTCGGCAAAGCAGTGGCGACCGGCGGCGATGAGCACGTCGAGCGCCTGCGGTGCGCGCGGATCGCCCACCGTTGCCGAAAACAGGTGCAAGATGTCATGGAACAGCGTGCCGCGCTCGGCGGCACCGGGATCGCGAACCAGCGGGTCGACCGGCATCAGCCTCAGGATGCGGCGCGCATAGACCGCATAGGGATCACGGCGCAGCGTCTCGATCTCGGTGACCGAGAAGCGGCGCGGCCGCACCGCGACGGGCGGCTTGGGGTCCGGGCGGGCGGCGAAGTCGGTCTTCTCGCCGGCGTCGAGCTGGCGCGCCCAGCCGAGCAGCGTAGCACCACGCTTGCGCAGCACGGCGGCGTGGTCGGGGCCGACATAGGTCAGCAGGCGCTGCAGCCAGCGCGACGGCACTGCAGGTGCATCGCCCGAGCGGGCCGAGCGCGACAGCACCACGTTCCTGGCGCCCATCGCCATCTGGAAATCGTGGGCGGCGAGGCCGATGCGGCGCTCCGGCGGTTCGAGATCGATGCCCGTCTTCATGACGCGTGACATGAAGCGGTCGGCCTCGGCCTTGCGCGGCCAGCTGCCCTCGTTGAGCGCGCCGATGACCAGCGTGTCGACCGTCTGCAGACGCGCTTCGAGCGCACCCCAGATCGATATGGCCCGGTCGGCACCTTGCGACGGCTTGACCGCGTCGGGGGCGACGAGCGCGTCGAGCACGTCTGGCCATTCGGCTACGGCGAAGCTGAAGCTCGCCTGGGCCGAGACCAGCCCGCGCAGCGATTCTGCCAGCTTGGCGCCGGCATCGCCGTCATAGAGGGTTGCCAGTCCGCCAAGCTCGTCTCGGCCGAGATTTTCGAACGCCTCGACGGTGGCGCGCACGACCATGCCGAGCTCGATGGCCTCGTCGCCACGAAGGGCGGCGAGCGGCGCAACTGCGGCGACCAGCCTGACCGCAACGTCGCGCGCCTCCTCGATGCGCCGGGCGTTGATGCGGTCGAACCAGAAAGGCTTGCGCGACGCATCGCCGATGCCGGTGAGGCGCGCGTCGAAATCTTCGGCGAGCCGGGCGACATCGGGTCGGCCGACGCCGCCACGCAGCACCACCAGTTCGATGGTCTCGGCGGCCCGCCTGACGACGTGGCGCTCTAGCCCGAGCCGCAGCAGCGGGTGCTTGAGCAGCGACAGCACGGCGACGGGATCGCCGGGGCGGATGGCCGCCTCGACCATGGTACGCAACAGGGCGGCCGGCGGGGTGTTGGCCAGCGGCACGCCGCCGGAATCGTCGGCTTGGATGCCGAAGCGACGCAGTTCGGCGGCAACGCGGCGAGCGAGGTTGCGGTCGGAAGTGACGAGGGCGGCGCGATGGCCTTCCTGTGCGACCGCCTCGCGCAACGCGATGGCAATCGCCGCAGCCTCGTCGCGCTCGTGGGCTGCTTCGAGCAGAGTGACCCCGGCGAGTGCGTCGGCGATTTCGGCATCGCTGACGCTGCCGCGCTTTTCGGCCCAGGCGTCGGTGGTTTCGGCCGGGCGCAGCGCTTCGCCGACGATTGCAGCGCGGCGCACCAGCGCCGGCGACGGGACACCCAGTTCTTCGACGTCGCGGCGCAGGATGCCGATCTTACCGATCAGCTTGGCCAGGCCGTATTGCGGGTGGCCGAGCACCGAAGCGCGGAGGTCGGGCGCGGTGATCGCATCGTAGGCGACCTCGTCGAGCGCGGCATCGAGCCCCGGAAGCACGACGGCACCGCGCGGCAGGCGCGCAATCGCCGCCAAAAGCTCGGCGGTGGCCGGAATCGAGCCTGTGGAACCGGCGGCGATGACCGGACCTGCCGGCGGGTTGCGCCTGAGGCGCTCGGCCTCGAGCCGGATCAGGGCGCTGCGGTGGGCGGCGGGGTTGGACTGGTCGCGCTCGGCGAGCAGGTCGGGCCAGACCGAAGTGACGATGGACAGGAAATCGAGCGTGACCTGCCACCAGCCGGAGAGTTCGCCCGAGACAAGGCCGGCGAGCTTGGCCCAGTCGGAACCTTCGGTCTCGATCTCGTCCATCAGGCCAGAGAGATCGCGCGCCAGCCAGATAGCGTCGGCGGCGGAAGCCGGCACCACAACCTCCTCCTCGAACAGGGCGGCGACATGGGCGGGCAGGCGGCGCTTCCAGGCGCGCACCAGCGGCGCGAGCGTCAGCAGGCGGTCAATGGACGAAATCGGCGGTGCCAGGTCGAGCGCGGCTCCGCCCTCGGCCTCGAAGGCAGCCTCGTCCTCGTCGAACTCGCCAAGCGGCTTGATGACAGGCAGGATGGCCGAGCGGCCGCCGGCGGCGTCGACGAAGACCCCACGCAACGCCCGCGCGGCACGGCGCGTCGGCACGTAGATGGTGACGTCGGCCAGTGCCAGCGGGTCGCCGTCGAAGCGGAAGTCGGGGATCAGGGTGCCGTCGAGCAGGGATGCCGCCAGCGTCGGCAGGAAGGGAGCGCCGGGCGGGATGGAAAGGACGCGTGGCGACGCGCGGCCGCTCATTGCGCTCCCGCCAATGCCCTTTTCACCACGGCTTCGGCGGGCGCGATGGCATCGGGGGTGCCGACCGTGATCCAGCTGCCCTGCATCTGCATGCCGAACAGGCGCCCGGCCGATATCGCCTGGTCGAAATAGCGGTTGAGCGAGGCTGGGGTGGCGGTCGCGCCTTCAAAGATGCGGGGATGGATGATGGCAGCACCGGCATAGATCAGCCCCTCGGGCGCACCCTTGGCACGGCTCAGCCGGCCGTCGGACGCGACGAGGAAATCGGTGCCGCCGGAATGGCCGGTCGCCTGAGGGAGAGCCGCGAGCATGATCAGAATATCCATGCGCGCATCGTCCCAGGCAAGGGCGAGGCGGGCAAGGTTAGGCGCGCCCTCATCAATCCAGAAGGTGTCGGCATTGACGATGTAGAACGGAGCTGTGCCCAGCTCGGGCAGCGCCTTGACGATTCCGCCGGCGGAATCCAGCAGGCCGTCGCGTTCGTCGGAGATGAGCACATGCGGCTGCTTGCGGTTCGCGACATGCGCGACGATCTGGTCGGGCAGATAGTGGACGTTGACCACGGCCCGTTCGACGCCTGCTACAGCCAGGCTGTCGAGGCCCCAGTCGAGCAGGGTCTTGCCAGATATCTCCACCAGCGGTTTCGGCATCGTCTCGGTGATCGGCCGCATGCGCTTGCCGAGACCGGCTGCGAGAACCATGGCGACTGACGGGATCTTCGCTCCACTCACGTGTCAAATTCCTCGAGCAGGCGGTTGTCGCGGTAGAAGTCGCGCAGTTCGGCCAATGCCGGATGCGCCAGCGCCCGGTGCAGGTAGTCGCGAATGCGCGGCAGGTGCTTCAGATATTGCGGCTTGCCGTCACGCCGGTCGAGGCGGACGAAGATGCCGAGGATCTTGGAGTTCCGCTGTGCCGCCATGATGGCATAGGCCTCGCGGAAAGCGGCCTCATCGAAGCTGCCGGCGGCGTGGCGGGCGGCGACATAGGCGTTGACCGTGTCGTGCTCGATCTCGGGCGACACGGTGACGCGCGCGTCCATGCCGAGCGAGGCGACGTCATAGGCGACCGGGCCGATCAGCGCGTCCTGGAAGTCGACGATGCCGAGCCTGTCGAAACCCTTCTTGTCGGCGCGCCAGATGATGTTGGGCGAGTGATAGTCGCGCAGCACCAGCCCAGATTGCTTGTCGGCGAGGCGGTCGAAGACGGCGTTCCAGGCTGTCTGGTAGCCGTCGCGCAGCGCTTCGGAAGCGGACGCTCCGGTGACGGCAGGCACATACCAGTCGACCAGCAGGTCGACCTCGATCATCATCGCATCGCGGTCAAAGGGCGGAACCTGGTGAACGACGCCGGGCGCAGCTTCGAGCCGGGCGTCCCAGTGTTTCCCGTGAATCATCGCCAGCAGTTCAGCCGCCGCGGCATAGCGCTCGGCGATGGGCTTGCCCTCGGGGTCGAGGAAAGCGCCGGTGCCGAGATGTTCGAGCAGCAGAAAGCCCTGGTCGAGATCCTGTGCGACGATGCCGGGCACGGTGACGCCGCCCGCTGCAAGCGCCCGGTCGATGGCGACGAAGGCAGCAACCGTCTGCGCGGTGTGCGCGATCTCGGCATAGGGCTTGCCGTCGCGGACGGGTGGACCGAGTACCAGCCTTGGCGAGTTCATCAGCACCAGTGATGCCCGGCCTTCCGGGCTGACGGTTTCGTAGCCCCGCGCCGAGGCGTCGCCGGTGAAGCGGGCGCGGCGCGCCTCGCCAAAATCGGCTGAGATGAGGAAATCTCGCATGGCGAGCGATCGGGCGACGCGGTCGAAGGCCTGGCCATCGCCCGAGATGATGATGCGGCGGCCATCGCCCTCGTGCTCGATAGCGAGCCGCAGGCTGGCAGCGGGCATCGCGCCGGCGGCGCGCTCCGGCCACTCCACCAGAGCCACACCCGAGGCGACGGCTTCATCGAAGCCGAGTTCCTGGAGCTCCTCGGAAGAAGACAGGCGGTAGAGGTCGAAATGATGAACGGGGACAGGCGTGTCGTAGCTCTGGACCAGGGTGAAGGTCGGGCTCGGCACTTCATGCCAGGGATCACCCGCCAGCGCCCGGATCAGGCCGCGCGCCAGCGTCGACTTGCCGGCGCCGAGGTCGCCGTCGAGCAGCAACACGTCGCCCGGCTTGACCGCCATGGCAAGATCTTCGCCCAGCCGCGTGGTTGCGGCCTCGTCAGGCAGGAATCGCTCCAGCGATCTGGCCGCCATGAAGCCTACTCCGCCGCCACCCGCACGCCGGCTGGCGCATCGGGGAACAGGCAGACGACCGTGGTGCCACGGTCCTTGCCGCTGTCGATGCGGACGGTGCCGCCATGCAGCTCGACGAAGCTTTTGACGATGGACAGGCCAAGGCCGGCACCACGCTTGCGGCCGCCGTTGACGCGGGATTCGAAGCGCTGGAACATCGTGTCGAGCACCTCCGAAGGCATGCCCGGACCATCGTCATGGACGGAGAATTCCACGCCCTCGGCCAGCTGGCGGCAGGCCAGCGTGATGGTGCTCGCGGACGGCGCGTAGTTCACGGCGTTGCTGAGCAGATTGTAGAGGATCTGGCGCACGCGCGTCTCGTCGCCATTGAAGCTCTTCGGCGCGCTGGCGGTATCTATGGCGAGGCTGATCGAGTGCTCTTCCAGGCGGTCGGCGATAAGTTCGGCGGCAGCCTCGATGGCGCGGTCGATACGCACCTCGGCGATTTCGAGCTGCATGATGCCGGCATCGACGGTTGCGAGATCGAGGATGTCATTGACGATGGTCAAAAGCACGCCCGAGGACGAACCGATGTGCTCGACATATTCGCGCTGGCGCTGTGACAGCGGGCCGGTACCGGGCAGCGACAAAAGCTCGGTGAAGCCGATGATGTTGGTCAGCGGCGAGCGCAGCTCATACGAAACGTGCTGGACGAACTCGTTCTTGATCTGGTCGGCACGCTGAAGCGCCTCGTTCTTGTCCTTGAGCGCGCGCTCCATGTTGACGCCGTCGGTGACGTCGACAAAGGTCAGCATCACCTGGCCGTTGGGCAGGTGGATTACGGCGTGCTGGAGCACCGAACCGTTCTTGAGTTCGGTCTGGCCATGGCGGTCGCTACGCTCGTCGAAGCCGGTGACGGCGGCGACGAAATCGGCCCATGGGCTCTCTTCGGCACGCATGTCGCATTCAGCGCGGATCGCCGAAATATGCGTGCTCTGCCGGAGGGCCTCGGGCGACACACCCCAGAGCTGGCCGAAGGCCGGATTGAACAGGCGGATGCGGCCGTCGGGGCCGAAAACGACGACGCCTTCGGCGAGATTGTCGAGGGTTTCACCCTGGACACGCACCGCCGTGGTGTAGCGGCTTTCGAGGTCGATCTTCTCGGTCAGGTTTTCGAACACCCAGGTGACGCCGCCCTTGGGCTGGGGATTGGCGACGACGCGGATGGTGCGGCCGTCGGGCAGATGCCAAAGATGCTCCTGCGGCTCGACGGCGCGATATGCGCCGAGCAGGCTCTCCTTCCAGCGCCGCCATTCCGGCTGCTCCGGCAGCTTGCGTTCGCTGCGCAGGCGGTCGAGCAAAAGCGCATTGTCGGGTGCGCTGGAGAGATAGCCGGCGTCGAGTTCCCAGAGCTTCTGGAAAGCATTGTTGTGGAAACGCAGCTTCTGGCTGGCGTCGAAAGTGGCAACGGCGGTCGCCACCTGGTCGAGCGTGTCGGCGTGGCTGCGCACGACCCGGCTGTACTCTTCGCGGATGGCATCGGCCGCGCTCATGTCGGTGGCGATGCCGGCCGAACCTTCCCTGCCGACAACGTCGGTCACGGCGAACATGCGACGGTCGCCGTCGATGACGGTCGACAGTGTCTGCTGGAATACGGGACGCGACAGGTGCTGCTGGACGATCGCTTCGCGCGATTGCGTGCCCAGGAACTCCTTGCCGTCGCGGATGGCTGCGGCGGAATCGGCTGCTTCGACGGCCCTGGCGAAGGCCTTGTTGACCCATTTCAGCCGGCCATCGGAATCGCGCATCCAGAACGGCATGTCGACGGCGTCCATCAGGCCGACAAGCGTTTCGTATTCGGCGCTGAGGCGCTGGTTGTCGAGCGTCAGCCGCGCCTGGCCGCGCTGGGCCTCGGAGATCGAGACAAAGCGGACGATGACGTGGGCGCCGCTCTTGCGGCCGTGGACTTCGAGGACCGCACCGGCATGGGTCTCCGCCACCAGTTCGAAGGCAGTGCCTTTGTCACGCAACGCGGCAATGGCATTTTCGAGCGCTGCGGCCGAACGCGGCATCAGCCAGCGACCGAAACCGAGGAAGGCGGCGCGCTCGTCCGGCGCGCCTGTTTCGATCGGCAGCGAACCGATCAGCTCCGGCTTCTTGTTCTCGTTGGCCCAGATGATGACGCGCTGGTCGCGCAGGTTGAGCAGGGCCTCCGAACGCTGCAGCGATGCATTGAGGTCGGCGACGCGGCCGCGCAGCTCGACGTTCTCGGCGGCGATGCGTACCTTCTCGCGGATCAGCGCAATGGCGGAAATGAGCGCCGCTCCCATGACGCCGACGAGCACGGCGAGCTGGATGACTTCGGCCGTGCTGACGGGCAGGCCGACGGCGGCGGCCTGCTGGGCATGGGCATATCCGACAGGCGTGCAGAGCGCAGTGGCGCCAAGCATGACTGCGGCCGAACGGCTGCCGAGCCGGCGCACGGCCTGCCACATACCGCCTGGAAGGGGCATCTGCGAATCCTGTCGGCCGCCGGAAACGGCCTGTCCCGCTGAAAGCGGGTATTCCCCCGGCATGTCTTGTTCCTCTCCGCCGCCTGACTGCAAGACCGCCCTGAAGCGCCCCAAAAAGTTCCGCCGAGAACGGGCGCGTGGCGAATCACGCCACAATAGCCGTTAGGCGAATCGCCGTGAAGAAGGCGTTCGCGCAAAAAAGAAACCGGGCGAAAGTCAATCGCCCGGTTTCAATATGTTGTATGTATTTGCGCTATGGTTAATAGCGGTAGTGTTCCGGCTTGAACGGCCCCTTCGGCGTCACGCCGATATAGCTGGCCTGTTCATCGGACAGGGTGGTCAGCTTGGCGCCGAGCTTGTCGAGGTGCAGGCGGGCGACCTTCTCGTCGAGGTGCTTGGGCAGCACGTAGACTTCGTTCTTGTACTGGCCGGGCTTGGTGAAAAGCTCGATCTGGGCCAGCGTCTGGTTGGTGAAAGACGCCGACATGACGAAGCTCGGGTGGCCGGTCGCATTGCCGAGGTTGAGCAGGCGGCCTTCCGACAGCAGCAGCATGCGCTTGCCATCCGGGAAGCTGATCATGTCGACCTGCGGCTTGACGTTGGTCCACTTGAGGTTGCGCAGGGCCGCGACCTGGATCTCGTTGTCGAAGTGGCCGATGTTGCCGACGATGACCATGTCCTTCATCAGGCGCATGTGGTCGAGGGTGATGACGTCCTTGTTGCCGGTCGTGGTGATGACGATGTCGGCGGTGGGAGCAGCGTCTTCCAGCGTGACGACCTCGAAGCCGTCCATAGCAGCCTGGAGCGCGCAGATCGGGTCGACCTCGGTAACCTTGACGCGGGCGCCGGCGCCCTGGAGCGAGGCAGCAGAACCCTTGCCGACGTCGCCGTAACCGCAGACGACGGCGACCTTGCCGGCCATCATGACGTCGGTGCCGCGGCGGATGCCGTCGACCAGCGATTCCTTGCAGCCGTACTTGTTGTCGAACTTCGACTTGGTGACACTGTCGTTGACGTTGATCGCCGGGAAGGGCAGCAGGCCCTTCTTCTGCAACTGGTAGAGGCGGTTGACACCGGTCGTGGTCTCTTCGGTGACGCCGCGGATGGCAGCCTTGTGCTTGGCGAAGAAGCCCGGCGTTTCAGCCATGCGCTTCTTGATCTGGGCGAACAGGATCTCTTCCTCTTCGCTGCCCGGGTTGGACAGTACGTCCTCGCCGGCCTCGGCACGGGCGCCGATCAGGATGTACATGGTGGCGTCGCCGCCATCATCGAGGATCATGTTGGTGGCGCCGCCATCGGTCCACTGGAAGATCTGGTCGGTGTACTGCCAGTATTCCTCGAGCGTCTCGCCCTTGACGGCGAAGACCGGGATGCCGGCTTCGGCGATGGCGGCCGCGGCATGATCCTGGGTCGAGAAGATGTTGCACGACGCCCAGCGGATGTCGGCGCCGAGTTCCTTCAGCGTCTCGATCAGCACCGCGGTCTGGATGGTCATGTGCAGCGAGCCGGAAATGCGCGCGCCCTTGAGCGGCTTTGCTTCACCGAACTCCTCGCGGCAGGCCATCAGGCCCGGCATTTCGGTTTCGGCGATCTCGATTTCCTTGCGACCCCAGCCGGCGAGCGAAATGTCGGCGACCAGATAATCCTTGCTACCCGTCATGGCTTGCTCCGATTCCTGTTTGCTTCGCGCCGCCGCGGGAGGGCTGCGAGGGCGCGCGAAAGATCGGCCTGACTACCAGATCAGGCCGTTATCGACAATGGGACATAAAGAAATCTTTATTCGTGCATGTCGCACAAGACTCAGTCCGGCGATCAGGACTCCTCGCCGAAGCGCGCCGCGACCAGTGTCGCAAGCGCATCCATCGCTTCGACGGCCTCGGGGCCGCTCGCGGTAACGCGGATGGTGCAACCGGGGCTGGCGGCGAGCATCATCAGGCCCATGATCGACGTGCCGCCTACGGAAATGCCGTCCCTCTCTACGCTGACATTGGCCTGGAACTCGCCGGCAATCTGGACAAACTTGGCCGAGGCGCGGGCATGCAGGCCACGCTGATTGACTATGGTGAGATCGCGGACGATGTGGCCCTTCTCGGGCGAGTAGGGCATGCCGCTCATTTGCCGCTCAACACCTGACTAGCAACGTTGATATATTTGCGGCCAGCAGCCTGTGCCTCGTCGAGCGCGGCGGCCATGTTGTCGGCCTTGCGTACGCTCGTCAGCTTGATGAGCATCGGCAGGTTCATGCCGGCGATGACTTCGACCCGGCCGGCTTCCATCACCGAGATGGCGAGGTTCGACGGCGTGCCGCCGAACATATCGGTGAGCACGACCACACCATTGCCGGTGTCGGCGCTGGCGACGGCGTCGATGATGTCGCTGCGACGCTGCGCCATGTCATCGTCTGCTCCGATCGAAACAGTCTCGAAATTGTCCTGCGGTCCGACGACATGTTCCACGGCATGGCGGAACTCTTCGGCCAGCTGACCGTGCGTCACAAGCACGAGTCCGATCATTCTGATTTGGCTCCCGTCATGGCCTCTTCACAGCCGCGCAGTACTCTTGCCGCCTTCGCGGAGGGCGGGAGCGCTATCTTGTCGACGGCGAAGGCGTTTACAAGCCCCAATCTGCTGCTCGCCACGCCATTTTGACGCAATGCAGCAAAAATAATGTGCAGCTTCAGGCGAAGAGGGTGATGCCGAGTCGGACCAGAATTGTGGGGATGGCTGCGGCAATTTCACGTTCTGCGAGCAACAATCGCTGCGTCATGCAACCAAGAATCAGTTCACTGTCCTGTCCGGGCAGCCGTTCCACCTCGCTTGCCGGAACAAGCCTGGCCAGCAGGTCGACTGCAGCCGCCGCCTCATGTTCGACCGGAACCGGCCCGACGCCGCGGACCTCTGCCAGGCCGGCAATGACTGCCGGCGCATGGCACAAAAGCCTGCCGTGGTGCACCGACAGGAAGACCTGGTCGTCGGAAACCAGCCGGGCGAACCGGCCTGCG
Organism: Aminobacter sp. P9b; assembly: GCF_045345995.1. Lineage (NCBI taxonomy): Bacteria > Pseudomonadati > Pseudomonadota > Alphaproteobacteria > Hyphomicrobiales > Phyllobacteriaceae > Aminobacter > Aminobacter sp. P9b. The sequence continues at coordinate 873,123 of NZ_CP150082.1, read as the reverse complement.
GCGCGAAATTTCTCGACGAGGGCCAGGGCAAGAGCCGTCTTGCCCGACCCGGACAGCCCTGCAACCAGTACACAGCGATCGCCAAGAACAATCGCCGTGGCATGCATGTTGGCTGGCGCCACGGATCAGCTTTCGGCCGGCAGGGCAACGACGAAGCGCGCGCCCTTGAGTTCGCCAGGCTTGGTGCCGGCGATGTTTTCGGCGCTCAGCGTGCCGCCATGGGCCTCGACGATCTGGCGGCTGATCGACAGGCCGAGGCCGGAATTCTGGCCGAAGGCTTCGCCCGCCGGACGGTCGGTATAGAAACGCTCGAAGATGCGGTCGATGTTTTCGGCGCGGATGCCGGGGCCGTTGTCCTCGACCGTGATGACATTGAACTTGCCGACGCGCGCCAGCGAAATGGCAATGTGGCCATGGTCGTCGGGCACGAAGGAGCGGGCGTTCTCTATCAGGTTGGTGATGACCTGGCCGATGCGCAGGTCGTGGCCGACCACGTTGTAGTTCTTCGCCCCAGCCGGCAGCTTGGCAACGGTGAATGCGATTTCGACCGCCTTCTTGTGGCGGCTGGCCTCGCGCGACACCGAAACCAGATCGCCGATGAACTTCTTGAGATCCACCTTGCCGGCGTCCTCGCGCGCGAGCTCGGCATCGAGACGGGATGCGTCCGAAATATCGGTGATCAGCCGGTCGAGGCGCTTCACGTCATGCTGGATGACCTCCATCAGCCGTTCGCGCGAGCTCTCGTTCCTGGCAAGCGGCAAAGTCTCGACTGCGCTGCGCAGCGAGGTCAGCGGATTCTTGAGTTCGTGGCTGACGTCGGCGGCGAAACTCTCGATCGCCTCGATACGCGCGTAAAGCGCCTTGGTCATGTCACGCACGGCAACCGACAGGTTGCCGATCTCGTCCTGGCGGTCGGAGAAATCGGGAATTTCCTCGCGGCTCTTGCCGCCACGACGGACGCGGTTGGCGGCAGCCGACAGCCGACGCAGCGGGTTGGCGATGGTCGACGCCAACAGCATCGACAGGATGGCCGTGACCAATGCAGCGACACCGAACACGCGCAGGATGGCCTTCTGCTCGGCAGCGACAATCTTGTCGATGTCGCCGCCTTCGGTCGACAGCATCAGCACGCCGAGCACGGCACGGAAGCGCTGGATGGGGACGGCGACCGACACGATCTGCTCGCCCTGTTCGCTGACCCGGACAATCGGCGCCGGGCGGCCGGTCAATGCCTGCACGACCTCGGGGAAGGCCGCGCCATTGCCGCCGGGCTGTTCCTTGTAGACCGGAAGCGCGCTGTCGCGGAAAAAGTCGAAGACGAACTTCTGCGCCCGCTCGAAGACGGTCGGCTCGTCTTCCTCGACCGGCGGAAGGTCGTAGCGCAGGATCTGGCCGCGCGAATAGAGATGCCGCGAATCGAGCAGGAGATTGGCGTCGCGGTCGTAGATACGGGCGCGCGTCCTTGTCGGCGAGATCAGCCGGCGCAGCACTGGCGCCACGCGCTCCGGATTGATCGGAAAATCAAGGCTGTCGAGCTGGTCGGAGCCGGGGCCAAGCGTCTCGCCGGCCTGCAGCTCGAGCAGCTTCTCGGGGTCGATGCTGATCGAATCCGTTTCGACGGTTGCCGAGGCGGCAATGGCGCCGGCAATGATCTCGCCCTGCGTCATCAGGCTTTCGACACGGGCGCCGATCAGGCCATCACGGAAGGTGTTGAGATACAGGATGCCGGCGACCAGCACGGCCAACCCGGCAAGGTTGAGGAACAGAATGCGGCGCGTCAGGCTGGAGAAGAAATAGTGGCCGAGGAACCGGCTCAGCCGGATCCTCGAGCGGTCGAAGAACAGCGACAGGCGACCGCGCGACCGCTTCGTGGCGGCCGCGGGTTTCCTGATCTCTGCTTCCATCGCCATGTGATCTCAGCCCCCGCCGATCTCACGCTTCGCGGAATCTGTAGCCGACACCATAGAGCGTTTCGATCATCTCGAAGTCGTCGTCGACGGCCTTGAACTTCTTGCGCAGGCGCTTGATGTGGCTGTCGATGGTGCGGTCATCGACATAGACCTGCTCATCATAGGCCGAATCCATCAAAGCGTCTCGGCTTTTGACGACACCCGGGCGCTGGGCCAGCGAGTGCAGGATCAGGAATTCGGTGACGGTCAGGATAACCGGCTCGCCCTTCCAGGTGCAGGTATGGCGCTCCTGGTCCATCACCAGCTGGCCGCGCTCCAGCGAGCGCGACTGCGGGCTCGGCGTCTTGGCCGCTGCCTCGCGGGCACTTGCCCGGCGCAGCACGGCGCGCACGCGCTCGACCAGCAGACGCTGGGAGAACGGCTTGCGGATGAAATCGTCGGCGCCCATCTTGAGGCCGAAGAGCTCATCGATCTCGTCGTCCTTCGACGTCAGGAAAATCACCGGCAGGTCAGTCTTCTGGCGCAGCCGGCGGAGCAGTTCCATGCCGTCCATGCGCGGCATCTTGATGTCGAGGATGGCGAGGTTCGGCGGCCGCGCGGCCAGCCCTTCAAGTGCCGAGGCACCGTCGGTGTAGGTCTCGACACGGTATCCTTCGGACTCGAGCGCAATCGAAACCGATGTCAAAATGTTGCGGTCGTCGTCGACAAGCGCGATCGTTGCCATTTCCAGCGGCTCCCTCATGAGCGGGTGTCCCTTCCTGCTTCAGAGCAGGGCTTGTGCAGGACAAATTAGGTACAAAATGTGGCATACCCCCCGATGAAGGGGAGCGCAACCACCACAACCAGTCCGCTTTCTATATGGGGCGCCTCAAGAAAAGCTCGAACAAAAAACCTGCCTGCCTACCCGGCAAGGTAGGACTAATCCCCGTCATTTAAACGATTTAGATAAATTCTAAAATATTTAAATCGATTAATGATTTGAAATCGCTTGGCTTTTCTGTTTCTGGCTGCCTCGGTCCCTCGGGGACAGCGGCGTCCGGCCCGAAGACCGGACATTGGCGTCAAATCGAACGAGGGTTCACCGAATGTCGGAAGTCGGTAAGCGTAATCCCGCCAACGGGATCGAAACGGCAGGGCTCAAAACGTCGGGCACCGTGCATTACAACCTTGGCGCTGCCCTGCTGGTCGAAGAGGCGGTCCGCCGCGGCGAGGCCGTGCTGACCGCCCATGGCGCGCTCGTTGCCGACACGGGGCAGTACACCGGCCGCTCGCCCAAGGACAAGTTCGTCGTGCGCGACGAAAACACCGAGCCCCAGGTCTGGTGGGAAAACAACAATGCGATGACGCGAGCGCAGTTCGACGCGCTGCATGCAGATTTCCTGGCCCATGCGGCCGACAAGGACCTGTTCGTCCAGGACCTGATCGGCGGCGCCGACCGCTCGCTCAGCCTGCCGACGCGCGTCATCACCGAATACGCCTGGCACTCGATGTTCATCCGCAACCTGCTGATCCGCCCGGAAACGGCTGAACTGGCCGGCTTCGCGCCGAAGATGACGATCATCGACCTGCCGTCGTTCCGGGCCGACACGGCGCGCCATGGCGGCCGCAGCGAGACGCTGATCGCGGTCGATCTGACGCGCATGATCGTGCTCATCGGCGGCACCAAATATGCCGGCGAGATGAAGAAGTCGGTCTTCACCGCGCTCAACTACATCCTGCCGGCGGGCGGCGTGATGCCCATGCACTGCTCGGCCAATGAAGGGCCCGATGGCGACGCCGCCGTGTTCTTCGGCCTGTCGGGAACCGGCAAGACGACGCTGTCGGCCGATCCCAAGCGCACGCTGATCGGCGACGACGAGCATGGCTGGGGCCCGGACGGCATCTTCAACTTCGAAGGCGGCTGCTACGCCAAGACCATTCGCCTGTCGGCCGAAGCCGAGCCGGAAATCTTTGCGACGACCCAGCGTTTCGGCACGGTGCTCGAGAACGTCGTGCTCGACGAGAACCGCGTGCCTGACTTCAACGACGGCTCGCGTACCGAAAACACCCGTTGCGCCTATCCGCTCGACTTCATCCCGAATGCCAGCGCCACCGGGCGCGCCAGCCACCCGAAGAACATCATCATGCTGACGGCCGACGCCTTCGGCGTGATGCCGCCCATCGCAAAGCTGACGCCGGCGCAGGCGATGTACCACTTCCTGTCCGGCTATACCGCCAAGGTCGCCGGCACCGAGCGCGGCGTGACCGAGCCGGAAGCGACGTTCTCGACCTGCTTCGGCGCACCGTTCATGCCCAGGCACCCCAGCGAATACGGCAACCTGCTGCGCCAGCTGATTTCCGACCACGGCGTCAATTGCTGGCTGGTCAACACAGGCTGGACCGGCGGCGCCTATGGCACGGGTTCGCGCATGCCGATCAAGGCGACGCGCGCGCTGCTCACTGCCGCCCTCGACGGCTCGCTCAATGAGGTCGAATTCCGCACCGATGCCCATTTCGGCTTCGCCGTGCCGGTTTCGGTTCCCGGCGTCGACGGCAAGATCCTCGACCCGCGTTCGACCTGGGCCGACGGCGCTGCCTATGACCGCCAGGCCAGCAAGCTGGTGTCGATGTTCATCGACAATTTCGGCAAGTTCGAAAGCCATGTCGACGCCTCGGTGCGCGGCGCGGCACCGCGCACGCAGGAAGCCGCCGAATAACCACGGCACCTGGCGTAACGATCTCGAAAAGGCCCGGCCAAGTGCTGGGCCTTTTCTTTTCGGCCGCACCACGGCATGACTTGGCGCATGAGCGCCGACGACAAGATCATCATTGCCAATGACGTGGTCATCCATCCCGACGACCTCGAGGAGAACTTCATCCGCTCGTCGGGGCCGGGCGGCCAGAACGTCAACAAGGTCGCCACAGCCGTGCAGCTGCGCTTCGATGCGGCCAATGCGCCGGGCCTGCCCGAGCGCGTGCGCGAGCGCACCATAAAGTTCGCGGGCCAGAAGGCGACCAAGGAGGGCGTGATCGTCATCGAGGCGGGGCGCTACCGCACCCAGGAGCAGAACCGGGCCGACGCCAGGGCGCGGCTGGTGGCACTTGTCGCCAAGGCTGCCGAGCCGCCACCGCCGCCGCGCAAGAAGACCAGGCCGACAAAGGGCTCGATCGAGCGAAGGCTGAAAAGCAAGGCCGGCCGCTCGACGGTCAAGAAGCTGCGCGGGCGCGTCGACGGCGATTAAGCCTTGGGAATCAATCCCGCTTCCATTTTGGCAAGGCAGGTGCCAAGCTCCGGCGAATGCCACAGCAAGGGAGACTACGAATGGGCATGTTCGATTTCGTCAAGAATGTCGGCAAGAAGCTTGGCTTCGGCGACGACGAGGCACCGAGCGCCGACACGCTGAAGAAGGAGCTCGATTCGCACAAGCTCGGCACCGACAACGTTCAGGTGGTGGTCAAGGGCGATACCGCAGTGCTGACAGGCGTGGTCAAGGACCAGTCGATCTTCGAAAAGGCGGTGATCGCCGTCGGCAACACGCTCGGCGTCTCCAAGGTGCAGGCCGACGAGTTGAAGGTGGTGGCGCCCGATTCCGGTCTCAAGCTCGACAGCAAGGTCGACATGACCGAGCTGGTCAAGGCGGCGACGCCGGCCAAGGCGCCGGTGTTCTACACCGTCAAGAAGGGCGACAACCTGTCGAAGATCGCCGAAGCCCAGTACGGCAAAGGCAAGGCATCGAAATACACCGTCATCTTCGAAGCCAACAAGCCGATGCTGACGCACCCCGACAAGATCTATCCGGGCCAGGTGCTGCGCATCCCCGATATCGCGACGGCGTAACCGCCTCGCCTCGCACAAATCATTTCGCGGACGGCGGCTTTCGGGTCGCCGTTTTGCATTTTTCGGCTGACACTCTCGCCTGCAACAACCCAACTGGACCTGAACCGTGCTCGTATTGCCCAAAGGCGTCCGCCACATGCCCGGCTTTCTCTCGCGCGAGGTGCAAGAGAGCCTGGTCGAGAGCATCCGAGAGGCGGTGAAAGCTGCACCGCTCTACACGCCGGCCATGCCGAAGACCGGCAAGGAAATGAGCGTCAGGATGACCAATTGCGGCTCGCTGGGCTGGGTCACCGACAAGGAGGGCGGCTACCGCTACCAGCCGACCCATCCCGTCACAGGCGAACCGTGGCCGCCGATCCCCGAGGCGCTGCTTGCGCTTTGGCGCGAGGTCTCGGGCTATCCGCATCCTCCGGAAGCCTGCCTCGTCAATTTCTACACGGACACTGCGAAGATGGGCCTGCACCAGGATCGCGACGAGCGGGAGTTCGCCGCACCCGTGGTGTCGGTGTCGCTGGGTGACGCCTGCCTGTTCCGCGTCGGCGGCACAAGGCGCGACGATCGCACCGTGTCGTTCAGGCTGGAGAGCGGAGACGTCGTCGTGCTCGGCGGGGAGGGGCGGCTGGCGTTCCATGGCGTCGACCGCATCTACCCGATGACATCGGCATTGCTGAAGCAGGGCGGGCGGATCAATCTCACGCTAAGACGCGTGACGCAGCCGGCCTAGAGCATGACCCCAAAAAGTGGCCCCGGTTTTCGGACAAGATCATGGCCCAACAAAAAGACCTTCAGAGCTTGCGGATCGCCACTTCCTCGACGAGATGGCCGGCACCCTTCTTGAGGATGAGGTCGGCGCGCGGGCGCGTGGGCAGGATGTTCTCGCGCAGGTTCTTCAGGTTGATGTTGGCCCACAGCCCCTCGGCGATGGCGCGGGCCGCATCCTCCGACAGCTGCGAGTAGCGATGGAAGAAGGACTGCGGATTGCGGAATGCGGTTTCGCGCAGCCGCATGAAGCGGTCGATGTACCACTCGTGGATGATGCTCTCATCGGCGTCGATGTAGATCGAGAAGTCGAAGAAGTCGGAGACGAAAGGCACGAAGTTGCCGTCCTTGGGCAGTTCGCGCGGCTGCAGCACGTTGATGCCCTCGAAGATCAGGATGTCGGGCCGGTCGACGGTGACAAACTCGCCAGGCATCACGTCATAGGTCAGGTGCGAGTAGACGGGCGCGCGCACATTGGGCTGGCCCGACTTGATCGCCGAGAGGAAGCGCAGAAGCGCACCGACATCGTAGCTGTCGGGGAAACCCTTGCGCTCCATCAGGCTGTCGCGGCGTAGTACGTCGTTAGGGTAGAGGAAGCCGTCGGTCGTGACGAGATCGACCTTCGGGCTCGACGGCCAGCGGGTGAGCAATTCCTTGAGGATACGCGCGGTGGTCGATTTGCCGACGGCGACCGACCCCGCCATGCCGATGATGAAGGGTGTCTTGGTGCCCTTCTTGTCCGAGTTGAAGAAGCGCTGGCGCTGGCGAAACAGCTGCTGGCTGGTCTCGACATGGGCGGAGAGCAGACGCGACAGCGACAGGTAGATGCGCCGGACCTCGACGAGATCGATGGGCTCGTACATCGAGCTCAGCCGCGCCACCTCGTCCTGGGTCAGGGTCATCGACATGTCGGCGCCGAAACCGGCCCAATGCTCGGCCGAGAAGAACCAATAGGGTGAGTATTTGTCCGTCGGCGCGAGTTGATCCATCGAACCTCCCCTGCGGGACCTGACCAGTGGTCAGCCCTCGTTCTTCCGCGCTGCCTTCTCGGCGACACCCGACTGCGAGGTGCGACGCTCGAGCTCGGTCATCACCTCGGCCATCGGGACGCCGGCGACAGCCAGCACGACGAGCCAATGATAAAGGAGATCGGCGCTTTCCGAAACGAGGGCACGATCGTCGCCCTTGACCGCGGCGATGACGGTCTCGACCGCCTCTTCGCCAAGCTTCTTGGCCGCCCGCTCCATGCCGCCCTGGTAAAGCTTGGCGGTCCATGAATTGGCATCGCCCGAACGTGCCCGCTCGGTGACGATCTTTTCCAGGTCGGCAAGGGAAAATCCGCTCATCTTGGCCTCGGCAACAAAGTCAGCCAATCGGGTCGAGCCGCATCGGCAAACCCGCTTTTGCCATGTGCGCCTTGGCCTCGGCAATGGTGTAGGTGCCGAAATGGAAGATCGAAGCGGCAAGAACCGCCGTCGCATGTCCCTCGCGGATGCCGTCGACCATGTGGTCGAGGTTGCCGACGCCGCCCGAAGCGATGACCGGCGCTCGCACGGCGTCCGCCACCGCACGGGTGAGGGCGATGTCGTAGCCGATCTTGGTGCCGTCGCGGTCCATCGACGTGAGCAGGATTTCACCGGCGCCGAGATCGACGACCTTGCGGGCGAACTCGACCGCATCGATGCCTGTGCGCTCGCGGCCGCCATGGGTGAAGATCTCCCAGCGATCGGCTTCATTGGCAACCGACACCTTCTTGGCGTCGATGGCAACGACGATGCACTGGTTGCCGAACTTGTCGGCGGCTTCGGCGACAAAGTCGGGGTTCTTCACGGCAGCCGTGTTGATAGACACCTTGTCGGCGCCGGCGAGCAGCAGCTTGCGGATGTCGGCAACCTGGCGTACGCCGCCGCCGACGGTCAGCGGCATGAAGCACTGCTCGGCGGTACGGGCGATGACGTCGAAGATGGTCTCGCGGTTGTCGGAAGAAGCGGTGATGTCGAGGAAGCAGAGTTCGTCGGCACCGGCGGCATCATAGGCCTTTGCGGCCTCGACCGGATCGCCGGCGTCTACCAGATCGACGAACTGCACGCCCTTGACGACGCGGCCGTCCTTAACGTCGAGGCAGGGGATGACACGGGCCTTGAGGGTCATTTCCGTTCCTCGAACAGTCCGGGTTCAGGCTTCAGAGTGCCGCGCAGGATGGCCAGCGCCTCAGCCGGGTCGATGCGACCGTCATAAAGCGCGCGGCCGGAAATCGCACCTTCGAGCTTTTTCGCATCCGGCATGGTCATGCGGACGATGTCGGCGAGCGATGCGAGACCGCCCGAGGCAATGACCGGGATCGACACGGCCTCGGCGAGGTCGATGGTCGAATCCCAGTTGATGCCGGCAAGCACCCCGTCGCGGTCGATATCGGTGTAGATGATGGCGGCGACGCCGGCACCCTCGAACTTCTTCGCCAACTCGACGACGCCGAGGCTCGACGCTTCGGCCCAGCCCTCGACGGCAACCTTGCCGCCCTTGGCGTCGACGCCGACGGCAACCTTGCCGGGGAACTTCCTGCAGGCTTCCTTGACCAGCCCAGGATCGCGCACGGCAACCGTGCCGAGGATGACGCGGGCGAGACCCTTGGAAAGCCAGCTTTCGATATGATCGAGCGTGCGGATGCCGCCGCCGAGCTGGACCGGGTTCTTCGTCGCCTTGAGGATTGCCTCGACGGCCGCACCGTTGACGCTCTCGCCGGCAAAGGCGCCGTTGAGATCGACGACATGCAGCCATTCGAAGCCCTGGTCCTCGAAGGCTTTCGCCTGGGCGGCGGGATCGTTGTTGTAGACGGTCGCCTGGTCCATATCACCAAGCTTGAGGCGCACGCACTGGCCGTCCTTGAGGTCGATGGCCGGAAAGAGGATCATGGCTTCCACCTCAGGAAATTGGCGATGAGGGCAAGGCCAAGCGCCTGGCTCTTTTCAGGATGAAACTGCGTGCCGACCAGGTTGTCGCGCGCCACCGCGGCAGTGACCCGGCCGCCATAGTCGGCGCTGGCCAGCACCTGTTTCTCGTCGGTTGCGTCGAGATGGTAGGAATGCACGAAATAGGCGTGCAGGCCGCCTGGTCCCGTCGGAATGCCGTCGAAAACGGGGTGCGGATGTTTCACGTGAATCGTGTTCCAGCCGATCTGCGGAATCTTCAGCGACGGGTCGGAAGGCTTGATCTCCTTGACGTCGCCCGATATCCAGCCAAAGCCGTTGGTGACCGACTTCTCCAGCCCGCGTTCGGACATCAGCTGCATGCCGACGCAGATACCGAGGAAGGGATGCGCCTTGCGGATGGCCACCTCCTCGACTGCGTCCCACATGCCGTCGACGGCGCGCAGGCCACGGGCACAATCGGCATAAGCGCCGACGCCGGGCAGCACGACGCGGTCGGCGGAAAGCACGCGCTCGGCATCGGCCGTCAGCTCGATCTTGGCCGCTATGCCGGCCTCGCGGGCGGCACGTTCGAAGGCCTTGGTCGCCGAGCGCAGATTGCCCGAGCCGTAGTCGATGATGGCAACGCGCATGTCAGTTTCTTCCGGGATAGTGCAGGAGGCCAAGCGCTCCGCCAGCAGGTTGAGGCCGGGGCGTCGCAGGGGAGATGGCGACGGCAGCCGATGTCGGCTCGTCGTCGGCTTCAGCGGCGAAGAGGTAGCGCATTTCGGCGTCTTCGATGGAATCCGCCTCGACCACGCCCCACTGGCGCCAGCCGGCACGGCGAAGGGCTGCGATGCGCAGCGCGCCGCCTTCGAGCCCGACATAGAGCGAAATGAGCAGCGGCAGCAGCGGAGCGGCAAAGGTCAGCCCCGCCCATTCGCTGGCCGCGGCAAGCGCCAGGGTGGCGGCAAAGGTCATCGCCGCCTCGAGCCAGAGCCGGTGCCACAGCAACCACAGCAGCGGCGCAATGAAGCCGAAGAAATGGAAGCCGTCGCGAACGAAGACGGCGCTTTCCGAAGCGCTAGTTCCCGCCTTGGCGGGCGGCTCCATGACGACATGGATGGCCATGGCTATCCCTTCAGGCTGCCCTTGGTCGAGGGTACTGCGTCAGGCTGGCGCGGGTCGCTTTCAAGTGCCATGCGCAGCGCGCGCGCCACAGCCTTGAAGCAGGTTTCGGCGATATGGTGGTTGTTGGCGCCATAATGGTTGGTGACATGCAGGGTGATGCCAGCGTTCTGGGCCAGCGCCTGGAAGAACTCGCGCACCAGCTCGGTATCGAAGGTGCCGATCTTGGGCGCCGAGAAAGCGACGTTCCAGACCAGGAACGGGCGGCCCGACACGTCGATGGCGGCGCGCGTCAGCGTCTCGTCCATGGCGAGGTCGATCGAGGCATAGCGCATGATGCCGCGGCGGTCGCCCAGCGCCTTGGACAAGGCCTGGCCGAGCGCGATGCCACAATCCTCGACGGTGTGGTGGTCGTCGATGTGCAGGTCGCCCTTGGCGGAGACCTTCATGTCGATCAGCGAATGCCGCGACAGCTGGTCGAGCATGTGGTCGAAGAAGCCGACGCCGGTCGCCATCTCCGAACGGCCGGTGCCGTCGACATGGACCGAGATGGAAATCTCGGTTTCCTTGGTCTTGCGGCTGACTTCGGCGGAACGGGGGGCCATGGCGGATCCTTGTCCTCAAAAACGAGTGCCTAATAGCAGCATGAGCGACCGCTTGCCAATCGCCGCGAAAGGGCATTTCGTGATGCGGCATGCGGATTTGCATTCCTTGCGCCGCGTCATACATAAGATCGAACTTCCACTCGTAACGCCCGAGCCGCCTCGAAGGGGCCGTGCGCCATCGGAGCAACATATGTCCAACGAACAGAGCATGCACGCCACGACCATCGTGACGGTGCGCAAGGGCAACAAGGTAGTGATCGCCGGCGACGGCCAGGTCAGCCTCGGCCAGACCATCATGAAGGGTAATGCCCGCAAGGTTCGCCGCCTCGGCAAGGGCAATGTGATCGCCGGGTTTGCCGGCGCCACGGCCGACGCCTTCACCCTGCTCGAAAGGCTCGAGGCGAAGCTCGAGCAATATCCCGACCAGCTGACGCGCGCCTGCGTCGAACTCGCCAAGGATTGGCGCACAGACCGCTACCTGCGCCGCCTCGAAGCGATGATGCTGGTGGCCGACAAGAACGTGTCGCTGGCGCTGACCGGCACCGGCGACGTGCTGGAGCCCGAATTCGGCGTGATGGCCATCGGCTCGGGCGGCAATTACGCGCTGGCCGCGGCCCGTGCGCTGATGGACACCGACAAGGACGCCGAGGAGATCGCCCGCAAGGCGATGCAGATCGCCGCCGACATCTGCGTCTACACCAACCACAGCTTCGTCATCGAAACGCTCGATGCCGGCTGAGCCAGCCTTGCGCTACGACTTCCGGCCCGTCGAAAAGAAGGACCTGCCGCTGCTGGCCAGATGGCTGGCAGCGCCGCATGTCGCGGAATGGTGGGGCGATGCAGCCGAAGAACTGGCCTCGATCGAAGAACATATCGACAGCATCTCGGTCGAGCCGCTGATCGTCGAGCTCGACGGCAAGCCGATCGGCTACCTCCAGAGCTACGACCCGCATCTGGAGGACGACCATCCCTACCAGGACCAGCCTTTCGGCACGCTCGGCGTCGATCTGACCATCGGCGTGTCTGAGCTGGTCGGAAAAGGCCACGGCTCGGCGATCCTGCGACAGTTCGTCGAGGAGTTGTTCGAGGAAGGCGTTCCACGCGTGATCATCGATCCGGATCCGTCCAACAAGCGGGCCATCCGGGCCTACGAAAAGGCAGGGTTCGTGGCTTTCGACACACGCACGTCGATTTACGGTCCCGCGCAAATGATGGCGCGCGACGCGGAGGAGGGGGATTTCGACGCATGAGCATATCGCAGGACCGTGAAGCCGCCGCGCAACGCGAAAAACTCGGCTGGTGGCTGCTGGTCGCAGCGCTGATGATCGCCGGGCAGGCGGTCGCGCTCTACTGGATGGGCCATCCGGCGATCTGCAAGTGCGGATACGTCAAGCTGTGGCACGGGGTGGTGCAGAGCTCGGAGAATTCGCAACACATCTCCGACTGGTACACCTTCTCGCACATCATCCACGGCTTCCTGTTCTATGCGCTGCTGAGCTGGCTCGCGCCCAAGAGTTCGCTTGGTTTCCGGCTGGCGGTCGCCATCGGTATCGAGCTGGCGTGGGAGCTGGTCGAAAACAGCGACTTCATCATCAACCGCTACCGCGAGGGGACCATTTCCCTCGACTACTACGGCGACAGCGTCCTGAACTCGGTGTTCGACACCCTGGCGATGGTACTCGGCTTCGTGATGGCCGCGCGGCTTCCTGTATGGAGCATCATAGCCCTCGCCCTCATCTTTGAAATCGGCGTCGGCTACGTCATCCGGGACAACCTGACGCTCAACGTCATCATGCTGGTCTATCCGCTCGATGCGATCAAGCAGTGGCAGGCGGGGATCATGTGATGACCAATCTTGCGATGCCGTCAGAAGCGCCCGGCATATCGCCCGATACCCTGCTCGCCGCAGTCGCAAACGGCCTGCTGACGGCAGAGCAGGCACAAGGGCTGCGGGACCTGGAGAGTGCGAGTGCGAGCACCCTCGACAGGGAGCCGCATGACGACGAAAAATTTCGGTTCATCAGCGGTTTCAGCGATATCTTCGTCACCATCGGCCTTGGGCTGTTTCTGGGCGCCCTGGGCTATTTCTCCGGCGACATGATCGGCAACACCGGCATGTTCGCCGCCATCGCCGTGGCGAGCTGGCTTCTGGCCGAATACTTCACCCGCCGGCAGCGCATGGCGCTGCCCAGCATCGTGCTGCTTCTGGTCTATGCCGGAGCGGTCTTTTCGACGGTTGCGGAAGCCTTCAACCCCAGCCTCAGCATCGGCATGGGTCTCGGCAACCACGGCGGCTTGCCGATTGTTGTCGCCGGTCTTGCGACCGCCGCGGCAACCGCATTGCACTACCAGCGCTTCCGCGTGCCGGTGACGATCGCAGCCGGCGTAGCCGCCCTTGTCGCCTCGGCCGTCGGGATTCTTTTCATGGTCTTGCCGGATTTCGCCATCCAGGCGGCCAAGCCCCTGCTGCTCGCCTGCGGCGTTTCGGTGTTCGCGCTGGCCATGCGGTTCGACCTCAGCGACCCGCAACGCCAGACCCGACGCACCGACATCGCGTTCTGGCTGCACATGCTGGCAGCACCGCTGATCGTCCATCCGCTGATCAGCGGGCTGGTCGGCGAGGGCGGTTCCGACGCGATCTCCGCCTGGAGTATCCTGGCGATCTTCATTGGACTGGCACTCGTCGCCCTCGTCGTCGACAGGCGCGCGATCCTTGTTTCCGGTCTGTCCTACGCCGGTTTTGCCTTCGGCTCGCTGGTCGTCAAGGCGGGGCTGGCGGACAGCGTCGTTCCGCTGACCATGCTGGTGCTCGGCGCCCTGGTGCTGCTGCTCAGCGCCGGCTGGCATGCGCTGCGGCGGACCCTTGTGCCACTGCTGCCCGGCGCCCTTGCGGTACAGCTTCCAGCCCATACATAAGCCCCAACTGAGTATTCGAGAGTAACGCCATGTCCACATTCTCTCCCCGTGAGATCGTTTCCGAACTCGACCGCTTCATCATCGGCCAGAAGGACGCCAAGCGCGCCGTGGCGATCGCGCTGCGCAACCGCTGGCGCCGGCAGCAGCTGGAAGGCCAGATGCGCGAAGAGGTCATGCCCAAGAACATCCTGATGATCGGACCTACCGGCGTCGGCAAGACCGAGATTTCGCGCCGACTGGCGAAGCTCGCGGGTGCGCCCTTCGTCAAGGTCGAGGCGACCAAGTTCACCGAGGTCGGCTATGTCGGCCGCGACGTCGAGCAGATCATCCGCGATCTCGTCGAGGTCGCCATCGGCCTGGTGCGCGAGAAGATGCGCGAGGACGTCGAGGCCCGCGCCCATGTCAACGCAGAGGAGCGCGTGCTCGAGGCGCTGGTCGGCAAGACCGCCAGCCCGGCGACCCGCGACTCGTTCCGGAAAAAGCTCCGCGACGGCGAACTCGACGACAAGGAAATCGAGATCCAGGTCGCCGACACCGGCACCGGCGGCATGCCGAGCTTCGACATCCCCGGCATGCCCGGCGGCAATGTCGGCGTGCTCAACATCAACGACATGCTGTCGAAGGCGATGGGCGGCCAGCGCACCAAAGCGCGCAAGACCACCGTCAAGGAATCCTACGGGCTTCTGATCAGCGACGAGTCCGACAAGCTGCTCGACCAGGACGAGGTCGTCCGCCGGGCGCTCGAGGTCACCGAGAACGAAGGCATCGTCTTCCTCGACGAGATCGACAAGATAGCCCGGGGCGGCGACGTCCATGGCGGGCCGTCGCGCGAAGGCGTGCAGCGGGACCTTTTGCCGCTGGTCGAAGGCACGACGGTTGCGACCAAGTACGGGCAGGTCAAGACCGACCACATCCTGTTCATCGCCTCGGGTGCGTTCCACGTGGCCAAGCCGTCGGACTTGTTGCCGGAGTTGCAGGGCCGCCTGCCGATCCGCGTCGAGCTGCGCGCGCTGGAGAAGGACGACTTCCGTCGAATCCTGACGGAGACGGAGGCCAGCCTGATCAAGCAGTACATCGCCCTGATGAACACCGAAGGTGTCAACCTGGAATTCACCGACGACGCCATCGATGCGCTCGCCGGCATCGCGGTCGACCTCAATGCCTCGGTTGAGAACATCGGCGCGCGGCGCCTGCAAACGGTGATGGAACGCGTGCTCGACGAGATCTCCTACGACGCACCCGATCGCAACGGCACCTCGGTCAAGATCGACGCTGCCTATGTCGAAAAGCATGTCGGCGATCTCTCGAGGAACACCGACCTGTCGCGGTTCATCCTCTAGAAAGCTCCAACGGCGGCCCGGCAGGGCCGCCGTCCATCCCGACCTGTGGCCGAATGGAACCATTCGGCCAGGTTTCGCAGCTTCGGGCGACAACGCCCTCGACTAAGCCTGGGGCATTTTCTAGTTTGCCCGGACAAAGCTTGGGCATACAGCAGCATATGAAAAGCGCATTTCTCACGGCATTTCTTCTGGCGGCAGCCTTCGGCGCGCCGCAGGCATCGGCTGCCACGACGGTGGTTGCCGCCGGCAACGTCAATGTCGAACAGCCCGAAGTGCCCGGCGCCTCGTCCAAACGTACGAGGGCAGGCAAGACCACGTTCGACGCCAAATACCGCAAGGTCTATGCGCTGCTGCAGAACGATGGCGAGCTGCGCGGCAAGATCAATGCGGTGGCACGCGACTACGGCATCGACCCGATGCATATCGTCGGTGCCATCGTCGGCGAGCACACCTACAATGTCGACGCCTACGACCGGTTGCAGACCTACTACGTCAAGGCAGTGTCCTACCTCTCCAGCAAGCTGCGTTTCGCCTATGAGGGCGAAGACATCTCCGATTTCATCAAGCGGCCGGAATTCGCCGAGTGTAGCGGCAAATCGGGCAGCTACGACCTTTGGGAATGCCGCGAGCGGGTTTGGAACCAGGATTTCCGCGGCAAGACCGTGGGCGGCACCAGTTATCCCAACGACCGCTTCAGCGCGACCTTCTTCCAGCCGTTCTACGCCGGCCAGACATTCGGCATCGGCCAGCTCAATCCGCTGACGGCGCTGCAGATGAGCGACGTCGTGCACAAGGTATCGCGCCTGCCCAAGCTCGATGAGAGCGACCCCAATGCCGTCTACAAGACGATCATGGACCCGGACCTGACACTGCCTTACGTCGCCGCGACGCTGAAGACTTCGATCGACGCCTACAAGAGCATCGCCGGCTTCGATATTTCCGGCAATCCGGGGATTACCGCCACGCTCTACAATGTCGGTAACCCCGAGGCGCGTGCCTACGCGCTCAAGGCCGAGAACGAACGGCGCGAGGCGGCCGGCGAGGCGCCCAAGGTGCCAGAGGAAAATTACTACGGTTGGCTGGTCAACGACCGCCTCAGCGAACTCAAGGCGCTGTTCTAGCCGCGCTTCTTCCGCGCGATCGCCTGGCGGACGTGAACGTTAAGGGCGGCAAGTTCGGTCTCGTTCAACTCGCCGATGGCCTGGGCCAGGAGATTGGCGAGTTCGGTAGCGGCAGGCGAAAGCCCCGCCGTGTCGACCACGACGCGCGGGTGCGAACCCTCGGCCAGCTTCTGCAATTCCTCGGCATCATCCCAGATGACATTGAAGTAGCCGATGATCTTCTGGATCATCGCCCAGGTCGGCACGCCGCGATGGCCATGCTCCAGCGCCGAGAGATAGGCGGCGCTGACGCCGATGGAGGCAGCCATGTCCTTCTGGCTGACGCCGCGTTCGCGCCGGAGTTCGCGGATGCGTTCGCCCAGCGGTGTCAATGGCCGGTCCTCCGCCGCAGCCGGATGTAGATCGCACCCGAGCCGCCATGGTGGCGTGCGGCATGATCGTGGCTGGAGACCAGCATGCGAAACGGCGCCGTGTTCAGCCATGCCGGCACCATGCGCCTCAGCACGCCGTCGCCGCCCTTGGAGTTGCCCTTGCCGGTGATGACGAGGACATAGCGAACCCCGCCGGCATGGGCCCGCGCCAAAAAGGTAAGCAGCAGGGAATAGGCCTCGTCCTGGGTCAGGCCATGCAGGTCGACGCGGCCTTCGATCGGAAGGCGACCCTTGGACAGCTTGTCGCGCGTCGGCTCGTCGAGCGAATGGGCGACATACTGGCGCTTCGGCGGTGTCGGTGCCGCTGGTGCCGGCACTTGCGCCGCCTGGACTGGTGCTGCAACCGACTTTTCAGCCACGGCAACAGGCAGTTCGGGAACCTCAACCGCCCGCTTGCCCTTCAGCGGCGAGGTCGTCCGGGCAATGACGTTCCACAGCACGCGTTCTTCGTCGCTCAGCTTGCGTTCGCGGCGCGTGCTCATGAACTGGCCCCGGCGAACAAGGACTTCGGCAGAAGCGCGAAGAAATCGGCATCGTTGCGGACGACGCCAGCGATCTCCCCGGCATCGAAGCCCGATCCGGCGAACAGGTCGCCGCGCGCCTGGCCGGTGATGGCCGATCCGGTATCCTGGGCGATCATCAGCCGGGCAAAGGGCTTGCCCCCGAATGCGGTCAGCGATGGCGCCGCGATGAAAAACGGCGTTCCAAAAGTGTGCAGCAGGCGATCGACGGCGACCGAACGACCCGGCGTCAGCGGCACCTTTGCCGCGGCGATCGGCCCGAGAGCGGGATCATCGACCGCTGCCTGCCTGAAGAAGATGTAGGAGCGGTTCTGCCATAGGATCTCGTCGATCCTCTGCGGGTTGGCTTTGAACCAGGCCCGGATCGACTGCATCGTCACCTTCTCAAGCGGAATCTCGCCGATTCCGGCCAAAATCCCGCCGGGACCGGTAAAGCGCTGGCCGGATTTCGCGGCGTAGGTGACGCGCCGCAGCGACCCGTCGGTCATATGCAGGCGCGCGGCACCCTGGACATGGATGAAAAAGGCGTCGACCGGGTCGGCCAGCCAGGCGATCTCCAGGCCCTTGCCCGACAAGGCGCCCTGTTCGATCCCCCGCCGGTCGAAATGTTCGACGAGCCCATTCGGGGCCTGGCGCGCGAAAGCGAGATAGGGGTCCATGCCGACCGGGCGGTTCTTATCGTCAACGTCGACGAGATCGGCCGGGCGCGACAGTAGCGGTATCCGGAAAACCTCTGTCCTGACGGGAGATGCCTCGACTTCGGGCTCATAGAAACCAGTGACCAGACCACGGTCGCGGCCATCCGGCGCGACAAAGGCTGGCTGGAAATGACGTTCGAAGAATTCGCGGGCCTTGGCGCCGGTCGTTGGCGGTTGTTCGCGGGCTTCGGCATAGGAGGGGCCAAAAGCATCGAAAGCGACGCCAAGGGCGCCGCTGCGATAGGGTTTGGTCAGGACATGAAAGGCAGAGCGCCGGAAGGCTTCGAAGGCGGCCAGCTGGTCATCTTCCAGCCAGCCCGGCAGGTCGGCGAAAGTGACCTGGCGGATTGCGGGCGAGAGCGGCACGGGCTTCGCCCGCCAGTCGCGATCAGTCTTCTTCCTCGGTGGCGACGAGCTTCCAGTTCGGGTCGCGCGAGCGGGTGTCGCGGGCGAAGGTCCAGACATCCTTGACCTCGGCCACGGTCTCCGGATCGCCGTCGATGACGTCGCCGGCCTTGTCGCGGGTCGCCGAGATCAGCTCCGAGACGATACGAAGCGTGACATGGGCCTCGCCGCCCTTCATCTCGGCCGAAACGATATCGGCCTTGTCGATACCGACGAAGGAAGACTGGATCTTTTCCGAACGGCCCTCGCGCTCGGTGATCGCCGCGACGAAGCCATCGAAGACCTCGCGCGACAGCAGGTTCTTGAGCGTTTTGCGGTCGCCGTCGGCATAGGCCATGACGATCATCTCGTAGGCCATCTTGGCGCCTTCGACAAAACCCTTGGGCTCGAAGGAAGCATCCGCATCCTTGATGGCGCGCAGGCCCTTGTTGAGCTCGGTACCGGGCTTGGCAAAGGCGTCGATGGCGACATAGGCGTCTTCAGCGGGCTCGCCGGCGGCGCGCTTGCGCGGCAGCGAGACGACGTTCTCGGACTTGCCATTGGCGTCCTGCGGCTTGTTGCGCGCTGCGGTGTAGGGATCGAAAGGCGGGCGTTCGTTGCCGGTGCGGCGGCCGAGCACGTTGCGCAGCTGGAAGAAGATCACCACCGCTGCGATCAGAAAGAAAATCGTGCCGAAATCGAAGAATTCCATATCTTCCCGCCGATCCGTCCCTTGTTCACGGCCAAAGCCAGACTATCTGCCAATTGCCGGCGCTTTTGGGGCGCCCCTGAGCCTTTGCATATAGAACGCATGCGCCGATCATTCAAATTAAAGGCGCAGCGCCCTATCTAAAGATGTATGCGGTATGCCTGTGACCGCATATCGTTGTCACGTCAACACAAACCGGACCGGATCGACGCCCTTCATGCTGCCACTCCTGATCCTTGCCTTGCCCTTGCTCGAAATAGCCGGCTTCGTGGTGGTCGGCAGCGAAATCGGCGTGCTGGCAACCATCGGCCTGATCCTTCTCAGCGGCATCGTCGGCTCGATCCTGCTGCGGGTGCAGGGTTTTGGCGTCATGACCCGGATTCGCACCGAGATGGACGCCGGCCGCGACCCTTCGAAGGAGCTGGCCAACGGCGCGATGATCGTGCTGGCCGGTATCCTGCTGCTGATCCCCGGCTTCATCACCGATATTCTGGGCATCCTCCTGTTCCTGCCGCCGGTCCGCGCCCTGGCCTGGCGCTTCCTCGGGAAGCGGGTTCGCTTCTCTACCGATTTCGGCGGCTTTGCCCGACGCGGCGGTCCGGCCGGCGGCAAGACCATCGATCTCGACGAAGATGATTTTTCGCGCCAGCCCAACCCCAATTCGCCCTGGCGTTCGATCCGCGACGAGTAGGGCCGAAGCTTGCGACGCCGGCAAAACCTTGTCTTGGCATGCCGAGCGTGGTAGCCAACGCGCGATTTCAATACGGGCCGCGCCGCGGCCGAGCCAAGAGGACATGGGCTTATGGCCACTAATGAAGCGCCGGAAGGCGCCAACGGCAACGGTAACGCACAGCAGCCCACGCTCAACGTGCTGGCGCAGTATGTAAAGGACCTGTCCTTCGAAAGCCCCGGCGCGCCGAACTCGCTGCGCGGCCGCGACAAGGCTCCCGGCATCAACATCAACGTCAACGTCAACGCCAACCCGATGACGGACAAGCAGTTCGACGTCAACCTGACGCTGAGCGCCAAGGCTGCCTTCGACAAGGACGTGCTGTTCAACGTCGAGCTGGTCTATGGCGGCGTCTTCCGCATCGACGGTTTCCCGCAGGAACACATGCTGCCGCTGCTCTTCATCGAGTGCCCGCGCCTGCTGTTCCCCTTCGCCCGCCAGATCATCGCCGAAGCGACCCGCAACGGCGGCTTCCCGCCCCTGATGCTCGATCCGATCGATTTCGCGCAGATGTTCCAGCAGAAGATCGCCGAGGAAAAGGCCGCTTCGCAGGTCAAGGTCAGCTAAGACCTCGCCCAAGAGCGCAGATATCGAAAGCCCGGCCTCAGCGCCGGGCTTTTTCGTACTCGGCGTTCAGTTTGGCTCGGTCGGAGAGAGCAGCTTCGCCCAGATCGCCTTTTCGCCAAGGGTGCCGACCAGCTTCTCGTGCGCGGCAAGCTCGGCCTCGCTCAGCCGGGTCGGCAGCGGCTCAGGCCGGGCGGCGATGACGATCTCGATCTGCCGCGTCGACCCGCGATTACCACCGGATGACGAAAAGCTGTCCAGCACCAGCGCCGACTGCTTGCCACCAATCAGCTCGATATAGACTTCGGCCAGGAGCTCGGAGTCGAGCAGGGCGCCGTGCTTGGTACGGCGGCTGTTGTCGATGCCGTAGCGCCGGCACAGCGCATCGAGCGAATTCGGGCCCATCGGGTGCTTGCGGCGGGCAAGCGCCAGCGTATCGATCAGGCGCTCGGCCTCGATCGCCGCCTGGTCGAGCCTGGCAAACTCGGCATTGATGAAACCCAGATCGAAAGTGCCGTTGTGCGCGACAAGCTTGGCGCCGTCGATGAAGTCGATGAAGTCGTCGATGATCTCAGCGAAGGTCGGCTTGCCCTCGAGATCGGCATTGGAGATGCCGTGCACGGCCTGGGCTTCCGGATGGACCTGCCGCCCCTGCGGGTTGATGTATTTGTGGAAGGTGCGGCCGGTCGGAAAGCGGTTGACCATCTCGATGCCGCCGATCTCGATCACGCGGTCCTCGCGATTGTCGAGGCCGGTCGTTTCCGTATCGAAAATGATCTCGCGCAAGTGATGATTCTCCTTGCCGCGAGCATGCCCTCATGGGCAGCCGGCGGACAAGTGCGGCGATTCGCCGGCCTAGGGCTTTCCCACCGTCAAATCGGCAATGATGGCCTGAACGGCAGCGCGGGCCGGCTCAAGGCCCTGGCCCGTATCGACGATGTAGTCGGCGCGCGCGCGCTTTTCAGCGTCGGGTACCTGCTTGGCCAGGATCGCCTCGAATTTTTGCTCGGTCATGCCTGGGCGAGCCAGAACGCGCTCGCGCTGGATTTCCGGCGATGCGGTGACCACCACCACCTTATCGACCCGGCCGCGGCCATTGGTTTCAAACAGCAGCGGGATGTCGAGAACGGCAATCAACGCACCCGCGGCGCGGCTGCGCTCGAGAAACGCATTTGCATCGGCCCGGACAAGCGGATGGATGATGCCTTCGAGCTTCTTCAGGGCCGCTGTATCGCCCAGAACATGACGGGCGAGTTCGGTGCGGTCGACGGTGCCGTCTTTCACCGTGCCTGAAAAGGCCGCCTCGATCAGGGGGGCTGCGTCGCCGGCATAGAGCCGATGGACCGCCTCGTCGGAATCATGGACCGGGACGCCGGCTTCCGCGAACATCCTGGCTGTCGTCGACTTGCCCATGCCGATCGACCCTGTCAGCCCCAGGACGATCATTTTTTGCGGTCCATGTCGGCAACGATCAGGTTTCGCAACTCGGCCGTGACTTCAGGCCTCTTGCCGAACCAGCGTTCGAAGCCCGGGACTGCCTGGTGCAACAGCATTCCGAGGCCATCGACCGTCTTGAGGCCTCGCGCCTTTGCCGCTGTGAGCAGCGGTGTCTCGAGCGGCACATAGACGATATCGGTGACAATGGCGTGGCCGGGCAGGGTTGCGGGATCGGCAGGCAGGCCCTCGTTACCATGCATGCCGAGCGCCGTCGTGTTGACCAGCAAAGATGCATCTCCAAGCAGTTCCAACGTCGCTGCCTGCGGATGGGCGGTGACACCGGTGCCGAACTGGTCGGCAAGCTGTTCGGCGCGCGCAACCGTGCGGTTGACGATGCGGATATCCTTGAAGCCGCGCTGCTTGAGCGCATGGATGATCGCCCGCGACGCACCGCCGGCGCCCAGCACGACGGCCACATCGCCCTTGGCCCAGCCCGGCGCAAAATAATCGAGATTGGCGGCAAAACCATAGGCGTCGGTGTTGCCACCCCACAAAACGCCATCCTCGAACCACAGCGTGTTGACGGCGCCGATCTGCTCGGCGGCCTCGTCGCGGCGCTGGACAGCGGCGAAGGCTGCCTCCTTGTGCGGGATGGTAACATTGCCGCCGCGGAGGCCAGCCGCAGCAAGACCGCTGAGAAACGCGGCGAAATCAGTCGGAGCGACGTCGATTGCCGTGTAGCTGCCGTCAATGCCGTAGCTCTTCAGCCAATGGCTATGGATCAGCGGCGAGCGCGAATGCGCGATGGGGTGGCCGCAGACGAATGCCTTCAACTCAGCCATCGATGGCCCCGAGCTCGCGCAGTTCCTTGAGAACCGGCAAAAGCGGCAGGCCGACGATGGTGAAATGGTCGCCTTCAACCTTTTCGAACAGTTGGATGCCTTCGCCCTCGATCTGGTAGGCGCCGACGCTCGACAGGGCTTTCCTGCCGACACGGGCAAGGTGGCGGCCAATGAAAGCCGGGTCGAGCTGGCGCATGGTCAGCGACGCGACCGCGACATGGCGCCAGATCGTTTCGCCATCGCGCACCAAAACCACGGCGCTGTTGAGCTGATGCGTCTGGCCGGAGAGCCTGAGCAGGTGGCGACGCGCCCCTTCCATGTCGGCCGGCTTGTGGAACACCTCGTCGCCGAGCGACAGCGTCTGGTCGCAGCCGAGCACCAGCCGGCCAGGGTGTGCTTCGCTGACTGCGACCGCCTTTGCCTCGGCGAGCACCAAGGCCACTTCCTCGGGCGTCGCACCGCTTTCGGCCAGCGGTGCCTCGAGCGCGCGCTCGTCGAGATCGGCGGGGATGGCATCGACAGCCACGCCGGCATGTTCCAGCATGGCTTTGCGAAACGGGCTGCCGGAAGCAAGGATGAGTTTTTCGGTCACTGGCTTTGCCTGAAAACGAACCGCGCAGGCGGCGTTGCTGGGTGTATCGGGTCCTAGCGGCTCTTGTTGCGCAGGGCAACGATCGCGGCGGCCGTTTCCTCGATCGAGCGGCGGCTGACGTCGATCATCGGCCAATTGTGCTTGGTGCAGATCTTGCGGGCATAGGCCAGTTCCTCGGTGATCGAGGCGCGGTCGATGTATTCCTGGGCGTCGAAGGCCATGGTCGTGCCGAGAATACGGTTCTGGCGCACATGCGAGATGCGCTCGGCGGTGGCGATCAGCCCGACGACCAGTGGCTTTTCCGCCTTGACCAGGCTGTCGGGCACGGGGACGCCAAGCACGATGGGGATGTTTGCGGTCTTGATGCCGCGGTTGGCGAGATAGATGCTGGTCGGTGTCTTCGACGTTCTCGAAATGCCGATCAGCACCACGTCGGCCTGCTCCATGTCGGTCGGCAACTGGCCGTCGTCATGTTCCATGGTGAAGTTGAGCGCGTCGATGCGGCGGAAATATTCGGCATCGAGCACGTGCTGGGCGCCGACACGGCGGCCGGCCGGCGCGCCGAGATAGGACTGGAACACCGACAGCACCGGCTCGAGCACCGACACGCAGGGCAGCCCCATCGCCGCACAACGGCTGTCGATGATGCCGGCGAGGTGCTGATCGACAACGGTGTAGAGCACGATGCCCGGCTCTTCCTCGATGTCGTCGAACACCTTCATCAGCTGCTTTTCGGTGCGGATCAGCGGGTAGATGTGCTCGATCGCGCGCGCGTCCTTGTATTGCGCGGAGGCCGCGCGCCCGGCCGCCAGAAGCGTCTCGCCGGTGGCGTCGGAGATCAGGTGTAGATGGAAGAAGCTTTGCGGTTTGTTCACAGCGGGCGCCTGGGTCTGTGGTCAAATGTGGATAAACGGGCGGTTTGGCTCGAAGCGGCCGGCGCGACTGTATCAGATGCCGACTTGTCCACAATTCGCTCTGCTGTCTGTTTCGATTCAGTGGCGGGGAGTATTGTGGGGATAGTTTTTTAGTCCCCGGCTGTCCACAGAATCAGCATCTGGCATGCGCTCAGCTACATTCCTGATTCAAATCGACGAATCCGCTTCTTGCTCGAAGTTTTCCACGCTGGCGAAAACGGCCGCGCGTCACTATGACAAGTGGATATCTCGGGCTGCCTATGGACAGGTCGTAATTCTCGATTCCAACAGACTCTAAGAATTAGAAGAATCCTTCGATATAAATTTTTGTTTATAGAAGGCTCAAGGAAAGGCAGACCTGATGCCCGTAAAACGCGCTCTGCTCCAAGTCCTGAAAGGCGAAAGCCTGGAGGTTCCTCCACTCTGGATGATGCGCCAGGCAGGCCGCTATCTCCCGGAGTATCGCGAAGCACGTAAGAAGGCCGGGAGCTTCCTCGATCTCTGCTACAACCCCGACTTTGCCGTCGAAGTGACGCTGCAGCCTATCAGGCGCTTCGACTTCGACGCCTCGATCCTGTTTTCGGACATTCTGGTCGTTCCGCATGCGCTTGGTCGCGATCTCCGCTTCGAGGAAGGCCGTGGGCCCTTGATGACGCCGATCACCGCGGCCGACGTCGCAGCTCTGGATGGCGAAAAGTTTCACGTGAATCTCGAACCGGTCTACGAAACCGTGCGCCGGCTGCGCCGCGAATTGCCGGAGAAGACGACCCTGATCGGCTTCTGCGGCGCGCCGTGGACGGTTGCCACCTACATGATCGCCGGACACGGCACGCCAGACCAGGCACCAGCAAGGCTGTTCGCCTATCGCGAGCCGGAAGCCATGGCGCGGCTGCTGTCGATCCTTGCCGATCATTCGGCAGCCTATCTCATCCGCCAGATCGAAGCGGGCGCCGACGTGGTGCAGATCTTCGATTCCTGGTCGGGCGTGCTCGACGAAGCGACTTTCGAGGTCTGCTGCGTCAAGCCGGTTGCCGAGATCGTGCGGAAGGTGCGCGCGGTCTATCCGGACGTTCCGATCATCGGCTTCCCGAAGGGGGCTGGAGCCCAGCTCGACAGCTACAGGGAGCGCACAGGCGTCACCGGCCTCGGCCTAGATTGGACGGTGCCTCTGTCGCAGGCGCAGCGTCTGCAGGGCGCAGGAGCCGTGCAGGGCAACCTCGACCCGCTCAGGCTCGTTGTCGGTGGCAAGGCTCTGGACGAGGGCGTGGATGCCATCCTGAAGGCATTGGGAAACGGTCCGCTGATCTTCAATCTCGGCCACGGCATTACGCCTGAGACGCCTGTGGCGCATGTCGAGGCGATGGTCCGCCAGGTGCGAAAGGCAACCCAGCAATGAGCAGCAACGCGCAAGGGGCATCAAGCGGTGCGACGGCAGCGAAACGCGCTGTGATCTCGATCGTTGTTCTGGCAGCGCTGACGGCGCTGCTCTTCCTCGCCGCACCAGACGGCTTCTACCTCTGGGCCAAGGCGATCCATGTCATCGCGGTGATCTCCTGGATGGCCGGCATGCTCTATCTGCCGCGGCTGTTCGTTTATCACGCAGAGGCGGAGAAGGGTTCCGTGCAATCGGAGACCTTCAAGGTGATGGAGCGTCGCCTGCTGCGGGCCATCATCAACCCGGCGATGATCGTCACCTGGGTGTTCGGCCTGTGGCTGGCCTGGAAGGGATTTGATTTCAGCGGCGGCTGGCTGCACGCCAAGCTCACTGCCGTATTGCTGCTTTCGGGCGTGCACGGCTATCTCTCGGCGTCCGTCCGCCGCTTTGCCGAGGACCGTAACGAGAAACCGTCGCGGCATTGGCGCATTGTCAACGAGATCCCGACGGTCCTGATGGTCGTCATCGTCATCCTGGTGGTTGTAAAGCCCTTCTGACGACCTTAAATTTGCTGGACTGCGCCTTGCTCTTTCGTTTCGGGAGAGCTAAAAGGCTGTTCTTCCTTCCCGCCATGCGCCGCCCCATTCTCATTCCCTGGCCGCGCCCGGCGCTTATCGCAAAATGCCGATAGCCAATCCTTCCCCACGCTCAGAGTCCGTCTATGCAGGAAACTAAACTCGCCGAATTCAAGAACAAGAAGCCGCCGGAGCTGATCGCTTACGCCGAATCGCTCGAGGTCGAAAACGCCAGCGTCATGCGCAAGCAGGAACTGATGTTTGCGATTCTCAAGAAGCTGGCCGGCCAGGATATCGAGATCATCGGTGACGGTGTCGTCGAAGTGTTGCAGGACGGTTTTGGCTTCCTGCGTTCGGCCAACGCCAATTATCTTCCGGGTCCGGACGATATCTACATTTCACCTTCCCAGATCAGGCGCTTTTCGCTGAAGACCGGCGATACGGTCGAGGGCCCGATCCGCAGCCCCAAGGAGGGCGAGCGCTATTTCGCGCTGCTAAAGGTCAACACGATCAATTTCGACGATCCCGAAAAGATCCGTCACAAGATCCACTTCGACAACCTGACGCCGCTGTACCCGACGTCGCGGCTCAAGATGGAAGTCGAGAACCCGACGACAAAGGACATCTCGCCCCGCGTCATCGACCTGGTGGCGCCGCTGGGCAAGGGCCAGCGCGCCCTGATCGTGGCGCAGCCGCGTACCGGCAAGACCGTGCTGCTGCAGAACATCGCGCACTCGATCACCACCAACCATCCCGAGTGCTACCTGATCGTGCTTCTGATCGACGAGCGTCCGGAAGAAGTGACCGACATGCAGCGCTCGGTGAAGGGTGAGGTGGTGTCGTCGACCTTCGACGAGCCGGCCGTTCGCCACGTCCAGGTTGCTGAAATGGTCATCGAGAAGGCCAAGCGCCTGGTCGAACATGGCCGCGACGTCGTCATCCTGCTCGATTCGATCACCCGTCTCGGCCGCGCCTACAACACCGTCGTGCCGTCATCCGGCAAGGTTCTGACCGGCGGCGTCGACGCCAACGCCTTGCAGCGTCCGAAGCGCTTCTTCGGCGCTGCCCGTAACATCGAAGAAGGCGGTTCGCTGACCATCATCGCTACGGCGCTGATCGACACCGGCAGCCGCATGGACGAAGTCATCTTCGAAGAGTTCAAGGGCACCGGCAACTCGGAAATCGTGCTCGACCGCAAGGTCGCCGACAAGCGCATCTATCCGGCGATGGACATCCTCAAGTCTGGCACCCGCAAGGAAGACCTGCTCGTCCAGCGCCAGGACCTGCAGAAGATCTTCGTGCTGCGCCGCATCCTGGCGCCGATGGGCACCACCGATGCGATCGAGTTCCTCATCGACAAGCTCAAGCAGACCAAGACCAATGCCGACTTCTTCGATTCGATGAACACCTGACCTGTTCAGCGACGACGAAGGGCTTCTTCAAGCTTTTCGGGATCGCTAATGACAGGCAGACAGATGAGGCCGGTGCAGAGATATGCACCGGCCTTTTTCGTATCCGGCAGGATGTCCCCCGGCAGTTTGGCGCGGCTCATCTCGTCGCCAATGTTGACGAAGATGTCGACGCGGCGCGGATCGGGGTTCCGATTCGCTACCGAAACAAGGCTTGGCGCTACCGGGTCTTCGACGACTATCAGCTTAGACGGCTCGAGCGCCAATACGCTGGCATTGACGATGCCGGCCTGCCCATATTGCTGGTTCTGGATGCGGCCGGCGGCATGCTCGGCGATCGTCCAGGCGCGTTGCTGCAGGTCGATGTCGCCGGTGATGTTGGCGAGCCGTACCAGCGCTTCGATGATCTGGCTGGTCGCCGACGGGATCGCTTCGTCGATGTCACCGCGGATGCGCATGGGCACGTCGGTGCTGTCCGAAGCGGTGAGATAGTGCCCCGTTTTGTCGGCATCGGCATGCCAGGTTTCGAGCATGGTTAGAAAACGGGCGCCGTGCTCCAGGTATCGCGCGTCCCTGGTGGCTTCGAACAGCGAAACGGCAGCGTTGACCATCGCGGCATAATCGCTCGACAGCGCCGGATAGAGCCGCTTTTCGCCCAAGCTGGAATGGGGCAGCCGGCCGTCTGGATTGGCCGAAGCTAGAATCGCGTCGAATGCCGCCTTCGCTGTCGCTATCCAATCGCTGCGTTCGAGGCTTCGTCCCGCCTCCGCTAAGGCAACTATGGCCAGGCCGTTCCAATCCGTCAGGGCCTTGTCGTCGCGGCCGGGCCGAACGCGCTTCTCGCGCGCCTCGAGCAGCCGGGCCAGGAGCCCGGAGACTAGGCGGCGCGCATCGGCCGACTGAACGGTCTGCGCTTCTGTCTGGTGGATGATGGGATCCCCTTCCCAAGAATCCGGCTTGCTGAGTGTGAAGTGGTTGAAAAACAAGGACGAATCGTCACCGAGAATGGCTTCTATGTCGTGTTTCGTCCAGGTGTAGAACAGGCCTTCTTCACCTTCACTGTCGGCGTCGAGGCTGGAGGCGAACGTTCCGTCGGGCAGCTGCATTTCCCGCATCAGCCAGGCGACGGTGTCTTCGATCTCGTATCCGAAACAGTTCGTTTCCGGTGGCGGCATAGGCCCAGTTGGCCTGGCGGATCATCTGGGCATTGTCGTACAGCATCTTCTCGAAATGCGGCACCAGCCATGGTGCGTCCGTGGAATAGCGCGCCAAACCACCGCCAACATGATCGTAGATGCCGCCGGAAAGCATATGTTGCATGCTTTCCGTGACCGCATCGCGATGTTCCTGGTTGTCCGAGCGGAGCCAGGACAGCCACAGGGTCTGCATGAAGGGCGCGTTCGGGAATTTTGGCGCCCCGCGGAGCCCGCCGAGTTGGCGGTCGATCATGTCGTAGATGCCTGATGCAAGTGTCCGGGCGGTGTCGGTCGACAATTGCCCGGGCGCGCTGCTGCCACCGAGGCGCTTGCTGACATGCTGCGCAAGGTCTGACGCGCTTTGCAGGATGCTGGCGCGTTTGCCACGCCATGCCGCATCGACGGCGTTGAGTACCTGGATGACGCCCGGACGCCCGTAGCGCGCCTCACGCGGAAAATAGGTCCCGCCCCAGAATGGCTTGGCGTCCGGCGTGAGAAACATCGTCAGCGGCCAGCCGCCTTGCTCGCCCATGCTGGCGAGCGCTGCCATGTATATCTGGTCGATGTCGGGCCGCTCCTCGCGGTCGACCTTGATGTTGACGAAGAGCCGGTTCATGACCTCAGCAACTTCGGCATTCTCGAAGCTTTCGTGCGCCATGACATGGCACCAATGGCAGGCGGCATAACCGACGGAGAGCAAGATGGGCCTGTCCAGCTCCACGGCTTCCGCCAGAGCCGCAGGTGACCACGGGCGCCAGTGCACCGGATTGTCGCCATGCTGGCGCAGGTAAGGGCTGCCTTCGTCACGAAGCAAATTGTCTTGCGGAAGCATGCGCGATCAGTCCGAAACAGTGGTAATACCGCCCAACCTAGGGCGCTTCCGTGAGACCGGCAAATGCTATTCACCGATTCCATCGCCGCACTTTCCAGCGGCCACTTACCATCCGGGGTGGCGATCATACGCATTTCGGGGCCGCATGTTCGATTCGCCATCGAAACGATTAGCGGTTCTCTCCCGAAACCGCGCTTGGCTCACTACGGCTCATTGCATGCGTCCGACGGCAGGCGGATAGATCAGGCGCTGACGCTGTTTTTCCCTGGTCCGAACAGCTTTACCGGCGAAGACTGCGGCGAGTTCCATGTGCATGGTGGCCGGGCGGTCGTGGCGACGTTGCTTACCGAAATTTCCGGGTTGCCGGGCTTTCGCCAGGCCGAGGCGGGCGAATTCACGCGACGCGCTTTTTTTAACGGCAAGATCGACCTCCTGGAGGCGGAGGCGCTCGCCGACCTGGTTAACGCAGAGACAGAAGCGCAGCGCCAGTTCGCGGTGATGAATTCAGGCGGCGCGCAGAGCGAGCTTTATCTCGGCTGGCGTAAGCGCCTGATCCATGCGCGGGCAATGATCGAAGCGGAGATGGACTTTGCCGACGAGGCCGATGTGCCGGGATCGGTGTCGTCCCAGGTCTGGCGCGACGTCGGATCGCTGATCGAAGAGATCGAACGTCACATCGACAGCTACGGCAAGGCCGAGATGATCCGCGACGGCTTTGACGTGGTCATCCTGGGTGCACCCAACGCCGGGAAATCAAGCCTGCTCAATTCGTTGTTGCGTCGCGAGGCGGCAATCGTGACCGACGAGCCAGGCACCACGCGCGATCTCGTTGAAGCTCAGCTCGATCTGGATGGGCTGAAGGTACGCGTCACCGACACAGCGGGTTTGCGCGCGCCTGCCGGCAAGGTCGAGGCCATTGGCATCGCGCGCGCAAGGGAGCGGGCAAAAGGCGCTGACCTTGTAATCTTGCTGGAGGACATGTCTTTGCCGGGCGTCGAGCTCGACGTGCCCTCGGCAATTCGCACCGTTAGAGTTGGCAATAAACTGGACCTGGCCACCGCACCCGGAGCCGATCGTTACGCCGTGACAATCTCCACCAAGTCTGGCGAAGGCATTAGTAGTCTTCTCAAAATGATCAGCGAAATGGCTGGCGAGGCCATCGGACAACGCGGCGACGTTCTCCCCTCGCGCTTGAGGCATGTCGAATTGCTGCAGGAAGCGTCCGCCCATCTTTGGTCCGCACTGTCGACTCAGCATTCGCTTCTGGAGTTGAAGGCCGAGAATTTGCGGCTGGCCAGCGATCGAATCGGCAAACTGTCGGGCGCGGTCGACGTCGAAGATCTGCTGGACGTGATTTTCTCCCAGTTTTGCATCGGCAAATGATTCACGTGAAACATTTTGACGGGGGATTGTGCTGATTCACGTGAAACATCGGCGTTGACTCCCGCTCGCGCGGCCAGGTTGTTTCACGTGAAACCACCACTCCAGCGATTCTCTTGACATGAGGCGGAGATGGGGACATCTGTCACGGCAAATGTTTCCTGGAGACTCTGATGCGTGAAAGCTACGACGTCGTCGTGGTGGGCGGAGGCCATGCCGGTTGCGAAGCGGCGTCTGCAGCCGCACGTGCCGGTACCAAGACCGCGCTCGTGACCCTTCGCCACGATACGATCGGCACCATGTCGTGCAATCCGGCGATCGGCGGATTGGGCAAGGGCCATCTTGTCCGCGAGATCGACGCCATGGACGGGCTGATGGGCCGTGTCGCCGATGCCGCGGGCATCCAGTTCCGTCTGCTCAACCGGCGCAAGGGCCCGGCCGTGCGCGGTCCGCGCACCCAGGCCGATCGAAAACTCTACAGGCTGGCGATGCAGGATGCCATCGCAGCCCAGCCGAATCTTACTGTTGTCGAGGCGGAAGTCTCTGATTTCATTATAGATAATGACCGTGTTACGGCTGTCGTTCTCGGTGACGGACGTGCGCTGGCCTGTGCGGCGGTCGTCCTGACAACGGGTACTTTCTTGCGCGGGCTTATCCATATCGGTGAACGCAAGTTCGCGGCCGGGCGCATGAACGAGCAGGCCTCGATGGGCCTGTCGGAAACTCTGAAACGCGCCGGGCTACGACTCGGCCGTCTGAAGACAGGCACGCCGCCGCGTCTCGATGGCCGGACGATCGACTGGGCGTCGCTGGAGACGCAGGCAGCAGACTCCGATCCAGTGCCGTTCTCGTTGCTCACCGACAGGATCACCAACCCGCAGATCGAATGCGGCATCACACGTACGACCGAGGCGACGCACCAGATCATCCGGGAGAATCTCGGCCGCTCGGCGATGTATTCCGGTTCGATCGAAGGTATTGGGCCACGTTACTGCCCGTCGATCGAGGACAAGATCGTCAAGTTCGGCGACCGTGAGGGTCACCAGATCTTCCTTGAGCCGGAAGGTCTCGACGACGACACCGTCTATCCCAACGGCATCTCGACCTCGCTGCCCGAAGATGTGCAGCTCGATATCCTGAAATCGATACCAGGGCTTGAGCGTGCGGTCATGCTGCAGCCGGGCTATGCGATCGAATACGACCATATCGACCCGCGCGAACTGGAAGCGACGCTTGAAACGAAGCGCGTCGGGGGACTTTTCCTCGCCGGCCAGATAAATGGGACGACCGGATATGAAGAAGCGGGTGCGCAGGGTCTGCTTGCAGGCATCAACGCGGCCCGTCTCGCGGGCAACAGCGAGCAGGTGATTCTGAGCCGTAGCCAGGCCTATATCGGTGTGATGGTCGATGATCTGATCAGCCGCGGTATCAGTGAGCCCTATCGCATGTTCACCTCGCGGGCCGAGTTCCGGCTTTCGTTGCGTGCCGACAATGCCGACGAGCGACTGACGCCTCTGGCAATCGAGTTCGGCATTGCATCCGAAGAGCGTGAAGCGCGGTTTGGCGAAATGACTGCGCGTGTCGATGCTGCCCGTGCGCTGATCAAGTCGCATATCTTGTCGCCCAACGAAGCGCGACGCCATGGCATCGAAGTGAATCTCGACGGCGTCAAGCGCTCGCTTTATGAGCTTCTGGCTTACCCCAATATTGACCTCAACCAACTTGTTAAGATCTTGCCGGAACTGGCGTCGATTGACGCCAAGACTACCGAAGCCATTGAAACTGAAGCGAAATACGCCGTCTATCTTGACCGACAGAAGGCCGATGCGGCACTGATGTTGAAGGAAGAGGAGAGGGTCATCCCCGAAACGCTTGATTTTGAGTCGGTTCCCGGGCTTTCGAATGAATTGCGCCAGAAGATGCGGACGCGTCGCCCGCGCTCTCTGGCTGAAGCACAACGAATCGACGGCATGACGCCGGCGGCGCTGGCAATTATTCTTTCCCACGTCCGAAATGCCGAGGCGCTGGCGCGCAGGGGTGCCGCTTGAAACAGCACGCTTATGACAGGTTGCAAGACGTCGCAGGTCCCGTTTCACGTGAAACATTCGATAAGCTGATTGCCTTCGAAACCGTGTTCCGCAAGTGGGCGCAGCGCATCAATCTCGTGGCGCCGTCGACGCTCCAGGACGCTTGGGAGCGCCACATTCTCGACAGCGCCCAGGTCGTGCGCCTCGGCGGAGACGCGATGCGCTGGCTCGACATCGGCTCCGGCGGCGGTTTTCCAGGGCTGATCATAGCTACGATGATTGCGGGGCGGGCAGGGGCATCTATCGATCTGGTCGAGAGCAACCGCAAGAAAGCCGGCTTCCTGCAGGCGGTGACCGGAGAACTCAGCCTGCCGGCGCGGGTTCATGCCAAGCGCATCGAGGACGTGCACGGCGTGATTCGCGCTCCCGAAGTACTGAGTGCCCGGGCACTGGCGCCGCTGCCATTGCTGCTCAAACTGTCGGCGCCCTGGCTCGAGGCCGGCACCACAGCACTTTTCCACAAAGGCCGGGATTACCGCCAGGAGATCGAAGATAGCGCTCTCCAGTGGGGATTCGATCTGGTAGAACACCCAAGCCTGACCGACACGCAGGGGGTCATCCTCGAGATTCGGAACCTGCGTCGCATCTGATCGCGACGCCATGTGACGAGACGGAAAACAGCAGTCGAGCCATGAAGATCACACCAAGAATCATTACAGTTGCCAATCAGAAGGGCGGCGTCGGCAAGACCACGACGGCCATCAATCTGGCGACGGCACTTGCCGCCATCGGCGAGCGCGTGCTCATCATCGACCTTGATCCCCAAGGCAATGCCAGCACCGGTCTCGGCATCGATCGCAAGGATCGCAGCGTGTCGTCTTATGACGTGCTGACCGGCGAGCTGGAGATCGAGCAGGCGGCCATGGAGACGGCCGTGCCGGGCCTGTCGCTCATTCCATCGACGCTGGACCTGCTCGGCATCGAAATGGAAATCGCCTCGGCGCCCGATCGCGTGCTCAAGCTGCGCAATGCCCTGCGGGCATCCTCGGAGCGGTCGGCAGGCTACAGCTACGTGCTGATCGACTGCCCGCCGTCGCTCAATCTGTTGACGCTGAATTCGATGGCGGCAGCCGATTCGGTGCTCGTGCCGCTGCAGTGCGAATTCTTTGCGCTTGAGGGCTTGAGCCAGTTGCTTGAGACCGTGGATCAGGTGCGCCGGTCGATCAATCCCGACCTGACCATCCAGGGCATCGTGCTGACGATGTTCGACGGCCGCAACAATCTCGCGAACCAGGTGGTCGAAGACGTGCGTGCTCATATGGGCGAGAAGGTCTACGACACGGTGATCCCGCGCAACGTGCGCATCTCGGAAGCGCCTTCCTATGGCAAGCCGGCGATCCTCTACGACCTCAAGTGCTCAGGCAGCCAAGCCTATCTGCAGCTCGCCTCTGAAGTGATCAGGCGCGAACGTAAACTCCGGGCCGCGTAAATCGATTCGGACTCGAAACAAGCTGGGTTAGACATGAACGAAGACCTTTCCAGAAAGCGCCTTGGGCGAGGACTTGCCGCACTGATCGGCGAAATGGACAAGCCGGTTGTTCCCGAAAAGCCCGCAGCGCTAGCCGATGGACGGGTACCGATCGAATTCGTCAGTCCGAACCCGCGCAATCCGCGGCGCCATTTCGGCGAGGCCGAATTGGCCGACCTGGCGCAGTCGATCCGCGAGCATGGCCTGGTGCAGCCGGTCGTCGTGCGGCCCGCCGCCCAGTCAGGGCGCTATGAAATCATCGCTGGCGAGCGTCGCTGGCGCGCAGCCCAGCGCGCAGGGGTCAACGAGATCCCGGTCATTGTCCGTGACGTCAATGACCGGACGGCGCTTGAACTCGCCATCATCGAAAACGTGCAGCGCTCCGATCTCAACGCCATCGAAGAGGCGATGGGCTACCAGCAGCTGATCGACGACCACAGCTACACCCAAGCCGATCTCGGCCAGGTCATCGGCAAGAGCCGCAGCCATGTCGCCAATACGCTGCGGCTGCTCAAGCTGCCGGACGTGGTGCGCGACATGCTGATCAATGGCGAATTGTCCGCCGGCCACGCGCGCGCCCTGATCACTGCCCAGGACCCGGCCGGTCTGGCCAAGCGGATCGTTGAAGAAGGCCTGTCGGTGCGCCAGGCGGAGGCTCTGGCCCAGCTTCCGGCGGACGCCGTAATGGAGAAGCAGCCGGCACGTCTGGTCGAGAAGGATCCGGACACGATCGCACTGGAAAAGCTGCTCACCGACGTCGTCGGCATGAAAATTTCGATCGCTCACAAGGAAAAGGGCGGCGAGCTGCGCATCAGCTACCGCTCGCTCGAACAGCTGGACGATCTATGCCGCCGCCTGAAGAGCGAACGTATCTAATTGATTCGATTGATTCTTATTCTGCGAACGCCGGCTTCTTAGCCGGCGTTCTGCTTTCAACGCCGTCCGCCGGCCAAGCGTGCACCTTCGACGGCGATGCCCAGCATCGCTTGCCTGGCCAGGGCAATGGCGAGGTCCGGTCGACGTCGCGTCTGCAAGGTTGTTGACTGCAGCCGCACAAGCGCGCGGCTCAGCGCCGCCGCAGTCCAGCCTGCCAGCGCGCGCTCGACTGCACGGCGACGGGCGAAGAACACCGGCGGCCGCGCGGCTGCGATCACGGCTGCGGCGTTGCGGCTGCCCGATTCCATTTCGCCGCGCATCAAATGGATGTTTTGCAGGTGGCGGGTCGCAGTTGCCAGCAACTGGGCTGCCTGG
The DNA here is from genome assembly GCF_045345995.1 of Aminobacter sp. P9b. NCBI lineage: Bacteria > Pseudomonadati > Pseudomonadota > Alphaproteobacteria > Hyphomicrobiales > Phyllobacteriaceae > Aminobacter > Aminobacter sp. P9b. The sequence continues at coordinate 837,226 of NZ_CP150082.1, read as the reverse complement.
CTGCCGGTCTGGCACTGTTTGGTGAAGGCCGCGTCGAACTCGGCGATGTTGCCGCCAAGGGCGGCGTCGATGGCATCGTCGAGAGAAAGCGCGGAGACATCGCCGGTCATCGCCTTGACGTCGTCGAGGCTGATCTCGCCGCGTCCCATGGCGTAGAGCGTGAGCTTCTGAACTTCGCCGCGCGTCGCCAGGCGGTCGCCACCGAGGCTGCGGCGCAGCGCATTGCGGGCATCCATCGCCATCGTCAGGCCGGCGGCACGCAACTCTTCGTCGATAAGGGTCTCGATATCGCGCGCCTCGTCGCCGTAGCAGGGCAGGGCCATGCCGGCAAAAGCGCCCTCGACCACGGTGCGCAGCGGTGCGCCTTTCTTGAGGTCCTGGGCCTCGATCAATACGATCGCATCGCGCGGCGGATCGGCGACGAGGGCCTTGACGTCGTCGGCCAGGCTCTTCTGGGCGGCTGCGTTGCGCACCCAGATCAGGCGTCGCGGCGCAAACATCGGAACGGTCCGCGCTTCGTCGACGAGGCGACCGCTGTCGCGTTCGACATCGGCGGCGTCGAGCTTCACCACCGAGAACGGATCGTCGAGAGGAAGGCCGGTCTTGGCGGCAAAGGCTGCCGCACGTTCGGAAACGAGACCGCGATCAGGACCGTAGATCAGCACGATCACCGCTTCGGCTGCGGGGCGTGCGAGCCAGGAATCGACCTCGTGAGCTTTCTTCTGCGCCATGCCGCCCTGTTAGCACAGGCCTTCGGGCTGCCGCAGCATTTTTGTCCGCGCTCTAGTCGTCGTCGACCAGGATGCGTTCGGCTGCGCCATCCATGTCGTCGTACTGGCCGCTGTGCAGCGACCAGAGAAACGCCGCAAGCCCGAGTCCGCCGAGGAGAAGTGCGACGGGGAGCAGGAACAACAGACCGGTCATGATGCCATTGCCTCCTTGGTTGGAAAGGGTTGCCCCTGACCGGCGGCAGGTCTTGGTGACCTGGTCTTGCCGGTGCCGAGCCGCAATCCATTGGCGATGACAATAACTGAAGACCCCGACATTGCCAGAGCCGCAACCAGCGGGGTGACGTAGCCGAGCAGGGCAATCGGCACGGCGACGGCATTGTAGACGATAGCCAGCATGAGATTCTGCCGGATCAGGCGGCTTGCTTCCCTCGATGTCGCCAGCGCCAGCGGGATTGCCGACAGGCTTTCGCGCAGGAAGACGAAGTCGGCGGCACTGCGGCCGATATCGGCAGCACTGGCCGGAGCCATGGAGACATGCGCCGCAGCCAGCGCCGGGGCGTCGTTGAGCCCGTCACCAACCATCATCACCTTGCGGCCCTCGGCCTTGAGCGCCTCAAGCCGGGCGACCTTGCCATTGGGCAGCACGCCCGAAGAGAACTGGTCGATGCCCAAGGATGCGGCGACTGATGCCACCGCATCCGGCCGGTCGCCGGAAACGATCTCGATCGCCAGGCCCCTGTCGCGCAGCGCGGAAACGGCGGCCATAGCGTCGGCGCGCAGCCGGTCCTCGAAGATGAACTCGGCGAGGCCGGTACCGTTCTTCGACAGTACCGTGCCGGCGGCGGTGTTCGCCTCGTCGAGCGCCCAGGCGGCACGGCCCAGACGGTAGGTGTCGGTGCCGCTCCTGGCTTCGAGCCCGAAGCCGGGAATTTCTTCAACCGCGTCGAATGCCCATTCCTTTGCCGGCATTTCAACCGGGATTTCTGCCAGAGCGCGCGAGATCGGGTGACGCGAATGCCGGCCGATAGCTGCTGCCAGCGCTAGTGCATCAGGCGACATCTCGTTGGCATTGACCAGCCGTGGCATGCCGAGCGTCAGCGTGCCGGTCTTGTCGAAGACGACGGTGTCGACCTCGGCCAGCCGCTCCATTGCTGAGCCGTCTTTAACCATGATGCCGTTCTCGAAAAGGCGCCGCGCGGCGGCCACTTGCACGATCGGCACCGCAAGGCCCAGCGCGCAGGGGCAGGTGATGATCAGCACGGCAATGGCGATGGTGATGGCCTGGTGCCAGTTGCCTGCTGCGACCATCCAGCCGATGAAGGTCAGGAACGCGGTCAAATGCAGGATAGGGGCGTACAGCGCGGCCGCCCGGTCGGCGACGCGGCGATAGCCGCCGCGGCCGCTCTCGGCGGCTTCCATCAGCCGCATTATCTCGGCGAGGAACGAATCCTGTGCCGCCGCGGTTGCTTCGATGGTCAGCGGGCCGGTGAGATTGAGCGTGCCGGCGCGCAGCGCGGCACCGGCCTCGACGGCGACAGGATCGCTTTCGCCCGAGACGATGGCGCAGTCCAGCTCGGAGCGGCCCTTGAGCACCCTGGCGTCAACAGGCACGCGTTCGCCGGCCGACAGCAGGATGTGGGTGCCCGGCTTGATGTCGCTGACCGGCAGATAGGCGCTGCTGCCGTCGGGGTTGAGCACGGTCGCGCCGCGGGCGGCGAACCGGGCCAGGCCCTTGACGGCGACGCGGGCACGCTCGCGCATGACGTGGTCCAGCGTGCGGCCAATCAGCAGGAAGAACAGCAGCGAGGCCGAGGCGTCGAAATAGGCGTGCGGGCCGCTGTTGGCGGTATCATACAGGCTCATGCTGTAGGCGAGCAGGATGCCGATGGAGATTGGCACGTCCATGTTGGTGCGGCCGTTGCGCAGTGCGCCCCAGGCGGAACGGAAGAAGATGCGGCCGGCATAAGCGAGTGCCGGCAGGGCGATCAGTGCCGAGATCCAATGGAACAGGTCACGCGTGGCATCGGTTGCACCTGACCATACCGAGACCGACAGCAGCATGATGTTGCCGGCGGCGAAACCGGCGATGCCCAAGCCGCGGATGAGTTCGGCAAGCGTCTCGTCCTTGTCGTCGGCGCCTTGCTCGAAGAGATGGCTTTCATAGCCCAGCCGCCCAAGCGCCTCGGCGATGTCGGGTGCGCCGGCATCCTCGCGCCAGCGCACCGAGACACGCTTGGTCGAAAGGTTGACGCGCGCATGGTCGACGCCGTCGAGGCGGCCGAGGGCGGCTTCGATATTGGTCATGCAGGCGCCGCAATGCACGCCGGGAACGGAGAGGTCGGTCTGACGCATGCCGCCGGGCAGGGTGCGGCTGGACAGCGCCAGTTCTTCGCGCGACGGCCCCCTGGCGGCAGCCGAGGGCAGGCTGAGGGCGGCATCGGCGTCAGGACCACAGCAGTTCATTTCACCGCTCCATTGGCCACGACGATCCGGCGTGCTTCCTGGTAGGGCGCCCCGACTGTCGTCATTGCCTCTGTATTGACGATCCAGATGCCGTCGCGGACGGCAGCCTTCGCCGAAAAGGTGCCATCGGCCTTGCGAGCGAGCGTTACCTTCCAGTCCTCGGCCTCGTAGGCGGGGCGGCGGAAGGAGGTGGTGACGTTCTCGGCTCGAACAGGCGTGCCTGACGCATCGACAAGGCTGTAGCGGATCTCGCCGCCGGCGATCGTCAGCGTGCCCTTCCAGCCGAGGGCAGCCTGGGCGCGGGATTCGGCGACGCGCTCATTGAACTGCTGGCTGGCGACATAGGTGTTCTGGACGACAAGGCCAGTCCAGCTGGTGTTGGCGAAGGTCGCCATCAGCAGGTTGACCGCGATGATGACGCCGAAGAAGGCGACCATGATCGCCAGCATGTGCCAGCCGGTGAACTGCCTGGGCTGACCGGCGCGAGAGTTCATTTGCCTGCCTCCGGGACGTTGAAGTTTGCAACATAGGAGTCGGCTTCGGAACTTGCCTTGTCCTCGACGATGAACTTGAAGCTCTGGCCCTCGGCCAGGCTTTCGCGCGGCAGGCGGACATAAACCCTGATCGTCTTGAGCCTGTCCGGCTCGGCCTCGACCGTGACCGAACGGCCCTCCGGCAGGTCCATGCCGACCACGGTCATCATCGCTTCCGGCAGGCCCTCCATGCGGAGCACGATGGTGCGCGGTTCAGGCACCATGTTGAGCAGCTTGACGGTGTAGCCGTTGCGGATCGAGCCGTCGGCCAGGCGCACGAATTGCGGATTGCGGTCCTGCAGCACGTTGACCTCCAGCCGGTCGCGGCTGAGCAGGGCAACGAGCAAGGCAACACCGATCAAGCTCCAGGCGCCGGCATAGATCAGGGTGCGCAGCCGGAAGATGCGGCCAAGGCGGAAATGGGCGATTGCCGCATTGAGCCTGCCCTCGGAATTGCGCACCCGCTTGGGGTCGATCGTGGCCGTGACCGGGTCGGTGGCGATCGCCATGTTCGACTGGTAGTCGGCAAGCGTGGCATACGAAATCAGGCCGCGTTCCTTGCCGATCTTGTCCATGACGCTGTCGCAGGCATCGATGCAGAGCGCACAGGTGATGCATTCGAGCTGCTGGCCGTCGCGGATGTCGATGCCCATGGGGCAGACCGCCACGCAGGCGTTGCAGTCGACGCAATCGCCGACGGAAAGGCCTTCGGCGGCAGCCTTCTTGGCATGGCGCGAGCGCGGCTCGCCGCGCCAGTCGTTGTAGGTGACGGTCAGCGAGTTTTCGTCGAGCATCGCCGCCTGGATGCGCGGCCACGGGCACATGTAGGTGCAGACCTGTTCGCGCATCAGGCCGCCGAAGACATAGGTGGTGGCGGTGAGAATGGCGACCGTCATGTAGGCGACCGGCGCTGCCTGGCCGGTCACGAAGTCGCCCAGCAATCTGGGCGCGTCGGCGAAGTAGAAGATCCAGGCGCCGCCGGTGGCCACCGCGATGACGAGCCAGATGGCGTGCTTGAGCGTGCGCTTGGCCAATTTTGCCGCGGACATCGGCGCCGCGTCGAGCTTGATGCGGGCGTTGCGGTCACCCTCGATGCCACGCTCGACCACCAGGAACAGATCGACCCAGACGGTCTGCGGGCAGGTGTAGCCGCACCAGGCGCGGCCGACGGTGGAGGTGACGAGGAACAGGCCGATGCCGGCCATCACCAAAAGGCCCGCGACGTAGAAGAATTCCTGCGGCCAGATCTCGATGGCGAAGAAGTAGAAGCGGCGGTTGGCGATGTCGAGCAGAACCGCCTGGTCGGGCGCATAGGGACCGCGGTCCCAGCGGATCCACGGCGTCAGGTAGTAGATGCCGAGCGTGATCAGCATGATCAGCCATTTGAACTGGCGGAATCGACCGGAAGCGCGCTTGGGAAAGACCTTCTTGCGCGCGCTGTACAGAGGTTGGCGGGTCTTGGCGGAGTTGACCGCCTCTACCTCGAGCCTCTCGACTTCGGTCTCGTCAAGCATCTAAGTCTCCTGCAACCCATCACCCGGGTTGGCCTGTTATGCCCGGCCGGCTGAAGTCCGGCCTTGACCCAGGTCAATCCCCGGGTCTTTGCGCGTCGAGGCCCGGCATTGCTGCCGAGCCTCTCCCCCGCCTTCGTCCATCACCCCACGGCGATGGAGGGTTATTCGCCGCCGCCGAGCGAATGGACGAAGATGGCAAGCTCCTTGACCTTCACGTCGCCCAGTCGCTCGCCCCAGGCGGGCATGGCGCCGTGCTTGGGGTGACGTACCTGCTGGGCGATGGCGGCCTGCCCCGAGGCATAGAGCGCGATGGCGTCGGTCAGGTCGGGCGCGCCCATTTCCTTGTTGCCCTTGGCGTCCTCGCCATGGCAGGCGGCACAATTGTCGGCGAATACCTGCGCACCGGCGGGCACCAGGTCGGGCGTGTCGGCCTGACCCTCGAGGCTGGCGACATAGGCGGCGACCTCGTTGATCTGCTGCGGTTCGAGAACCTCGGCGAAAGCCGGCATCTCCGAGACATGGGTTTCCTCGTCGCCGGCAAAGCGGACGCCGTGCGCGATGGTCTGGTAGATTTGGTCGATGTTGCCGCCCCACAGCCATTCGTCGTCGTTCAGGTTGGGAAAGCCTGGCGAGCCCTGCGCACCAGAGCCGTGGCACTGGATGCAGTTGACCTTGAAAGCTGCCGAACCGGCGGCGGTGGCGAACTGCCTGAGCTCCGGGTCGGCCAGGATATCGCCGACGCTCTTCGCGCTGACTGCCTCGACATAGGCGCTCTTGGCCTCTTCGGCGGCGGCGAGCTCGTTCTTGACGTCGACGCGGCTTGAATAGCCCAGCAGGCCGGTCGTCGCGGTGCTGATCATCGGCCAGGCCGGATAGGCGATGCTGTAGGCAACCGCCCAAACGATGGTGGCGTAGAAGGTCCACAGCCACCAGCGCGGCATCGGATTGTTGAGTTCCTGGATGCCGTCCCATTCATGTCCGGTGGTCTCGACGCCGGACAGTTCGTCGATTTGCTTTTCGCTCACAGATCAGTCCTCCTTGAGCGGAATTTGTGCGGCCCGTTCGGCCGCTTCGCGGCTGCCCGGGCGAAGCGCGAAGATCACGGCGCCGATGAAGAAGACGGTCATCGCCAGCAGCCCCCAGCTGTCGGCGAATTGTCTCAACGTGGTGTAGTCCATGACAGATCTCCTAGCGGTAGCCGGCGGCCGCGTCGTAGGTCGAGAAGTCGACCAGCGTGCCAAGCATCTGCAGATAGGCGACCAGCGCATCCATTTCGGTCAGTGCCGCCGGGTTGCCGTCGAAGTCGCCGAGCTTGGCCTTGGGGTAGCGGGCCAGGACGCCCGAGGTGTCGGCGTTCGGGTCGGCCTGCGCCTTGATGTCGGCCTCGGCGCTGGCGATCATCTCGTCGCTGTAGGGCACGCCGACCCGGCGGTTGGCCGTCAGGTCGTAGCTGATCGTGTTGACCGCAAGCGGCGTCTCCTTGAGGAAGGCGTAGCTCGGCATCACCGATTCCGGCACCACCGAACGCGGTTCGATCAGGTGCTGGACGTGCCATTCGTTGGAATAGCGGTCGCCGACGCGGGCAAGGTCCGGGCCGGTGCGCTTCGATCCCCACTGGAAGGGATGGTCGTACATCGACTCGGCCGCCAGGCTGTAGTGGCCGTAGCGCTCCACCTCGTCGCGGAACGGCCGGATCATCTGGCTGTGGCAGGTGTAGCAGCCCTCGCGGATGTAGATGTTGCGGCCGGCCAGCTCCAGCGGCGAGTAGGGACGCATGCCCTCGACCTTCTCTATGGTGTTCTCGAGGTAGAAGAGAGGCGTGATCTGGACCAAGCCGCCGATGCTGACGACCAGCAGCGTGCCGACCAGCAGGAGCGTCGCGTTCTTCTCGATGGTCTTGTGTTTGTCGAGCAGTGCCATGTCGGGCTCCTTACTGGGCAGGCTGGAGTGCAGGGGCCGCGCCGGGCAGCGGCTCTTCCTGGCGCACGTGGCCGCGGATGGTCATGTAGACGTTCCAGGCCATGACCAGCGCACCGGCGAGGAACATCAGGCCGCCGATGGTGCGGACGATGTAGTAGGGGACCATGGCCGCGACGCTTTCGGCGAAGGAATAGACCAGGAAGCCCTGCTCGTCGTATTCGCGCCACATCAGGCCCTGGCTGATGCCGGCAACCCACATGACGGCGGCGTAGACGACGATGCCGAGGGTAGCCAGCCAGAAGTGCCAGGTGACCAGGCGCATCGAGTAGAGCCGCTCGCGGCCCCACAGGCGCGGCACCAGGAAGTAGATGGCGCCGAAGGTGATCATGCCGTTCCAGCCGAGCGCGCCGGAGTGCACGTGGCCGATGGTCCACTCGGTGTAGTGGCTGAGCGAGTTGACCGCCTTGATCGACATCATCGGACCTTCGAAGGTCGACATGCCGTAGAAGGCGATGGCCACCACCATCATGCGGATGATCGGATCGGTGCGGATCTTGTCCCAGGCGCCGGACAGCGTCATCAGGCCGTTGATCATGCCGCCCCAGGAAGGCATCCACAGCATGATCGAGAACACCATGCCGAGCGTCTGCGCCCAGTCGGGCAGGGCGGTGTAATGCAGGTGGTGCGGGCCGGCCCAGATGTAGAGGAAGATCAGCGACCAGAAGTGGATGATCGACAGCCGGTAGGAATAGACCGGGCGCTCGGCCTGCTTGGGCACGAAATAGTACATCATGCCGAGGAAGCCGGCGGTCAGGAAGAAGCCGACGGCGTTATGGCCGTACCACCACTGCGTCAGCGCATCCTGCACGCCCGAGAACAGCGAATAGCTCTTCGAACCGAGGAAGGACGCCGGCACCGCCAGGTTGTTGACGATGTGCAGCATGGCGATGGTGACGATGAAGGCTAGGTAGAACCAGTTGGCCACATAGATATGCGGCTCCTTGCGGTTCAGGATCGTGCCGAGGAAGACGATGAGGTAGGCGACCCAGACGACGGTCAGGAAGATGTCGACATACCATTCCGGCTCGGCATATTCGCGGCTCTGGGTGATGCCGAGGAGATAGCCGGTGGCTGCCATGACGATGAACAGCTGGTAGCCCCAGAACACGTACCAGGCGAGATTGCCGCCGAAGAGACGCGCGCGCGACGTGCGCTGGACCACGTAGAACGAGGTGGCGATCAGCGCGTTGCCGCCGAAGGCGAAGATCACGGCCGAGGTGTGCAGCGGGCGCAGGCGCCCGAAGTTCAGCCACGGCTCGATGTTGAGGTCGGGGAAGGCAAGCTGTGCCGCAACGATGACGCCAACGAGAAAGCCGGTCACGCCCCAGAAGACGGTGGCGATGACACCGTAGCGGATCGGCCCGTCCATGTAGGCTGACTTGTCCTCGGCCAGGATGTCAACCGGCGCATAGCTGCTGGTGCGCATCAGGACGATGACGCTCGCGGTCAGCACGAAGAACAGCACCCACATATGGGCGCCGAACTGGCTGTCCTTGGCGAAGGCGGCGCCGAGCAAGGCGGCAAAGGCCGCCAATGCCAGCAGGATTGTTTCCATTGCGTATTTCATGAGCGATCCCCGACGGTAGCTGGGCGCCGAAAGCTCGCGTCGGCACCAGACGGCACACATCCATGACAATTGCCCACCCTGCCTTGATCTGGATCAAGGTCAAGCGCCGCCGGGCAGACCAGCCTTGGGCCAATGAGGAACTTTCAAACAAGATGAATGCGCGCTCGGAAATGAAGGCCGGATCGGACGACGCCGCTCTACTTGACGCGGTCGCGGCCATACAGCGCGCGCATGCGGAAATGCTTGCGCTGTGCGACAGGCTGGAGGAAATCGCCGATTCCCTGCCCAACGAGATCGACCGACGCAGTTGCGTGCTCGCGGCAAGAGCCCTCGGGCCCGCGATGGTCAAGGTCCATCGCTTCGAGGAACAGCGGCTCCATCCGCAGTTCGCCGCGCGCCTGGCGCATGGTGGCGAGGCACGCGAGACGGTCGAGCGGCTCAAGAACGAGCATTTCGAGGATGAAGGCTATGCCGCCGAGCTGCGCGATGTGCTGCGTGCGACGGCACGCCGCGGCCGGGCGGAAAACCCGGAGACGCTGGGCTTCATGCTGCGCGGATTCTTCGGGGCATTGCGAAGGCACATCGCCTTCGAGCGCGACCATGTGCTCCCGGTGCTGTCATCCGGCGATTGAGCCGAGCGATCAGACGTTGGCGCGACGTTCCAGCCTGGCGACGTCGAAGACGGTGATGTGGCGGTTGTTCTCGACCGTGATCAGGCCGTCCTTGCGCAGCTTGGTCAGCTGCCGGCTGACGGTCTCGATGGTCAGGCCCAGGAAATCGGCGATGTCGGCACGGGTTAGCGGCAGGTCGAAGCTGATCTCTCCGCTGATTTCTGCTTCGGGATCGCTGTGGCGGGCAATGAGATGCAGGAAGGATGCGACCCGCTCGGAGGCGGTCTTGCGCCCAAGCATCAGCATCCAGTCCCGGGCTTCGTCGAGTTCGTTGAGGGCCTGAAGGTGCAGCCGGTGACTGAGTTCAGGCGCCTGTTCGATCATCCGGTCGAGTGACTTCTTGGGGAAGGCGCAGACGCGTACCGGGGTCGCCGCCTCGGCGGTGATCGAGCTCTCGTGCTTGAACGGACGGCCAAGGAAATCGGGTGCGAATTGCAGGCCGACGATCTGCTGGCGGCCGTCGGGCAGGGTCTTGGTCAGCTTGACCACGCCGGCGAGCACATTGGCATAGCTGTCGATGGTGTCGGCGTCCGACACCAGCACCGTGCCCGGATCGACCTTGCGCTTGGTCGTGTGGCGGCTGAGCTCGACCAGCTGATCGGTGGTCAGCGCTCCGCAGACGCCGCGATGCCGTGCCTCACAGGAGCGGCACAGCGCGGGTATCTCAGAATTGTGAATGTCCTGGCGGATGGTCATCGCATCGTCCGGCGTCTGATTTGCTCAATCTAGGGATCGCGGAGGGTAATAGGAACCGTGTCATTGTGTCTCCCGCCCTGGCTTTCTTGATCCAGGTCAAGGTGTTGCCGCTGCTTCCGTCCGATGCTGGGCCATTGACGGAGATGACAATGGACAGAAGCCTCGTCGAAAAATACGCAAGCCCGGTGCCGCGGTATACAAGTTATCCCACCGCCCCGCATTTCGGCGCCGATGTGTCGACCTCGACCTATTCCGACTGGCTGCGGGCGCTGCCGAGGGGCGCGCCGGCGTCGCTCTATGTCCACATCCCCTATTGCGACCGGCTGTGCTGGTTCTGCGCCTGCCATACCAAGCAGACGCGACAATATGATCCGGTGGCGCGTTACCTCAAGGCGCTCGACGCCGAAATCGCCAGCATCGCCGCACTCGCCGGCAACCGGCTGCGCGCCACGGCGCTGCATTTCGGCGGCGGCTCGCCGACCTTGCTCCAGGCCGACGACATCCTGGCCCTGGGCGGCAGGCTGCGCGCCAGCTTCGCCTTTGCGCCCGACGCCGAGATCAGCGTCGAGATGGACCCCAACGACATGGACGAGGTGCGGTTCGACGCGCTGGCCGCCATCGGCATGACGCGCGCCAGCCTCGGCGTCCAGGATTTCGACGAGCGCGTGCAGCAGGCGATCAACCGCGAGCAGACCTTCGAACAGACAAAATGGGTCATCGATGCCGTCAGGGCCCGCGGCGTACATTCGGTCAATCTCGATATGCTCTACGGGCTGCCGCACCAGACGCTGGCTTCGATCGAAGCGACCACCGAAAAGGTGCTGTCGCTCAGGCCGGACCGCATCGCCCTGTTCGGCTATGCCCATGTGCCTTGGATGAAGAAACACCAGACCATGATCGACGAGGCGCTGCTGCCCGACGCGGCCGCACGGCTGGAGCAGGCCGAGGCGGCGAGCCGCCTGATCCTCGCGGCCGGCTACGAAACGGTCGGCATGGACCATTTCGCGCTGCCCGAAGACAGCCTTGCGGTTGCCGCGCGCTCGGGCACGCTGCGGCGCAATTTCCAGGGCTACACCACCGACCAGGCCGACGCGCTGATCGGGCTCGGCGCCTCGTCCATCGGGCTGTTGCCGCAGGGCTATGTCCAGAATATGCCGGCGACCGGCGAATACGAGCGCCGCGTTCTGGCCGGCGGCCTGGCCACCGTGCGCGGGGTGGCGCTGTCCGATGCCGACCGCATGCGCGCCTGGGTCATCGAGCGGCTGATGTGCGACTTTTCCGTCTCCCGCTGCGAGCTGCTTTCACGCTTTGGCGAGCCGGCCCGTGCGGTGATCGCCGAGGCCGAATTGCTGGCCGTCAACGACCGAAACGGCATCTTTGGCCGTGCCGGCAACCGCTTTGTCGTCACCGAACGCGGCAAGCCCTTCGTCCGCTCGATCGCCGCGCATTTCGACGCCTATCTCGGCCAGGGAACGGCGCGCCATTCCGTCGCCGTCTGATCGCAACAGCGGCATTGGTGCGCCGTGCCGAATTCCTGTATCTACGCCGTCAAAGCGGGCGGCGAACAGGAACGGACCGTATGAAGCTCACGGTATTTGGAATCGGCTATGTCGGTCTTGTGCAGGCGGCGGTGCTGGCCGAGGTCGGCCATGACGTCGTCTGCGTCGATGTCGATGCGGCCAAGGTCGAGCGGCTGAACCAGGGGTTCGTGCCGATCTTCGAGCCGGGGCTGGAGGCGCTGGTGCGTGACAACCATGCGGCGGGCCGCATCGTCTTCACCACGGATGCGGTGCTGGCCGTGCGTCACGGCGAGATCCAGATGATCGCGGTCGGCACGCCGCCGGGCGAGGACGGCTCGGCCGATCTCAAATATGTCCTGGCCGTGGCCGAGACGATCGGCCGCGAGATGGTCGAACCCAAGATCGTCGTCGGCAAGTCGACCGTGCCGGTCGGCACCGCCGACAAGGTACGAGCGGCGATCGCTTCGGCGCTGAAGACGCGCGGCCGCGAGGAGCTGGCCTTCGACGTCGTCTCCAATCCGGAGTTCCTCAAGGAGGGTTCGGCGGTCGCCGACTGCATGAAGCCCGACCGCATCATCGTCGGCACCGAAAGCGAGGCCGCCGAGGCGGTGATGCGCGAGCTCTATGCGCCGTTCAACCGCAACCACGAGAAGATGATCGTGATGGACGTGCGCTCGGCCGAGTTCACCAAATATGCCGCCAACTGCATGCTGGCGACCAAGATCAGCTTCATGAACGAGATGGCCAACCTGGCCGAGCTGCTCGGCGCCGACATCGAGGAGGTGCGCAAGGGCATCGGCTCGGACCCGCGCATCGGCTACCACTTCATCTATCCCGGCCTGGGTTATGGCGGCTCGTGTTTTCCCAAGGACGTGCGCGCGCTGATCCGCACCGCCGACGATGTCGGCTTCGAGCCGGTGCTGCTGAAGTCGGTCGAGGAGCGCAACAACGCCCAGAAGGCGGTGCTGTTCGACAAGCTCAAGGGTCACTTCAACGGCGATCTCGCGGGCAAGACGTTTGCGCTGTGGGGGCTGGCGTTCAAGCCCAACACCGACGACATGCGCGAGGCCCCGGCCCGCGTCCTGATGGAAGCGCTGTGGGCCGCTGGCGCCAAGGTCCAGGCCTACGATCCCGAGGCGATGAACGAGGCGCAGCAGATCTATGGCCAGCGCGACGACCTGCTGCTCTGCGGCACCAAGGAGGCGGCGCTGCGCGGCGCCGATGCGCTGCTGATCGCCACCGAGTGGAAGAACTTCCGGGCACCGTCCTTCGAGACGATCAAGCAGGCGCTTGCGACGCCGGTCATCTTCGACGGTCGCAACCTCTACGACCCCGCGGTCGTCGCCCGCCATGGCCTCCAGTACATCTCCATCGGCCGGAAGGCGGCCTAGCATTACCAACAGAAAAGGCCCGCGCGAGCGGGCCTTTTTCATTTGTCCTGCGCAGCGCTCACTGATTGCGGCGCTTGCCTTCCATCAGGTCGAGCACGGCGCGCGCTGCATCGAGCACGTTGGTGCCCGGGCCGAAGACGGCTGACACACCGTGATCGAGCAGGTACTGGTAGTCCTGACGCGGGATGACACCGCCGACCACGACGATGATGTTGTCAGCACCCTTAGCCTTGAGCGCGTCGACCAACTGCGGTGCGAGCGTCTTGTGGCCAGCTGCCAGCGACGACATGCCGACGACGTGGACCCTGGACGCAATCGCCGTATCGGCAGCCTCGCCAGGGGTCTGGAACAGCGGCCCGGCAATGACCTCGAAGCCGATGTCGCCAAAAGCGGACGCGATCACCTTGGCGCCGCGGTCGTGGCCGTCCTGGCCGAGCTTGGCCACCATGATGCGCGGTTTCTCACCTAGTGAGCCGGCAAACTGCTCGAGGCGCGATACCAGCGTCTGGAACTCCGGCTCATCGTCATAGGCCTTGCCGTAGACGTTCTCGACCACTTCCGGGACGGCCGCATGATCGCCGAAGGCGCGGCGCATGGCGTCCGAGATCTCGCCGACCGTGGCGCGCGCGCGCGACGCCTCGACGGCAGCAGTGAGGATGTTGCCTTCGCCTGACCGGGCGACCTTCTCAAGCGCGGCAAGCGCGTCCTCGACACGCTTGGGGTCGCGCTGGCGCCGTGTCTGCTCGATGCGAGCGATCTGCGACACGCGGACGGCGGAGTTGTCGATCTCGAGAATGTCGAGATGGTCTTCCTGCTCGAGGCGGTATTTGTTGACGCCGACGATGACCTCGTCGCCGCGGTCGATAGCCGCCTGCTTGCGGGTCGCCGCCTCCTCGATCAGGCGCTTGGGCAGGCCTGTGGCGACTGCCTTGGTCATGCCGCCCATCGCCTCGACCTCCTCGATCAGCGCCCAGGCCTTTTCGACTAGGTCGTTGGTCAGCGCCTCGACATAATAGGAGCCGGCGAGCGGGTCGACGACCTTGGTGACGCCGGTCTCGTGCTGGAGGATCAGCTGGGTGTTGCGGGCGATGCGGGCTGAAAACTCGGTCGGCAGGGCTATCGCCTCGTCGAAGGAGTTGGTGTGCAGCGACTGGGTGCCGCCCAACGCCGCCGACATCGCCTCGAAGGCGGTGCGAACGATGTTGTTGTAGGGGTCCTGTTCCTGCAACGACACGCCGGAGGTCTGGCAGTGGGTGCGCAGCATCAGCGACGAGGTCTTTTTCGGCTCGAACTCGGTCATGATGCGCGACCACAAAAGGCGCGCAGCGCGCAGCTTGGCTGCTTCCATGAAGAAGTTCATGCCGATGGCGAAGAAAAACGACAGCCGGCCGGCAAAGTCGTCGACATTGAGGCCCTTCTTCAAAGCTGCACGGACATATTCGCGCCCGTCGGCCAGCGTGAAGGCGAGTTCCTGCACCAGCGTCGAGCCGGCCTCCTGCATGTGATAGCCGGAGATCGAGATCGAGTTGAACTTCGGCATCTCCTTCGCCGTGTACTCGATGATGTCGGCAACGATGCGCATCGAGGGCTCGGGCGGGTAGATGTAGGTGTTGCGGACCATGAACTCCTTGAGGATGTCGTTCTGGATGGTCCCCGACAGCTTGTCGCGCGAGACGCCCTGCTCCTCGCCGGCGACGATGAAATTGGCGAGGATCGGGATCACCGCGCCGTTCATCGTCATCGACACCGAGACCTTTTCGAGCGGGATGCCGTCGAACAGGATCTTCATGTCCTCGACCGAGTCGATCGCCACGCCGGCCTTGCCGACATCGCCTTCGACGCGCGGATGGTCGCTGTCGTAACCGCGATGGGTGGCGAGATCGAAGGCCACCGACACGCCCTGCTGGCCGGCGGCGAGCGCCTTGCGGTAGAAGTTGTTGGACGCCTCCGCCGTCGAAAAGCCGGCATATTGCCGGATGGTCCAGGGGCGGCCGGCATACATGCTGGCGCGCGGGCCGCGCAGGAACGGCTCGAAGCCCGGCAGCGTTCCGAGATGGCCGATGCCTTCGAGATCGTCGGCCGTGTAGAGCGGCTTCACGTCGATGCCCTCGGGCGTGTTCCAGGTCAGCGTGTCAGGCGAAGCCTTGATCTCGCGTTCTGCGAGCTTCTTCCAGGAATCGATGGATGGTTTGTCGGTCATTGGGGCCTCCTCAGGCGCGGGCGCTCACCCTCCCCCTTGTGGGGAGGGTCGGACCGCAGGTCCGGGGTGGGGGTAAGAGGGCTAAGTCGAGTTCCTGCGGCGATGGATTCGGTCGTCAGACCCCCACCCCGCTCCGCTTCGCGGATCGACCCTCCCCACAGGGGGAGGGTGAAAGGGCGCCATGCGCCATCACTCGAACTCCATGATCAGCTCGTCGACAGCGAGGCTTTCGCCCGCCGTTGCAGCCACGCGCTTGACCGTGCTCTTGCGCTCGGCGCGCAGCACGTTCTCCATCTTCATCGCTTCGACGGTCGCCAGCGACTGGCCGGCTTCGACTTCGTCGCCCGCCTTGACCAGGATCGATGTCACCACGCCCGGCATGGGGCAGAGCAACATCTTCGAGGTGTCGGGCGGCAGCTTGACCGGCATCAGCCTGGCCAGTTCGGCGACACGCGGGCTGCGCACATGCGTCACCACGTCCATGCCGCGCCAGCGCAGGCGCCAGCCGGTGCCCGAGCGCGAGACCTTGACGCCGATGGACGTTCCGCCGACCGCGAAATTGGCGTGCAAGTGCCCGGGCATCCAGTCGCTCGAAACCGCAAGGGCCGTGCCGTCGTCGAACGCGACCACCGTGCCGTCGGCGCCGTCCTTGACCTGCAGCGGCAGCGTGAAGTCGCCGAGCGTCACCACCCAGTCGGTGCCGACCGGGCGCTGGTGGTTGGCGAGCGAGCCCGAAATCTGGGCGCCGCGGCGCTGGGTGAACTGGTTGACCAGCGCTGCGACTGCGGCGAGCTTGTGGGCGTCCGCCTCGGTCGGGGCCACGCCGGTAAAGCCGTCGGGAAATTCCTCGGCAATGTAGGCGGTGGTCAGCCGGCCATCGCGGAAGCGCTGATGGTCCATGACCGCCGACAGGAACGGCAGATTGTGGCCAATGCCCTCGACCTCGAAGTCGTCGAGCGCGCGGCCCATCGCCTCGACAGCCGTCAGGCGGTCGGGCGCCCAGGTGCAGAGCTTGGCGATCATCGGGTCGTAATACATCGAGATCTCGCCGCCCTCGAAGACGCCGGTGTCGTTGCGGACGACCGTACCGTCGTCGCGTTTGCCCTCGACAGGCGGGCGGTAGCGAGTCAGGCGGCCGATCGACGGCAGGAAGTTGCGGTAGGGATCTTCGGCATAAAGCCGGCTCTCGATGGCCCAGCCGTTGAGCTTCACCTCATCCTGGGCGAAGCGCAGCTTTTCGCCCGCGGCGACGCGGATCATCTCCTCGACGAGGTCGATGCCGGTGATCAGCTCGGTCACCGGATGCTCGACCTGCAGGCGGGTGTTCATCTCGAGGAAATAGAAGTTGCGGTCTCCGTCGACGATGAACTCGACCGTGCCGGCCGAGAAGTAGCCGACGGCCTTGCCCAGCGCCACGGCCTGCTCGCCCATCGCCTTGCGGGTCTCGGCGTCGAGGAAGGGCGACGGTGCCTCCTCGATGACCTTCTGGTTGCGGCGCTGGATCGAGCATTCGCGCTCGCCGAGATAGAGCAGGTTGCCGTGCTGGTCGCCCAGTACCTGGATCTCGATGTGGCGCGGCTGGGTGACGAATTTCTCGATGAAGATGCGGTCGTCGCCGAAGGAGGATTTGGCCTCGTTCTTCGACGACTGGAAGCCCTCGCGCGCCTCGGCGTCGTTCCAGGCAATGCGCATGCCCTTGCCGCCGCCGCCGGCCGAGGCCTTGATCATCACGGGATAGCCGATCTGGTTGGCGATCTTCACCGCCTCGCTGGCGTCCTCGATCAGGCCCATATGGCCCGGCACGGTCGAAACGCCGGCGGAAGCCGCGATCTTCTTCGAGGTGATCTTGTCGCCCATCGCCTCGATGGCAACGGGCGGCGGTCCGATGAAGGCGACGCCCTCGGCCTTCAGCGCTTCGGCAAAGTTCGAGTTCTCCGACAGGAAGCCGTAGCCCGGATGCACGGCATCGGCGCCGGTCTGGCGCACGGCGTCGATGATCTTCTGAATGACGATGTAGGACTGGTTCGACGGCGCCGGCCCGATATGGACGGCCTCGTCGGCCATCTTCACGTGCAATGCCTCGCGGTCGGCGTCGGAGTAGACGGCGACCGTTGCGATACCGAGTTTCTGGGCCGACTTGATGACCCGGCAGGCGATCTCGCCACGATTGGCGATGAGGATTTTCTTGAACATTATGCAGTCCTAGGCTGTCGCATTGCACTAATTTCGCGCGCTGCTTCCTGCGAGCACACACTTAACAACATAACTCCGAGGGGAGTTATTTGATAAAATTGTACATCGTAGTGATATTTTTCAAGAAATCCTTTCGCTGTGTCCCTTTGAATCAAAGACAATGCGCTTAATACTTCAATAGATCTTGCAATTGATGACTCATCGATGATCTTGGGGAGGGGGTAATTTTGTCTCTTACCATATCCAGCGAAGATCATATATATTCCATGTCCTGACAATAGTACTGTAAGATAGTCTAATATTGCGTTACCTGGAATTTTCTTGTCTTGAATACCGTCGTAGATTACAGAAGAAGTAAAGTGTTTTGTAACCGCATTGAACGGTTCAACTTCAGCGCCTAAAGCAAATAATCTCTCTTTTACGCCTTCCTTTATTTGTTTCGTCCTGTAAATCGTTTCGAGTAAACGGGCGTCTTGGGCTTCCATCTCCGAGAGGGTAGATACCAATCTCGGTGGAAATGACTGACCCGATGCCGCCGAAGCCAATAAATTGACCCATCGTGAAACCATTTCCTCATCGGTAGGGTCTTCTAACGAGGCCTTTTCCAAAAAAGGAACAAGGATTTTATTGGAGACGGGCTGAATACTAATTTGCTCATGCCGAAGCCTTTCGCTGGCTTTTCGGGCAATTTGAATCAGGACGTCTTCCCGTTGAAGACGTAGGTGATCAGCTCGAAGTCCTCTAGATTCAGAGAAAGGTCGAATGATGTCAGTCAACGAATCTACCAATCTACCCATTGAAGTCGTGGGGACCTCAGCGCGTATTTCAGCCTTAAACTCAGCCTTGGTGCTTGCAGTTAGATCAAGGTTTACGGTCGACTTTGCTGAAGTTTCATTATCGCTCATAACGCCCCTCACAGCGGTATCGTGTCGTGCTTCTTCCACGGCGCCTCGGCCTTCTTGCCGCGCAGGGCGGCGAAGGCGCGGGCGATGCGGCGGCGCGACGAATGCGGCATGATCACTTCGTCGATGAAGCCGCGCTCGGCGGCGACGAAGGGATTGGCGAAGCGTTCTTCATATTCTTTGGTGCGCGCGGCGATCTTTTCTGCGTCGCCGAGTTCCGAGCGGTAAAGGATTTCGGTCGCGCCCTTGGCACCCATCACCGCGATCTCGGCCGTCGGCCAGGCATAGTTGATGTCGGCGCCGATATGCTTGGACGCCATGACGTCATAGGCGCCGCCATAGGCCTTGCGCGTGATCAGCGTGACCATCGGAACGGTCGCCTGCGAATAGGCGAACAGAAGCTTGGCGCCGTGCTTGATGACGCCGCCATATTCCTGGGCCGTGCCCGGCAGGAAGCCCGGCACGTCGACCAGCGTCAGGATCGGGATCGAAAACGCGTCGCAGAAACGCACGAAGCGCGCCGCCTTGCGCGAAGAGTCGATGTCGAGGCAGCCGGCCAGCACCATCGGTTGGTTGGCGACGACGCCGACGCTCTGGCCCTCGATGCGCATGAAGCCGGTGATGATGTTCCTGGCGAAGGCTTCCTGGATCTCGAAGAAATCGCCTTCGTCGGCGATGGCGAGGATCAGCTCCTTCATGTCGTAGGGCTTGGCTGCGCTGTCGGGGATCAGCGTATCAAGGCGCTTCTCCAGCCGCGCGGGATCGTCATGGAACGGACGAACAGGGGGCTTTTCACGGTTGTTGAGCGGCAGGAAGTCGAACAGCAGGCGAACCTGCTCCAGCGCTTCGATGTCGTTTTCATAAGCGCCATCGGCGACCGACGATTTCGAGGTGTGGGTGCGCGCGCCGCCCAGTTCCTCGGCGGTAACGATCTCGTTGGTGACGGTCTTCACCACGTCGGGACCGGTGACGAACATGTAGGAACTGTCGCGCACCATGAAGATGAAGTCGGTCATGGCAGGTGAATAGACGGCACCGCCGGCGCACGGGCCCATGATCACCGAGATCTGCGGCACCACGCCCGAGGCGTCTACATTGCGCTTGAACACGTCGGCATAGCCGGCGAGCGAGGCAACGCCTTCCTGAATGCGGGCGCCGCCCGAGTCGTTCAAGCCAATGACAGGCGCGCCGTTGCGCATCGCCATGTCCATGATCTTGCAGATCTTCTGGGCGTGCGTCTCCGACAGCGAGCCGCCGAGCACGGTGAAGTCCTGCGAAAAGACATAGACCAGGCGGCCGTTGATGGTGCCCCAGCCGGTGACGACGCCGTCGCCCGCCACCTTCTGCTCGGCCATGCCGAACTCGGTGGTGCGGTGGGTGACATACATGTCGAACTCTTCGAACGAGCCTTCGTCGAGCAGGACGTCGATGCGTTCCCGCGCCGTCAGCTTGCCCTTTGCATGCTGGGCGTCGATGCGCTTCTGGCCACCGCCGAGGCGGGCTTCGGCGCGGCGGGCTTCCAGTTGTTCGAGTACGGCGCGCATCAGTTCATGCCCTTTGCGGAAAGCCATTTCCAGGCGGCGGGGAAAGCGATGGCCGCAAGCACGGCCTTGGCGATGTCGCCCGGGATGAAGGGATAGAGACCGAAAGCGAGAACCGGCTTGTCCCAGCCGATGACGCCGCCGAGCCAGAGCAGGCCCGGCACGTAGATGACGGCGCCGGCGAGCAGTGCCGCAAGCATGGCGGTAAAGACGTTACGGTCCCAGCCGCGCTCGGCCAGCCAGCCGGCGAGCAAGGCGGCAGGCAGGTAGCCAAGGAGATAGCCGCCGGTCGGGCCCATCATGTAGGCGAGGCCGATGCCCTTTTCCGGCGTGCCGGCGAAGACCGGCAAGCCAAGCGCGCCCTGTGCCAGATAGAGTGTCACCGCAGCGGCACCGCGCACCGGACCGAGCGCCAGGCCGAGGCCGATGACGACAAGCGTCTGCATGGTCATCGGCACGGGATAGAACGGCACCTGGACCTTTGCGGACAACGTCAAGAGTAGTGAACCCGCGACGACGGCAACGACGTCCATTGTGGTGAGCCGGCTGGTCTGCCTGTCGGCGACGGCTTGGTAGAGCGTCATGAGCTTTCTCCCGCGCTACGAGTTTGAAAACAATGGCCTCTCGCCGCGTCAGCGGCAAGCAGCGAAGTTGGCGCAATAGCCCTGTGGCGCGCGCAGGAAAACAGTTGAAAGTGTGCGAAAGCGTAATATACAAATATGAGAACTGTAAATTGCGAAATTGCAAACATGGTGTCACGCAAACTCTACATCGGCCGCAAGGTGCGCGAGCTGCGCGACGCCAACAAGGCGACGCAGGCGAGCTTCGCCGAACGCATCGGCATCTCGACCAGCTATCTCAACCAGATCGAGAACAACCAGCGCCCGGTTTCGGCCTCGGTGCTGCTGGCGCTCGCCGAAAAGTTCCAGATCGACATCACCGAGATTTCGCAAGGCGACAGCGACCGGCTGTTGTCGGCGCTGACCGAGGCGCTGAGCGATCCGCTGTTCGAGAACTATGCGCCGAACCTGCAGGAACTGAAACTGGTGACGCAGAACGCGCCGGGTTTTGCCCGTGCGCTGATCTCGGCGCACCAGGCCTATCGCCGCACTTCGGAACAGCTGGCGAGCCTCGACGACACGCTGGGCAAGAGCGTCGGCCTGACCGAGCCGACGCCTTACGAGGAAGTGCGCGACTTCTTCCACTTCGTCGACAACTACATCCATAGCCTCGACGTGGCGGCCGAGCGGCTGGCCGGCGAGCTCGGCATCGGCGAGCGCGACAGCTATGCGGCGCTCGCAGCACATCTGGACAGCCGGCACGGCGTGCGGATTGCCCGTGCCGAGGCCAATGACGATGCGCTGCGGCGCTTCGATGCCAAGTCGGGCGTGTTGTTCCTCAACCCATACTCGCCGCTCGCCACCCGTAGTTTCCAGATCGCCTTCCAGATCGCCGAGATGGAGATGGAGGCCGAGGTGGCGCAGATCGCCCGCACCGCCGATTTCCGCACCGCCGAGGCGCTGGAAATCTGCAAGATGGGGCTGCGCAACTATTTCGCCGGCGCGCTGACCCTCCCCTACCAGGCCTTCATGCGCGCGGCCGGAGAATTGCGCCACGATCTCGAACTGATGGCGGCGCATTTCGGTGCCTCGATCGAGCAGGTGGCGCATCGGCTCAGCACGCTGCAGCGGCCGGGCCACAAGGGCGTGCCGATCTTCTTTGCCCGCATCGACCGCGCCGGCAACATCACCAAGCGCCACAGCGCCGCCAAGCTGCAGTTCGCCCGCTTCGGCGCGGCGTGTCCGCTGTGGAATGTTCACCAGGCCTTCGAGACCCGGGCCGGATCATCCGCCAACTCGCCGAGACGCCAGACGGCGCGCGCTATCTCTGCATCGCCACGGAGATCTCCAAGGGCGGCGGCGGCTTCAACGCGCCGCACCGGCGCTATGCCATCGCGCTCGGCTGCGAGGTCACCTATGCCCAGGATTTCGTCTATGCCGACGGGCTGGAGCTGGGCAGCAAGACGGCCTTCGACCCGATCGGCATCTCATGCCGCATCTGCGAGCGCACCAACTGCCAGCAGCGCGCCGTGCCGCCGCTCAAGCGCAAGCTGGTGATCGACCGGGATGTCAGGCATCCCCTTCCCTACAGGATCGGCTAGACTTCTAGTTGTTCCTTGGGGCGAACAGAGCACCAGCGGCGAGCGTCAGCCAACCCAAAATCATGCCGGTTCCGCCCATGGGGGCGGCGAAGGGAAACAGCCGCTGGCCGAGATAATCGCGGGCCAAGAGGTCGCCTGTGAACAGCAGCACGGCCAGCAGCAGGATGGCCGTCCCGATGTGCAGGATGCGGCTCTGGGCTGCCACCAGGGACAGCGCGATCAGCGCCGGCGCATGGAAAAGCAGGAAATTGGCCGCTGTCGCGACGTTGGTGCTGCCGCCATGGCTCGCCGCTGCCGAAAGTGCCACGCCCGCTGCGCCGAAAACAGCGCCGGCGGTAAACAGGACCCGATCGAATTTCATGCTTTCCGCTCCTCGATTCACGGAGGGCGATCATACAGATGCGCGGCATGAAATGTTCCGCCGACTTTGCGCCGATTGCCGCAGGATGGCCGCTTTCCTGTGGACCTTGAACAGGCGGGCATGATTGGCCGTTTGGCGTTCGCCCCGGCAGTCACTATGTTCGCGCACCCGTTCAACAGGCACCAGGATTCCATGGCTGGCGACATCAGGAAAATCGCTGCGATCATCGCAGCCGAGATCAATGCGAAGGCCGAGCAGGTCATTGCGGCAGTCGGACTGCTGGATGAGGGTGCGACTGTTCCCTTCGTCGCGCGCTACCGCAAGGAAGTCACCGGCGGCCTCGACGATACCCAGCTGCGCGATCTGTCCGAACGGCTCGCCTATCTGCGCGAGCTGGAAGCGCGGCGCGCGGCAATCGTCGAATCCATCACCGGCCAGGGCAAGATGACCGACGAGCTGGCGATCCGTATCGCCAGCGTCGCCACCAAGGCCGAGCTCGAAGACATCTACCTGCCTTACAAGCCCAAGCGCCGCACCAAGGCGGAAATCGCGCGGGAGCGCGGGCTCGGGCCGCTCGCCGAAGCGATCCTCGCCGACCGCTCCAAGGTACCGGCCGAGTTGGCCGTGCCTTACGTCGTCGGCGACGTAGCCGACGTGAAGGCAGCCCTCGAAGGCGCGCGCGACATCGTCGCCGAAGGCATTTCGGAGAACGCCGAGCTATTGGGCCGCCTGCGTACTCACATGAAGGAGCGCGCGGTCATGCGCGCCCGCGTGATCGACGGCAAGCAGGAGGCGGGCGCCAAGTTCTCGGACTATTTCGACCATTCCGAACGCTGGGCCTCGGTGCCGAGCCACCGCGCGCTCGCCATGCTGCGCGGCCGCAACGAGGACGTGCTGTCGCTCGACCTCGAGATCGACGCCGACGACACCTCGCCGGTCAAGCCGGTCGAGCGTATGATCGCCGCTGCCTATGCGATTGGCGCGACGCTGCCCGGCGACCAGTGGCTGATGACCGTCGCCGGCTGGACCTGGCGCGTGAAGCTGTCTCTGTCGCTGTCGCTCGACCTGATGCGCGATCTGCGCGAGGCCGCCGAGGAAGAGGCGATCCGCGTCTTCTCGCGCAACCTCAAGGACCTTCTGCTCGCCGCCCCTGCCGGCTCGCGCGCCACGATGGGTCTCGATCCGGGCATCCGCACCGGCGTCAAGGTGGCGGTCATCGATGCCACCGGCAAGGTGCTCGACACCACCACCGTCTACCCCTTCCCGCCCAGGAACGACGTGCGCGGCACTCAGGCCGAGCTTGCCCGGCTGATCATCCGCCACAAGGTCGAGCTGATCGCCATCGGCAACGGCACCGGCAGCCGCGAAACCGAGCGTCTCGTTGCCGACTTGCTGACGGACATGCCGGCGCCCAAGCCGACCAAGGTCATCGTCAGCGAGGCCGGGGCCTCTGTCTATTCGGCGTCCGCCACGGCTGCCGCCGAATTCCCCAATCTCGACGTGTCGCTGCGTGGTGCAGTGTCCATCGCGCGCCGCCTGCAGGACCCGCTCGCCGAGCTGGTCAAGATCGAACCCAAGTCGATCGGCGTCGGCCAGTACCAGCACGACGTCGACCAGTATCGGCTCGGCCGTTCGCTCGAAGCGGTGGTCGAGGACGCGGTGAACGCCGTCGGCGTCGACCTCAACACGGCCTCCGCCCCCTTCTCGCCCGCGTCTCCGGTCTCGGGCCGTCGCTCGCCGAGTCGATCGTGGCGCATCGCGACGCCTCGGGCGCCTTTGCCACGCGCCGCGACCTGCTCGCCGTGCCACGGCTCGGCCAGCGTGCCTTCGAGCAATGCGCCGGCTTCCTGCGTATCCGCGACGGCAAGGAACCGCTCGACTCATCGTCGGTCCACCCCGAAGCCTATGGCGTGGCCAAGAAGATCGTGGCGTCCTGCGGCCGTGACCTGCGCCAGTTGATGGGCGACAGCGCCGCGCTGAAGGCAATAGATCCGCGCGCGTTCGTCGATGAGCGTTTCGGCCTGCCGACGGTGCGCGACATCATCGCCGAGCTGGAAAAGCCAGGCCGCGATCCGCGTCCGGGCTTCAAGACCGCGACCTTCGCCGACGGTGTCGACGACATCAAGGACCTGAAGCCGGGCATGTTGCTCGAGGGAACCGTCACCAATGTCGCCGCCTTCGGCGCCTTCGTCGACATCGGCGTGCACCAGGACGGGCTTGTCCATGTGTCGCAGCTCGCCGACAAGTTCGTGAAGGACCCACACGAGGTGGTGAAGGCGGGCGACGTGGTGAAGGTCCGCGTCGTCGAGGTCGACATCCCGCGCAAGCGCATCGGGCTGACCATGCGCAAGGACGGCGGCGAGGCAGCCCCGCGCACGGCAGCGCCGGCCAAGGGCCGCGACATGAAGTTCGCCTCGTCCAAGCCACAGCAGGGCAAGCAGGACCAGCAAGGCGCGTTCGGCGCGGCGCTGCTCGAGGCGATGAAGCGTAAGTAAGGCGGCTTCATACCCTCCCCTTGTGGGGAGGGTCGATCCACGCAGCGGATCGGGGTGGAGGTAGAGAGAGGCTGTCGCAGCGGCATGATCGCCCTTGCCCGGCTCGCCGTTCGTGCTTAGAAAGCCCGGGAAAACGCGGCCCTGGGCCGCATGCGAAAGGTGCCGTGATCCCATGTCCAAGTGGAAAGACGTCAAGAAGGTCGTGCTCGCCTATTCCGGTGGCCTCGACACATCGATCATCCTGAAGTGGCTGCAGACTGAACTCAATGCGGAGGTCGTCACCTTCACCGCCGATCTCGGCCAGGGCGAGGAACTCGAGCCGGCGCGCAAGAAGGCCGAGATGATGGGGATCAAGGAGATCTTCATCGAGGACGTGCGCGAGGAGTTCGTCCGCGACTTCGTCTTCCCGATGTTCCGCGCCAACGCCGTCTATGAAGGCGTCTACCTGCTCGGCACCTCGATCGCGCGTCCGCTGATCTCCAAGCATCTCGTCGACATCGCCCGCAAGACCGGCGCCGACGCCATCGCCCATGGTGCCACCGGCAAGGGCAACGACCAGGTCCGCTTCGAGCTGTCGGCCTACGCGCTGAATCCCGACATCAAGATCATCGCACCATGGCGCGACTGGTCGTTCAAGTCGCGCACCGACCTGCTCGACTTCGCTGAAAAGCACCAGATCCCGGTCGCCAAGGACAAGAAGGGCGAGGCCCCCTTCTCCGTCGACGCCAACCTCCTGCACTCGTCCTCCGAGGGCAAGGTGCTGGAAGATCCGGCCGTCGAGGCGCCCGAATACGTCCACATGCGCACGATTTCGCCTGAGGCAGCACCGGACAAGGCGACGGTCATCAAGATCGGCTTCGAAAAGGGCGATGCCGTCTCGATCAACGGCGAGCGCCTGTCGCCTGCGACGCTTCTGGCCAAGCTCAACGACTATGGCCGCGACAACGGCATCGGCCGCCTCGACCTGGTCGAGAACCGCTTCGTCGGCATGAAGAGCCGCGGCGTCTACGAGACCCCCGGCGGCACGATCCTGCTGTCGGCGCACCGCGCCATCGAGTCGATCACGCTCGACCGTGGTGCGGCGCACCTCAAGGACGAGCTGATGCCGCGCTATGCCGAGCTGATTTACTACGGCTTCTGGTTCTCGCCCGAGCGCGAGATGTTGCAGGCGGCGATCGACAGGAGCCAGGAGCATGTCGAGGGCGAAGTGACGCTCAAGCTCTACAAGGGCAACGTCATGGTCATCGGACGCGAGAGCGAAAAGTCGCTCTATTCCGACAAGCTGGTCACTTTCGAGGACGACCAGGGCGCCTACGACCAGAAGGATGCCGCCGGCTTCATCAAGCTCAACGCGCTGCGCCTGCGCACGCTGGCTGCGCGCAACCGGTGAGATCAGCCAAAATCTGGCAGTTTGGAGGCGCTTCGGCGCCTCCTTTCGTTTCAGGCCTCGCCCCGATACATGTCGGCGAGATAGGCCCGCTTGGCCGCGTCGTCGCGTGTTGAAAACAGATAGCGGCCGAAGGCCTGGCGTTCGTGGTCGACCGCCGCAAGCTCCCAGACGCAGAATGTCGCCCGGTGCGGCCCGGGCAGTGCAAACAGCGAGAAATCGGGAGCGTCCGCGGTCTTGGCATAGACCGTCTCCCACATCTCATTGGCATTGCGCCACGAACTCACCAGCAGGAAGTGAAAATCGGCGCCGCAGCGGTGCAGGATGACGAAGCCGAGCTCGCCCTTGAGGTTGAGGCGCCCGGTCGCCGTCTCGGCTGCCAGGAAGCGCTGCGCCAAAGCGCAGGTTTCGCGCGTCACCGGCGTCGAATCTTCGGCAATGTCATACCATTTGAGCAGCCCGCCGCCTGCCGGCACGGCGAGACCAGGTGTGACTGACTTGGGGTAGTGGCTGTAGCCCTGAATATTGCCGTAGGCGGAAAGGTCGCCCGGCAATGCGTTGAGAGCGTTCATCGTTCGTTCCTCGGCCGCATCGAAAAAACCCGACGTCTCCGCCGGGTTCATTCAATATGCGCCGATGGTCGCCCCTTGGCCAGCAGGATGGCGAACCATCCTGACACCTGCCAAACGGCCGCCTTGGTCAGTTGCCGTCGATCTCGGCGCCGATGATGGCGATCGCCTGCTGGTAGACGCTGGCCGCGTTCCAGCCCTGCAAGGCGCCGAAATTGGCCTGGCCGGGCTGATAGCCGCCGCCGGCGCTCCAGCCGTGGCCGCGCAGGAAGTTGGCCGTCGAGGCCAGCGCGTCCGCCTTGGAGCGGACCATGTCGATCTTGCCGTTGCCGTCGCCGTCGGCGCCGAATTTCAGCACGTTGACCGGCAGGAACTGGGTCTGGCCGATCTCGCCATGTGCGGCACCAACGGCGCTGGGGCTCAGCGTGCCGTTCTGGACGAGCTTGAGCGCGGCATAGAGCTGATCGGTGAAATATTCCGAACGGCGGCAGTCGTAGGCCAGCGTCGCCACGGCCGACAGCGTGTGCTGGTTGCCGAGGAAGCCGCCAAAGCCGGTTTCCATGCCCCAGATCGCGATCAGCGGGCCGGCCGGCACGCCATAACGCGCCTCGATGCTCTGGAACAGCGCCGCGTTCTGCTTCTTGATGGTCTTGCCCTTGGAGGCAATCGTCTTGCCGCCACGCTTGGCCATGAACTGGTCGAGCGAGAGCTTGAAGCTCTTCTGGTTGCGGTCGGCATAGATGGTCTTGGTCGCGTAGGTCGTCTTGGCAAGCGCGTTGAGCGCGTTGCCGCTGATGCCGTTCGCCGCCGCCTCCTGGGCGAAATCAGCCTTCCATGCCTCGAAGCCGCCCGCGTTGTTGCCGCACTGGGCGGCGTATGCGCCGCCAGCTGTCACCGCCAGAACGGCGGAGGCTGCAGCAAAAGTCTTCACCTTGGCAAGTACTGCCATGCCGTTCTCCTGATGCCTGAATCATTCCCCTGGGAGGGATGTTGCCAGCCGAACGCTCTCTTGTCATCGTTAAGAAGGCGTTTACGTCCCCACCGTCTTGCAATGGCTGGTGGCAAAAAACTCGCATACGATCAAGCGGTGAATGTGGCGAGAGCGGGGAAAAACCATGAAAGATGTCGATGTTGTGATCATCGGCGCCGGTTCTGCCGGCCTTTCGGCGGCAAAAGTGCTGCGTTCAGCCGGTTTGAGCTTCAAGGTGCTGGAGGCAATGGACCGCATCGGCGGCCGCGCCTGGACCAGCAACCGGCATTTCGGTGTGCCCTTCGACATCGGTTGCGCCTGGCTGCACGCCGCCGACCGCAACCCCTATTTCTCGGAGGCTCAGGCCGCCGGCTGGACGATGCATCACCACGACATGAACATCGACCATCTCTACTATCGCAACCGCAAGGCGAGCGAGGCCGAGGAAGCGGCGGTCAAGGCAGCGGACGCTGCGATGGCAGCGCTGCTGGAAAACCACAGCGACATGGATGATCGCCTTGGCGCTCTTTTGGCCAAGGGACGGTCGTCGCGCGCCGCCGCCACCTTCTGCGGCCCGATGGACTTCGGCACCGACGAGGACGAGATCTCCATCGCCGACTTCAGGAATGCCGCCGACCTCGACCCCAACTACTTCACCAGGGAAGGCTATGGCGCACTCGTTGCGCGTTTCGGCGCCGACGTACCGGTCGAACTTGCCACGCCGGTAACCCGGATCGACTGGGACGGTGCCGGTGTCGCCTGTCTCACCGACCGTGGCACGCTGCGCGCCAGCGCGGCCATCGTCACGGCATCGCCCGGGGTACTGGCCTTCGAGGAGATCGTCTTTTCGCCGGCCCTTCCCGACAGCCACATGGCCGCGTTTTTCGACCTGCCGATGGGCATGCTGACCAAGCTGCCGGTTGAAATCAGGGGCAGCCGCCTCGGACTCAATGCCTTCGATGACCTTCTGGTCGAGCGCACGGCGCGGCATGACATCTATTTCCTCGGCTTTCCGTTCGACCTCGACCTGATGGTCGGTTTTGTCGGCGGCGACTTTGCCTGGGAGCTGTCGGCGGCCGGCGAAGCTGCCGGCATCGACTTCGCCACGGACCGGCTGTGCGAGATCTTCGGCAGCGGCACCCGCCGGCATGTAGGTCGCGCGATGATGACCAACTGGGGTGCCGAGCGTTATGTCAGAGGTGCCTATGCCGCGGCGCGGCCCGGACGATCCGGGGCGCGCGCGGCATTGATGCAGCCGGTTGGCGAGCGCATCTTCTTTGCCGGCGAGCACCTTGCAGGACCGCTGATCCAGACCTGCGGCGGCGCCAGGCTGTCGGGCGAAGCAGTGGCCAGGCAGGTCATTGCGCAACTCGCCGCGTAACGCCGGCACATATGAACATGCTACAATTCGTGAGCGGAACCGGTCTTCTGGACCGGAACCGACAGGTGCTTGGGCCGTTTTCGCCTCCTGAGGGACCAAGAAAACGGAGCGAAAAAATGAAAACCAAGCTGTTGTTTCCCGCTGTGGCGGGCGCGCTTCTCGCCTTCTCCGGCCCGTCATTTGCAGATGTCGCGGTCCAGGCGGCCACCGATCTCAATGTCCGTGCCGGTCCCGGCCCGCAATACCCGGTTGTCGGCGTCATCGGTGCCGGCCAGGCCACAACGCTGCGCGGCTGCCTCGAAAGCAGCAAATGGTGCAGCGTCGCCGATTCAGGCGGCGAGGGCTGGGTCTATTCCGACTATCTGGTCGGTGATTTCGGCGGCCAGCAGGTCGTGCTTTCGGCACGCCCGGCCGATTCAGGCATCGTGGTCGTCGATCCGCCAGCCGGCGGCGCCGATGTCGTCATAGATGGGACGACGGGCGCGATCATCGCCGGCGAAGCCATGCCGGCCATCGATCCCCCCGTCGAGGTCCGCACCTATGTGACAGACAACCGGATCGAGCCGGTCTATCTGGACGGCGAAGTCGTCGTCGGCGCCGGATTGCCCGATACAGTCGAACTGACTGAAATCCCCGACTCCGAGTACCGCTACGTCTATGTGAACGGCCAGCCGGTGCTGGTCGAACCGTCGACGCGGCGCGTCGTCTATGTGATGCGCTGAGTGAAGCGGCCGCCGGGCACCTGTCCGGCGGCCTCGCCACTTCATACATGGACCTGTGCCAGCGCGCTTTCAGCCGCGTCGTCAAGCGGTCGGAACGAAACGTAGAGCAGCCAGAAGTAGAACCCCGCGACGCCTGTCAGGATCAACCAGCCTGGTGCAAGGCCAAGGCTGGCATTGGCCGCTACCTCCCACAGCGATGAGACAAGGTCCCTGCTGCCGCCGGAGACCTGCAGCTTGGGCGTCGAAATCTTGAGCACCCATGCGAGCAGCAGGATCAGGAACATCCAGATGTAATTGCGTCTCAGCCGCCGCGAGAAGGCATCGGCGTAGGAGATGCGAAACTGCGGCTCCCGGAGGCTGTCGCCAAGCATCTGGCGCCAATTTGCGGTTTCCCCGGCCTCAGGCGAGAAAATCGGTGCGAAGTAATACCGTTCGAAAGTGCGGACGCGCGACCGATAGACGTCAAAGAAGCGGTAGCGCCGTGCTTCGATCCAAAGCAGCAGGAAAATGAGCAGCATGGCAAACAGGAGCACGCCGTGATGGGCGTTGGGCGTCGACAACGACACCGACATCATCGCGGCCACCACCGTGATCGCCCAGTTGCTCGTCTGGTCTATCCGGTCGCGCCACCCGGCCATCCTGGCCATTTCGGCGCGATGGTAATGTGCCATGGTGTTGACGATTTCGGTCGAGGTCGAAGGCAGCAGCGCGACCTGCTGCGGCAAAGATGAACTGGCGCTTTCGGGCATGGCAGCCTCCCTGGACATCCCCGGAGTGCCTGCATCAGGAAGGGCACAAGCCTCCTAGCGATGCTGTTGCGGCGCGGGCCGGGCCGACGGGTTTGCGGCTGTCTCGGCGGCAGGCCACGCTGGGGGCCCGAATATCCTGCGCCGGCGCAAATCCTATACCTGTTGCGACGGGATCGCGCGGAAATCGGCGGCAAAGGTTCAGATTTTCGCCGTGGCTGCTTTCCTGGCGGCCTTGGCCGGACGCTTCATCAAGTGTTCGAAATCCGCCGCCGGCAGCGCCCTGGAGTAGAGATAGCCTTGTCCGACACGGCAGCCCATGGCGTAGAGGGCGGCTTCCTGCGCGCGCGTCTCGATGCCCTCGGCGACGACGGCCAGCCCCATGTCCCTGGCCATGCCGAGCACTGCGCGGACGATCGCGGCATCTTGTGGCTGGCTCAGCATGTCGCGGATGAAGCTGCGATCGATCTTGAGCAGCGTCAGCGGAAAGCGCTTGATGGTGCTGAGCGCGGCATGGCCGGTGCCGAAATCGTCGAAGGCAAGGCCGACGCCTGCCTCGCCCAGCTTGCGGAACGGTGCCAGCGTGCGCTCTTCATGGTCGAGGGCGATGGTCTCGGTCACTTCCAGTTCGAGGGCGTTGGCCGGCAGCCCGTGGCGGGCCAGCGTGGTCAGCACGGTTTCCGCCAGATTTCCGGCATTGACCTGCACCGCAAACAGGTTGACCGCCATGGAGATGGGCGCCAGCCCGCGGGCGCGCCATTCCGCCGATTGGCGACATGCCTCGTCGAGGATCCAGCCGCCGACGGTCAGCGCGCCGGAATGCGATTCAAGCACGGCAAGGAAGTCGGCAGGCGAAAGCAGCCCGCGCGAAGGATGGTTCCAGCGCAACAGCGCCTCGGCGCCCAGCACCTTGCCGCTCTCCAGGCAAACCTGCGGCTGGTAGTGCAACACGAATTCGCCGGCGCCGATTGCCCGCAACAGCTCGTCCTGCAAGGCGCGCCGAACAGCGACCGCGTTGCGCATGTCCGGTTCGAACATGCGGTAGGAATTGCCCTGCTGCCGCGCTCGGTAGAGCGCAAGGTCGGCGCTGGCCAGCAGCTCCTCGGCGTCGCCGCCGTCGCTTGGGGCCACGGCGCCGCCGATGCTGACGCCGAGCTTGATCAGGTGGTCGCCGATCTCGAAAGGCTTTTCGAACGACTGGAGCAGGCTGTTTGCGGCTGCCTCGCCGGCTGAGGGGCTGCCGGTCCCGCGCAGCAATACGGCGAACTCGTCACTGCCGAGACGGGCCACCATGGCATTAGCCTCGAGTGCTGCGGGCAGCCGCACGGCGAGGGCCTGCAGCAGTGTGTCGCCGGTGGCGTGGCCCAACGTGTCGTTGACCTTCTTGAAGCCGTCGAGGTCGATCAGTAGCACGGCCGTCTGCTCGCCGGCGGCGAGCGCTTCCTCGAGGCGCGTGTCGAACTGGAAACGGTTCGGCAGGCCGGTCAGCGTGTCCTGATGGGCAAGGCGATGCAGGCGCATGTCGCGCTGCCGCCGGTCGGAGATGTCGCGGATCATGCCGCCCATCGATACGCCGTCCGGCCCGTGCCAGACCGAAAGCGACAGCTCGATAGGGAACTCGCTGCCGTCGCGCCGAAGAGCTGCCACCTCGACCGTCTTGCCGGTCAGCTTCGACGGCGTGCCGGAGCCGACGCGCGCGATGCCAGCGTTGTGGGCACCGCGCAACCTGGGTGGAATGATCAGGTCGAGCGTGTGGCCGACCATGTCGGACCTGGCGTAGCCGAACATGCGCTCGGCGGATTTGTTGACAAAGGTGATGTTTCCCGAGGCGTCGATGACGACCAGCGCGAATTCGATGTTTTCGACAAATCCGCCCAGCGACGAGTCGGAAATGCGATCGCCTCCCGGGGATACGACATGCGAGCCGGCCGCATGGTCACACATGGTGGCAAAACACCCTTATTAAATGCATATAGAGCCCCCCGGCAGGCGGCACACTAGAGGGCAAGTCTTAACAGGGATTGACCGTCGCGCCGCGAACGGTTCGAAAGCTCGCGGGAAATGTGCCTTCTCTTGACTCTCTGGCCTTTTTCCTGTCTACAGCCCACAAATTCCGCGACGAGTTCCACTCCGAGCGGCCGACCGGGACGCCCTTAGCGGCACAAAATGATCCCGGAGGCCAACACCCGGCAGCGCAGTGCGCCCCCGGGTGCTTTTTGGTTTGGTTCGCAGTCGCAGAGGCATTACCTCTCGGTTCGACACCGGTTGGCTGAGAGAAGGGAAGTTGAATGTTTGAATCGCTGCAAGAGCGACTTGGATCGATCCTCAACGGCCTGACCGGCCGTGGCGCGCTGTCGGAAGCCGATGTCTCGGCTGCCCTGCGCGAGGTTCGTCGTGCCTTGCTCGAAGCGGACGTCGCACTCGAAGTGGTCCGCTCCTTCACCGATCGCGTCCGCGAGAAGGCGGTCGGCGCGGCGGTCCTGAAATCGATCAAGCCCGGACAGATGGTCGTCAAGATCGTCCATGACGAGCTGATCGAGATGCTCGGCTCCGAAGGCGTCGCCATCGACCTCAATGCGCCGGCGCCGGTTGTCATCATGATGGTCGGCCTGCAGGGCTCGGGCAAGACGACGACCTCGGCCAAGATCGCCAAGCGGCTGACCGAGCGCCAGGGCAAGAAGGTCCTGATGGCCTCGCTCGACACGCGCCGTCCGGCAGCGCAGGAGCAGCTGCGCCAGCTCGGCGAGCAGACAAAGGTTGCCACCCTTCCCGTCATTACCGGCCAGTCACCGGTCGACATCGCCAAGCGCGCCGTCCAGGCGGCCAAGCTCGGCGGCCATGACGTCGTCATCCTCGATACCGCCGGCCGTACCCATATCGACGAGCCGCTGATGGCCGAGATGGCCGACATCCGCAAGGTGTCGGACCCGCACGAGATCCTGCTCGTCGCCGACTCGCTGACCGGCCAGGACGCCGTCAACCTCGCCAAGAATTTCGACGACCGCGTCGGCATCACTGGCCTGGTGCTGACCCGCATGGACGGCGACGGCCGTGGCGGTGCCGCGCTTTCGATGCGTGCCGTCACCGGCAAGCCGATCAAGCTGATCGGCGTCGGCGAGAAGATGGAAGCGCTGGAGGAGTTCTATCCCAAGCGCATCGCCGACCGCATCCTCGGCATGGGCGACATCGTTTCGCTGGTCGAGAAGGCAGCCGAAAACATCGACGCGGAAAAGGCCGCGGCGATGGCCAAGAAGATGCAGTCGGGCAAGTTCGACCTGAACGACCTCGCCGACCAGCTTGGCCAGATGCAGAAGATGGGCGGCATGGGCGGCATCATGGGCATGATGCCAGGCATGGGCAAGATGAAGGACCAGATGGCTTCGGCCGGCCTGGACGACAAGATGTTCGGCCGCCAGATCGCCATCATCTCGTCGATGACCAAGGCCGAGCGCGCCAACCCCGACGTTTTGAAGCATTCGCGCAAGAAGCGCATCGCCGCCGGCTCCGGAACCGATGCGGCCGAAATCAACAAGCTGCTCAAGATGCATCGCCAGATGGCCGACATGATGAAGGCCATGGGCGGCAAGGGCAAAGGCGGCGGTCTCATGCGCGGCATGATGGGCGGCCTTGCTTCAAAGATGGGCCTCGGTGGCATGATGCCGGGCATGGGCGGCATGCCCGACCTGT
This sequence comes from Aminobacter sp. P9b, assembly GCF_045345995.1. Taxonomy (NCBI): domain Bacteria; kingdom Pseudomonadati; phylum Pseudomonadota; class Alphaproteobacteria; order Hyphomicrobiales; family Phyllobacteriaceae; genus Aminobacter; species Aminobacter sp. P9b. The sequence continues at coordinate 802,845 of NZ_CP150082.1, read as the reverse complement.
CGAAGATGGATCCCAAGCAGCTCGAAGCGCTGCAGAAGCAGGCGGAAGCCGCCGGCCTCGGCAAGGGCCTCAAGGGCCTGCCCGGCGGCGGACTTCCAGGTGGCGGTTTGCCGGGCCTGCCTGGCGGCATGAAGCTTCCGGGCCTCGGCGGCGGCCTGCCCGGCCTCGGCAAGAAGAAGTGAGGAGCGCGCGATGACCGATATCAATCCTCAGGCGCAGCTCCAGGAACTGCGTGCCTCGATCGACAACATCGATGCCGCCCTGATCCATATGCTCGCCGAGCGCTTCCGCTGCACCAAGGCGGTGGGCGTGCTCAAGGCGACCCATGGCCTGCCGCCGGCCGATCCGGCGCGCGAGCAGACCCAGATCGAGCGCCTGCGCCGTCTGGCCGACGATGCCCATCTCGATCCGGATTTCGCGGAGAAGTTCCTCAACTTCATCATCCGCGAGGTGATCCGGCATCATGAAATGCTGGCCGCCGAACATAACGGTGGCTCAGACAGGACTACCTCCGCCTGAGGCGGAACAAGCAGAACATACCAAACCCAAGACAGAACTATTCAGGAGTAAGACAATGTCCCTTAAGATCCGCCTGGCCCGCGCCGGCTCGAAGAAGCGCCCCTACTACCACATCGTCATCGCCGACGCCCGCAGCCCGCGCGACGGCCGCTTCATCGAGGCGATCGGCGCCTGGAACCCGCTGCTGCCCAAGGACGGCGATCGCGTGAAGATCGACGGCGACCGCGTCAAGCATTGGATGGCGAACGGCGCGCTGCCGACCGACCGCGTTGCCCGCTTCCTCGACGAGGCTGGCCTTGTGAAGCGCGAAACCCGCTCGAACCCGACCAAGGGTGAGCCGGGCAAGAAGGCCCAGGAGCGTCTGGCTGCCCTGAAGAAGGCCCAGGACGATGCAGCCGCCGCGATCGCCGCTGCCGCCGCTGCCCCGGCCGAGGCTTCTGCCGAGTAATTTTCGCCCAACCGGCGACTGGAGAACGGCGGGCCGCAAGGTCCGCCGTTTTCGTTTGCATCTGCCTTGGTTCATCCAACTGGCAGCAGTCGAGTCGCCAGCCGGTCGCTTGACCGCTTCTCGTGGCCGCGCCACCTTGCCACGGCGCGGGCCAGGAGGAGCAGGCGATGTCCAGCAGCACTTCGATCAATGCCAACGGTGTGTCCGAGCCCTTCGCGGCGGAATCCGTGCCGCTCGAGGCCTTTTCGCAGGGCGAGCGTTTCGGTTCGAGTTTCAGGCACCTATCCAATTTCGCAGGCGGCGACCACGTCGGCGTGGCGCTGGAAGAACTCGCGCCGGGCAAGGAATCCAACCCGTCGCACTATCACATGCTTGAGGAGGAGCACGCCTACATCCTCGAGGGCGCGCTTACGCTTCGGCTCGGCGCACGCGCCTATGTCATGAAGGCCGGCGACTATGTCTGCTTTCCGGCAGGGCAAAAGGTCGGACACTCGCTGTTCAACCATACGAACGAGCCCTGCCGCTATCTCATCATCGGCGAGCGCGATCCCAACGATGTCATCGTCTATCCCGACTCCGGCCGGGTCAGCGTCCGGCTGACCGGGGAGGGCTACCGCAAGGCGGCGACGATGGACTACTGGGAGGGCATCGACACGACCGCTGCCGGAACTGCGACCCCGGCTGCGCACCCTCAGGAATAGAAGAAGTTCTCGGCGGCCAGCATCGGCGGCGGCGTTTCGCCCAAGGCCTCGAACACCGAGATCTCGCAGACCCGGCACAGGCCGTCGAGCGCCAGGTCGTTGGCCTCCATGCCGAAGGGGTCCTCCAGCTCTTCCGACAGCGCGTCGAGGCCGAAGAAGGTGTAGGCAATCAGTGCGGTGAACAGCGGCGTCGCCCAGCCAGCGGACGCCGCCAGGCCGAATGGCAGGAGCAGGCAGAAGACATAAGCCGTGCGCTGCAGGAGCAGCGTGTAGGCGAAGGGCAGGGGCGTGCCCATGATGCGTTCGCAGCCCGCCTGCAGGGCGGCGATCGCCGACAGCCGCTCGTCGAGGATGCGGTAGTCCATGGCTTCCAGCACCTTGGCGCGCTTGAGCACGGCGAGCCTCGTGCCCATGCGACGGATCGTGGCGTCCGGCTTGTTGGTGGCGGCATGGATCTCGTCGACGGCGTCGCCGATGAAGGGGCGGGCTGCTTCGCGCGTGTCGACGCGGCGCAGTTCGCCGCGCAGGAAGTGGCAGAAGGCCAGCGCATCCATCAGGAACGGCCGCAACTCGTCGCGGTCCGAAATCATCGCGTTGGCGGCGCGCGAAAGGTTTCGGATCTCGAAGACCAGCTGGCCCCACAGCTTGCGCGCCTCCCACCAGCGGTCATAGGCGGCGTTGTTGCGGAAACCGAGATAGATCGACAGGGCGACGCCAAGCAGGGCGAAGGGCGCGACGCCGGCGTCACCCAGGTTGAGATCGAGCGCCTTGATCGCCGCCACCACCAAAGCGCCGTAGAGCGCGAAGCCGAAGATCTGCGGCAGGATGCGCGGCACGACGGACCCGCGCATGACGAAGAACAGTTTCAGCAGGCCGGTGCGGGGGCGGACGATCATGCGGGCGGAAACCTCTGGCGGTGCCGTGAGGCCGCCATTGTGCGCCGAAGGCTATCGGGAAGTCACCTCCAAATGCGACGTCGGTGCCAGTTTCGTCGAAATGATTCAGTCACTTGGCCGCTCGACGCGGGCTACCGCCATTTACTGGGCCGGCCAGCGTTCAGCGACGTGTGTAATTGCCGGTCAACAGTTCCAGCAGACTGCGGAACGGACCGCCGCGGCGAAGCTTGCGAACCTCGGCTGCCAGCTCCGCGGTCCTGCCCGAGAGTTCGCCCATGGCGAAATGAAACTCCTCGCTTGGTCCCACCCCTTCGCGCAGCTTGATGAAGCGGGGGTCGAAGATACGGTTCTGCTGGAGCAACGTTTCGAGGATCGCGGCCAGGGCCAAATCCTCCTCGGAGGCGACCTTCCTGGGCCAATCCCGTTCGGAAAGGACCGCGCGATAGATCGCCTCGAGTTGCCGTGCGCCTTCGTCGCTGTTGAAGTTCCGCCTGACATGCTGGGTCACGCCGGCCGCGTCGTCTGGCCGATAGGCGGCGATTTCCCTGTCCAGGACTTCAGGTGACGCTGCTTCGGACAGCGCGCCATAGGCAAAGTTGACGGCAGCGAAATCGTCGAGCCGTTGTGTGGTCACCAGGCCGCCGATGCCGAAACGGTCGGCGTTGATGACGGCGCGGCCGTTGGCCAGTGCTTCGAGCGCCATTCGCCCGCTGGCGAAGACCAGGTCGACACCATCGAGGCGCTTGACGACATCGTCGGCTGCCTTTGCCACCAATTCGCCGCGGAAGCCAATGCCGCGCCGTTCGCACGCTTCGGCAATCAGGTTGGCGAGAATGGTGCCCGGGTGGGCAAAGATCGCGGCCGTGCGCAGCTTCTCCGGTGCCGGTGCGGCAGGACCGATGCGGTTGAGGTCGATGGTGTTTGGCCAGAACGTGACGCGGGACGGCGGCAGGCCGTTTTCGTCGACAAGCCGGCCGCGCAGCACACTGCGCACATAGAGATAACGCCTGATGCGGGGATGAACGGGGGGCGCATCCTGGTCGCTGGCGAAGTCATGGCAGGCAAACACCGCCGGTGTGCCGGGAAAGCGGACGAGGGCGGCGATCGTGGGACCCGTGTGGTGGCCGTGAATGATTTCGGGCACTTCACTGAGCGGCGCCAGCGAGGTCACCACCGGCGAGCCCGTCGCGCGGATTTCGGCCGCCGCCGGGCCGGTCACGGGCGCGAAGGTGGCGACCGAATGGCCGCGCCGGCGCAGCGCCAGCACCATGTCGCGGACGAGCGTTTCCGTGCCGCTGCGGCCGGTCAGGACGGCATTGGTCATGAGAATGCGCAGCGGGCGATCTTGGCCGTTTGCGTCTGTCACAGGGCTGGAATGCGCGGCGTCGACGCTGTCACGCGCCATGGCTGGTGGTCCCGATTGCTGGCGCCCGCACTGCCCATCAAGCAATGCTAATGTAGCGTAGCCGGAATCGGGGTCAAGCTTGAGACCGACACCGAGGCGCACGCCCCGGCATCAAATCGTGTCGTGCCGCGTCGCAGGCCATGCCCGACGCGGCACTTTTCCGAGGCTGGCCTCAGGCTGCCTTCTTCTTTGGCGCAATCAGGCCGCGCTCGACCAGCAGTTCGGCGATCTGCACGGCGTTGAGGGCGGCACCCTTGCGTAGATTGTCGGAGACGATCCACATCGACAGGCCGTTGTCGATGGTCTGGTCCTCGCGGATGCGCGAGATGTAGGTCGCATCCTCGCCGGCCGAGTCGAGCGGGGTGGCGTAGCCGCCGTCCTCGCGCTTGTCGATGACCAGGCACCCCGGTGCTTCGCGCAGGATGTCGCGTGCCTCGTCGGCGGTGATCGGCTTGTCGAATTCGATGTTGACGGCTTCCGAGTGGCCGATGAACACCGGCACGCGTACGCAGGTGGCGGTCAGCTTGATCTTGGGATCGAGCATCTTCTTGGTCTCGGCGACCATCTTCCACTCTTCCTTGGTCGAGCCGTCGTCCATGAAGACGTCGATGTGCGGAATGACGTTGAAGGCGATGCGCTTGGTGAACTTCTTGGCTTCGACCGGGTCGGCGACGAAGACGGCGCGCGTCTGGGTGAACAGCTCGTCCATGCCTTCCTTACCGGCGCCCGAAACGGACTGGTAGGTGGATACGACGATGCGCTTGATGGTGGCGGCGTCGTGCAGCGGCTTGAGCGCCACGACCAGCTGGGCCGTCGAGCAGTTCGGGTTGGCGATGATGTTCTTCTTGGTGAAGCCGGCAATCGCGTCCGGGTTCACTTCCGGAACGATCAGCGGCACGTCCTGGTCATAGCGGAAGGCCGACGAGTTATCGATGACGACGCAGCCCTGCTTGCCGATCTTGGGCGACCATTCCTTGGAAATGTTGCCACCGGCCGACATGATGCAGATGTCGGTGTCGGAGAAGTCATAGGTGTCGAGAACCTTGACCTTCAGCGTCTTGTCGCCGAACGACACTTCGGTGCCGAGCGAGCGGCGCGAGGCCAGTGCGACGATCTCATCGACCGGAAAGCCGCGTTCCTCGAGGATGTTGAGCATTTCCCGGCCGACATTGCCCGTGGCGCCGACGACTGCAACCTTGAAACCCATATCGAAAATCTCCTGTCCCTCTCCGCTCGCTTCTGGAGAAAACCCGCTGGCCGTTGCGGGCTTCATCCCCCGGGCCGGACCCGGGAGAGGGTGAGCAGGCCAAGGGAAATCACACCGTTTTGGTGGTGGTGGTTTTGGCCATGGTTTTGGTCGAAAGCAGGGACGCGGTTGCGCGCCCGGCACGATGGTTGGCATCGTGGCCGGGGAAGTCGAATGCGAAAAGCGCCATCAAGAGGCCGCGCATCGGAGGGTTCCCTGTTCGCCGCCGCTTTTAGCCGGTTTGCGTGGAGAGTCAATCGGGGCCGGAGCTGTCGGCCTCCGGCGCTTGTGATTTGACCTTTGTCGCCTAGTACCTAGGCTCGCCGTGGATCGATTGACGGAGGAGCCCCATGGAAATCCTGTCGAAACGCGTCCCCATCGTCGCCACGCTGGCTGCGGCTGCCATTTTCACCCTGCCGGCACTTGCCCATCACGGCTGGTCCTGGACCCAGGACGGCTTTTTCGAGCTCAAGGGTGTCATCGCCGAAATCTACATCGGCAATCCGCATGCCACGCTCGACGTCGATGTCGAAGGCGACATCTGGCGGGTGGAACTCGCCCCGCCGGCGAGAACGATCGCGGCGGGCTTCAGCGACGAGGTCGCCAAAAAAGGCGACGAGGTCACCGCGATCGGAAACCGTTCGCGTGACGAAACCGAAAACCGCATGAAGGCAGTCCGGATCGTCGTCAACGGCAAGACCTACGACGTCTATTCGGACCGCGTGCCGCCGAGCTGAGCGGGATCGGGGGCGTGGAGCCGCTGCAGGCTATCGAGCAACTCGACGCCGTCAAGCTGTTGAAGACCTCGTACTTTGCCTACCCGGTGATCAATGCGGTCCATATCGCCGCCATCGGCGCCTTGCTCACCTCGGTTGCGCTGATGGACCTGCGCATCCTTGGCGCCTTTCGCGCCCTGCCGGAGCGCCCCTTCGTGGCGCTGTTGAGGCGACTTGCCTTCCTCGCCTTCGGCGTGGCCGTGCTGAGCGGGCTCCTGCTGTTTTCGGTGCGCGCGTCGCACTATGCGCAGATGCCGGTGTTTCTCGCCAAGATGAGCCTCATCGGCCTCGCCGGGGCCAATTTCGTGGCGTTCGCCACCGTCGACAAGGGGCTTGATGCGAGTGTCCGTCCGCCGGCGCCACGCGTGCTTGCCGCAACCTCGATCGTGCTGTGGTGTGCCGTACTGCTGTGCGGCCGCTTCATCGGGTTTCAGTGAAGCTACTTCTCCTTCAGCTTGATGCGGGGGAAACGCAGCGGCGGCCACTCCTCGGTGGGCATGGGTTGCGCCAGCAGCTCGGTGAGCTCGGCGGGCAGGCCGACATGCGCCTGCTTGGTGGCGACGCCGTCTGCGATGCTGACGACGCTGTCGTAGAACTCCAGCCCCATCGCCGATTTCGGCGGGGTGGCCTCGTGCATCACGCTGATCACGGTGACATCGGGGCAGTTGTCCTTGATCGCCTGGTGGAAAGCGATCTTGGCCTCCGGGTCGAGTGCGGCGGTGGCCTCGTCAAGGAACAGCAGACCGGGCTGGAGCAGGAGAATGCGGGCCACCACCAGCTTCTGCTTCTGGCCGCCCGAGAGCAGCTGGTCCCAGACCTTGCCCTCGCGCATCTCCTCGCCGAGATGCTCGATGAAATCGCCGAGCCCGGCCTTGTGTAACGCGACCGCAACGCGGGCCTCCGAATGCTCGTCGGCACTGCCCGGCAGGCAGACAAGCTGCTTTAGCGACACTTGCGGCAGCTTGACGTCCTGCGTGGCGTAGAAGGATTTCACCCCCTCGGGATAGATGATGGCACCGCGGCCATACGGCCACAGCCCGTTGATTGCCTTGACCAGGGATGTCTTGCCGCAGCCGGACTCGCCGCGCACGAAGATCCATTCGCCGCGCCTGAAGCGCAGGTTGGAAACGGTCAGGAACGGCGTTGCGTCGCTGCCCCGATGCATCAGTTCGAGATTGCGCACGGTCAGGCCGAAGATTGCGTTCTGACCGCCGTAGCTGAAATCGGAATGGCCGGTAAGGCCGTAGAATTCCTGCGGCCGCTGGACGTCCTCGATTGCGTTGGCAAGGCCGATGACGCGCTGGCTGTTGGCTCTGAGCGTGGCGATCGCCGGCATCACGTGGATGAACCACGAGCACTGGCTGATCAGCGAATTCACCAGCTCGGCGCCGGTGATGTAGCCCTTCAGGTTGATCTGGCCGTGCATGTAGGGCAGCAGGCCGGGACCGTAGGCGACGAAGCGGGCGGCGACGAAGTTGTAGATGAGCTCGAACGACATGTAGCCGGCATTGACCGTGTTGAGCCGCCCCCAAGTCTTGTCGATGTCGAGATAGAGCCGGTCGTGCATCGACCGCTGCACGCTCTCGCCACGCGAGGCCGCGACGTGGAAGCTGCGGCGCAGGAAGGTTGTCAGCTCGCCGCGGTAGCTGCCCTCGGCCTGCTGCATCCGGATGCTGAGCCGCTCCATCAGCCCGCCCAGCTTGATGGCGATGTAGGTGTTGAGCGGGACATAGGCCCCGACCGCGCCGATCGCCAGCACGAAGCTGCCGTAGTTGCCAAGGAACTCCAGCCCGCGCACCGAGGTCGAGGTTTCCAGAAGCTTCTGGCCGACGAAGAACAGCGAGGCGGCAACGCTCATGACGCCCATGGCCAGGCCGATCGCTCCGCCGGTCATGCCCTTGATCGAATCCTGGACGCGCTGGTCGATGTTGTCGGGGGAGGAGTGCCGACGCCCGCGGCGTCGACGCCGCCGTGCTGGACATGGAAATGGGTGTGGTTGCCGTCGAGCAGGGCGGCGTTGAAGCGGCTGTTGAGCCAGCCTCGCCACTTTCGGTGCAATGTGGTGGAGAAGAGATGGCGGATGCCAGTAAAGCCCGCATCCTTGATCAGCACGAGAAGAAGCAGCGTGCCGGCACTGGTAAGCAGAGACGCCAGCGGCGTCAGGTTTGTCGGGTCGTGGAAGAAGGCAATCGAATTGACCAACTCACCGGAGGCTTCGGCCATCCAGACGCTGGCCTTGCTGGAAAGTGCAGTGAGGAGGGCTATCACCAGCGTCAGCCCCCAGGCTTCCTTCCAGCGATCCGACATCCAGTAGGCCCGCATCAGGCCCCAGAAGTTGAGCATCGCCGAAACCGGCGTCAGGGGAGGCGGCCTTGCGGCGCCGCGACGCCATCTGTTCACCGATGGATCTCGAGGTCTGTCGACCCGAATCACTGTTTTCCTGCCCCAGTGCCCATTTGCTATTGAAGGGTAACATGAGTTGAGCATTTCACAGTCAACATGTGGTTACCGGCTAATCAATGCATCGCGAGCGTTGCTGGAGGGCAACTGTCCGCTGTCTCCCCACTACCCTGCCGCATTCCTCACCCGCGCTTGCGGTGCAGCAGAGTTTGGAACAATCTTCGCTCCAATCACGAGGGCGACAGATGCGTGGGGACGTACTGCATTACGACGAGACCCAGGGCTTCGGCTTCATCGTCGGAGCCGACGGAAATCGCTACACCTTCGCCCGCGAGGACCTGAGGCACATGGCTGCGGTGAGCAAGGGCGCTCAGGTCGAGTTCCAGCCGAGCGGCGGTCAGGCGCGGGAGGTTTTTGCCATCCAGGCTCCGCTTGCCGCTTCGTCGGCCTTGGCTCCGGTCCGGGCTGCAACACCACAGCATTTCGGCCGCTTCGCAACCGAAGCCGCAACGTCCTCGACCGGCCTGTGGAGCTATTCCCGCCGCGGATTGACCGAAAACTACGCCAATTTCCGCAGTCGCGCCCGGCGCAAGGAATATTGGGGTTTTTATCTGTTCTGGGCGATTTCGGCGGTCGCGCTCTCGACCGTCGGCTTCGGCATCGATGGGTTGCTCGGCAACCTCGATGCCGGACTGGAGGAGCCGGTCGCCGGCTTCGCCTTGCCCGGCCTGTTCGTGCTGGCTACGCTGTTGCCCGGCATCGCCATGACCGTTCGCCGTATCCACGACCTCGGCCTGTCGGGCTGGTTTTGTCTGCTGATGCTGCTGCCCTATGTCGGCGGGCTGATCACCTTGGTGTTTTCGCTGCTGCCGTCGCAGAAGCACGACAACAAATGGGGGCCGGTGCCGGCGGGGGTAAGGGTTCCCCCGCCCTACGTTCCGGCCGCCTAGTCGTTACGCGAAGAACTTCGCGATGATGGCGTCGCCCATCTGGGTCGTGCCGACCTCGGTCTTGCCCTCGGACATGATGTCCTTGGTGCGCAGGCCGTCGTCGAGCACGGCTGCGATTGCCGCTTCCAGCTTGTCGGCCTCGGCTACCATGTTAAACGAGTAGCGCAGGCACATCGCAAAGGACGCGATCATGGCGATCGGGTTGGCGATGCCTTGGCCGGCAATATCGGGCGCCGAGCCATGCACCGGCTCGTAGAGCGCCTTGCGCTTGCCGGTGAGGGCGTCCGGTGCGCCGAGCGAGGCCGAAGGCAGCATGCCGAGCGAGCCGGTGAGCATCGCGGCAACGTCCGACAGCATGTCGCCGAACAGGTTGTCGGTGACGATGACGTCGAACTGCTTGGGCCAGCGCACCAGCTGCATGCCGCCGGCATCGGCCAGCATGTGGTCAAGCTTGACGTCCGCGTACTTCGCCTTGTGGGTGGCGGTCACCACCTCGTTCCACAGCACGCCTGACTTCATGACGTTGCGCTTTTCCATCGACGTCACGCGGTTCTGGCGCGTGCGCGCCAGTTCGAAGGCGACGCCCGAGATGCGCTCGATCTCGAACGTGTCGTAGACCTGCGTGTCGATGCCGCGCTTCTGGCCGTTGCCGAGGTCGATGATCTGCTTGGGCTCGCCGAAATAGACGCCGCCGGTCAGCTCGCGCACGATCAGGATGTCGAGGCCCTCGACCACTTCCTGGCGGAGCGAGGACGAAGAGGCGAGTGCGGGATAGCAGATCGCCGGGCGCAGGTTGGCGAACAGCTCCATGTCCTTGCGCAGGCGCAGCAGGCCGGCTTCGGGGCGGACCTCGTAGGGCACGGCATCCCACTTCGGGCCGCCGACGGCGCCGAACAGCACGGCGTCCGCCGCCATCGCCTTTGCCATGTCGGCATCCGAGATCGCCTGGCCATGGGCGTCGTAGGCCGAGCCGCCGACAAGGCCTTCGTCGGTGGTAAAGCCGCTGCCGAGCTTGTCGTTCATGGCCGCAATCAGCTTGCGGACCTCGGCCATGGCCTCGGGGCCGATGCCGTCGCCGGGGAGGAGAAGAAGATTGCGCGTCGCCATGGAAAGCCTTTCCGAAAGATGCGTGAACCGCGGTCTTGCTAGCCTTGGCGGGGCGCGCGTGCAAGCGGGAAAGGCGCGGATTTCTTGAATCTCTGGGCTGCTATGTGTATGTTTGCGGCAATCCATACACATAGGTGTGTCATGCGCACGAATATCGATATCGATGACCGCTTGATGAAGAAGGCCATGAAGGCCACTGGCCAGTCGACCAAGAAAGCCACCGTCGAGGCCGCCTTGCGCCAAGTGGTCGCGATTTCGGAGCAGGTGGCTGCTCTCGAGGCTATGCGAGGCATGGGTTGGGACGGCGATCTCGATGCCATGCGCAACGATTGGACACTCGATACCGACTGGGGCCTTGAAGACAGGAAATGATCGTCGTCGATACCTCGGTTTGGATTTTCGCCCTACGCGATGTGCAGCGCGAGAGTGTTGCCAAGCTCCACCGGGCAACGGCGCAGGGCAAAATTCTGCTCGGCGACATGGTGTTGCTCGAAGTCTTGCGCGGCGCCCGTGACGACCGGCATGCAACCTTTCTTGAAACCCATTTGCGGAAGTACCCCATCGTGCCGATGATGGACGATCGGCTGGCGGTAGCGGCCGCGGCCAACTATCGCCATCTGCGGGCGCGCGGCATCACCATCAGGGCGCTTGCCGATCTAATCATCGCCACCTTCTGCATCGAGCACGGTCATATGCTTTTGCACGACGACCGCGACTTCCTTCCGATGGCCGAGTACCTCGGCCTCCAACTCTCTTGAGCCGCACGCCTGTCGCCAGCAGCGCATTCACGCGCGCTTCAGCGCCGTCACCTCGATCTCGATCTTCATCTCGGGCTTGTTGAGCTGGCAGACGATCATCGTTGCCGCGGGACGAATGTCGCCGAAGGTCTCGCCGAGGATCGGGAACACCAGATCCACATAGGCCTGGTTGGTGATGTAGTAGTGCGCGCGCACCACGTCGGCCATGTCGAAGCCGCCGTCTTTCAGCGCCTTGGCGATGGTCGCCAGGCAGTTGCGCGTCTGCGCCTCGACGCTCTCCGGCATGGTCATGGTGGCATAGTCGTAGCCTGTGGTGCCTGAGACGAAGCACCAGTCGCCCTGGACCACCGCGCGCGAATAGCCGGCGGTCTTCTCGAAGGGCGATCCTGTCGAAATCAGTTTTCGCATGGCTTTTCTCACTCTCCCTGTACAAGCGACTTGGTCAGCGCGTCCTTCATCTCTGCCGGCCACTCGGCCAATGCCGGCCAGGTGCTGGGCTCGGACGTATCGCCCTGCTTGGCGAAGTACAGCTTCTTGCCCGCGGTATCGACGCCGATGAAGGAATCGTTGACGCCGCAGGCATGGGGCACGCAGCCGGTGGCGAAGACCAGGCCCGAGGCTGTCCTTTCGGGTCCGCTCGACACCGAAAGGCCGAGCGCCACGCCCTCGAGCTGGTCGCCCAGCATGGCGCTTGCGGCCTGATAGAGCTCGGCGTTGTCGAAGAAGTCTACGGGGTAGGCGATGTTCTCGACCTTGAGTTCGGCCCAGGTCGTGCCGGGCTGCGGCGTGAACGCCAGCTCTCCGGCTACGGTCAGCCCATCGTCAAGCGACCACTTGCGCACGGGCGCCTTGGTGCCGGGGAGCAGGTAGGGCACGAAATAGAGCGTGTCGCCAGTGACAGCCGCAGGCGGGGTGCCGCATTCGCCGTCGCCGACGACGGTCGACTGGATGCCGGCGCCGCGTTTCCAGGCGAGCACGGTCTCCGGGCCGCAGGCATTGCCGCCGTCGCCGAGCGCGAAGATCGCCACCTTGGTGCCGCTGACCTCGACCGTGCGATCGTGGAAGGCGACGTAGTTCCTGGCGATTTCCTTGCCGTCGTAGGCGACGATCTTTTCGCCTTCGGCGTTCTCGGCGATGGTGAAGTTGCCGCCTTCGAAGGCGATCGTCTGCGAGCCGTCGTCCTGGGCCAGCGCCGCGGTCGAGGCGATCAACGCCAGCGCGAAGGCTGCAAGGAGGGCGGAAGATTTCATGGTCTGCTCCTGGAGATCGACATGCGAAGTCACGGAGCGGCCGATGTCCGTTCGCGCTCCGAATCCCGAGGTGCGACCATGGCATGGCGCGGCAGGCCAGTCAGCCGGAGCCGATTGTTCCAGCAAAAAGCCCCGCCGCGATTTCAATCGGGACGGGGCTTCGAGACATTGCAGCCTTGAGGCGTCGAGGGCTCAGGCCCAGGGGCGGTTCTCGGCAGCCTTCTTCTCGTAGCTGTCGATCGACGATGCCTTCTCCATGGTCAGGCCGATGTCGTCGAGGCCGTTGAGCAGGCAATGGCGGCGGAAGTCGTCGAGGTCGAACTTGACCACGCCGCCGTCGGGGCCGCGGATTTCCTTGACTTCGAGATCGACCGACACGGTGGCGTTGGCGCCGCGCGAGGCGTCGTCCATCAGCTTGTCCAGGTCTTCCTGGCTGACGGTGATGGGCAGGATGCCGTTCTTGAAGCAGTTGTTGTAGAAGATGTCGGCGAACGACGTCGAGATGACGCAGCGGATGCCGAAGTCGAGCAGCGCCCAGGGCGCGTGCTCGCGCGACGAGCCGCAGCCGAAATTGTCGCCGGCAACCAGGATCTGTGCCTTGCGGTAGGCCGGCTTGTTGAGCACGAAATCGGGGTTCTCCGAGCCGTCCTCATTGAAGCGCATTTCGGCGAAAAGCCCGGTGCCAAGGCCAGTGCGCTTGATCGTCTTGAGATAATCCTTGGGGATGATCATGTCGGTGTCGACGTTGACGATCGGCAGGGGTGCGGCGACGCCCGTGAGCTTGGTGAATTTTTCCATGGCTTTTGCCCGTCTGGCTGTTGCGGGGATTTTGGCTTGCCCCGCTTTACACAAGCTTGGCCGGGAATCAAAGCGTTTCGACGCTGGGGAAAGCCAGGACGCCTCACCGATATGGCGACGCGTCCCCACAGGCGTTGGCTACTGCGCCGGCGTCACGCCGTAGACGCGGGCGATGTCGTCGAGCAACAGGTTGGCGGCGATCGCGCCGCCGGCCGTGTTCCACACCGCATCGTCAACCGCCACGGCCTTGCCGGCCTTCACCACCGGCAGGTTCTGCCACAGCGGCTCGGCCAGCCATTCTTCCGACTGTTTGCTCGCCTTGCCGTTGCCGGTTTCGTAGACGAAGTAGAACAGGCGGTCGCCGTCGAACTCGGGAATGCGTTCCTTGGTCACGTCGTCGGCGAAGCCCGGCTTGTCCTGCACCGCAGGCCGCGAGATGCCGATCTGGTCGAAGATCATGCCGGGGAAGGTGTCCTTGTAGTAGATGCGGGTCAGGCCGGGCATGAAGCGGATCAGCGACACCTTCTCAGCCTTCTTGTCGCCGAGCGCCTCGCCGAGCTTGGTCGCCTTGTCGTCGAAGGCCTTGAGCTGCACGTCGCCTTCAGTCTTCTTGCCGAGCGCATCGGCGTAAAGCGCGAAGTTCACCTTCCAGTCGCCGCGCAGGCGCTCCGACATCACGGTTGGCGCGATGGCCGAGAGCTGGTCGTAGATCTTCTCCTGGCGCGTCTTGTTGCCGAGGATGAGGTCGGGCTGCAGGCCGGCGATCAGCTCGAGATTGACGGCCGATTCCTCGCCCACCACCTCGATGCCCTCCATCTTGCCGGCGATGTGCTTGTACCAGGGCGAGCCGGTCCAGGAGCGCACGGCGCCCACCGGCTTGAGGCCCAGCGCCAGCACCGCCTCGGTGCCTTCGTTGGTCAGCACCACTATGCGCTGGGGGTTCTCGGGCACTTCGGTCACGCCCATGGCGTGCTTGACCTCGTGGGCGAAGGCCGGGTTGGGGCCAAAAGCGACGAGTGCCGCACCGAGAATGGCTTTGACGAAGAGCTTCATGGCGAAAGGCTCCAAACTTGACGAGGGCGGGAAGGTTTGGCAAAGGGTCAGATCAAACCCTGACTGTCAAGCTCATATTAAGGCTGCCACGTGCCCCTCGCTTCGTCGACCACGAGCATCCGAGCGCATCCGCGTATCGGGCACCGGTCGCTCTTCGCCGGGCTTGCGCTGCTCCTGCTCGGGCTGATGTATCTCAGCCTGGCGCTCGGCTACCGGCTCTATTCGCCCGAGGAGATCTGGACGGCGCTCACCGCCTTCGACGGCAGCGAGACCGATGTGGTGATCCGTGACCTGCGGCTGCCCCGGGCGCTGATGGCGCCCATGGTCGGTGCGGCGCTCGGCATTGCCGGCGTCATCGTGCAGACGCTGTCGCGCAACCGCATCGCTTCGCCCGACACGCTTGGTCTCAATGCGGGTGCTGCATTTGCCGTCGTCATGGCGAGCGGGCTGTTTGGCGTTGTTTCGCTGCCGGGCCTGTCGCTGGCGGCAGCAGTCGGGGCGCTGCTGACCAGTTTCGTCGTTTTCGGCCTGGCCGCCGCGGCCGGCGGCATCTCGCCGCTCAGGATCGTGCTTGTCGGCGTCACCTTCGCCGGACTGTTCGACAGTTTCGTCAATGTCGTGCTCACCGTGAACGAAACGATGCTCGACCAGTTGCTGTTCTGGCTGGCCGGCTCATTCGCCGACCGCAAGCTTGGCCTTGCCCTCAACGGGCTGCCCTTCGTGGTCGTGGGTGCCGCGTTGGCGGCGTCGCTGGCCCGCCCGCTCGACATCCTCCAGACCGACGATTCGACGGCACGCGGTCTCGGCGTGCCGCTCGGCGTCGTCAGGGGGCTGGCCTTCCTTGCGGTTGCGCTGCTTAGCGGTGCGGCTGTCGCCATGGCCGGTCCCGTCATGTTCGTTGGCCTTGTCGTGCCGCATGCGGCGCGCGCCCTGGTCGGGCTCGGCCACAGGCTGCAGATTGCCGCCGCCGCGATGGTCGGCGCGCTCTACACCACGCTCGCCGACATCGTCGCCCGCTTCGTCATCTATCCGCGAGAGGCGCCCGTGGGCGCGGTCACGGCCATCGTCGGCGGCCTGCTGCTGCTGGTCCTGCTCAGGAGGCGCGCCGCATGAGCCCGCTCGCCCCACGCCTATCGCCGGCATTGGCCCGCATCAGCCGCCGCGCCTGGATCGCAGTTGCCGTCATCGCCGCTGTCGCGGCGGTCCTGGCGCTCTGCGGCATCGGCTTCGGCTCGACCTGGATCGATCCGCGCCGCATTCTGGAAATCCTGCTCGGAGAGGGCACGCGCGGCGAACGTGTCGTCGTGCTGCAGCTGCGCGCGCCGCGTGTCGCCATTGCCATCCTCGCCGGCGGCGCCATGGCGGTATCAGGCTATCTGCTTCAGAAGGTGACGCGCAACGAGCTGGCCTCGCCCGGCGTGCTCGGTGTCATCGGCGGTGCCGGCCTCGGCGTCGTCATCTTCCTGGCGCTGCTTTCCGACGAGAGCAATGCGCTTGTCACCTCTATCGTCTGGCAGCCGGTGGCGGCGATGGTCGGCGCCAGCGTGGCGATTGCGGCGGTCTTCCTGCTTTCCGGCCAGCAGGCATCGTCGGCGGTGCGGCTCTTGCTGTTCGGCATCGCCGTCGGTGCCGTCGCCAAGGCGGCGACGCTGATCCTGATGATCGTCGGGCCGATCTACCGCACCACCCAGGCCAGCCGCTGGCTCGCCGGCGCCGTCAACGAGATCAACTGGGGCGAGGTCCAAGTCGTCGCCGTCGGCCTCGCCATCGCCATGGTCGGCGTCTTCGCCGTGGCGCGTCGCCTGCCGCCCACCGACCTCGACGAGGTCTCGGCGCGCGGCATCGGCCTCAACCTGCCGGTCTTCCGCATCCTGGTCTTCGCGCTTGCCTCGGCGCTGACCGCACTTGCCGTCGCCTTCGCCGGCGGTGTCGGCTTCATCGGGCTGATGGCGCCGCATCTCGCCCGGCTGATCGTCGGCCGGCCGGTCATCCCGGGCATCGTCGCCAGCTTCCTTTTGGGCGCGATCATGCTCGTCGGTGCCGACCTCATCGTGCGCGTGCTGTTTGCGCCGACCGAAGTGCCCGCCGGCACGGTCACCGCAGTCATCGGCACGCCCTATTTCCTCTACCTCGTGCTGCGCAGGGGGAGTACCAATGGATAAAGCGATCACCGTCGCCGCCCTTACCGTCGCCTATGGCGCGGCGACGGCTCTTTCAGCCATCGACCTCGAGATTCCCAAGGGCAAGGTTACCGTGCTCGCCGGCCCCAACGGCTGCGGCAAGTCCACGCTCTTGCGCGCCATCCGTCGGCTGCACCAGCCGAAATCGGGCGAGGTGCGGCTCGGCGACCTGCCGATATCAGGGCTCAAGGAAAAGGAGCTGGCCCGTCATATCGGCCTCCTGGCGCAGAACCCGTCGGCGCCCGACGACATGAGCGTCGAGGAGCTGGTCCGGCTCGGGCGCTACCCGCACCAGTCGATGCTGCAGCCGTGGAGCGCCGCCGACGGCGAGGCCATCCAGGCGGCGATGTTCGGTACCGGGGTGTCGCACCTCGCCGACCGCCGGCTCGGCTCGCTGTCGGGCGGCCAGTTGCAGCGCGTCTGGATCGCCATGGTGCTGGCTCAGGAGACCGACATCATCTGCCTCGACGAGCCGGTCAACCATCTCGACATGGCCCACCAGATCGATTGCCTCGACCTGGTCAGGCGTCTCAACCAGGAGCACGGCCGCACGGTGGTTCTGGTGCTGCACGACCTCAACCTCGCCGCCCGCTACGCCGACCGGCTGGTCTTCCTGAAGGACGGCAGCGTCGTCGCCGAGGGCGCGCCGGCCGAGCTGATGAGCGAGGAATTGATCGAGGACGTGTTCGGCATCTCCTGCCGCGTCATCACCGACCCGGTGCACGAGCGTCCGCTGTGCATTCCGATCCGCAATTCGTCGCCACGCTTCCGGGCCGAAACGGCGGGCTGATCCGCCCATGTAAAAACGGCCGCGGATCGGATGATCCACGGCCGTAACTTTCAGGGTGAACGAGAAGACGTCAGGCGCGTGCGAGCGCCATCACGCCGGTCTCGGTGCCGGTCAGGCGGCGCGAGCGGCCGTCGGCGCCGACCACCATCTGGATGCGCCGGCGTTCCGACGAGAACAGCTTCGAGGTCGACACGTCCACCGGCGGATTGAAGGCGACGGTGACGCGCCAGAGGTCCGGCTTGATCGTCTCTTCGAGGGCGATGACGCGGCCCTGCGCAGGGTTGCCGTTGAAAGTGCCGGCGACGTTTTCGCCGACGGCAAAGGGCACGGCAGCCTTGGGCTCGTCGGCCTTCGCCGACACCGGGGTCGCCGCCGGACGCGCAGCAAGCGTGTTCCAGTCGCGGACGCCTTCCTGGCGGGCGACGAGTTCCAGCGCCTTGGCGTGGCTGACGGCGATGCCTTCGCTGGCCAGCGCATCGCGCAGCCTGCGGGCATTGTTCTTGTAGTCGTTGGTCTGACCTGTGGTCATGGGTTCGCTCCTTCGCGATGCGCGAACGGCGTGGTTGAAGGTCGGGAGCCCGCATTGCCGCTTCGGCCGTCGCATCGACAGGGAAACGAACTTTTCGAGGGAAGCTTCACCAGGCCTTGCGGCTGCGGGCGGCAGGGGCTTCCCGCCCTTGACCGCCCTCAGATAGGGAGTAGACGGCGCGACGTCAACGGTCGCGCCGGCGCCGACGCTCAGGCTGCCTTGTCCCAGGTTGGAGCAAGGCTTGCCGGGCTGACGATACGTCCGCCGGAAGCGGAGCGCGCGTGGATCGCCGCCATCTCCTCGGCCGAAAGCTCGAAGTCGAAGATGGCGAAGTTTTCCGGCAGCCGCTTCAGTGTCGAGGTCTTCGACAGCGCGACGACGCCATCCTGCTGCACCAGCCAGCGCAGCACCACCTGCGCCGCCGTCTTGCCGTAGCGCGAACCGATGTCCTTCAACACAGGGTCGGACAGCACCTTGCCGTCGGCCATGGCGTAGTAGGCCGTCACCGACATGCCGAGCCGGCGCGCCGTCTCCAGCACCTTGGTCTGGTCGAGATAGGGGTGGTACTCGACCTGATTGGTGACGATGGGTGCAGCGCTCAGCTGGACAGCCTCGGCCATCAGCGCGGTGTTATAGTTGCTGACGCCGATGTGCCGCACCTTGCCGGCCTGCCGGACCTCGTTCAGTGCGCCGATCTGCTCGGCCAGCGGTACCGCGTCGTTCGGCCAGTGCAGAAGCAGAAGGTCGACATGGTCGGTTCGAAGCTTCTTCAGACTGTCTTCGACCGACGTCACGAAATCGGCGTGACGAAACTTGTCGACCCAGACCTTGGTGGTCAGGAAGATATCGGCGCGGGCGGCGCCAGATTTCTGGATGGCCTCACCGACCTCAGCCTCGTTGCCGTAGATCTGGGCGGTGTCGATGTGGCGGAAGCCGAGCTTGATGGCCTCGGGCACCACTTCGAGCACTTCCTTGCCAGGCATGCGGAAGGTGCCGAAGCCGAGGGCGGGGATCGTCGCGCCATTGGCGTTCACGAAGTTCATGGAATTCTCCTTGTGGGGGCTTGTTGGGGAGGCTTGGGCGGATGGGCTCCGCCTTTAGTTAGGTCTCGGGTGCAGCCGATCAATCATCCTAAGCCGGCTGGCATACCGGTTCGTCGCGACGGTCGAGTGCGCCGCTCCACACGGTCAGGACAAATGCGCCGGCCACCAGCAGGGCACCGACCCAGGGCGTGGCGCCGAGGCCGAGCGGCGAGGCGACCACCAGGCCGCCGATCCAGGCGCCTAGCGCGATGCCGAGGTTGAAGGCGGCGATGTTGAGCGCCGAGGCGACGTCGACCGCACCGGGGCGGTGTTCCTTGGCCAGCTGCACGACATAGAGCTGCAGCCCGGGCACATTGGCGAAGGACAGGAAGCCGAGGCCGGCCAGCGTCACCATTGTCCAGGCAGGCGAGACGGCGGTGAAGGAAAACACCAGCAGTACCGCAGCTTGAAGCGCAAACAGCACGGTCAGCGCCTTGACCGGGTTGCGGTCGGCGATGCGGCCGCCGGCGATGTTGCCGGCTGCGATCGCCAGCCCGTAGAGCACCAGCAGCAGGCTGACGCTCGAGGCCGAGAAGCCGGTGACGGTCTCGAGGATCGAGGCGAGGTAGGTGAAGGCGACGAAGGTGCCGCCATAGCCGAGCGCGGTCATGGCAAAGACCAGCAGCAGCCGGCCGGAGCTGAGCACCCTGGCCTGGTCGAGCAGGCTCGACGGGGCGGCCTTCTTCAGCGTCGCGGGCAGCAGGGCTGCAATGCCGGCGAAGGCGATGACGCCGAGCGCCGACACGCCCCAGAAGGTGGCGCGCCAGCCGAAGGTCTGTCCGATGAAGGTGCCGAGCGGCACGCCGGTGACGATTGCCACCGTCAGGCCCATGAACATCATGGCAATCGCCGAGGCGCGGCGGTTTTCCGGCACCAGGTCGGCGGCGATCGTCGCGCCGACCGAGAAGAACACGCCATGGGCGAAGGCCGAGAGCACGCGCGCCACCAGCAGCAGCTCGTAGCTCGGGCTCAGCGCCGCTGCCGTGTTGCCGATGACGAACAGTGCCATCAGGCCGAGCAGCAGCGGCTTGCGCTCGATCCTGCCGGTCAGTGCTGTCAGCACCGGAGCGCCGAAGGTCACGCCAAGCGCGTAGACGCTGACGATCAGGCCGGCCAGCGGCAAGGTGATGTGAAGGTCGTTGGCCACAGTCGGCAACAGCCCGACGATGACGAACTCCGTTGTTCCGATCGCGTAGGCCGCAATGGTCAGTGCAAATATGGCCAGAGGCATGGCAAAACCATTCTCGCCCGCTGAGCGCGGGCGCAGTTGGGCGAGTTCTGATCGCCGGTTGATCCTTGCCGGCAATATGGGGCAAAGCCACTTGCGCAATAATCCGCCATGATGGACGAATGCTTGTGAAACGAATTCACAAGAGGCGAGCTATGGACAACCGCGCCGGCGAGATGGACGTGTTCGTGCGGGCCGCTGGCCTCGGCAGCTTTTCTGCCGCTGGGCGCCAACTCGGCCTGTCGCCCTCGGCGGTCAGCAAGCTCATCACCCGTATCGAGGATCGCCTCGGCACGCGGTTGCTAGTCCGGTCGACGCGTGCGCTGCAATTGACGCCTGAGGGCGAGGTCTATCTCGAACGCGCGCAGCGCATCCTGGGCGATATCGAGGAGGCCGAGCGGGTGGTGACGTCGGGCGGCTCGGCCGTGCCGCGCGGCCCGCTCAGGGTCAGCGCCTCCGTCGCCTTCGGCGCCAGCCACGTCGTGCCGCACATGGCCGAATTCCTGGCGCTCTATCCCGAGATCGAGCTCGACCTGTCGTTGACCGACAGTGTCATCGACCTCTACCAGGAGCGCGCCGACGTCGCGATCCGCTCGGGCAAGCTGCGCGATTCCTCGCTCATGGCGCGCAAGATCCTCGAAATCCGCCGTGTCGTCGTCGCCTCGCCCGCCTATCTCGAACGCCACGGCCTGCCGCAGGTGCCGGCCGACCTCATCGGCCACAACTGCCTGCGCTTCAACTTCCTTTCCAGCCGCGACGAATGGATTTTCCGCGACCCCGAGACGGGCGAAAATTTCGCCCAGCGCATCAATGGCAACCTGCTCGCCAACAACGGTCCGAGCCTGCGGCGGCTCTGCCTCGACGGCGTCGGGCTGATCCGCACCGGGCGTTTCCAGGTCGATGCCGACATCGATGCCGATATGCTGGTGCCGGTGCTCGAAGCCTACAATCCCGAGGACATCGAGATGATCCACGCCGTCTTTGCCGGCCATGGCCATCTCGCCGCGCGCGTCCGGGCCTTCATCGATTTCCTGGCCGAAAAGGCGCGCGGCGGATGACGCCATTGTTTCGGCCGATATGCGTACTACCTTCAACCTGTGCGGATTCTCGCACCGGAAGACTTGTCGATGCCGAGTAAAGCGAGTTCGAAACTGGCAGCCCTGGTGGCGGCGGGCGTTTTGCTTGCCGGTGCTGTGCCGGCGCTTGCCATCGACCTGCCGGGGCAGCCGGACCGCAGCCAGCTGGCGCGCGAGGGCCGTTTCAACGAGTTGCAGATCCTGCAGAGCCGCCAGAACCGCATCGAATTCCAGCGCGAGCAGCAACGCTTCCGCGAACAGGACCGCCAGATCGTGGTGCCGCAGATCCAGCGGCCCGAGGTGCCGATGGTCAAGCAGAGCTGCCAGATCCGGCTGTTCGGCAATATCTATCGTCGCGTCTGCCGCTGAACGTTCATCCGCCCTCATCCTGAGCCTGTCGAAGGATGGCCTGTCAAAGAACGTGCGCCCGCGCCCGCCCTACTTCGCTGCGACCTGTTCCGCCAGGACGCCGTCTAGCCGGTCGTAGCCCGCCTCGACACCCTTGGCCATGCCGATGGCGATCGCGCCGTCGCGCGCCTCGCGCGAGCTGTAGAGCACGGTGTTGACCGAGATCGTCCGGCCGTCCTTCTCCGTCAGCACCAGCGTCGAGTGCGCCTCGCCGTCGGTCCAGTCCATGTCGAACAGCTCGACGCTGACGATCCTTTCCGGCCGGAAGATTTCGCGATAAGTGCCGGTCATGCCCATGTCGCGGCCGTCCTCGTGGCGCCAGACGAAGCGATACTTGCCGCCGATCTTCAGGTCGACGTCGCAGACGGTAAACGACCAGCCGTCCGGCCCCGTCATCCAGCGTTTCAGCAGCGCGGGAACGGTCCAGCAGTCGAACACTAGGTCGCGCGGCGCGTCGAAGACGCGGGTCATGGCGATCTCGCGGTCGCTCGGCGTCGTCACGTCCAGCCTGTGCTTCATCGTCTTTTCCTCCTGGTCTTGCTGCGTCAGGCCTTGCCCTGGTTGGCCTGCAATTCGGCCAGCAGGGTGTCGAGCCGCTTGAAGTTGCCTTCCCAGACCTTGCGGTAGTCCTCGAGCCAGCCGGTCACTTGAGCCAGCGCCTCGCCCTCGATGCGGCATGGGCGCCGCTGGGCGTCGCGGCCGCGCGAGATCAGCCCGGCCCGCTCCAGCATCTTCAGGTGTTTGGAAATCGCCGGTTGGCTCATCGCAAATGGCTCGGCCAGCTCCATGACGGAGGCTTCTCCCTGCATCAGCCGTGCAAGGATCGCCCGCCGCGTTGGATCGGCGAGAGCCGTGAATGTGGCGTCGAGGCGTTCGGACGGCGTCATTTCACAACCTTTTTCTATAACAATATGGTTATGAAGATGAAGCCTGCTGTCAAGCCTGCGCCCTGAATGACTCATGGGCAGAAGCAGCGTGCCGGCTGAAACCGGCACGCTCCGGGGGGTCAGGCCGCCTTGCGCGCGGTCTTGGCCCGCACATTCTGGTTCATGCGGAAGAAATTATCTGGGTCGTATTTCTGCTTCACCTCCAGCAGCCGGGCATAGTTGCTGCCATAGGCCGCTTCGACCCGGTCGGCCTCATCCGCCGGCATGAAGTTGATATAGGCGGTGCCCACCGCCTGCGGCCTCGCCGCTTCGTAAATGTCGCGCGCCCAGTCGATGCAGGCATTGTCCATGTTCGCCTCGCGCCAGCGTGCATGCACGTTCATGACGAAATGCGCGTTGCGCTGCGGGAAGGCGGTGGCATCCGTCGCCACCCGCCCGGCGGCGCCGCCGACATGGCCGATGAAGATCTCGCATTCCGGCCCGGGAAGGTTCCTGATCGCGCCGTCGAGAATGTCGATCGTCTCGTCGGCCAGATCGATGAAGTCGTGGCTCTTCCAGTAGTTGCGCGCGCCGGGCTGGAGCAGGGGGTCGAAGGCCGCCTGCCAACCGGTGAACGGGTTCGGCCCGACCACGTCGACGATCGGCTTGCCGATGCCGCGCAGGGCAGCCGTCGCCTTCTCGCCGGCATCGAGATCGCCACTGTAGCACATGGCCAGTACCAGCACTTCCTTGCCGTGCCAGTCCGCCGGCAGGAACGGCAGCGGCGGTGCCTGCCGTGCCACGGCCCAGCAGGTCAGTTCGTCGGGCGCGTCCTCAAGCGCTGCGCGATATTCCGCGAGCACATGCCTGGCGTCGTCGAAGGGATGCACGACCAGCCCCGCCAGCACCTGCGGCCCGAGCTTGTGCAGCTTGAACTCGAACGCCGTCACGACGCCGAAATTACCGCCGCCGCCGCGCAGTGCCCAGAACAGGTCCGGATGCTCGGCCGTGCTCGCCCGCACCAGTTCGCCGTCGGCGGTCACCACGTCGGCCGAAAGCAGGTTGTCGATGGTCAGGCCGAGCTTGCGGGTCGTCCAGCCGAAACCGCCGCCGAGCGTCAGCCCTGCGATGCCGGTGGTCGAGTTGATGCCGGTGGGTACCGCGAGGCCGAACGCCTGGGTTTCCTTGTCGAGGTCGGCCAGCGTGCAGCCGGGCTCTACCCAGACGCGCCGTGCGACACGGTCGACGCGCACCGATTTCATCTTGCTGAGGTCGATCATCAGCCCGCCGTCACAGACCGCACTGCCGGCGATGTTGTGGCCGCCGCCGCGCACGGCGACGAGCAGCTTGTTGTCGCGTGCGAAGTTGATCGTGGCGATGACGTCGGCAGCACCGGCGCAGCGCACGATGAGGCCGGGCCGGCGGTCGATCATGGCATTCCAGATGGTACGGGCCTCGTCATAGCCAGCATCGCCGGCATTGAGGACTTCCCCGCGCAGGCTGGCAGCAAAGGCGTCAAGCGTCGTGGCACTGACCATCGCCATGCCGCCATCCAGCGTCGTTAGGCTCAAGTCGTTCATGGTGCATTCCTCCCATGGAGTGACACCTCCTCTTCCGTCGCGGCCGGGGATTGTGCGCTTCCGGGAACGGTTCAACAAGCGACGCAGCTTAAAAGTGACGGATGCGACACGTCGCCGGGCGGATGTCGCCGCCGCGCCTTGCCGTTTCCGCCTCGCTCGCCATAAAGTCGAGAATCACAGACTGGCTGCTTCGGCTCGCGGCGCACATTCGGAGGCCATGCAACGATGGGGGCTAGGGGCAGCGACATCGACCCAGGGGCCGCGCAAGGGCAGGTCCGCACGCAGAGGCTCAAGACCAGGCAGCGGAAATGGCGGATTCTCGGCTGGGCGGGCACCGCAGCACTGGTCTCCACAAGCTTCCTCGCCTCCGAACGCGCGCTTGCCGCCGACGACCGCATGCTGCTGCTCGACCATGATGGCCTGATGATCCGGATGCATCTTCAGGCCGGCCTGAACGTGGTGACCGAGCACAATGTGTTCTGGAACTATTCAGATACATTCGCACCGTCGGCCGGGTTCAATTCCAATCCGACCTGGCTCGAAGGCTACATTTTGCCCGGCCTCAGCTTCACCCAGGACCTGGGCGGGTTGGTGGCTTATGGCAAGGTCTCGGCCGTTGCTTCGGGTACGCTCGGCATCGATGCCTACGCAACCGGAAACACTGGCCGCGTCACGCTGGAAGAGGGCTATCTCGGCTTGCGCTCGGACGAAAACAGCGATCCGTCCTTCGATCTCTCAGTCGGTCCCCGCACATTCAAGGCCGGCACCGGCATGCTGCTCGCCAATGGCGGGTCGAGCGGCTTCGACCGCGGCGCGCTCAAGCTCGGCCCGCGCAAGGCCTGGGAAATGGCTTCGATCGGCAGTTTTGGCTTCGACGATTTCACCGCCACGGCATTCTATCTCGATGCCAACGAGCTGAACGAAAGCGACACCCAGACCAGGATCGTCGGCGGCGATTTCCGCTACGATGGCGAGTCCGACACCTTTGCCGGCATGACCTTCGGCCATGTGCTGCAATCCGACTCGCCCTACCCGCAGGCCGCGCCCGGCGGCATCGGGGTGCCGACGCTGGTTGCCAATGGCCGCGACGGGCTGAATTTTGTCAATGTCTACGGCCGCGCCATGCCGTTCGGCGACAGTTTCGAGAATTTGTTCGTCGCCGGCGATTTCGCCTACCAATGGAACGACCGCATCGACACGCGGGCATGGGGCGGCCGCGTCCAGGTCGGCTACACCTTTGCCGAATACTCCTGGGCGCCGACCATCGCTTATTCCTACCAGACATTCTCCGGCGACGATCCGTCGACGTCGCGTCTGGAGCGCTTCGACCCGCTTTACTACGAGGGCAGCCCGAGTTCCTGGTCGACAGGCTCGAAGTCGTCGATGGTGTTCATCAATTCCAATGTCAACGCCCACCAGCTCAGCCTGCGCGTCACGCCGACCGAGCGCGACACGCTGACACTGCGCTACGCCTATATCAGCGCCAACGAACTGCGCAGTCCGATCCAGTTCGGCCAGGGCACGCATCTCGAGATCATCAACGGCGTGCCCAATCCGGTCGCCGGCGTCTCCGCCAAGCATCTGTCGGACGACTTTTTCATCGAATACAACCGTGTGCTGAATCCCAACACCTATTTCACCGCCGGGTTCAGCGTTTCATTTCCCGGTCCCGGAGCCGACTCCGTCGTCAGTTTCGATGCACCGGTGTGGACAGGAGCCTTCGCCAATGTCGTCGTCAATTTCTGAAGCTGGGTTGGATGCAGTCAGGGGCGGTTTCGCGGGCGCTGCGCTGGTCGCGGCAATGTTTGCCGTGGCAACCCCGTCGATCTCTTGGGCACAGGAGGCAAAAGTGCTGTCAGCCGCAGAGTCCGATCCCGTCAAGCTCGGCTGGATGGTCGGCTCGCCGCCGCCGGCGGACAAGATCATCCGCTTCACCGATCCTGACTATTTCAGCTTCCCCAAGATGCGCTGGACGGTGTGCCATTTCCGCCAGCTGATGCCGACGGTCAATGTCAGCCGCGGCCTCGGCGCGCCGGCGCCGCTCGAACGCGAGCTGGACGAGACCATCGACGCGGTGAAGTTCACCCCGCTCGGCGGCGACGCCGAGATGACTTGGGAGCAGTCGCTGGCCGCCAACTACACCGACGGCATCGTCGTCATGCATGACGGCAAGATCGTCTACGAGCGCTATTTCGGCTGCCTCGACGATGCCGGCCAGCACGGCGCCATGTCGGTCACCAAGTCGCTCACCGGCCTGATGGGCGAGATGCTGGTGGCCGAAGGCAAGCTCGACGAAAACGCCAAGGTGGCATCAGTCGTGCCCGAGCTCGCCAACAGCGCCTTTGGCGACGCCACCGTCAGGCAGGTGCTCGAGATGACCACCGGCCTGCGCTACAGCGAGGATTATGCCGATCCCAACGCCGACGTCTGGGTCTATTCGGCTGCCGGCAGCCCGCTGCCCAAGCCGGAAGGCTACACTGGCCCGCGCAGCTATTTCGAATATCTGCAGACGGTGCGCAAGGAAGGCGAGCACGGCACGGCCTTCGGCTACAAGACCATCAACACCGACGCGCTCGGCTGGATCATCGCGCGTGTCTCGGGCCAATCGGTCGCCCAGTTCATGTCGGAGCGGATCTGGAGCAAGATTGGCGCCGAGCAGGACGCCTACTACACCGTCGATTCCACCGGCACGCCCTTCGCCGGCGGCGGCTTCAACGCCGGTCTGCGCGACATGGCGCGGCTCGGCCAGATCCTGCTCGACAACGGCGCTTTCAACGGCCAGCAACTGGTACCGGTAGCGGCGATCGCCCGCATCCGTGCCGGCGGCGACAAGGCGGCGTTCGAAAAGGCCGGTTATCAGCTGCTCAAGGGCTGGAGCTATCGCGGCATGTGGTGGATCACCAACAACGACCATGGCGCCTACATGGCCCGCGGCGTGCATGGCCAGGCGCTCTACATCGATCCCAAGGCGCGCGTCGTCATTGCCCGCTTCTCGTCGCACCCCACCGCCGGCAATGCCGCCAACGACCCGACCTCGCTGCCGGCCTACGAAGCGGTGGCCAAGCATCTGATGAAGTGAGCTCGTGCCGGGTCGGCGCTCCGTTGCCGACCTCCCACGACTGACTACGCCAGCAGCGCCACGTCCAGCTGTGCCAGCCGATCCTGATCGGCGATGGCCTCGATGCCGACGATCCTGTCGCCGTCGAGCTTGAGGGCCAGCACGACGCGCAGCTTGCCCATCGGCGCGATCAGCAGGCCGATCGAGCCGTCGACCAGTGCCGGGCGGGCGACCTGGGCGCGGCCCTTGAAGTTCTGCGCCACCGCCTGCGCCCCGCGCAGCTCGGCGGCCGAGCCCAGCCGGGCCGCTGCCGCGTCGGCGCGGAACACCACGTCGGGGTCGAGCACGGCCAGCAGGCCGGCGAAGTTGCCGCCGCGCGATGCCGCAAGGAACGCGTCCACCACCTCTCGCTGCCGCATCCGGTCGGGTGCGTCGGCCTCGTCGCTGCCTTGCACGCGCCGCCGGGCGCGGCTGGCCAGCTGCCGCGCGGCAACCGGCGTGCGCTCGACGATGGGCGCAATGTCGTCGAAAGACAGGTCGAACATGTCATGCAGCACGAAGGCGATGCGCTCGGCCGGTGCCAGCCTCTCCAGCACCACCAGCAGCGCCAGCCCGACGGCGTCGGCCATCGCCAGCTCGCGCTCGGGGTCGATGCCGGTGGCAACGTCGGCGACCTCGTCCGGCCCTTCGACGTCCAGCGGATCCTCGCGCCGCGACTTGCGCTGGCGCAGCATGTCCAGGCAGACGCGGGCCACGACAGTGGTCAGCCAGCCGCCGAGATTGTCGATGTCGCCGGCGCCGGTCCGCGCCAGCCTCAGCCAGGTCTCCTGCACGGCGTCTTCGGCCTCGCTGGCCGAGCCCAGCATGCGGTAGGCCACGGTGCGCAAATGCCCGCGATTGGCGGCAAATCGCTCGCTCAGAAAATTTTCGTCGTTCATCTGTCACGTCTCCTCTTCGGCATGCGTCATGGCGATGACGAACGAAACCTGGCCGATGTGACAGAGACCCGTCACGTGGCCAGCAACGTCACCATCGACCGCACCCGACCGCGAAAGGAAGCGAAAAATGCAAGCCCGCATGAACAACCCGGCCCTCGTCCTGCCCGAAGCCCTGAAGGCGCTGCAGGCGCTCAATAAGGCGACCGAACTCGACAGCCTGCCCGAGGTGACGCGCATGCTGATCCACCTGCGCGCCAGCCAGATCAACGGCTGCAGCGTCTGCGTCCACATGCACTCGCTCGAACTGAGGAAGGCCGGCCAGAAGGACGAGCAGATCTTCGCCGTCGCCGCCTGGCGCGACACGCCGTGGTTCAGTGAGGCCGAGCGCGCAGCGCTGGCGCTTACCGAGGCCGTCACCCGCGTCAGCGACAAGGCCGACCCGGTGCCCGACGACGTCTGGGCCGATGCCGCGCGCCACTATGACGAAAAGACGCTATCGGCGCTGATCCTCTCGATCGGCCTGATCAATGTCTGGAACCGGCTCAACGCCGCCGTCCGCCAGGTCGCGGGCGCTGCCTGGAACTGAGCTTCGCCGCGCTCTCCCCTCGATGGGGGGCCTCGCCGCCCCCTACACCACCGCGCGGCGATAGAGATGCCACGTCGCGTGGCCGAGCACCGGCAGCACCACCAGCAGGCCGAGGAAGAACGGCACGCAGGCGGCCAGCACCGCAAGCGTCACCACCAGGCCCCAGCCCAGCATGACGACGGGGCTCGCCAGCACCGTGCGCACCGAGGTGATCATGGCGGTGACGAAATCGACCTCGCGGTCGAGCAGCATCGGGATCGAGATCACGGTGATGGAAAACAGCACCAGCGCGAGTGCTGCGCCGACGACATGGCCGATGCCGAGGAAGATCCAGCCCTCGCTGGTGGTCGTCACCACGTCGACGAAGCGGTCGAGCGTGGCGAACGACATGCGGCCGAGGATCAGCGCGATCAGCAGACGGATCTGGTACATCCAGATCCAGAACACGAACAGCATGACGAAGGCCATCCACGACACCTCGCGGCGGCGCTGGGCCCAGATCACCCTGAGCACCTCGCCGAGGGCCGGCGCCTGCCCGGCCTCCAGCCGGCGGCTGACCTCGTAGAGGCCGACGGCGGCAAACGGCCCGACCAGCGGGAAGCCGATGGCGAAGGGATAGATTAGCCAGGGTTCGTGCAGCACCAGCAGCGACACCGTGATCGCCATGCCGATGACCATGAACACGGCCCCGATCATCAGCCCGACCGCCGGGCAGCGGGCAAAGTCGGCCGCTCCTTCCGCCAGGCTCTGCCTGATGTCGGCGACCGTCAACGCCCGCACTTCCGGCAGCGCCCCCGGGCGCTTGCCCTGCGGCTGCGCCGTTCCCTTCACGTCTGCCATAGCTTCCTCCCTCGCTGGCGCCGTCTGCCTACCCCTATACGTCACGGTGCGCAGGACATTGATCAGGATCAAGGGCCCGCCGCCGGCGCGATCACGCGTCCGCCAGGCCGTAGGCGATTGCCGCCCCCGCCAGCAGGGTCGCCACCAGCCCCTCGAACAGGATCACGGTCACCTTGAATGCCGCGCGCGGTAGCGACAGGTCGAGATGCTTGGCAAACCAGCGCGTTTCGACGGTCAGGTACCACAGCGTCGCCAGCCCGAACAGCGCCAGTCCGGCCAGCCGCGTCTCGGCGGTATCGATGCGCGTCAGCAGGCCGCCGGCGCTTGCCAGTAGGGCAAAGGGCGCTGCGACATAGCACTGGCTGTAGAAGGGCCGCTTCAGCGTGCTGCGGTCGATGCGGATGCCGCGGTGGCGCAGCAGCGCCAGCGCCATTAGCAGCGGGAAGACGCTGAACGCCACGGCGCGGAACATCAGCAGGTTGGCATCGCTGGCGAGAAACGACGGCGGCGCCCAGGGCGTCTCCTGGCGCACCAGCGCCAGCTCGAAGCCATGCGCGATCAGCAAGGTGATCAGCAGGAACAGTGGCGGGCTCAGCGTGTCGGTATATTGCTCGGCCACGTCGTCGGCCAGCTCGACGTCGGCATAACGCATCATCGCCTGTGGCCGGCGCAGTGTCCGCCACATCGTCATGGGATAGAAGACCAGCCACGACGCCAGCTCGTAGAGCAGTTCCTCGAGCGATTTCAGCAGGCGCATGAAATCCATGGCTGTCCCCTCCGCAATGCCGGCGCGAAGCGCATCATGTCGGCCAAAAGCCCGTCTGCAAAGGGTGGTGTCGGGTGCTGGCGCCGGACAAGAAAAAAGCGGGCAATGCCCGCTTCCCTCTGGCTCCTGAGACCTGTCATGCTGCCGGTACATCCGTGGTCGGCATGCCGTCAATCAGGGCAAATGCAGCGGCTCGCGGCAAAACCCGGTCATCGTATCCCGATGCGCGTTTCGCTCCCGGCGAGCTCGCCGATGAAGCCTATGTGGGGTGCCGGGTTCGCGATTGCAAGGCCGTCGTGCCGCCCTTTTTCGGGCCAGCCTTGCTATTGTCGTATTGAGCACTATATTGGACCGATCGATCTTGCTGTAGAACTTTGTTCCGCGCGCCTGGCGCCTCTACGATCTTCCCCCTCAAAATCGATCGGAAAACATCGCCCGGCATTCTGCTCGGCGAATACTTCACTATGTCGATTGAAAGGTTTCGTCATGGCTACTGGTACCGTTAAATTCTTCAATGCCACCAAAGGTTTCGGCTTCATTGCACCCGACACCGGCGAGCAGGACGTGTTCGTTCACATCTCGGCCGTCGAGCGTGCCGGCATGCGCACCATCGTCGAGGGTCAGAAGCTGAACTTCGACGTCGTGCGCGACAACCGCAGCGGCAAGAATGCAGCCGAGAATCTTCAGGCTGCCTAACGCATTGCTTCCGGCCGCTGACCACGGATGAACTGGCATCGGCCGTCGAGGCAATCAGGAGAAGGTCGGGAGTTCCCGGCCTTTTTCGTTTCAGGAGAAACCGCATGGCGAGTTCCATCACCAAGGACAATCTGTTTGTCCCCTCGCAGAACAAGGCCGAAGCAAAGGGCGACATGACCACCCGGGTGGCGCATTCGATCCTCCATGCCGAGGTCATCGCACGCGAGGCCAAGACCGCGCGGCTTCGGGCGGCACGGCTTGCCATCGAGGCAACCCTGGAACCCGCGCCCGCCAAGCCGGCGCGCCGCAAGAAGCCGGCGGCATAGCCACCCGCTTCACCCGGGACCATCTCCCGCCACCGGGCGGGACGGGTGATCATCCGGCGGACAACGAGTCCTGCCGGCGCAGCGCCTTTCGCCTGCATTGTTGACGGAAACCACCCGCCGGCCTAGCGTGGCGGTGCTGCTGTAGGGCGCGTCGGCTGACCAGCTGGAGGGGCATTGCCCGCCTATTCGGGACTTGCGCGCGAGCCCACCCATCCTCCACCAAGAACCTGGCGGACAAAACGTACCTTTTGCGGGCCCTCCATGCGCCCTCCAGGGAAGCGAGTCGACAGTGCAAAGCTGTCCACCGGAGGCTCGCCCGTACGGAAGTAGACGAGCTGCGAATACTGATTGAAATCGCAGACATATTGTTGGCCTGGCTTCTCTGCCTGGCAGCCAGACTTGACAATTTTTTTCAGTCTGGCTTCCAATTCTCCCAACTGACATCTGGGCAGGTCGGTCACATCATGCTGCCCCGGAGCGCATCGCATTGCTGCTAACGGTGCATTGAAGCGTTCTACGAGGGTGAACATATAGGCTGCCATGTCACTGGCACTCGGTTCGGAGCGATCCCCTTCACTTGCGATGCTCTCGACCACAACCTCAGCCAATGCGGCCAGCTTCCGCCCTTCCGCCGCGATCGCGGCAAGCGGATATGACGAACTTGCCTGACCAAGGACATTGTAAATTACGTTCTCGGTCGCTGTGCGGGGGTCAGATTGTTGTCGCGCTACCGCCAACGCTTCGCGAAATGCAATTGCTATGGCCGGATTCAATTCAAGTTCTGCAATCCGTTTCAACATGGGAGACAGCAGGTTTTCTTGGTCTAGAGTTCCAAACGCCTGTTCGAGAGAATGTCGATAGTCTTCCATCGGAGCAATTGCCGCGCGGGCCTCTGCCAGACCTTCCAAGGTGGTAGGCAGGTTTGCTGCCAAAGCCGCAATCTCCGTCAACTTGGGCCGGAGTACTTCAGCTACCTGTTTTTGGCAGGCTTTGTAGACCCGAAGCTTGGTCTTGTCGGGCCATTCTGACGTCTGCGCCTGTCGGAAAATAAAGAGAGCCCTTCCTATGCCCTGAGGAAACTCCTTCGGGCCAGATGCAAGTTCTTGCAGGAGAGCATCGGCTCGGACATCGGCCCGCGCTTCCCTAACCTCCGCCAGCAGCGTCTCCCTGGTCGCTTGATCGACTTTGCTGAAT
Organism: Aminobacter sp. P9b; assembly: GCF_045345995.1. Taxonomy (NCBI): domain Bacteria; kingdom Pseudomonadati; phylum Pseudomonadota; class Alphaproteobacteria; order Hyphomicrobiales; family Phyllobacteriaceae; genus Aminobacter; species Aminobacter sp. P9b. The sequence continues at coordinate 770,395 of NZ_CP150082.1, read as the reverse complement.
CCAACTTCGCGTTCGAGTTGGTTCCACCAGCGCGGCTTGTCCACACGCTTCCTGACGTATTCTTGGACTCGATCGCGGACAGCCTTTATCCACTGGGGACCTTTTCGGTCGAACATTTTTGCTAGAGGGGGCGGCGGTGGCTCTTCGGGCGGTGGCTGCAAAAAAGCAGTAAAGGATCCGCCATTGCAATCGAGGAGCGTCCCCTGAATCATGGGACGGCTACCGAAACGAGCGACCTGTCCCTGCAGTCCGACGGCTCGGAAGCCGGTGGGCTGCATGATCCATGGTCCGGGATCCAACTGAAACGCGCCTGTCGACGTGGTCGTGCCGACGACATGGTATTTTGCCTTGTGCCACCCGGACCGGAACTCGAAAACGCCCTTCAACTTTCCATTCCTGGCCTCGGTGATGGATAGCGTCAACGGGAGGTTCTTATCTGGACCGCAGGTAAGGCCTCCAGTCCAGCGACCCAGCAGTTCTTCGTTTGCCAGGACCGCACTACTCGAACAGACCAAGAGTAATAAAACGCCGAGCCACCGGTTCATTGGACCCCCCAACTACCTTTCGACACGTTACGCTGACACGACTTCGGCGAACAGATAGCCTTTTTGACCTATTGCGGGATGCCTTCTGACGTTGTGCTACATTAATCTTGATGGATTCCGGCACGGGGGGCGAAGCCCATTGCGGTGCAAGATATCCGCGGGGGCAATGCGGATCCCTTGCCCAAGGGGCGAGGGCGAATGGAGCGTCCGCATCCTTCGACAGGCTCAGGATGAGGGCGAAAAGACTCGGGATGAAGGCAGTTGCCGAAAACCCTAGATCACGTTCAGCTCGCGGAACGGCCGGCCCTCGGCGATGCGCTGGTAGCCGAAGGCCGAGCAGTCGATCGAGCGGTATCCGCCATGGACCAGGAGCTCGGCCAGTGCCTTGCCGACTGCGGGTGCCTGCTGCAGGCCGTGGCCGGAAAAGCCGTTGGCGAAGATGAAGTTTGCGACCTCCGGATGCGGGCCGATGACGGCGTTCTGGTCGAGCGCGTTGTAGTCGTAATGCCCGACCCAGGCCTGCGTCGCCTTGATCGCCTCGAAGGCCGGCACGCGCGTCGCCAGCACCGGCCAGATCACGTCTTCGAACAGGCCCCAGTCGGGGTTGAAGTCTTGCGGGTCGGCGGCCAGCTCGCCGTCCTCGCTCTCGGCCCCGCCGGTGATGTAGACCGAACCCTCGGGGCGGACATAGACGCCGCTGGGGTCGACCATCAGCGGCATGTCGGCGAACCTGTCGCGCGCCTCGAAAACGAAGACGTTGCGCTTGCGCGGCTCGACCGGCAGGGCGATGCCGGCCAGGGCCGAGACTTTGCCGGCATTCGGCCCGGCGGCATTGACGACGGTGCCGGCCTCAAGGCGTTCGCCATTGGCAAGGGTGACTGCTGTGACACGGTCGCGCTCGCGCTCGATGCCGGTCACCTCGGCGGTGATAAGGTCGATGTCTCTGGTCTTCAGCGCCTTGCGGAACAGGCCGAGCATGGCGTGCGCGTCGAACCAGCCCTCGCCGGTGCGGCCATAGGCGCCGGCGGAAATGCCCTCGGTCGAGATCCAGGCAAAACGCCTGGCGAGCTGCTCGGCGTCCTCCAGCACGATGTCGGCGCCCTCGGCCGTCTGCGCCCGATGGTTGGCCTCGAGGATCGGCAGGCCATTCTCGCCGGCGAGGATCAGGTAGCCGCCCTCGCGGAAGCCGATGTCGGCGTCGGCGCCGAACTCGTCCTTCAGTCGCCGGAACAGGCCGAGCGTGAATTGCGACAGGCGGATGTTCTCGGGGATCGAGAATTGCTGGCGGATCGAGGCGCAGGACAGCGTCGTTGCCGAATGGGCGAATTGCGGGTCGCGCTCGATCAGCGCGATCGAGCCGGCAAAACCCTCGTCGCGCAGATAATAGGCGACCGAGCTGCCGACGATCGCGCCGCCGATGATGACCACGTCGTAGCGTGCCATGAAGTGTTCCCGTCCTGTTATGATGGAGGACAAAAGCAGTTACCGCATTGCCCGGCAAGCCCTTGCAAGGGCCAGCATTGCCGGGCAAGAAGACCAGATGTCACATTCTGTCTCCCGCCCGCGCCGTTCGGCGCTTTTCGTGCCCGCCACCAACGAGAAGGCCATCGCCAAGCTGCCGCAGCTTGCCTGCGATACCGTCATCTTCGACCTGGAGGATGCCGTGCTGCCCGAGCAAAAGGCCGCGGCGCGCGACAGGCTGGCCAAATTCTTCGCCGAAAGGCCGGCCGGCGCGCGCGAATATGTCGTGCGCATCAATTCGCTGAAAAGTGCGTGGGGTGCTGACGATCTTGCGGCGGCGAGCGGCTGGGCCACCGACGGGGTGGTGCTGCCCAAGATCGAGACGCCGCGCGACCTGCTGGAAGCCAATGACGTGCTCGACGAGGCCGACGCCCCCGACACGCTGAAACTCTGGGCGATGATCGAGACGCCGCGGGCGCTGGTCAACCTGGCGGCCATCGCCGAGCTCGGCCGCGATCCTTCGGCCCGGCTGTCGTGCCTGATCGCCGGGCTCAACGACCTCGCCAAGGATACCGGGGTGATGATCACGCCCGACCGCCGCTACCTCCAGCCGTGGCTGTTGCAGATGGTGCTTTACGCCCGCGCCGGCGGCGTCGACATGCTCGACAGCGTCTCCAACGATTTCCGCGACCTGGACGCCTTTGCCGATGAGTGCGGCGAGGCCGCGGCCATGGGCTTTTCCGGCAAGACCGTCATCCACCCGGCACAGATCGGGCCGGCCAATGCGGCATTCTCGCCATCGGCCGCAGCACTTGCCGAAGCACGCGCCATCGTCGGCGCCTTCGCGCTTCCCGAAAATGCCTCGCGCGGTGTAATCTCGCTCGGTGGCAGGATGGTCGAGCGGCTGCATCTGGCGCAGGCCGAGAAGATGCTGGCGAGGGCTGCGATGATCGCCGAGATGACGGGAGACGAAAAATGAAACTCTACCGCTTCCTGACCGGTCCCGACGACGCCACCTTCTGCCACAAGGTCACCGCTGCGGTGAACAAGGGCTGGCACCTGTTCGGCTCGCCGACCTATTCCTTCGACGCCGACAGCAAGACCATGCGCTGCGGCCAGGCCGTGGTGAAGGACGTCGAAGGCGTCGAATACGACCCCGGTATCAAGCTCAGCGATTTCTGATTTTTCGGCGGGGCCGCCCGCCTATTCGGCGGCTTCCTCCAGCCGTTCCATGTCGTCGTCCGACAGGCCGAAATGGTGGCCGATCTCGTGGATCAGCACGTGGGTGACGATGTCGCCCAGCGTCTCCTCGTTCTCGGCCCAGTAGTCGAGGATGGCGCGGCGGTAGAGCGTGACGCGGTTGGGGCCTTCGCCGGTCTGCGGGTTCCAGCGCTCGGCGATGCCGCGCCCCTCGAAAAGCCCGAGCAGGTCGAACGGCGTTTCCAGCGACAGGTCGTCCATGATCTCGTCGGTGGGGAATTCCGCCAGCTGGATGACGACCTCGCCGGTCAGCTGGCGAAATTCCTCCGGCAGGTGGGCATAGGATTCGAGCGCCAGGAGCTCCATCTCCTCGATCGAGGGCGAAAGCTGGTCGTGCCAGGCGCGGGTCTTGTAGATGCGGGCCATTATTCTTCCTTTTGAGGGCATATAGCCTTTCACCGCTTCGCTTACGAGGCCTTTGCCGCCCGGGCGATAAATAAGCGGTGAGCGGGTTGCCTCCGGGAGAGGAATAAATTCCCCATGAATCGGCTTGACTCTGATCAGAGCCTCTGGAATCTATAAGAACATAACGGGAACAATTAGCCGGAGGCAGATCGACATGGCGACCAGCGCCGTGGCGCGGGACGTCGTTTTTGCCCTGCGCCAGAAGATAGCGAAGATCGAGGGTACGCTGCCCGAGCTGCTGGTGTCGCCTTCCGACAACCGGCCGCCCGCCGGCGTCCTGGTTCGACGCCACGGCGTTGCCTCGGCTCGCGACTTCTTCCTGCCGACCGGTGTCGAGCGCCTCGACGAGGCCCTGGGCGGCGGGTTGCCGAAAGCCGCGCTGACCGAGATCCACGGCACGGAAACCCGCAATGCGGGGGCGGCTGCGGGCCTGGCTCTATGCCTCGTCAGCCTGATGCTCAAAGCCAGCCAGAAGCCGGGGGCACTGGTGCTGTGGATCGGCACCGCCGAAATCTTCCGCGAGGCCGGGCTTCCTTATGCGGCGGGACTGGATTGGCTTTTTGGCCTCGCGCCGGAACGCCTGCTTTTTGCCGAAGCGCCCAAGCCCGCCGACGCACTGTGGATCGCCGAGGAAGCCGCCCGCATCGGCGAGCTTGCCGCCGTCATCGTCGAACTGCGCGGCAACCCGCGCAGCCTGGATCTCACGGCGACGCGCCGGCTGCACCGCCGGGCGCAGGATGCGGGCCGGCCGGTGCTCCTGCTGCGACAGTCGGCTGAACCGGAGGCCACGGCAGCGCCCGTCAGGCTCATCGCTTCGCCGGCCCCGGCATCGCTTCGCCATACCGTCGCCGGTCCGCTTGCCGGTTCCATCGGCCCGCCCGCCATCTCGGTCGAAATCGGCAAGAGCCGCACGGCGCTTCCCGGCAAATTCATTCTGGAATGGAACCCCGATGCACACACCCTCGAAGAAAGAAGACACAGCCCAGAGGATCGTGTCGCTGTGGTTCCCCCATCTCGCAGCCGAGCGGATCCTCAGGCGGCGGTTGGGACGGTCGTGGCGTTCAGGCCAGCGGCCGAACCAGCCCCTGGTGGTCAGCCATCGGGAGAACAACACCCAGCGCATCGCCGCCCTCGACGAGCAGGCTGAAGCACTGCGGCTGAGGCCGGGAATGGGGATTGCCGAAGCGCGCGCCATGCACCCGTCGATCGACGTCGTCGAGGCCGATCCCGAAGCGGACCGCCGGCTGCTCGAAAGCCTCGCCGACTGGTGCGACCGCTACACGCCACTGGTCGCGCTCGACGGCGAAAACGGCCTGTTCCTCGACATCACCGGCTGCGCCCATCTCTTCGGTGGCGAAAAGGCCCTGCTTGCCGATCTCATGGCCCGTTTCTTCCATCAGGGTTTCGATGTCCGCGCCGGCCTTGCCGCGACGCCGGGCGCTGCGTGGGCGGCAGCCCGCTTCGCCGCCGGCCACATCATTGCGCCGGGCAGCGAGCGTAATTTCCTTTCCCGCCTGCCGCTGTCGGCGCTCAGGATCGATGCCAGGACGAAGGCGAGCCTCGAAAGCGTCGGGCTGCGCACCGTCGGTGCGATCATGGACGGGCCGCGCGCGCCGCTGGTCCGGCGTTTTGGCGGGGCATTGATCGAGCGGCTCGATCAGGGGCTTGGGCGGCTGGAGGAGGCGATTTCGCCGCGCCTGCCGGTAGCGCCACTTTCGGTCGAGCGGCATCTTGCCGACCCGCTGTCGCTCATCGAGGATGTCGAGCGGCTGGTCGGCCTGCTCGCCGCCACGCTCAAGGTCGATCTCGAACGCCGGGAGGAAGGGGCTCGGGCGCTCGAACTCCTGCTGTTCAGGGTCGACGGCGTGGTCAGCCGCATCACGGTCGGGGCGTCGCGCCCGATCCGCGAACCCAGCCTGGTCCGCAAGCTGTTCCATGAACGGCTGACCGCGCTTGGCGAGACCATCGATGCCGGCTGTGGCTTTGACCTCGTTCGCCTCTCGGCGCTTTCGACGGCCTGCTTCGATGCGCGGCAAGGCGACCTTGCCGGCGAAATCGAAGACACTGGCGAAGAGCTGGCCATCTTCGCCGATCGCGTGACAGCCAGGCTCGGCGAGGCCGCCATCCTCGAACCTGTTCCTGCCGCAAGCCATCTGCCGGAGCGGGCCGCGGCGGTCGCTTCTTACGCGCAGGAAGAAGACAGGAAGACATTGGCAAAGGCGGGCAAGGCAAAAAGCGGGTCCGCCAGCAGGCCGGCCCGCCTGGAGCGTCCGATCCGCCTGTTTCGCTCGCCAGAGCCGATCGAGGTTCCGTTGACCGAGGTTCCTGATGGTCCGCCGCAAAATTTCCGCTGGCGCCGCGCCATGCATCGCGTCGCGCGTGCCGAGGGCCCGGAACGGATCGCGCCCGAATGGTGGCGCGAAGAAACCGATGCGCCGACACGCGACTATTACCGGGTCGAGGATGCCGACGGCCGTCGCTACTGGCTCTACCGGCAGGGCCTCTACGGTGCGCAGGCAACGGCCCCGCGCTGGTTCCTGCATGGGGTCTTTGCATGAACATGGCCGCTGCCCCGATCGGCTATGCCGAATTCGGCATCCAGTCGAATTTCTCGTTTCTGCGCGGCGCCTCCGCGCCGGAAGAGCTGGTGATCGCGGCAAAGTTTCTGGGGCTTTCGGCCATCGGCCTTGCCGATTGCAATACGGTGGCCGGCACCGTGCGCGCCTGGAAGATGGCCGAGACGGAAGGGCTTGCCTACCACCCGGGCTGCCGCCTGGTCTTTGCTGATGGTACGCCCGACATGCTCGCCTACCCTAGGGATCGCAAGGGCTGGGGGCATCTCTGCCGCATGCTGACCCAGGCCAATGCCCGGGATGAAAGCGAAAAGGGCGCGCCGCTCCTCTACCGGGACGACCTTTTCGAGTGGGGCGATCTGCTGTCGCTTGCCATTCTGCCCGATGTCGCGGCTGTCACGGAAGATGATGTCGCGCTTCTACGCAGTCTCAAGGCGCGTTTCAGCGCCTCCTTGTGGTTGGCGGTCGCGCCGAATTTCGGCGGCAACGACCGCTTCAGGATCGAGCAGGCCGCCGCCATGGCTGCGATGGCAGGCGTGCCGCTGATGGCGACCAATGACGTGCTCTACCATATGCCGGGCCAGCGCCCGCTCCAGGACGTGCTGACGGCGATCCGCCTCAACGCGCCGGTCACTGAGGTCGGGTTCGAACTGAAGGCGAATGCCGAGCGCCATCTGAAGGGCCCTGCCGATATGAGCCGGCTTTTTAGGCGGCATCCGGAGGCTTTGGCCGAGACGCTGCGCTTTGCCGCAAGCCTGCATTTTTCGCTGGGTGAACTCAAATACAACTACCCCGACGAGCCGACGGAATCGGGCCTCGAACCGCAGGCGGAACTGGAAAGACTGACCTGGGAAGGGGCGAAAAGGCGCTATCCGGATGGTGTTCCGGAGAAGGTGCAGGGGATCATCCGGCATGAGCTCGGCATCGTCGAGGAACTCAACTATGCCCGCTATTTCCTCACCGTGCACGACATCGTCCAATTCGCGCGCTCGAAGGGCATCCTTTGCCAGGGGCGCGGCTCGGCGGCCAATTCGGTCATCTGTTTCTGCATCGGCATCACCGATGTCGGACCGGATATCGTCGACGTGCTTTTCGAGCGCTTCATCTCGGTGGAACGTGGCGAGCCGCCGGATATCGACGTCGACTTCGAGCATGAGCGGCGCAGTGAGGTGATCGAGTTCATCTACGAAAAATACAGCGCCAAGCGTACCGCACTCGCGGCTTCCGTCGTCACTTATCGCGGCCGCTCGGCACTGCGTGAAGTCGCCAAGGCGATGGGCATGTCCGACGACGTCAGGGGGGCTTTGTCGGGGTCGATCTGGGGTTGGTATTCGTCCGAGCTTGGCGAGAAGGAAACGGCGGCTGGGGGACTCGACAAGGTCGACCCGCTGACCAGGCATGTGATCGAACATGCCAACGGCATCATGGGCTTTCCGCGTCATCTGTCACAGCATGTCGGCGGCTTCGTCATCACCCGCGACCGGCTCGACGAGATCGTGCCGATCGTCAAGACGGCGATGGACGAGCGCAAGATGGTCGAGTGGGACAAGGACGACCTCGATGCCGTCGGCATATTGAAGGTCGATATCCTGGCGCTCGGCATGCTGACCTGCCTGCGCAAGGCCTTCAACCTGCTTGAGGCGCATTACGACGAACGCGATCCCCATGGCCGTCCGCTTGAGCTGGCGACGCTGCCGGCTGAAGACCAAAGGGTCTATGACATGATCTGTCGGGCCGACACGCTGGGCGTGTTCCAGATCGAGAGCCGGGCGCAGATGTCGATGCTGCCACGGCTCAGGCCGCGCGAATTCTACGATCTCGTCATCGAGGTCGCGATCGTTCGGCCCGGCCCGATCCAGGGCGACATGGTGCATCCCTATCTCAGGCGCCGCCAAAAGAAGGAAAAGGTCGATTTTCCCAAGAAGGAACTCGAGGACATCCTGGGCAAGACCCTGGGCGTGCCGCTGTTCCAGGAGCAGGCGATGAAGATCGCCATCGTCGCCGGCGGCTTCAGCCCCGGCGAGGCCGACAAGCTCAGGCGCGCCATGGCCACTTTCAAACGCACCGGCACTATCGGCAATCATCGCGACAAGATGATCGAGGGCATGGTTACGCGTGGGTATGAGCGCGACTTCGCCGAACGCTGCTTCAAGCAGATCGAGGGCTTTGGCGAATACGGCTTTCCCGAAAGCCATGCTGCGGCCTTCGCGCTGCTCGTCTACGCCTCCTGCTGGTTCAAGGCCTATTATCCCGACGTTTTCTGTGCCGCGATCCTGAACTCGCAGCCGATGGGCTTTTACCGGCCGGCGCAACTGGTCCGCGACGCCGAGGACCATGGCGTCGAGATTCGTGCCGTCGACATCAACCGCTCCGAATGGGACTGCACGCTTGAGCGTTCGGGCTTCGATCCCAGGCGTATCCGTGCCCGCCACGCCGAAATGCGGGATGTCATCAAGACCAGCCACGCCGTCCGGCTCGGCTTCCGCCAGATCAAGGGGCTTGGCGACAAGAAGATGAACGCCTTCGTCGAACGGCGTGGCAAGGGCTATGCCTCGGTGCGCGATGTCTGGCTGCGCTCGGGGCTCGATGTCGGCGAGATCGAGCTGCTCGCCCAGGCCGACGCGTTCCGCTCGATCGGTCTCGACCGCCGCGAGGCGCTATGGGCGGTGCGCGCGCTCGACGGCAAGAGTGCCGCCGAAAGGCTGCCGCTGTTCGACCAGCCGGAAGTTCATTTGTCCGATAACGAACCGCAGATGTATCTGCCCGCCATGCCGCTCGGCGAGCATGTCATCCACGACTACCGCTCGCTCGGTCTTTCGCTGAAGGCGCATCCGGTCGCCTTTCTCAGGCATCACCTCGACCGTGCCGGCATCACGCCGAATGCCCGGCTCGGCGACGTGCCCGACGGGCGGCGCGTGTCCGTTGCCGGACTGGTTCTGGTCCGCCAGCGACCGGGCAAGGGCAATGCCATCTTCCTCACGCTGGAGGACGAGCATTCGATCGCCAATGTCATTGTCTGGGCGCGGGTCTTCGACTGTTTCCGGCACGTCATCATGGGATCGAAATTCATTCGCGTCAGCGGCAAGCTGCAGACGGAGTCGGGCGTCATCCATATCGTTGCCGACAAGATGGAGGACCTGACACACTGGCTGGCGGCCATGTCGGAGGAACTCCAGGCATCGGCCGACGACAAGGCTGTGCTCCCCTCTGTGATGGAGCCCAGGCAAAGCGCTGCCGAGAAGGCGGCAAAGGACCCGCGTGTCGTGCAGAGCTACGACCGGCTTGTCCGCACGGCCAGCAGCGTGATGCCTAAGGGACGAAACTTTCAATGAAGGAGGCTTGGAAGGAAGCTTAAATTCAGTCCAAGGACGGAGCGCCTTTCGGCGCTGCCTCGTCCGGAATCTGCCGCGCCTCTGAGGGCAGCATCACGGGGATGCCGTCACGAATAGGGTAGGCGAGGCGGGCGAGCCTGGACACCAGTTCGCCGCGCTCGGCATCCCACTTCAGCGGTCCCTTGGTCAGCGGACAAGCCAGCAGTTCGAGCAGCTTCACGTCGATGTCGCGCTTGTTGGCCTCAACCATTCCAGCCTCCTGGTTGCCCCGCCTATTGCAGGCTCGACCCGAAATCTTCGTTTTCGCGCGCCAGCGCCATTTCGGTGATCGCGATCAGCGTCTCGGCGCGGGTCTTGAGATCGGGCGCTTCGAGCAGCGCCTGCTTTTCGGCGGCCCCGTATGGCGCCATCATCGACAGCGCGTTGACCAGGATGGCATTGTCGGCGCGGCTGACGCTCTCCCAGTCGGCCTCGAGTTCGTTGGCCTGGAGATAGGTGCGGAATGCCTTGAGCAGCGCCGGCCGGTCGACATCCGCGCCGGCCTTGTCCTCGCCGAGGTCGGCGCCAAAGCAGGTGATCTTGCATTGCCTGAATGGCGTCTTCACCGCCAGTTCCTGGCTGACCCGGAACCGGCAGACGCCCTGCAGCGAAATCAGGTAACGGCCGTCGCCGGTCTCGGCGAGAGAGGTGATGCGGCCGATGCAGCCGACCGGGCACAGGGCCGGTTCGCCGTCGGGACGCAGCGTGCCGTCGAGCGACGGCTGGATCATGCCGATCAGCCGCGATCCGGCGATGGCGTCGTCGATCATCTGCAGATAGCGCGGCTCGAAGATGTTGAGCGGCATGCGACCGCCTGGCAGGAGCAGCGCCGCCGTCAGCGGGAACACCGCCAGCGTCGTTGGCAGATCGGTGTCGAGCCTGTAATGCGCGTTTCCTGCCTGCATCTGGTCCTCAGCTGGCTACCCCTTCATCTGGGGCCGTAACGGTCGAGCGCAAGGGCGCCTGCGACAAACCGTTACGAAAACAGCAGCGACGACAGCTTGCGCCGCGTCGCCAGCGTCACCTCGTCGGTGAAGCCCCAGGCCTCGAACAGCTTGAGCAGCTGTGCCCTTGCGCCGTCGTCGTTCCAGGTTCGGTCGGCCTTGACGATGGCGAGCAGGCTGTCGGCCGCCTCGGTGCGCTGCCCGTTTGCATTCTGGATCATGGCGAGATCGAAGCGCGCCTGGTGATCCCCGGGGTTCTGCGCCAGCCGCCGCTCCAGCTCGGCGGAATCGCCGAGGGCGGCGGCCTCCTCCGCAAGCGCGATTCGGGCACGCACGGAAGCCAGTGCCGGCGCATCCTGCTTGCCTTCGGGCGCACGCGCCAGCACCTCGTTTGCACCGGCAACGTCGCCGGCCTCGAAGAGGATATCGGCAAGCGCCGCGATGGCATCGAGGTTGTCGGGGGCCTGCTCGAGCACGGCGTCATAGATCTGCACCGCGGTCTGCAGGTCGCCTGCGTCGCGCGCCTCGGTGGCGGCGGCAAGCGCTTCGGCGATCTGCGGCTGGCCGCCATTCTTGCCGGCGACCTTGTCGATGAAGTCGCGGATCTGGCTCTCGGGCACGGCGCCCATGAAGCCGTCCACCGGCTGGCCGTCCTTAAAAGCGATGACCGCCGGGATCGACTGGATGCCGAGCTGACCGGCAATCGCGGGATGATCGTCGATGTTCATCTTGACGAGCTTGACGCGGCCGCCCGCAGCCTGGACGACGCGCTCGATCACCGGCGTCAGCTGCTTGCACGGGCCGCACCATGGCGCCCAGAAGTCGACCAGCACCGGCTGGTTGCGCGATTCCTGGATGACGTCGGCGCTGAAGGCAGCGGTCGTGGTGTCCTTGATCAGATCGGCCGCCGGTGCAGCACCGCCGGCGGGGGCGCCGCCAAACTGTACGTTCGTGGCATACTGGCTGCTCATGCCGCCGAAGGGGTTGTTCTCGTTGCTCATACTGGTTCTTCCGCTGTGTATTCTGTGCCCATCGGCCACCCGACCGCGCCGCTGTCAGGCCACCATGTGGCGATCAGCCGGTGACTTTCAAGATAACAGGATCGTGGCCGGTTGCCTTGACGAAATGCAACAGGTCGGCGGCCGCGATCGAGGTTGTCGCCTCATTGGTCAGCGGGTGGGCGTTAATCACGGCGTTTTCCATCAGGGCGCTGTCGAGCACCAGCCTGACCCTGCCCGACGTGTCGTTGATCAGCCCGAAGACGGTCACTGCGCCCGGGGCGACGCCGAGGAGCTCCATCAGCGCCTCCGGCTTGCCGAAGGAGACACGGCTCGACGCGCCGATCAGGTGATGGATCTGCTTGAGGTCGACGCTGGCTTCTTCATCGACGGTAACGAGGAAGAAGCTGTCTTTCTTGTCCTTGAGGAACAGGTTCTTGGTGTGGCCGCCGGGAATCGTTCCACGCAGCGCCTGCGAATCGGCGACGGTGTAGAGCGGCGGGTGCTCGTGTGTCCGGACGGCGATGCCGAGCGTGTCGAGGAAAGCGAGCAGGTCGGCCTTGGTCCTAGGATTCGTCGCGCCGGTCATGGCCGCCTTCGTCAAAATTGTTCGATTGCAGGGTTTATGGGCAAAGCCCGGCGCCAAGACAAGCCCGGCCACCGCTTCCCCAGGCGTTCATTCGCGGAAATCCGGGCTTTGCCGGGGTGCGGAGGAAGAGCTGAAAAAAGATCGCGATTTGCCTGTTGCATTCGCCGCGAGCATCGGCCATATAGGCGCCGTTGCGGTGACGAGCCGCGGCGAGCGGGTGTAGCTCAGGGGTAGAGCACAACCTTGCCAAGGTTGGGGTCGAGCGTTCGAATCGCTTCACCCGCTCCAAATATCCCACGAAAAAGGCCGCGGTTCTCCGCGGCCTTCGTCGTTTCTGGGCTTTGAAGAAAGCCCGTTCGAAGCTGCACTTAGCAATCGAGGTTCCGAAGTGCCGGCAACGATGGCGCGGTGCCGTGCGGGATTTCAGTCCAGCGCGCGGTCGAGATGGGTGTAGCCGCCGTCGACGAACAACCATTGCCCAGTGGTGTGGCTCGCCTTGTCTGAGAGCAGGAAGATCACCGTGTCGGCGATTTCCTCCGCCGTCGTCATGCGCTGTCCCAACGGGATCCGGCGGGTGATTTCTTCCAGGCGCGCTTCGGGATCGTCGAAGGTCTTCAGCCACTTCTCGTAGAGCGGCGTCATCACCTCGGCCGGGATGACCGCGTTGACGCGGATGCCGTCCCTGCGCAGCGCTGCCGCCCATTCGCGCGTCAGCGACAGTTGCGCACCCTTGGCGGCGGTGTAGCCGCTGGTGCTGCCCTGGCCGGTGAGTGCCGTCTTGGACGAGACGTTGACGATGGCGCCGCGCGATTTCTTCAACCACGGCAGGCAGTGGTGCGCGGTCGTGTAATAGTGGATCAGGTTGCGCTCCAGCGACTCGCGAAAGGCGTTGGGGCCAGCTTCGAGGCCGATGCCGTCGTTGATGCCGGCATTGTTGACCAGCCCGTCGATACGGCCGAAGGCCTTTGCCACTTCAGCGACCGCCGCACCGATCTCCGGGTCGTGCATCAGTTCGACCTGGATGAATTTTGCACGCGGTGAGGCAACCTTCAGCTTCGCCGCGAAGTCGTCGGCCAGCGGGCTGCGTCCGAAGACGACGGGGACTGCACCCTCTGCCGCGAGGCCGAGTGTGACCGCACCGCCGATGCCGGCGCCGCCGCCGGTGACGATCACCACCTTGTCCTTCAGCCCCAGGTCCATTTTGGTCTCCCTCAGCCGCGGAACTGAAAATCTTCGAGCGTCGCCGGCTTCATCTCGATGGAGAAGCCGGGCGCGCTGGGGGGCATGTAGGCGGCATTGCGCACCACGCAGGGTTCCTTGAAATGCTCGTGCAGGTGGTCGACATATTCGACCACGCGGCCCTCGCGGGTTCCGGCGATGCAGACATAGTCGATCATCGACAGGTGCTGGACATATTCGCAGAGGCCGACGCCGCCGGCATGCGGGCAGACGAGCAGATTGTATTTGGCCGCCATCAGCAGCACGGCGAGAATCTCGTTGACGCCGCCGAGGCGGCAGGAGTCGATCTGCACCACGTCGATTGCGCCGCGCATGATGAACTGCTTGAACATGATGCGGTTCTGGCACATCTCGCCGGTGGCGACTTGCACCGGCGCCACGCCCTCGCGGATCTTGCGGTGGCCCTCGACGTCGTCGGGATTGGTCGGCTCCTCGATGAACCACGGCTTGGCGAAAGCGAGGTCGCGCACCCAGTCGATGGCCTGGCCGACTTCCCAGACCTGATTGGCGTCGATCATCAGCTGGCGGTCGGGGCCGAGCACCTCGCGGGCGATGCGCAGGCGGCGGATGTCGTCGGCCTTGTCGCGGCCGACCTTGAGCTTGACGTGGTTGAAGCCGGCGTCGACCGCCTCCTGGCAGAGCCGGCGCAGCTTCTCGTCGCCATAGCCGAGCCAGCCGGCTGAGGTGGTGTAGCAGGGATAGCCCTCGCGCTCGAGCGTGGCGATACGCTCGGCCTTGCCGGGTGCCTTGTCGCGCAGCATGGCGAGCGCTTCGTCAGGCGTGATGCAGTCGGTGATGTAGCGGAAGTCGATGCAGCGCACGAGCTCTTCGGGCGACATCTCGGCGACCAGCTTCCACACCGGCTTGCCCACCATCTTGGCCCATATATCCCAGACGGCGTTGACGACCGCGCCGGTGGCCAGATGGATCGCGCCCTTGTCGGGCCCGATCCAGCGCAGCTGGCTGTCGGAGGTGACATGGCGCCAGAAGGCGCCCATGTCTGATGTGACCTTGTCCATGTCCAGGCCGACGACCAGGTGGCGCATCGCCTCGATCGCCGCGCAGCAGATCTCGTTGCCGCGGCCGATGGTGAAGGTCAGGCCATGCCCCTCGATGCCTGATGCGTCGGTCTTCAGGATGACATAGGCCGCCGAATAGTCGGGGTCCGGGTTCATCGCGTCGGAACCGTCGAGATGCTGCGAAGTCGGGAAGCGCAGGTCGAGCACCCGCATGTCGATGATTCTGGTCATGGTCTGGGGTCCTCACAGCATGATCCCGAAAAGTTGCAGACTTTTCGGACAAGATCAGGCGACTAAAACGAGAGCTCGGGGCGAGATGGCGGCTCAAGGAGACGTCGTCTCGCACCAATGGGTTCAGGCGGCGACGACGCGCTGCCTCTGGGTGCCGAGGCCTTCGATGCCGAGCGACATCGTCTGGCCGGCCTTGAGATAGACGGGCGGCTTCTGGCCGAGGCCGACGCCGGGCGGGGTGCCGGTGGAAATCACATCGCCGGCCTGCAGGCTCATGAAGCGGCTGAGATAGGCGACGACCTGCCGTACCGAAAAGATCATGGTCCTGGTCGACCCGTCCTGGAAGCGCTTGTCGTCGACGTCGAGCCACATCTTGAGGTTCTGCGGATCGGCGATCTCGTCGGCGGTCACCATCCAGGGGCCGGTCGGGCCGAAGGTGTCGCAGCCCTTGCCCTTGTCCCAGGTGCCGCCGCGCTCGATCTGGTATTCGCGCTCGGAGACGTCGTTGACGACGCAATAACCGGCGACGTGGCTCATGGCGTCGGCCTCGTCGATGTAGCGGCCGGGCTTGCCGATGACGACGCCGAGCTCGACCTCCCAGTCGGTCTTGAGCGAGCCGCGGGGGATCTCGACGTCGTCGTCGGGTCCGACGATGGCCGAGGTCCACTTGTTGAAGACGATGGGTTCGGCCGGGATGGCGGCGCCGGTTTCGGCGGCGTGGTCGGCATAGTTGAGGCCGATGCAGATGAACTTGCCGATGCGGCCGACACAGGCGCCGAGGCGCAGGTCCTGCTGCGGCGTGCCGGCGACCAGCGGCAAGGTCTCGGGGTCGATGCTGCGAAGTCGGGCAAGGCCTTCGGGCGCAAGCACCTCGCCGGCGATGTCGTCGACGATGCCGGAGAGATCGCGGACGCGGCCGGACGTGTCGAGGATGCCGGGCTTTTCGTTGCCCTTGGGGCCGTAACGGAGCAGTTTCATTGAAGTCACCCTGGTTGAGAAAGCCGGAGGCGGCGAACCGCCTCCGGAGATGTCGGGATCGTGGTCAGTCGTACAGAACGGCTGCGATGTCGGGCTGGTCGATGTTCGACTTGTCGTAGTAATAGAAACCGGTGTCGATGTTCTTCTCGACCGCTTCGCCCTTGGCCGCCTTCACGGCCGCTTCGACGGTCTTGTAGCCGATGCCGACCGGGTTCTGGGTGATGGCGCCGGCCATTTCGCCGTCGCGGATCGCCTGCTTCTGCTGGGCACCGGAATCGTAGCCGATGATCACCAGCTTGCGGCCGAGTTCCTTGGCGCCGTTGACGACGCCGATGGCCGAGCCCTCATTGCCGCCAAACATGCCCTTCAGGTCGGGGTTGGCCTGCAGGATGGCCTTGGTGATCTCGGTCGACTTGAGATGGTCGCCGCCGCCATATTCGATCGACACGATCTCGACCTTCGGATGGGCCTCCTTCATGCGATTGACGAAGCCGTCGCGCCGGTCGATGCCAGTGCGGCTGGTCTGGTCGTGGACCAGCACCGCCACCTTGCCCTCGCCACCGATCAGTTCGGCCATCTTGTCGGCGGCAAGGGCTGCCGCTGCGATGTTGTTGGTCGAGGCGGTGGCAACGGGGATGTCGCTGTCGACGCCGGAGTCGAAGGCGACGACCGGGATCTTGGCATCCTTGGCCTGCTGCAGCAGCGGGATCGCCGCCTGGCTATCGAGGGCGGCGAAGCCGATCGCCGCCGGCTTCTTGGCAAGGGCCGCTGCCAGCATGTCGATCTGGCGGTCGACCTGGGACTCCGAATCCGGACCTTCGAAGGTGACCTCGACGCCGAGATCGGCGGCGGCCTTGTCGGCACCTGCCTTCACGGCCTGCCAGAACTGGTGCTGGAAGCCCTTGGAGATGAGCGGGATGTACATCTTGTCCTGGGCCATTGCCATGGTCGAGCCGTAGCCGAGGATCGTCATGGCGCCGAGGGCGCCAAGCACGGTGCGTCTAGTGAACATGTTTCCTCCAATTGATCGTTGGTTGATCGTTTCCGTGGGGCGCTTTCGCCCTCTTCTTGATGTTGGCGCAGCACGTCGGCGCTGCGCGAAGCAAGCTTTCCTCAAAGCCCGCGGCGCCGCAGAATGTCGGTGTAGACGGCGAGAATGATGATGAGGCCGGTGACCACGGTCTGCCATTCCTGGGCGACCGAAAGGATGCGCAGGCCGTTGGCAAGCACGGAGATGATGAGCGCGCCAATGAGCGTACCGATGATGGTGCCACGGCCGCCGGAGAGCGAGGTGCCGCCGATGACGACCGCGGCGATGGCGTCGAGTTCGTAGCCCTGGCCGAGCGCCGGTTGCGCCGAGTTGAGGCGCGAGGCGATCAGCAGCCCGGCGATGCCGCAGATGGCGCCGGACAGCGCATAGACGGCGATCTTCCAGCGGTCGGTGTTGACGCCGGAAAGCCGGACCGCCTCCTCGTTGGAGCCGAGTGCAAAGGTAAACCGCCCGAGGATGGTGCGCTCGAGGATGAAGCTCGTCGCAATCGCAACGAGAAACAGGATCAGCACGCCGTTGGGGATAGGCAGGCCGGGAATGACGGTGCCGATGAGCGAGCCCTGCGAGATCTGGGTGAAGCCGGGCGTGCTGTTGAAGTAGATCGGCCGGGTGCCCGAGATGACCAGCGACAGGCCCTTGAGGATCAGCATCATGCCGAGCGTGGCGATGAAGGGCGGGATCTTGAGCTTGGCGACAAACGTGCCGGAGGCGATGCCGCTTGCCGCGCCGGCCAGGATGGCGGCGAGCACGCCGAGGCCGAGCGGCATGCCCCATGAGGTCAGCACCACGCCTGCGACGACCGCGCAAAAGGTCATCAGCGTGCCGACCGACAGGTCAATGCCGCCGGTGATGATGACAAGCGTCGCCGCAATCGCCAGCACGCCGTTGACCGACGTTGCCTGCAGGATGGCGATGATGTTGGAGGTCTGCATGAAATTGGGCGAGGCGAGGCTGAAGACCACGATCAGCGCAATCAGGCTGGCAAAGGCCAGAAGCCTGTGCTGAGCGCCCGAGAAACGCGAGGCGGTCGAGACGTTCGCCGTGGATGCGGTCGCACTCATTTGGCCTCTCCCTTTGCCGGCTTATCTTGTTTGTTGTGGTTGGCGGCCTCGCCGCGAAGCGTGGCGAGATGCATGATCTCTTCCTGGCTTGCGCCGTCTGAAAGAATGCCGGTCAGCCGGCCCTCGCACATCACGGCGATGCGGTGGCTGAGCCGCAGTATCTCGGGCAGTTCGGACGAGATGACGATGATGGCGCGGCCCTGCTGGGCCAGTGCGTTCAACAGCTTGTAGATTTCGTTCTTGGCGCCGACATCGATGCCGCGCGTCGGCTCGTCGAAGATCAGCACCTCGCAGTCGCGCAAAAGCCACTTGGCGATGACGATCTTCTGCTGGTTGCCACCCGAGAGCAGGCGCACCTCCTGCCGGTCGGACGGGGTCTTGATGGCGAGCTGGTCGATGTAGCGGCTTGCTGCCTCGTGCATGGCCGACTCGCGCAACAGGCCGCCCGGGCCGGCGAAGCGGGACAGGCTCGCCAGCACGACGTTGTTGCGCACGTCCATGCCGGTGGCGAGGCCGAAATGTTTGCGGTCCTCGGAGAGGTAGCCAATGCCGGCGCGCACGGCGTCCTGCGGCATGCGGATGTCGACCTTCTTGCCGTGCACGAAGATGTCGCCGCTGTCGCGGCGGTCGGCTCCGAATATGGCGCGGGCGACCTCGGTGCGCCCGGCCCCCATCAGGCCGGCAAAGCCGAGGATCTCGCCCTTGCGCACGGAAAAGCCGACATCGCGAATGACCGCGCCGCGATTGAGGCTTCTGACCTCGAGTACGACCTCCGCGTTCGAATGGTCGGGCACTTCAGGGCGATCCTCGGTGAGCGCGCGCCCGACCATCATCGAGATGATCTTTTCCACCGGCGTGTCGGCGGCAGGGACGGTGCCGATATATTCGCCGTCACGCATGACCGTCACGCGGTCGGCGATGCGCTTGAGTTCGTCCATCTTGTGCGAGATGTAGACGATGCCGACACCCTCGGCCTTGAGCCTGGCGATGATGGCGAAGAGCTCGTTGATCTCGGCGTCGTTCAGCGCCGCCGTCGGCTCGTCCATGATCAGCACGCGCGAGCGGTAGGACAGCGCCTTGGCGATCTCGACCATCTGCTGGCGGGCGATGGTCAGCCCGCCGACCAACGTGCGCGGGTCGAGCTTGAGATGCATGCTTGCGAAGATTTCGGCGGCATCGGCATTGAGCTTGGCCTCGTCGAGCAGAAGGCCTGCCGCCTTGCGCGGCTCGCGGCCGATGAACATGTTCTGCGCCGCCGTCAGATGCGGCATCAGGTTGAGTTCCTGATGGATGATGCCGATGCCGAGGTCCTGGGCCTGGCGCGGCGAGTTGACCTCGACCGGCTTGCCGTCGAGCAAGATTTCCCCGCCGTCGCGGCGGTAGATGCCGGCGAGGATCTTCATCATCGTCGACTTGCCGGCGCCGTTCTCGCCCATCAGGGCGTGGACCTCGCCCGCGCGCAGGTCGAGTTGGGCATTGTGCAGCGCGCGTACGCCGGGGAACGACTTCTCGATGTCCTTCATCGCAACGAGGACGGTCATGCGCGGCCTCCCTCTATGCCGTAGAAGCGTGCCGCAGTGCCGCCGAGGATCGCTGCGCGTTGCGACTGGCCGAGGTCCTGGAGCAGGCGTTCGGTGACCTCGTCCCAGAAGGCGAAGGGAGCGGCCAGCGTCAGCACCGGCCAGTCCGAGCCCCAGATCAGGCGGTCCGGCCCGAACCAGGTGAGCAGGCTGTCGACGGTGGGGCGGAGGGCTTCGGCGGCAGCCTTCGGCGTCGTCCTCAGCCCCTCCGGCAATTCGGTCAGCAGGCCGGACAGCTTGCAGCACAGATGCGGGTGGCCCGACAGTTCGGCCATGCCGAACTTCCACATGGCATGGCGCGGGTCGTCGGCGGGTGCGGCGAAGGCAGGCTTGGCGGCGTGGTCGATGACGACAGGCAGATCGGGATGCGTCTCGACGAAATGCCTGAGCGACTGCAGGTGCTGCGGCAGGACCAGCGCGTCGAAACGCAGGCCGAGGCGCTTCAGCGCGGCGACGGCTTTTCCGCTGGGACGGGTGGCGATCCAGTCGATGTCCTCCAGGTCCTGCAGCATCGGCCGCACGCCCTTGAACAAAGGATTTTTTGCGAAGTTTTCCAGGGAAGCGACGCTTTCGGCTGACGACAGGTCGACCCAGCCGACGATTCCGGCGACGGCCTTGTCGTTGCGGCCCTGGTCGAGCAGGAACAACGTTTCAGCTTCGGTGGGGGCTGCCTGGACGAGGATGCGCCTGGCGATTCCGGCCGCCTCGGCCAGCGGGCGCATCTCGGCCGGACCGAAGTCGCGGTAGATCGGGGCGAGGTGGGCGGCGCCAGGCGTCAGCCAGCCGTAATCGCCGCGCTGGAGCGTCCAGTAGTGGCAGTGGCCGTCGATCCTTTCGATCATGGCCGCCGCTCCGCCTAGATGGTGACGCCGCCGTCGACCAGGACGGCCTGGCCGGTGACGAAGCGGGATTCGTCGGACAATAGGTAGACGACCAGCGGCGCGATGTCGTCGACGGTGGCGAGCCGGCCGATGGGCTGGCGGGCGATGAAATCCTTCTCGGCCTGCACGGGATCGGCGGCGGCAGCGATGCGGCCGCGCAGCGAGGGCGTGTCGACGGTTCCGGGGCAGAGCGCGTTGCAGCGGACGCCGCGGCGGACATAGTCGGCGGCCATGCCTTTGGTGAAGCCGATCACCGCCGCCTTGGTGGCGCCGTAGAGCAGCCGGTTGGGGAAGCCTTTGATCGACGAGGCCATGGAGGCCATGTTGAGGATCGACACGGCGCCGGTCTTTTCCGCCTGCTCCAGCATGCCGGGCAGGAAGGCGCGGGTCGTGCGGTACATGCTCTTGACGTTGAGGTCGAAGCTGAAATCCCAGTCCTCGTCGCTGCAGTCCATGATCGTGCCGTTGTGGACGAAGCCCGCGCAGTTGAAGAGGCCGTCGAGTGCTGGCTGCTGCCTGGCAAAGGCGGCGACTGCCGCGCCGTCGCGCACGTCGAGACGATGGGTCTCGATGTTCGTGCTCTCGGCCGAAAGGGCTTTCAGCGCATCGTCATTGATGTCGGTGGCGACGACGTGGGCGCCCTCTTTGGCGCAGGCCAGCGCGCTGGCGCGGCCGATGCCCTGGGCAGCGGCGGAAATGAAAATGCGTTTCCCGCTTAGTCGCATAACCGTCGCTCCTCCCAGCAAACTGCTTGCGCTTCTGTCTATATACGAACATACTATTCATAAATGAACCGACCTTGCAATGGGGAAATGTGAGGCGGTGGCGAGGGAGGAATTTGCGCAATGCCAAAACGGCCCATTAACGCCGCGAACGACCAGGACAAGGACGAGCGATACCGGGCGCCGGCGCTCGACAAGGGGCTCGACATATTGGAGCTTCTGTCAGAGCAGCCGGGCGGCTTGACCCGCGCCGAGATCGTCAAGGCGATGGGGCGGGGGCCGAGCGAGGTCTACCGCATGCTCGAACGGCTGGTGGCGCGCGACTATGTCAGCCGCTCACCCGAGGGCGACCGCTATGCGCTGACGATGAAGCTGTTCATCCTCGCCCATCGCCATCCGCCGGTGCGCCGCCTGGTGGCGCGCGCCTTGCCGCTGATGGACGCCTTCGCCAGCGAGGCCGGGCAGTCCTGCCACCTCGTCGTTCCCGAAGGCGGCGCGGCACTCGTTGTCGCGCATGCCAGCTGTCCCGGCAACTGGGAGTTCGGCATCCGCATCGGCGCCCATATCGAGCTCTTGACCACCAGTTCCGGCCATATCCTGCTCGCCTTCCTCGACGGGCAGGCGCAGTCGGAGCTGGCGATGCGTTGGGAAGGCACGAAGCAGGCCGAGGCGCGGGACAGGCTGGAGCCGGTGCTGAAGGCCTATCGTGAGGCCGGCCACCGTGTCGGGCCAAGCCAGCAGATGCGCGCCATCGAGGATATCTCGGTGCCGATCCTGTCGCCCGACGGCTACGCGATCGCCGTGCTGACCTGCCCCTACATCCAGAGGCTCGACGACAAGCAGGCCGACATCGACCAGACGCTGGTGTTGCTCAAGGATGTCGCGGCGAAGCTGTCGCTGTCGTAGGCGGGCTGAATACTCTTTGCTCTAACTCTTTCTATTGGGCAGCTCAGCGCTGCCCCTCACCCTTGCCCTCTCCCCGCAAGCGGGGAGAGGGGGCGTCGACGTTTCCGCTGACCTCTTCTGTGTTGTGGAAGTGGGCGTAGTCGTCGCAGCCGGCTTCCTTCGCCCCGTTCACGGGGAGAAGGTCCGGTAGGGGATGAGGGGCGGCTGTTCCCTTTCAGGAGAGGTGCCGACCCTTCGACAAACTCGCAGTTGGATGAGGGCAGGTTGGTCGGAGCGCCTCACGCCTCCGGCGGCACCACGCCCTTGCGGACGGCGAAGTCGGCGTAGAAGCGGCGCTCCTGGGTCTGGATGACGGCATAGGCCTTCCTGGCACGTTCGTAGAAGGCGAAGCGCTCGATGCCGACCATCTTCGTGCCGGTGCCGTCGATCAGCTTGCCGACCTCACGCTGGACGTCCGGGATCTCGTCCGGCTTGCCGACGACCTCCATGCGGCCGAAGGCATCGTCGACGAAGGTGTCGACGGGCATCACCGACAGCACCGCCTTCATCACGCTGACGATGTCGCCATCGATGCGCAGCGGGCGGCCGAACACCGTTTGCCTCGCCATCGCATCGGCCGGGAAGTTGGCGTCGGCGATGATCAGGTCGTCGCCATGGCCCATGGCGCGGAGCACGTAGAGCACGTCGGGGCCGAGCAGCGGGTCGATGCCAAGGAGCATTTTTGTCACCTGAGATGCGGGTTGCGGATTGGCTGTATCCAGAATTGCAGGCAAGTGCTTCGGCGTGCAAGCCGTCAGGGCATTTTCGCGTTTGCCGAATTTGCCTAGCCGCCGCGCACGAATCCTTCCGACGCCATCAGAAGGTTGCGCGTGTAGTCCTGGGCCACGTTACGCGTGGCGAGATCGCCGGCCTGCAGCCGCTCGACCTCCTCGCCGCTCTGCATCACCATCAGCCGCTCGCACATATGGGTGATGACGCCGAGGTCGTGGCTGACCATGACGAAGGTCAGCTTGCGGTCGCGGCGCACCTGTTCGAGCAGGTTGAGCACCTCGGCCTGGACCGAGGCGTCGAGCGCCGAGGTCGGCTCGTCGAGCAGCAGGATCGACGGTTCTAGGATCAGCGCCCGGGCGATGGCCACGCGCTGCCGCTGGCCGCCCGACAGCTGGTGCGAATAACGGAAGCGGAAGCCTGAGCCGAGGCCGACCTCGTCGAGCGCGCGCTGGATGCGTTTTTCGGTGTCGGCGAAGCCGTGGATGTCGAGCGGTTCGAGCAGCAGCCGGTCGACGGTCTGGCGCGGATGCAGCGAACCGTAAGGGTCCTGGAACACCATCTGGACCTGGCGGTAGAACGCCTTGTCGCGGGTCTTGCCGAGGCGCTGGCCGGAAACGTCGATGGTGCCGGAGGTCACGGGCGCCAGACCGGCGACCGCGCGCAGCAGCGTTGACTTGCCGGAACCGGATTCGCCGACAAGGCCGAAGGATTCGCCCTGCGCGACGCTAAGGCTGACATCCTTCAACGCGATGAAGTCGTCATAGACGACGCGCAGTTTGTCTATCTTGAGGGCAGGGGTCACAGCAGCCACTCCGGCTGGCGGTCGAGCACGGGCAGCGGGTGCCGGCTCTCGCCGATCTTGGGCATGCAGTTGAGCAGGCCTTGCGTGTAGGGGTGCTTGGCCTGCGACAATTCGGAGGCCTTGAGTTCCTCGACGACCTTGCCGGCATACATGACGATGACCCGGTCGCAGAAGGTCGAGACCAGGCGCAAATCGTGGGAGATGAAGACCAGCCCCATGCCACGGTCGATCACCAGCCGGTCCAGGATGCGCAAGATGTCGAGCTGGACGGTGACGTCGAGCGCCGAGGTCGGCTCGTCGGCGATCAAGAGTTCGGGGCCGGCGATCAGCATCATCGCGATCATGGCGCGCTGGCCCATTCCGCCCGAGACCTCGTGCGGGTAGAGGTCGTAGACGCGCTTGGGGTCGCGGATCTGGACGGCAGCAAGCATGTCGAGCGCGCGCTGGCGCGCCTCCGACTTGCCGACCTTCTCATGCGTGCGCAGCGTCTCGACGATCTGGCGGCCGATGGTCATGACGGGGTCGAGCGAATATTTGGGATCCTGCAGGATCATGGCGATGCGGCTGCCGCGCAAGGCCCGCCGTTCGGCCGGCGACGCCTTCAAAAGGTCGATGCCGCTGAATTCGAGCCGCCTGGCCTTGATCTCGGCCTGCTGCGGCGTCAGCCCCATGATGGCGCGGCCGGTCTGCGACTTGCCGGAACCGCTTTCGCCGACGATGCCGAGCCGCTCTTGGCCGAGCGCGAAGGAGACGCCGCGCACCGCTTCGACCACGCCGGTGCGGGTGGGGAAGGAGACGCGCAGGTCGTCGACATGCAGCAGCGTGCTCATTGGCCACCGCTGCGGGTATCGAGTGCGTCGCGCAGGCCGTCGCCGAGCAGGTTGAAACCGAGGCTGACGATGAGGATCGCCGCACCGGGTGCTGCGGCCACCCACCACTGGTCGAGGATGAAGCGGCGGCCGGAGGCGATCATGGCACCCCATTCGGGCAGCGGCGGCTGGGCGCCGAGGCCGAGGAAGCCGAGGCCGGCGGCGGTGAGGATGATGCCGGCCATGTCGAGCGTCACGCGCACGATCAGCGAGGAGATGCACAGCGGCATGATGTGGCGCAGCACGATGCGCATCGGCGACGCGCCCATCAGCTTGACCGCCGAGATGTAGTCGGAGTTGCGCACCGTCAGCGTTTCGGCGCGGGCGATGCGGGCATAGGGCGGCCACGATGTCAGGGCGATGGCGATGATGGCGTTTTCGATGCCGGGCCCGAGGGCGGCGACAAAGGCCAGTGCCAGCACCAACTTGGGGAAGGCGAGGAAGATGTCGGTGATGCGCATCAGCACCGCATCGATCCAGCCGCCGGCATAGCCTGCGGCGGTGCCGACCAGAAGGCCGATGGGGGCGGCGATGATCGCCACCAGCACGATGACCTGCAAGGTCAGGCGCGAGCCGTAGATCAGGCGCGAGAGGATGTCGCGGCCCTGGTCGTCGGTGCCGAGCCAATAGGTGGAACTGGGCGGCAGCAGGCGGGCATTCCTGAGGTCGCCGATATAGGGCGAATGGGGCGCGAGCAGGGGTGCTGTGGCGGCGACGAACAGCAGCAACAGGATGATGCCGAGGCCGATGACGGCGAGCTTGTTGGCGGTGAAGCGGCGCCAGGTCAGGTAGGTGCGGCCGAGCCGCGCCTGCATGCGTGATTGCGGCCGGTCGGTCAGCAGCCATTCGCGGCGGGTCATTGCTGTGTCGCTCATCTGATCCGCGTCCTTGGGTCGAGCAGGCGATAGAGCAGGTCGGAGAACAGGTTGAGCGCGATGAACACCGACCCGATGATGATCGTGCCGCCCAGCACCGCGTTCATGTCGGCGTTCTGCAGCGAGTTGGTGATGTAGAGGCCGAGCCCTGGCCAGGCGAAGACCGTCTCGGTCAGCACCGAGCCTTCGAGCAGGCCGGCATAAGACAGCGCGATCACGGTGACCAGCGGCACGGCGGCGTTGCGCAGCGCATGGCCCCAGATGATGCGGGTTTCCGACAGGCCCTTGGCGCGTGCGGCGACGATGTATTCCTGGCTGAGCTCGTTGAGCATGAAGGAACGTGTCATCCGGCTGATGTATGCGAGCGAGAAATAGCCGAGCAGCGAGGCCGGCAGGATGATGTGGGCGAAGATGTCCTTGAAGGCAGCCCAGTCGCGGTTGAGCACCGCGTCGAGCAGGTAGAAGCCGGTGATCGGGGTGAAGGTGTATTCGAACACCACGTCGATGCGGCCGGGACCGGCGGTCCAGCCGAGGCGGGCATAGAACACCAGCAGCGCCAGCAGGCCGAGCCAGAAGATCGGCACCGAATAGCCGATCAGGCCGATGATGCGCACGATCTGGTCGGCGAGGCTGCCGCGCTTGACGGCGGCAAGCACGCCGAGCGGGATGCCGAAGGCGGCGCCGATGATGGTGCCGACGGTGGCGAGTTCCATCGTCGCCGGGAAGACGCGGCGGATGTCGGCCATGACAGGGTTGGTGGTCAGCACCGAGGTGCCGAAATCGCCCTGCAGCACGCCTTTCACATAGAGATAGAACTGCTGGTAGTAGGGCAGGTTGAAGCCCATTTGCTCGCGCGTGCGCTCGACGACATGGGCCGGCGCCCGGTCGCCGACGATGGCCAGCACAGGGTCGATGGGCACGACGCGGCCGATGAAGAAGGTGACGGCCAGCAGGCCGAGATAGGTCGTGGCCACGATCACCGCGAAACTGGCGACCGCCTTGAGCATGGCGGAGGCGCGCCGGTTGGCGCGCCTCGCTTGCGTCTGGTTTTCCATGCTGCTCAAAGGTCTGATCCTATTGGATCATTCCTTGGTCACGGGGGCGACGAAGTTCGAATCGAAGTTCGGCCCGAGCTTGTAGTTCTTGACGTTGCCGCGCAGGCCGGCAACCTCGGTCTGCTGGAAGATCAGCACGAACGGGCTGGTGTCCAGTGCCGCCTGCTGCAGTTCCTTGTACATGGCGGCGCGCTTGTCGTTGTCGCGCTCCAGAAGGGCTGCCTTGGTCTTCTCGGTCAGCTCCGGCACGTCCCAGGCGTTGCGCCAGGCCAGCGTCTTCACAGTGCCGTCGTCGGCGTTGTTCGGGTTGGAGGTGAAGGTCTCGGCGTTGGAGTTCGGATCCCAGTAGTCCATGCCCCACTGGCCGATATACATGTCGTGGTTGCGGGCGCGGTACTTGGTCAGCGTCTGCTTGCCGTCGCCGGGGATGATCTCAACCTTGACGCCGGCCTGGCCGACGGTCTGCTGGAACGATTCGGCGATGCCGGTGACAGGCTGGGTGTTGCGCACATCCATGGTGACCGAGAAGCCGTCCTTCAGGCCTGCCTTCTCCAGCAGTTCCTTGGCCTTGGCGGGGTCGAAGGTGAACGGGTTCGAGTCGAGCGCGCCGAGCACGCCCTTGGCCTGGTAGGTCTGGCGGATTTCGCCGATGCCCTTGATCAGCGTGGCGCCGATGGCGTCGTAGTCGACCAGGTACTTGAGCGCCTGGCGCACTTCCGGCTTGGCCAGGTTCTCGTTCTTCTGGTTGAGGCTGATGTAATAGACCGTGCCCTTGGGCGCGCTGGTGGTGGTCAGCTCGGCGTTCTTCGAAACCGCTTCGAGGTCGCCCGGCTCAAGGTTGCGGGCGACATCGATGTCGCCGGCTTCGAGCATCAGGCGCTGGGTGGCGCTTTCCTTGACGTGGCGATAGATGACGCGGGCCAGTGCCGGCTTGTCGCCATAGTAGTTGTCGTTGCGCTCGAGCACGAGGATCTCGTTGGCACGCCAGTCGCGGATCTTGAACGGTCCCGAGCCGGCATAGCCGGTCTTGAGCCAGCCATTGCCGAAGTCGTTGTCGAACTTGTAGTCGTCGGTCGGCGTGACCGGGGCGACATGCTCTAGCACCAGCTTGCTGTCCATCACCGCGCCGACGGTGGCGGTGAGGCAGTTGAGCACGAAGGACGGCGCATAGGACTTGTCGACGGTGAAGACGAAGGTGCTGTCGTCGGCGGCCTTGGCCTTCTCGGCGACGTTGTCCTTAGTCAGGCCGAACTGGGTGAGGATGAATGCCGGGCTCTTGTCGAGCTTGACGACGCGCTCGAACGACCAGGCGACGTCGGCGGCGGTGATCGGGTTGCCGGAGGCGAACTTCAGGCCGGGCTTGAGCTTGAAGGTATAGGTCAGGCCGTCGTCGGAAACGGTCCAGCTTTCGGCGACGCCGGGGCGCACCTTGGTGGTGTCGTTGATGTCGAGGCGCACCAGCATGTCATAGGCGTTGCCGAGGAATTCGGCCGGGCTGAGCTCGAAGGATTCGGCCGGGTCGAGCGTGATGGTGTCGTCGATGGCCCAGGCCTGGACCAGCGTGTCGGCCGGCGTCACCGCAAGCGCGGGTGCCGCAAAGACCATCGCCGAAAGGGCTGCGCCTGCAAGCAGCAGACGGAATTGTCCGTTCATTTTACCAAGCATCATTTTTCAGTTCCCCAAGTTGACGAATTATTTGTTGTTAGGCTGCCGCTTCGTGCCAGGCCGAGCGCAAGACCCTCAGCCAGTTGTCGCGGCAGATTTTCGCCAGATCGGCGTCACCATATCCAGCGTTCCGGAGGGCCGCAACGAGCTTCTGAAGCCCGGCGGCGTCGCCGATCTCGGCCGGGATCGTGGCGCCGTCGAAGTCGGATCCCAGCGCCACGCCGTCGATGCCGACATGCTCGACCATGTAGTCGATGTGCCGGACCATGTCCGAGAGCGGGGTGTCGGCGCTCTTGGCGCCATCCTCGCGCAGCATGGTGACGGCGAAGTTGAGCCCGACGAGGCCGTTGCTTTCCCTGACGGCGGCAAGCTGCTTGTCGGTCAGGTTGCGGCTGATCGGCGTGAGGGCATGGGCGTTGGAATGGCTGACGATCAGCGGCTTGTCGGAGAGCCTGGCCACATCCCAGAAACCCTTTTCGGTGATGTGGGCGAGATCGATGGCGATGCCGATGCGGTTGCACTCGCGGACCAGTCTTTTGCCGGCTTCAGTCAGGCCGGGGCCGGTGTCGGGGCTCGACGGGAAGGCGAAGGGCACGCCGTGGCCGAAGATGGTGTTGCGGCTCCACACCGGGCCGAGCGAACGCAGGCCGGCGGCGTAGAAGACCTCGAGCGCGGCGAGATCGGCGTCGATCGGCTCGCAGCCTTCCATGTGCAGCACTGCGGCAAACTTGCCTTCGGCCTCGGCGGCATCGATGTCGGCGCCGTTGCGGCAAATCTTCCAGCCGCCGGCACGCTCGATCCGGAAGGCGATCGACGCCATGTCGAGGGCGATGTCGAGCGACGGTGCGCGTTCAAGCGGGGCCGAGAGCGGAATGGCGTAGTGGCCGTTGCCGTCGCGGGCGTCGTCGCCAATGTCGCCGGAGGTGATGTAGATGGCGCAGAGGCCGCCGGCGAGGCCACCTTTCCTGGCGCGCGGCATGTCGATATGGCCCTGCCTGGTGCCTTCGATGAATTCGGCCACCGGGTCAGCACCCTTGGCGGCGTTGGTCCACAACCGGAACAGCACATCGTTGTGACCGTCGAAAACTGCCTGCATCATGCACTCCTGTCAGGGAGGCAGTTGAAGGACGCACGGCAGGCCGAGTCAATCTGCCGACGGCATGCGCTTTTGCGCTCATCCCGCAGTTCCGCTTCGTAAGGTGCCGCCAGGACCAAAAGGAAGTTCGCGCTGGACCATTCGTCGCAGGCTTATGTGTTTCGGCGCTAAAACGAGGCAATTTGCCGCCATTGCAGGCACAGACGAAGTTCAGGCCTGACCTTGCGGCAGGTCTGCGACCTTGTTCGGCATTGAAATCTGGCAAAAATTTGGGCAGTCGGGCTGCCAGCGGCTATCCGCCGCTCTCCGAACTGCAAATCCGTTTATCACGACAGGAAATTTACATATGTCAGAAGGCAGTCTTCTCGATCATGCTCTCGTGCGCCTCGACGAGGCGGCAAAACACCTGACCGTCGACGCCGATGTGATCGAGAAACTGAAATTTGCCCGCGAGACCACCAAAGCCCGCCTGATGATCCGCATGGACGACGGCTCGCGCAAATCCTTCCTGGCATGGCGCTGCCGCTACGACGACACGCGCGGCCCGACCAAGGGCGGCATCCGTTTCCATCCTGAATCGACGGCCGACGAAGTCGAGATGCTGGCCTTCTGGATGACGTTCAAATGCGCCGTGATGAACCTGCCCTATGGCGGCGGCAAGGGTGCCGTACAGGTCGACCCGCGCAAGCTTTCGAAGGCGGAACTGGAGCGCCTCTCTCGCGCCTACATCCAGGCCTTCGCCAGCATCATCGGGCCGGACCGCGACATTCCCGCGCCCGACGTCTACACCAACTCGATGATCATGGGCTGGATGGCCGATGAGTATTCGCAGATCGTCGGCCAGGCGTCGCCCGCCGTCATCACCGGCAAGCCGCTGGCGCTGGGCGGTTCGCTCGGCCGCGGCGACGCCACCGCGCGTGGCGGCTACTATCTGGTCCGCCATCTCGCAGACGAACTCGGTCTGAAGGGCAACCTGCGCATCGCCGTCCAGGGTTTCGGCAACGCCGGCCAGCACATTGCGCGCCTGCTTGCCGCCGATGGCCACACGATCGTTGCCGTTTCCGACTCGGAAGGCGCCGTCCAGGCCGCCAACGGGCTCGACCTCGGCCGCCTGCTGGCCGCCAAGGACAATGGCCGTTCGGTCACCTCGACGGCCGGAGAGGGTGGGCACGAGCTGCTCGACGGCAATGCGCTGGTCGGCGTCAATTGCGATATCCTGGTGCCGTCGGCGCTGGAGAACATGATCCGCATCGACAACGCAGACATCGTCAAGGCCCGCATCGTGCTCGAACTCGCCAACGGCCCGGTCACGTCGGAAGCCGACGAGGTGCTGGAGAAGAAGGGCATCGTCGTGCTGCCCGACATCCTGGCCAATGCCGGCGGCGTCACCGTCTCCTACTTCGAGTGGGTGCAGAACCGGCAGGGCTACTATTGGCCGATCGAGGAGATCCACGACCGCCTGCGCATCATCATGGAGCGCGAGGGCCGCGCCATTTGGGATGTCGCCAAGGCCAAGGATGTCTCGGTGCGCACCGCGGCCTATGTCCATGCGCTCGCACGCCTCGCCGAGGCGATCGAAGCGCACGGCACGCAGAACTACTTCGCAAGCTGAGCCAAACAGCGCCGCCGGATCGAAACGGTCCGGCGGCGCAGCAGTGACTTGGGGCGCGCCTTTCCTGCGTCCATTGGGGCGCCCGGCGCTCTGGCCTGCCATTTTCCTGTTGAAGCGCTAGGTTGGCGGGCGTAGGTAGGTCTGTGGGCGAAATCCCGACTGACCCCCCTTCATCACGCCTCAAAGGCAAAACCCGGCAGCGCGACCATGTCCTTCATTCCCGATTGGGCGACCATCATCCAGTTTGCGATCGCCACCTTCATCATCGCGATCACGCCCGGCCCCGACATGACGCTGTTCGTCGGTCGGGCGCTGTCCGAGGGCCGCAAGGCGGGTTTTGCCTGCATGGCCGGGGCGATGACCGGCATCGTCATCCACACCACGCTGGTGGCGCTCGGGCTGTCGGCGCTGATCGTCGCCTCGCCGCAGGCCTTCATGGTACTCAAGATCGTCGGCGCCGGCTACCTGGTCTGGCTCGCCTTCCAGGCGGTGACCAAGGGCTCGGCGTTTTCGCCCGACACCGCCAAGCGCGAACCGCGCTCGGTGTTCCAGAACTGGGCGACGGGCCTCGGCATCAACCTGCTCAACCCGAAGATCATCCTGTTCTTCATGACCTTCCTACCGCAGTTCGTCTCGGCCCACGACACCAATGCGCCGGGCAAGCTGTTCTTCCTGGGCGCGATGTTCATCGTGCTGTCGCTGCCGGTGACGGCGCCGATGGTGATCGCCGCCGACAAGTTCGCCGGCCTGCTCAAGAAGAGCCCGCGCGTCACCCGCATCGTCGATTATCTGTTTGCAGGTGTATTCTCGGCCTTCGCGCTGAAGATTCTACGGCGCAGGCGAAGTAGGGTGTAGCGCACCGGCGAAACGGCCGGTGACGAACCAGTAGGCGATGCCGCCGATCAGGCCGCTGCCGATGATCGAAACCGGCAGCAGGGGGTCGCGATAGGCGAAGCCCGGGTCGCCGCCCTGGTAGGCAAAGCCGAGGAAGACCAGCGCGACGAAGCCGCCCGACAGCGCGTAGAACAGCCAGTCGCGCTTGCCGAGCAATTCGGCGAGCAGCATGACGACAAGCGCCGGCACGAAGGCGAAATAGGCGACGAAAAGCGCTGTGAAGGGGATGGTGAAGACCATCGACCCGGTCGCGACTTCCGGCGGGATGTCGGCGGCCATCAGGCCGGCAGCGCCAAGGAACACCATATTGAGAAAGGCGCTCGCGGCGAGCGACGCCGCGAGATAGCCCAGCACCATGTGGGCGAACTTGCCGAGATAGAGCAACACTCGACTCATGAACTCCGCTCCTGCGGTCCCTTTTCCAATCGGTACGCCACAAGCCAGAACGTCAATCCACCCAGAAAGCCGCCCGGCATGCAGTGCAAGGCGAAATTGATCGTTTCTGCCGTGTTCCCGAACAGCCTCCCGGAGAAGCTGAACAGCCAGATTGCCAGCATGACATTCACCAGGCCTGCAAGGGAAAAATACAACCAGTTCGGTTGCCACATCGCCGTACTAAACAAGAGTGCCAGAAGAAATCCGGGCAAGGCCGTAACAAATGTTACCATCAGGGCTGGGAGAAAAGTGAGCCGCCAGTCACTGGCGTGACGAACTGATACCACCGACCATGGCGAATCGAGCACCAACAGCGACACCCAAACTGCAATGAAAACAGCACAACAATAACCAAGGCCGACCACGATCACTCGAACGGCCCAGTCAATCATCAGTCGCCGTGTCCAGCGATCATCATCGCCTCGAGCGCCAGGCGCTCGCTCTTCTTCATGCGCTCGGATTCTGACTTGAGCTGGCCGCAGGCGGCGAGGATGTCGCGACCGCGCGGGGTGCGGATCGGCGAGGCGTAGCCGGCATTGTTGATGTAGTCGGCGAACTTCTCGATCGTCTCCCAGTCTGAGCACTGGTAGTTGGTGCCGGGCCAGGGGTTGAACGGGATCAAATTGATCTTGGCCGGCACGCCGCGCAGCAGCTTGACCAGTGCCTTGGCGTCTTCGAGGGAGTCGTTGACGTCCTTGAGCATCACATATTCGAAGGTGATGCGCCGCGCATTGGACAGGCCGGGATAGGCGCGGCAGGCCTCGATCAGATCCTTGAGCGGGTACTTCTTGTTGATCGGTACCAAAAGGTCGCGCAGATCGTCGTTGGTGGCATGCAGCGAGATCGCCAGCATGACGCCGATCTCCTCGCCGGTGCGGAATATCTCCGGCACGACGCCCGAGGTCGACAGCGTGATGCGACGCTTGGACAGTGCCAGGCCGTCGCCGTCGGAGGCGATCAGCAACGCCTTCTTCACCGCCTCGAAATTGTAGAGCGGCTCGCCCATGCCCATCATCACGATGTTGGAGATTTTCCGCCCCTCGGCCGGCACGATGGCTCCAGCGGGCGTGTTGCGGTCGGGGAAGTCGCCCAGCCGGTCGCGCGCCGTCATCAGCTGCGTCAGGATCTCTTCCGCCGTCAGGTTGCGCACCAGCTTCTGCGTGCCGGTGTGGCAGAACGAGCATGTCAGCGTGCAGCCGACCTGGGACGAGATGCAGAGCGTGCCGCGGCCTTCCTCGGGAATGTAGACGGTTTCGATCTCGACCGGGCGGCCCGCGCCGCGCGGCGGGAAACGGAACAGCCACTTGCGCGTGCCGTCCGAGGAAATCTGCTCCTCGACGATCTCGGGGCGCGCAATCGTGAAGTGCTTGGCGAGTTCGGCGCGCAGGTCCTTGGAGATGTTGAACATGTCGGCGAAGTCGGAGACGCCGCGGACATAGAGCCAGTGCCAGAGCTGCTGGACGCGCATCTTGGCCTGGCGCTCGGGAACGATGCCCGAGGTTACAAGCGCTTCGGCGAGCTCTTCGCGGGTGAGGCCGATCAGCTCGCCCTTGACGGGCGCAGCCGCACGGGCGCGCAACGCATCGCGGGTAGCATCGGAGGTTAGGTCGAGCGAAAGGGTCATTCGGGCTCAGCTAGGTTGATATAGCGGCAAATGTAGGATTTTGGCGCGACATATCACAGGTCTGTCTCTGCGTCACGTTTTGGCGGCCATGCATTTGTGCCGCAGCTTTGCAGTCTGTTAGGCAATGGCTGGGATGCTGGCGCGATGAGCAACATCCTACACATCGTCCTGGTGGTGCTCGCCGTCAACTTTGCGGCGTTCGCTGCCTTCTGGCGCGACAAGCGCCTGGCCCGGTCCGGAGCGCGTCGTATCCCTGAGAAAACCCTGCTCTGGCTTGCTTTCGCCGGCGGCAGCCTTGGTGCGCTGTCGGCTCAGCACCTGTTCCGGCACAAGACGCGCAAGGAGCCGTTCCGCAGCAGGCTTTACGCGATCGTGGCGCTTCATGCGGTAGCCGTCGCCGTGCTGGCGCTCTGGCTGATCGCGCCGCAATGGGCATCCGGCCTGTTCAATGCGCTGAAAGGTCCCGCGGTTTCGTGAACCGTCGGCCTCAGCTTCCGGCGGCTGGATGGAGCGCCAGTTGGTAGCGTTGTTCCGCCCGCCCGCTGCGCGCATGCGGCACCGGGGCGCCCTGCCTGCGCCAGCCAAGGCGCTCGTAAAGCCTGACGGCGCGATCATTGTCGGCATAGACCGCGAGCTCGGCCGTATCGAAGCCGCGTTCGCGAAGCATTGCCGCAATGCGGGTCAACAGCTCGCCTGCCGCGCCCCGGCCCCAACGGTCGGGATCGACGCCGAAATAATGCAGCTCGGCGGTAGCATCCACGCCCGGAACGGGCGCAAGGGCGCCAAAGGCGACGGCAGTGCCGTCTTCGTTCACGGCGATCGCAAGCAGGGCATGCGGCGAGCTCTCGAGCACCCTCGAGATGACCGGCCGGGCTTCGGCGAGCGAGGCGACATCGTCGTCGCCATCGCGCGCAGCGGTGGCCCGCGCCCAGATGGCCGCAGCTTCATCGATATGAGTTGAAGTTCCGTCGACGATGCTGAACATGGCTGGGCCTCAAACAAAAGACCGGGCGATCGGATCGCCCGGTCTTTGTAGCTGCACCCGAAGAGCTTATTTGCAGGTGGCGATAGAGCTCAGCGCTGCCGAAATGCCCTTGAGCGAGAAGACGTAGTTGGTCGGGTTGCCGCGGCCGGACTTGGCCGTGACCTTCATGTCCGAGCCGCCGCGCATGGCGGCGATCAGTGCCGGTTCCTCGGCCGCATTCTCGACCCAGGCCGATTTGCCCTTGGTGAACATCGAGAACGACTTGTCGCCGATGGTGACCGCGACCTTGGAGTTTTCCTGGAAATTGTAGCCGGCAATGAACTGCGGCTCGAAGGAAACCTTCTGGCCCGGGCGCTGGCTGACGAAGAAGAACATGTCGCCGTGATCGAGCGTCGGCGGCTGCTTGTCGGTCGGCACCGTCAGCACGTAGCAGACCTTGCCGTTCTGCGCCTGGTAACTGTAGGTGCCCCAGGCATTGTGCTGGCCGATCTTGGTCGCCGACTGGGCGAGCGCCGGCATTGCCGACGCTGCAAGCACCAGACCCGAAATTATAGCTATCAAACCGCGCATCGTTTTTCCTGTAGTTCAAATGGAGCGGGGCAGGCCGACTGCGCGCCCGCCCGTTGGCTTCATTTTGATTTAATCTGGGTTACCAAAGGGTGAATGGCCTTGCAGAAAGGACATTTGCCGCCTGGAACCCCGCCGTTCGGCCTGTCATGCACAGGCATCGTGTCCCTGTCGCGGTTGAACCCCGAGAAAACGGCAAGAGTTTGACTTTTGATGTCAGGCTGAAACAAGGCCGCCGCGCGTCAGGGCTCGCGCGACAGGCTTTCCTTGGCGGCAAGCCGGTGGGCCGGCGTCATGTGGGCACGCACGGCGGTGATGGCCGCCGTCAGCACGGCGATGTCGTCGGTGAAGCCGAGGCCGAGGATGACGTCGGGAATGGTGTCCACCGGCAGGATGAAATAGCCCAGGGCGGCGAGAAGTATGCCCTTGGCCCGCAGCGGCGTGTCCTTGTCCATGGCGCAATAATAGGCCGCGACCACTTCCTCCATGAAGGGGACGTGGCGGGCGGCGCCCTTGGCCTTGCGCCAGAATTTTTCGCGCACTTCGCTCTCGCTCGCCGGCGCATCGTCGCCGCGGAAGCCGTCAAAGCCGGGGATTTTCACCATCCAGACAGTCTCCTTTGCCCGAATTCCTTTGCCGGAAATGTGGGAAGGAGCGCGCCTCGCTGCAAGATGTGGCCCTCAAGAACCGAAATAGGCGTTCATGCGCTTGGCCAGCTTGACGTCGAGTTCGGTCAGCCCGCCGGCGTCATGCGTGTTCAGCTTGACGTCGACGGTCTTGTAGACGTTCGACCAGTCGGG
Source organism: Aminobacter sp. P9b (assembly GCF_045345995.1). Taxonomy (NCBI): domain Bacteria; kingdom Pseudomonadati; phylum Pseudomonadota; class Alphaproteobacteria; order Hyphomicrobiales; family Phyllobacteriaceae; genus Aminobacter; species Aminobacter sp. P9b. The sequence goes on along the minus strand of NZ_CP150082.1, from coordinate 734,531 downwards.
ATGGTGGTCCAGCTTCTCCGCCGCCAGGGCAACACGGGTCATGAAGGCGAAGGCCTCGCTGAAATTCCTGAACACGAAGCTGCGCGACATCGACAGCCCGTCGGCGGCTAGCGTCCAGCCGTCGAGCTCGGCAAGGGCCTGCGTCACTGCGGCAGGTTCAAGTTTCTCTCTGGCCATTTCATGCTCCCGTGCTATCGAGTTCTTTCCTCACCAGCATAGCGCGGGATCGATGGTCGAAAAGCAGGTAAAATCCATTCTCTTCGTCTGTCTCGGCAATATCTGCCGTTCGCCGCTGGCCGAAGGCGTGTTTCGCGCCGTGCTTGCCGAACGCGGACTGGACGGCGAATTCACCATCGACTCCGCCGGCACCGGCGGCTGGCATGCCGGCTCGGCGCCCGACCCGCGGTCGATCGCGGTGGCGGCGCAACACGGCATCGACATCGCCGCCCAGCAGGCCCGCAAGGTCGTGCCGGCCGATTTCGAGCGCTTCGACCTGATCCTCGCCATGGATCGCTCCAACGCCGACGACCTCAGGGCGCTTGCACCGCAGCAGGCCCAGGACCGCGTCGAGCTTTTCCTCGGCCATGTCACCGATCGGCCACAGGACGTGCCCGATCCCTATTATGGCGGGGAAGACGGGTTCCTGGTTGTCTACCGCATGATCCGCGAGGCTTCGGAAGCGCTTGCCGACCGGATCAGCGAACCGGCGTCCGAGCCATTGAGCGGCCACGCTTCCTCGACGATGTAGGGGCCGCCGCCCACCGAGTCGCGCGACGACATCAGCACGAAGCGGCCGACACGGAAGGGCACAGTGGCGAAGTTGCCGCGTGCCGAAAGATAGTGCGCGACGTCGAGCGGGCTGGTGTTGCGGAGCCGTGCCAGCGTCACATGCGGGGTGAATTTGCGCGGGTCGGACGGGACGCCGAGGCGCTTGCAGATGCGTTCGATCTCAGCTTGCAGTGCGTTGAGTTCCGGCGAGGGCGTGACGCCGGCCCAGACCGCATGCGGCTTCTTCTGCCCGAAGGCGCCGACACCTGAAAGCGTCAGCGGAAAGCCTGGCCGGTCGACACGGTCGATGGCCTCGACGATCTCGTCGGCAACATGGCCTTCGACATCGCCGATGAAGCGCAAGGTGAGGTGGTAGTTTTCGACGTCGATCCAGCGGGCGCCCGACAGGCCGCCCCTTGAGCAGGGAGAGCGACAACGCGGCATCACGCGGAATTTCGAGGGCGGTGAAAAGTCGCGGCATGGCCAGGCTCCCTTCCTCGAATCGCAATCCGTAACCTCAGCGAATCATCGATCGCAGCGCCGGGCAAGAGGTTTGTTTGCACGTTGCTGTTTAGGCAACGCTGCCGCTGGCGATGTGTTGCAACGTTGCATGACGAGGTTCATTTGCCGGCAATGGCCTTTTCCACCGTTGGCAGGGCGTTCTCGACCATACGGTCGATGCCCAGGGCATTCGGGTGCATGCCGTCCTCCAGCAACAGCTTGGCATCGCCGGCGACGCCATCGAGGAAGAACGGATAGAGCGTGGCGTCGTATTTTTCCGCCAGTTTCGGATAGATCGTCCCGAACTGTTCGCCGTAGGCGTTGCCGAGATTGGGCGCGGCGACCATGCCTGCCAGAAGCACCTCGATTTTGCGTTCCTTGAGCCGGGCAAGCATCTTGTCGAGGTTCTGCTCGACAAGCGCCGGGTCGATGCCGCGCAGCATGTCGTTGGCACCGAGCTCGAGGATCACCAGTTGCGTGCCGTCCGGTATCGACCAGTCGAGCCGCGACAGGCCGCCGCTGGTCGTATCGCCCGACACGCCTGCATTGGCGATCACCACATCGTGACCGCGGGCGCGTAGCGCGGCCTCGAGTTTTTCTGGAAAACCCTCGCCAGGGCCAAGGCCGTAGCCGGCCATCAGGCTGTCGCCGAAGCCGACGATGCGGAAAGGCTCAGCCCAGGAGGGGGCTGCGGCCGCAAGCATCAGAAGGGCTGCGGCAACTAGTTGTTTGAAAGCCATAAAGTCAGACCCGATATGACGAAGACGATCCCCGCCCTTCAATTTCCATATAGGACGAATTTGCCGTGACAGAAGCCGTCATCGAACTGAGGGATGTATCGCTGACGCTGGGCCAGGGGGCTTCCTCGGTGCATGTGCTGAAGGGCGTGAGCCTCGATGTCGCGGCGGGCGAAGCAACAGGCATCGTCGGCCCCTCGGGTTCCGGCAAGTCGACGCTGCTGATGGTTCTGGCAGGATTGGAGCGGGTCGACGGCGGCACGGTGACGATTGCCGGCGAGCTGCTCAACGGCCGCAGCGAAGACCAGATCGCGGCTTTCCGCGGCCGCAATATCGGCATCGTGTTCCAGTCGTTCCACCTGATCCCCAATATGACGGCGCTGGAAAACGTCGCGGTGCCGCTGGAGCTGGCCGGCAAGCGCGATGCCTTTGCCATCGCCGCGCGCGAACTGGCGGCTGTCGGCCTTGCCGATCGCGTCACGCATTATCCGGGTGAGCTTTCGGGCGGCGAGCAGCAGCGCGTGGCGATCGCGCGTGCGCTGGCGCCGGAACCGCGCATCCTCATCGCCGACGAGCCGACCGGCAATCTCGACCAGGCGACCGGCCGCCAGATCGCCGACCTGCTGTTTGCCAAGGCTGCCGAACGGGCGATGACTTTGGTGCTCGTCACGCACGACCCGGCACTTGCCGCGCGCTGCGACCGGCAGGTGGCGATGCGCTCGGGGCGGATCGAGACCGCGACGATCGCGCCGGTTGCCGAGAAGGTGCGGGCATGAGGGTGCCCCTATGCTGAAGGACCTGCCTCTCGCCTTCCGCTTCGCATCGCGCGAGATGCGCGGCGGCCTGCGCGGCTTCCTGATCTTCCTGACCTGCATCGCACTTGGCGTGGCTGCCATCGGCGGGGTCAATTCGGTGGCCCGCGCCATCACCGCAGGCGTTGCCAGTGAAGGCCAGGCGCTGCTTGGCGGCGACATCCGCTTCCAGCTGATCCAGCGCGAGGCGACGGACAAGGAAAAGACCTTCCTCGAAGGGCTCGGCACGGTCTCGCACAATGCCGGCATGCGCTCGATGGCGCGGCTGGAGGACGGCTCCGACCAGTCACTGGTCGAGGCCAAGGCGGTCGATGCCGCCTACCCGCTCTATGGGACGCTGGTCACCGAACCGGCGCTGCCGCGCGACGAACTCTTTGCCGAAAAGTCGGGCGCTTATGGTGCTGCCGCGCCGGACCTGTTGTTCGAAAGGCTCGACCTCAAGCTCGGCGACAGGATCAGGCTCGGCGGCACGACCTTCGAACTGAGGGCCAAGCTGGTCAATGAACCCGACGCGGTTTCCGACGGTTTCGGTTTCGCCCCGCGCCTGCTGGCGTCGATGGAGGGCCTGAGCGCTTCCGGGCTGATCCAGCCGGGCAGCCTGGTCGAACACGCCTACAAGATCCGCATGCCGGTCGGCACCAGCGAGGCCGAGGTCACGGCTGTGCGCGAGCGGGCGAACGCGGAACTGCCCGAAGCCGGCTGGAGCATCCGCACCCGCAGCAATGCGGCGCCGGCGCTGTCGGCCAATATCGAGCGTTTCACGCAGTTCCTGACCCTGGTCGGGCTGACCTCGCTGGTGGTCGGCGGCGTCGGCGTGGCCAATGCCGTGCGCGCCTATCTCGACGGCAAGCGCGGCGTCATCGCCACCTTCAAGAGCCTCGGTGCCTCCGGCGGCTTCGTGCTGTCGGTTTATCTCATCCAGATACTGCTGATCGCCGGGTTCGGCATCGCCGTCGGCCTTGTGCTCGGCGCGCTGATGCCGTTTGCGGCAAGCGCTGCACTGCAATCCGTCATCCCGGTGCCGGCCGAGGCGGGCGTCTATCCTGCAGCGCTTGGCATGGCCGCACTGTTCGGCGTGCTGGTGACGCTCGCCTTCGCCATCCTGCCGCTGGGCCGCGCCCGCGACGTGCCGGCGACGGCGCTTTTCCGCGAGATGGGTTTCGAGGGACGCGGCCTGCCGCGGCTGGTCTACATCGCGACAGCCGTAGGCATCGCGGCGGCGCTGGCATTGCTTGCCGTCTGGTTCGCCGGCGACCGCCGCATCGCCACCATCTTCGTCGGCGCGACCGTGTTTTCATTCCTGGTGCTGCGCGCGGTGGCTGTCGCCGTGCAGTGGCTGGCGCGCAAGAGCCCGCGCGTGCGCTCGACCGCCCTTCGCCTTGCCATCGGCAATATCCACCGGCCCGGCGCGCTGACGCCGTCGGTGGTGCTGTCGCTCGGACTGGGGCTGACGCTGCTGGTGACGCTGGCGCTGATCGACGGCAATCTGCGCCGCCAGATCGCCGGCAGCCTGCCGGAGCGGGCGCCGAACTTCTTCTTCGTCGACATCCAACCCGGCGAGGTCGACGATTTCGCCAAACTGGTGCAGGCCGAAGCGCCCGGTGGCAAGCTGGTGCGCGTGCCGATGCTGCGGGGCCGGGTCATGGCGCTAAACGGCACCGACGTGCAGAAGCTCAACGTGCCGCCCGAGGGCGCCTGGGTGCTGCGCGGCGACCGCGGCCTGACTTATGCCAAGAACATCCCGGAAAACTCGACGCTGTCGCAAGGCACGTGGTGGCCGGCGGACTATGCGGGCGAGCCGCTGGTGTCGTTTTCGGCGCAAGAGGCAGGCGAGCTCGGCCTCAAGCTCGGCGACATGGTGACGGTCAACGTGCTGGGCCGCAACGTGACGGCGAAGATCGCCAATTTCCGCGAAGTGCAGTGGGAATCGATGGGCATCAACTTCGTCATGGTGTTTTCGCCCAACACATTCGCCGGCGCACCGCACAGCTGGCTGGCCACGCTGACCGAGGACAAGGCGTCGCCGATCCAGGAATCGCGCATCCTCAATTCGGTGACGCGCAGCTATCCGGCCATCACCACGGTTCGCGTCAAGGATGCGCTCGACGTCGTCAACCGGCTCGTCGCCCAGCTTGGCACCGCGATCCGCGCGGCTGCCGGCGTGGCGCTGATCGCTTCGGTGCTGGTGCTGGCAGGGGCGCTCGCAGCGGGCAATCGCGCCCGGGTCCACGACGCGGTGATCCTGAAGACGCTGGGTGCCACCCGGCGGACGCTGATCTCGGCCTTTTCGCTCGAATACATGCTGATCGGCCTGGCCACGGCGGTGTTCGCGCTCGCTGCCGGCGGCGTCGCGGCCTGGTTCGTCGTTGCCCGAATCATGACGTTGCCGTCGTCCTTCCTGCCCGAGGTCGCGGTCGCGACGATCGTCTTCGCCCTGGTGCTGACGGTCGGCTTCGGCCTCATCGGCACATGGCGCGTGCTTGGCCACAAGGCAGCACCGGTGTTGCGCAGCGAGTAGCGAAATGCCGTTGAGGGCTGGACTTCAACGACATTTGTATGAGAAATGGCCCTCACAGCGGGTTTCAGGCCGTAACGGGCCTTGTTCTGGCCTGAAAGAATCATCATATTTCGGCGGAGGCATGCTGGAGCCCCGCCAGCGGCGCCTGGGTTTCGGCCTGACACCCGACGGGGCAGAAGCAACAGAGGAAACCATGTCCGACTTCAGAAATTACCAGACGCGTACGGCGGCGGCGGGCAGCCGCGTCGACGCGTCGATCGACGAGGGCCTGCGCGCCTACATGCTGAAGGTTTACAACCTGATGGCGCTTGGCCTCGCAATCACCGGCCTGGCCGCTTTCGGCACGATGATGCTGGCGACCACCAACGATCCGGCAACTGCCGTCGCCACGATGGGCAACGGCAAGATGCTGACCAGCCTCGGCGTCGCGCTCTATGGTTCGCCGCTGAAGTGGGTCGTCATGCTGGCTCCGCTCGGCATGGTGTTCTTCCTGAGCGCCCGCATCCAGTCGATGACCACCTCGGGCGCGCAGACCGCGTTCTGGGTCTTCGCCGGCCTGATGGGCCTGTCGCTGTCGTCGATCTTCCTGGTCTACACCAGCGCCAGCATCGTGCAGACCTTCTTCGTGACCGCTGCGGCCTTCGGCGCGCTGTCGCTGTTCGGCTACACGACCAAGCGTGACCTGACGGCCATGGGCTCGTTCCTGATCATGGGCGTGTTCGGCATCCTGATCGCGATGGTGGTCAACATCTTCCTGCAGTCGTCGGCCCTGCAGTTCGCCATCTCGGCGATCGGCGTGCTGGTGTTCTCGGGCCTGACCGCCTACGACACGCAGAAGATCAAGGAGATGTATTTCGACGGCGACGACGCACTCGTCTCCGGCCGCAAGGCGATCATGGGCGCGCTCACGCTCTATCTCGACTTCATCAACCTGTTCTCGTTCCTGCTGTCGTTCCTGGGCAACCGCGAATAACGCATCGAGACTGGACCATCAGACTTTCGAAGGGCGGCCCAACGGCCGCCCTTTTCATTTGTGTCGAGCTTTGCTCTAATGGAGGCAACAATCTGGATTGCCTAAAAAATGAGCATGACTATACGGCACGCGCTGCCTGACGACCTCGACCGCATTACCCAGATCTATACCGACGCCGTGCTCAACGGCACGGCCAGCTACGAGCTCGAACCGCCGACGCGTGCCGAAATGGGCGCGCGCTACGAGGCGCTGATGGAGGGCGGTTACCCCTATCTCGTCGCCGAACGGGACGGCATCATCCTGGGCTACGCCTATGCCGGTCCATTCCGGGCGCGCCCGGCCTATCGGTTCATCGTCGAGGATTCGATCTATATAGCGCCCGAGGCCAAGGGAGCGGGCATCGGCAAGGCATTGATGCAGGCGCTGATCGACGAGGCAACCATCCTCGGCTTTCGCCAGATCATTGCGGTGATCGGCGACGGCCATGCCGATAGCGCGTCGGTTCGGCTGCATGAAAGGCTCGGCTTCCACCATACCGGACGGATGGAAGGCTCTGGCTACAAGCATGGCCGCTGGCTCGACACCGTGTTCATGCAGCTGGCGATGAATGGCGGCGCTACGCTTCCGCCCGACGCCAATTCGATGCCCGAGCGCCGCTTCGTGGCCAAGGGCGGCAAGGGCTAAGTCAGCCCGGACCTTCGATCAGCGGCACGAAACGCACGTCGACCAACGGCCGCTGGCTGTAGTCCTTGTCGCCGGTGCGCACGATCTTCATCAGTTTCTGGTCGCCGAGCGGCCCGAGCGGCAAGACGAGCCGGCCACCGATGGCCAGCTGTTCCTTCCAGGCCGCCGGCACCTTGCGGGTTCCCGCCGCTGAAAGAATGGCATCGAACGGTGCCTGGCCGGCGTACCCTGCCGTGCCGTCGCCCGATATGACTTCCACATTCGCATAGCCGAGCCGCTGCAGCCGGCTTGTCGCCAGCTCGGCCAGTGCCGCCACGCGCTCGATGGTGACGACGTGCCCGGCGATTTCAGCCATCACCGCCGCTGCGTAGCCCGAGCCGGCGCCGATCTCCAGTGCCTTGCCTGCTCCCGTCAGCTCGGCCGCCTGGGCCATCAACGCGACGATGTAGGGCTGGGAGATGGTTTGGCCGTGGGCGATGGGCAGTGCCGTATCTTCATAGGCGTAGTCGCGCAGCGCATCGGTGACGAACTCTTCGCGCGGAACCGCAGACAGCGCCTCGAGCACCGCCAGGTCGCGTATGCCGCGCCGGGCGATCTGGTATTCGACCATTCTGAGCCGCGCTGCCCTGTAGTCGATCATGGCCTTGCCTGCCGTTGCCAATTAACCGGCATGCGGGCACGAAGTTCCCCGCGTGCCGGACTTGCCGCAACGTCCGCCTGATGTTGCAGCGCGACGATCATGTTGCATTGCACAAAACGCAAAGCTCCTATGCAATATCAACACTTTAAAACCCGACCCGGCGGAGCTAGATATGGGTCATCGAATTTGTCGGGCCTACCTCCTCCCAGGTTTCCGACGAATAGGTCAGCGCCTACCTCCTCCCAGACGCTGGCCACCAATACGACACCCGCCGGACCTCCTCCCCCGGCGGGTGTTGTTTTTTCAGCCTCCCCCACATCGACAATTTCTGCGCCTGGCCAACGGGATCGCAACCTGTGCTTTCCGGCCGGTTTGTGGACCACACCAGGCCAATTCGCCGTCCAGAGCCCGTGGTGCTGCGACTGGTGTGGCGTTTCGGTGCCCGATCAGGCTATAGGCAATGCCAAGCGTCTCCCGGCCAAGCCCGCGGAGATACCAAACGATGAAGCCCCGGCCGGCGACAAGCAAAAACAGATACGCAGATGGCCGCGGGTGGTGAGGAACGAGGAAAGGTAATCAGCATGAACGTGACCAGCGAAACCGCTGCCCTTCTCGAACGGCTGGGCGTTGCCAAGGCCGATTTCAGCGGTGGCGACCTGATCGTGCGCAGCCCGGTGACCGGCGAGCAGATCGGTGCACTGACGTCGATCTCGCCTGCCGAGGCCGGCAAGGCCATCGAACGCGCCGACACGGCCTTCAAGGCCTGGCGCAACGTGCCGGCGCCGAAGCGCGGCGAGCTTGTCCGCCTGCTCGGCGAGGAACTGCGCGCCGCCAAGACCGACCTCGGCCGGCTGGTGTCGATCGAGGTGGGAAAAATCCCGTCGGAAGGTTTGGGCGAAGTCCAGGAGATGATCGACATCTGCGATTTCGCCGTCGGCCTGTCGCGCCAGCTCTACGGCCTGACGATTGCCACCGAGCGCCCCGGCCATCGCATGATGGAGACGTGGCACCCGCTCGGCGTCGTCGGCGTCATCTCCGCCTTCAATTTCCCCGTTGCGGTGTGGTCGTGGAATGCCGCACTCGCTTTCGTCTGCGGCAACGCGGTGGTGTGGAAGCCGTCGGAAAAGACGCCGCTGACCGCCCTTGCCTGCGACGCGATCTTCAAGCGCGCCGCGGCCCGTTTCGGCGCGGATGCGCCCGAGGGCCTGTCGCAGGTGCTGATCGGCGACCGCGCCGTCGGCGAGGTGCTTGTCGACCACCCCAAGGTGCCGCTGGTGTCGGCCACCGGCTCGACCCGCATGGGCCGCGATGTCGGCCCGCGGCTGGCCAAGCGTTTTGCCCGCGCCATCCTCGAGCTCGGCGGCAACAATGCCGGCATCGTCTGCCCGACGGCCAATCTCGACATGGCACTGCGCGCCATCGCCTTCGGCGCCATGGGCACCGCCGGCCAGCGCTGCACCACCATGCGCCGCCTGTTCGTGCATGACAGCGTCTATGACGCGCTCGTGCCGCGCCTGAAGAAGGCCTATGAGAGCGTTTCGGTCGGCAGCCCGCTGGAGACCTCGGCGCTGGTCGGCCCGCTGATCGACAAGGCCGCCTTCGACGGCATGCAGAAGGCGCTGAAGGAAGCAGCCGGACATGGCGGCAAGGTCACCGGCGGCACCCGCGTCGACAACGGCCATGACGGCGCCTTCTACGTCAAGCCGGCGCTGGTGGAGATGCCGGGCCAGGTCGGCCCGGTGCTCGAAGAGACCTTCGCGCCGATCCTCTATGTGATGAAGTATTCCGACTTCGACCAGGTGCTGGAACTGCACAATGCGGTCGGTGCCGGCCTGTCGTCGTCGATCTTCACGCTCGACCTGCAGGAGGCCGAGCGCTTCCTGTCGGTCGAGGGTTCGGACTGCGGCATCGCCAACGTCAACATCGGCACTTCGGGCGCCGAGATCGGCGGCGCGTTCGGCGGCGAAAAGGAGACCGGCGGCGGTCGTGAGAGCGGTTCGGACGCCTGGCGCGCCTACATGCGCCGCGCCACCAACACCGTGAACTATTCCAAGGCGCTGCCGCTGGCGCAGGGCGTGTCGTTCGACATCGAATAAGTTATCGGGTGAGCCAACAGGCCTGACCGAAACCAAAGCGTCGCCCGCGAAAGCAGGCGGCGCTTTTTGTTTGCTTCGACTACGAAGCTTGACGGCGCGGCGGCGAAGCGGCTCAGATCGCGGCGGAAGCAGAACGGGGTGGACATGGTCGAACTCAGCATCAGCGGCGATGGCCGCTTCGACGGCACCGTCGAGACGGTCGAGATGCACACGGGCGGCGAACCGGTGCGCATCGTCACCTCGGGCTATCCGCCGATCCCCGGCGCGACGATCCTGGACAAGCGCCGGCACGCCCGTGAAAACCTCGACCACCTGCGCAAGCTGATCATGTTCGAGCCGCGCGGCCATTACGACATGTACGGCGTGATCCCGGTGGAGCCCGATCTGCCCGGCGCCGACATGGCGGTGCTGTTCATCCACAATGAGGGTTACTCGACGATGTGCGGCCACGCCACCATCGCGCTCGGACGCTATGCGGTGGATCACGGCATCGTCGCGCCCCAGGTGCCGGTGACCGAGGTCAGGCTGCAGTGCCCGTGCGGGCTGGTCAACGTCAGGGTCGAGGTCGAAAGGACGGCGGATGGCTTCGCCACAGGTGCTGCGTCCTTCGAGAGCGTGGCGTCCTTCGCCTTTTCGCTCGACCAGAAGATCGACGTGCCGGGGCTGGGCGGCGTGACGTTCGATGTCGGTTATGGCGGCGCCTTCTACGCGCTGGTCGAGACCGCCTCGATCGGGCTCGATCTCAAGGCAACGCCGCTCGACCGGCTGGTCGATGCCGCCGACCGCATCACCAAGGCGGTGGCGAAAAGCCTGCCGCTCGAACATCCCGACGATCCCGATCTCGCTTTTCTCTACGGCACCATCCTGACCGACGGCGGCGAGGGGGCGCTGGATCCGACGCGCAATCTCTGCGTCTTTGCCGAGCGCGAGGTCGACCGCAGCCCGACAGGTTCCGGGGTGTCCGCGCGGATCGCGGTTGCCGTTGCCCGGGGAACACTTGGGTGGGGCGAACAGCGCCGCTTCGAGAGCGTCACCGGTGCGGTGTTTTCAGGCAAGGCGGTGCGCGCCGACAAGGTCGGGCGGTTCGATGCCGTTCGCGTCGAGGTCGGCGGGCGGGCGTTCTATTCGGGGCGTTCGAGCTTCTCGATCGAGGCGGGCGACGAACTTGGCCGCGGCTTCCTGCTGCGATAGTGCGACAGATCAAAGAATATGTCGCAGTTTCCGGTAATTCTCCGGACCTGTCGATGATGCTATCAATTCGGCATCGAAGCTGAGGATCGGGCCGCTTGGTCGTGTTTCGCCGCCAGGGATGGGGATTTGGGGTCGCGTTTGCCGCGGCGCTGATGCTCGTCCTGCAGACGGCGGCCGCAGCGCTGGCGATCGGGCAGGGCACGCCGCCGCTCGACATCTTCGGCAACCCGCTCTGCATTACATCAGCCACTGACCACACAGCGCCTGCCAAGAGCGATCATCCGAGCCTGCCGGAATGCTGCACACTCGGCTGCAACGTGTTCTCCACTGCAATGGCCATGCCGCCCGACGGCGTGGCATTGCCGGTTACGCTGCAGTTTCCGATGGCAGCCGCGTTCGTTCACGTGCGGCGCGATCCGCCTACGGCTGCGAAGCACGATCCCGGCAGTCCGCGCGCGCCGCCGCAGGCCGCCTGAGGTTGCTGCCGCGCGCAAACGCCTGCGGCGCAGTGAAATTTCGCCTGAAACGAACCTCGCGCCACGATCGCTGGCGCTTCCATTCCATATCGGAGTTCCCCATGACCAATTCCGCTCGCGCCTATGCGCGCCCGCTCTTCCGCAGCTTCGAAGAACGTCTCGGCATCATCGTCTTTGCGGCGATGCTGCTGTTTGCCTCGACGCATGCTTTACTCGCCCACGGCTTCAAGGTCGGCGATCTCGAGATCGGCCACCCGTGGTCGCGCGCCACGCCGGCCGGGGCCAAGGTTGCCGCCGGCTATCTCACCGTCAAGAACACCGGCGCGGTAGCCGACCGGCTGGTGTCGATCCAGTCGGATGTCTCCGAGAAGGCCGAGATCCATGAAATGGCGGTCGACGCCAAGGGCGTGATGACCATGCGCCAAGTGGCCGAGGGCGTTGAAATCCCGGCCGGCGGCGAAGTCGCACTCAAGCCGGGCGCCTATCACATCATGTTCATGGGCCTGAAGGCGCCGGTGAAGGAAGGCGAGAAGTTCTCTGGCACGCTGACCTTCGAAAAGGCAGGCACGGTGACGGTCGAGTTCCAGGCCGACAAGATGGGCGGCCAGAGCCAAGACCATTCTGGTCACTGAGCATGGGCGCGCGCCATCTGCTCCGCACCAAGGGCGGCCTGCCGCCTGAAGGCGCGCGCCTCGCAGCCTTGCTCGCCCGGTTCCTGCTGGCCGCTGCGATCCTCGTCGGCGGTACTGCCATGGCCGCAGCCCATGCCTCGCTGCTGCGGGCGATGCCGGCCGAAGGTACGGTGGTCCAGACGTTGCCGCCGCAAGCGACGCTGACCTTCAGCGAGCCGGTGACACCTCTGGTCATCGAACTTTTGCAGCCGGACGGGGGTTCTGTCCGGCTCATCGGCGATGTCTCGGACGACAGCCTGAGCATCGCCTTGCCGGCCAATGATGCCGCCAGCGGCACTTACCTGCTGTCATGGCGCGTGGTTTCGACCGACGGCCATCCGGTCGCAGGCTATTCAACCTTTTCCGTTGGTAGGCCCAGCGCCACGCCGCCGGTGACTCCCGAGTTGAACGACCCGACATTGCGGGCCGCTCTGTGGGCGGCAAAGCTCGCGCTTTATCTCGGTGTGTTTTTCGGCGCCGGTGGCGCGTTTGCACTGGCCTGGCTTGCACCCAAGAGCCGCCACGGCATGGCGATCGTCACCGCCTTCACCGTTCTCGGCCTCGTCGCAGCACCTGTCTCGTTCGGCCTGCAGGGGCTCGATGCGCTCGGCGCGCCGCTCGGGCTGCTTGGCCAGCCGGTCACCTGGCAGGCGGCGGCTGCGACCAGCTACGGTTTCACCGCGGCGATCGCCTTCATGGCGCTGGCGCTGGCGCTTCTGGCGCTGGCGAGCGAGGGCGCGCTGGCGCGTGGGCTGGCGCTGGCGGCACTCGTCGGCACAGGTGCTGCGCTCGCGGCAAGCGGGCACGCCAGCGCTGCTGCGCCGCAATGGCTGACACGGCCGATGGTCTTTATCCATGGCGCGGGCATCGCCTTCTGGGCCGGCGCGCTCGTGCCGCTCGGTCTGGCCTGCCGTCACCGTGCGCCCGATGCCGGCGAGGCCTTGCGCCGCTTCTCCGCTGCGATCCCCTATGTGGTCGCAGCCCTGATTGCTGCCGGTGTAGGGCTGGCCGTTATCCAGGTGGAGAACGTCCAAGCCCTATGGCAGACGGCCTACGGCCGGCTCCTGCTGGTCAAGCTGGCGCTCGTCGTGCCGCTGCTGCTGCTCGCCGCCGTCAACCGCTGGAAGCTGACCAAGCCGTCACTGGTGGCGCAGCCGGATGCGCAGCGACGGCTTGCGCGCAATATCGTCCTTGAGACGCTGGTCATGATGGCGATCCTTGCGGCCGTCGCCGGCTTCCGCTTCACGCCGCCGCCGCGCGTGCTGGCGATCGAGGCAGCCGAACCGGCGACATTCCATGTTCATACGCCGGAGGCTATGGCCGACGTCAGTCTCACGCCCGGACGCGCCGGCGCCGTAAGCGCCTCGATCGTGATCATGTCGGGCGATTTCGGCCCGCTCGACGCGCGCAGCGTGACGCTGCGAATGAACCATGCGGAAGCCCAGGTGGCGCCGATCAGCGTCAGCGCGCACAAGCCCGGCGACGGCACCTGGCGTATCGACGGCATGGAACTGCCTGTGCCGGGAAAATGGACAACGGCGATCGACGTCGAGATCTCTGCGACCGAACGCGTGACGCTGACCAGCGAGATCACCATCCGCCCATAGAACGATCGGGACGAAGCGTCAGCTGGTCGGCGTCCAGCGTGCCGTCAGGCGACGCCCGACTGGCGGCTGAGCGCCAGGCCCGAGGCCTCGATGCGGCGCACGCCCGAGGTCGACGCTTTCGGCGTCTCGGCCGGGCGGGTTTCGCGGCCGACGAGGCTTGCGATCTCCGATAGCGGCTGGGGCCGGCCAAACAGGAAGCCCTGCATTTCGGAGCAGCCCTCGGCGCGGAGGAACTCGAAGTTCTCCTGCTTTTCGACGCCCTCGGCGAGCACCGGGATGCGGAGGTCGTTGGCCAGCAGGATGGTCGCCCGGACGATCGCAGCTGACGCGCTGTCATTCGCCACGTCCTCGACGAAGGAACGGTCGATCTTGACCCTGTCGAAGGGGAATATCTGCAGCGTCGACAGCGACGAATAGCCGATGCCGTAGTCGTCCATGGCGATGGTGACACCGAGCGCCTTGAGCTGGCGTACAACATGCAAGGCGCGCTCGCGGTCCTCGATGATGCTGGCCTCGGTGATCTCGAGCTCCAACCGCGAGGCGGCGAGGCCGGTCGCCAGCAGCGTCTCGTGGACGACCCTGGGCAGGTCGGCCTGAGTGAGCTGGGCGGCGGCGATGTTGACGGCGATCTTGTAGGGCTTGCGCCACGTCGCCACTTCGGCGCAGGCGGTCCGCAGCACCCACTCGCCGATCGGGATGATCAGCCCGTTCTCCTCGGCGATAGGGATGAATTCTTCGGGAGCGACGAGGCCGCGTTCGCGGTGATGCCAGCGCAGCAGCGCCTCAAAAGCGGTCACTTCGCCGCTCTTCATGTCGTGCTGCGGCTGGTAATAGAGCTCGAACTCGTCGCGATCCAGCGCATGGCGAAGCTCGATGGCGAGTGCGCTGCGCTCGCGCCGGCCCTCGTCCATCGACCGGTCATAGTAGCAGATCTTGTCGGTCAGGGCGCGCTTGGCGCGATACATGGCAAGATCGGCGGCACCGATCAGGTCGTCGGCAACGCCTGCATGGTCGGGATAGAGGCTGACGCCGACGCTGGCGCCGACCGACAGTGTCTTGGCCTTGTTGTGGATCGGATCGAGGACGCTGTCGACGAGGCGGCGGACAAAGCTGTCGACCTCTTGCCTGGAGCCGATGTCCTGCTTGACGGCGACGAACTCGTCGCCGCCGACGCGCGCCACCAGTTCGCCCGGGCCGGTCAGTGCCTTCAGCCTGTTGGCAAGGGTCTGCAGCAGCAGGTCGCCCGCATTGTGGCCGTGGACGTCGTTGATTTCCTTGAAGCGGTCGAGGTCGACGACGATGACGGCTGCTTCCTTGCCGGCGGCGGCGCTACGCTCGAGCATCGCGGGCAGATTGTCGGAAAGGAATGCGCGGTTGGGCAGGCCGGTCAGCGGGTCATGCTGCGCGGCATGGCGGAAGCTGTCGACCAGTTCGCGCTGCGACTTGGCATCCATTGCGTAAAGCGTCAGGCCGGCGATGATCGCCATGGTGGCCAGCACCAGGACGGCCAGGAATTCGCTCGAAAATACCTTTGTCGGCACCGGCACCGAGGGATCGGGCACCAATGTTGCCGCGCCCATGCCGGTGAAATGCATGGCGCAAATGGCGAGCACGAGCGCAACGACCGACAGCGGTTTGGCGAAGCGGATGCGCTGGCGGGCCGCCAGGTGCATCGCCAGCGCACCGAAGGCCACGGCAAACAGGATCGAGGCCTCGACCAGCCTGGCGTCCCATTCGATCCGGCCGGCGAACTCGTAGCCGCTCATGCCGGTGTAGTGCATGGCGACGATGCCGATACCGATTACCGCACCCCCGGTTTCGACCGGCATGCCGTTGGGCGGCGTTGCCGAGAGATGCAGTCCGGCAGCGGTGAAGGCGATGGCGATGAGCAGCGAGGCAATCGTCAAAAGAGGATTGAACGCGGCGTCGAAGGGCAGCTGGAAGCCAAGCATGGCGACGAAATGGGTGGTCCAGATGGCTGAGCCGCAGGCGACGCCCGAGAGCATGATCCATGCGAACCGCGCTTCGGGGGAGAGGCGCGCGGCGCGGTCGAAAAGCCGCATCGTCATGGCCGCACCGGCGACGCAGACGATCGCCGCAATGACCACGAATGAATAGTCATGCTCGTAAGCAAGACAGGAAATGACCTTGAACATCGCCACGCCTCAATTCCAGCCAGGACTTCCTGGCAGACCCCGGAACGAGTGTTCACAGCAAAGATGAAAGAATTTCCTAATGTAACAATGGTTTCGCTCGGGCTAGACGACTTCGGTGGCGATGAATCGCCTGTGCCAGGTCTCGCCGGTGAGATATCCGGAGGGAGCGGCTACTGGTCAGCCGCGAACAATCGCCCTGGTTGCGAATCCGGAGCTTATCTCGCACAAATGGACGTCTTAGTTCAAAGGAGCAAGACATGGCCGAGACGAAGACCAAACGCTTCGAGGCAACCCTGACGGCGCTGCGGGGTATCCTGATCGTTGCTGCGGCCCTGGTCGCGTTGTTCTATCCGGCACAGGCGGTGAAGCTGCTGGTCATGGTCGGCGGCGGTCTGCTGCTTGTCGATGGCGTGCTCGGGCTGGCGACGATCGATCATGCGGCGCCGCGGACGACCGGCCACTGGCTGGCATTGGCGCGCAACATCCTGTCGATCGCCGCCGGCGTGATCGTGCTGGCCAGCGGCATCCTGGCCAATGTCTTCACCCTGTCCTTCCTGGCCGGGCTGGTCGGTGTTCTTGCCCTGGTCGTCGGCCTGATCGAGATGGTGTCGAGCTTCATCGACAGCGAGCGCCAGACGCGGCTTTGGCCGACGCTGGTGGGTGGCGCGGTCTATGCCGCCTTCGGCCTGGTGCTGATGTTCGTGCCGTTGACCAGTGCGGCGACGCTGATGCGCATCGCCACCATCCTGATGATGCTCTATGCCTTGCTGCTGTTCTATCGCGCCTGGCGAATCCGCGCCGGGGCCTGATCCGGTCAGCGCGCGCCGGAGAAGCCGGCGAGGAAGGCAGTCAGGTTGTCGCCGAGCGCATCGCAGAGATAGCCGCCTTCCTGGACAATGACGGTGGGCAGGCCGAGCCGGGCGATCGCTTCGGCGATGCGCGAAAAGCCCGGCGTGGTGACCGACAGGCCGCCGAACGGGTCGCCCTCGAAGGCGTCGAGACCGAGCGCGACGACGAGTGCATCGGGCGCGAAAGCCTGGATGCGGCGGCTGGCGTGGTCCAGCGCGGCGAGAAACTCGGCGTCGCCCGATTTGCGTGGCAAAGGCAGGTTGAGATTGTAGCCGAGGCCGCCCGCTTCGCCGCGTTCGTCGGCATGGCCCCAGAAGAACGGGTAGAAGCGGCTCGGATCGGCATGCAGCGAAACCGTCAGTACATCGGGCCTTGCGTAGAAGATGCCTTGGGTGCCGTTGCCGTGATGCAGGTCGACGTCGAGGATGGCGACGCGTGCCGCCGTGCCGCGTAGCCGCTGTGCGGCGATGGCCGAATTGTTGAAGAAGCAGAAGCCGCCGGCGACGTCGGCGAAGGCATGGTGGCCCGGCGGCCGGCACAGCGCATAGGCGGCCGGCTCGCCGGACAGCACGGCGTCAGCGGCGGCCACCGCGCTCCAGGCGCTCCAGCAGGCACTGTCGAAAGTTTCGGCCGAGATCGGGCAGGCGGTGTCGGCCATGTGATAGCCGGCCTGGCCGGCAGCGCCTGCCGGATAGCTGCCGTTGCGGGCGAAGGGGTGGATGTTGGGGATCACCTCGGCCGACGCGCCTTCCATGCGTTGCCAGCGCTCGAAGATGTGGGCCAGGAACTCGATATATTCGGGCGTGTGGATGGCGGCGATGGGGCCAAGTCCGAAACTGGGCGGGCGGTGGATCGTCGAGCCTGCGGCGCGGGCGCCCGAAAGCAGGCGCTCGACGCGCTCGGGCTGTTCCGGATTGGGCTTTTGCATCCCCATCGACAGGAAAGCCTTGGGGTCGTGGCGCTTCTGCTCGTCGGCGTAGAAGGTCTTCATGTCTGCTCCCCGATGGCTCCGCTCAGATCGGCAAAAGCGTCGCCGCTGGCAATGTAGGATCGCTGATCGCTCGTCCAAGCAAAACCGAGCCTGACATAGAAGGGGTGCGCCCGCGCGTTGTCGTCGTCGACCGCCAGGCGCATATAGACGCCGCCTCTGCCGCGGCAAAGCCCGGCGACATGGCGCAAGAGCCGCTCGCCGATGCCGAGACTGCGGAAATGCTTGTCGACATAAAGGTCCTGGACGAACACGCCGGGGCGGCCGTACCAGCTCGAGAAAATCGGGAAGAACAGGCACATGCCGGCAAACGCGCCATCCACTTCCGCGATGACAGCCTCGAAGGCCGGGTTTTCGCCGAAACCGAAACGCCGCAGGTCCGCTTCGGTGCAAGCTACGCCGTCGGCTTCGCCGACATGCTCGGCCAGGCCGGTGATGGCCTGCATCAGCAGCGCCGCATCGTCCGATGTCGCCGGGCGAATGGTGACGGCGATTGGCCGCTTGGCTGTGATGCTCATTCGGTCGAACTCCCGCGCGGATGCGATCTTGATAGCATCCGGCGGAACCGTGGCGAGCAGGATTCGGTCGCTGGCTGCAAGGATCCGGCCGCCATGTCCCGATGCGCTCAGGCCTCGACGACCTTAAGCCGCTTGTCGAACACGCCGAGCACGCGAGCCAGTTCGTGGCCGCGCTTGAGGATGAGGCCGCCGGCGGCAATCACCGAGAAGGCACCTTGTTTGCGGGCGAGCCGGGGGTCCTTGACGATCTGAAACAGCGGGGTTTCGCTGGTGCGGCGGAAAACCGAGAAGACCGCGCGGTCGCTAAGATGGTCGATGGCGTAGTCGCGCCATTCATTGGCGGCAACCATGCGTCCGTAGAGCCTGAGGATCTGGTCGAGCTCCCGCCTCTCGAACGCGACCGGGAGGTCCGGGCGCTCCCGCCGGGCCTCATGAAGCGGGATCACTGTGGATGTCTCGCCATCCTCCGCTCCAGCACCGCGATCCGTCATCAATCGTTCCCTTGCAGAATACGACTACGGCTAAGAATCGCCCATTCGCGCCGGAATTGCAACCCGCGGCGGCGAATCAAACCATGCGGCGAACGATACGCATGGGGTTACCGCAACGGTAACGTTTACAAGACAGGCTGTTGGAATTGGTGATGACTCGCCACATTCCTGCCGTTTTTTATCCGCGCTGACGCCCCAATGTCCGACGAATTTAGCCCCGTTGCCTGAGACGGTTCGGTCCGGCACTGGCTCGTAAACCCCAAGCCCCCCGCCCACGGGCCCGAGTCGGATCGAACCAACCTCGGTTCTTACTGGAACCAGGTGCGACGATCCCAAAATCTGAAGCCGACGTCAGGCAGCAAGCTGGCGTCGGCTTTTTTGCATGCCGGTTCGGGTTCGTCCGGGACGCGTCTAGTTGACCGGCCTGCGCACCACCGCCGCGCCGAGGATCGGGCCGGGCAGGCCATCCTTGCCGACCGCCTGCAGCAGGACGGCGCAGCCGCCCTTCTTTTCCACTTCGCTCCTGGGCAGTTCGTAGCGCTGTGCCTTGCCGTGCCACATGCCAGCGGTATGCAGGTCGGTGACGGCATTCCAGTATGTGACCTTGCGGCCCTTGTTCTCGCCTTTCTGGAGGTCGACTTCCTGTGGCGCCTGGTAGTGGACGACCACCACATGGGCTGCACTGCTCGGCCCCTCGGCGGCTCCGACATCGATGGTGAAGGTGTCGGGGTTTTCCGTGATCTTGATGTCGATGTTCATCGCCTGGCCGGTCTTGGCGAGGTTGTCGAGCGCGCCGGTCACGTCTTCGCGCTTGGCACCGCTGACATGGGTGCGGCCATTGATGACGGCCTGGGGCGTATAGACGGAGCGCGAGCCGAAGGCGCGCATGTAGGCATACTGGCGCTCGGTGTTGTCGTTGCTCGCCAGCTTGTCCTGCCAGCCGAGATAATCCCAATAGGTGACGTGGTAGGCAAGCGCTACCATGTCATCCTGGGCAGCGAACTCGGCGAACAGTTCGTCGGCGGGAGGACAGGAGTTGCAGCCTTGGCTGGTGAAAAGCTCGATCACGCCGAGCGGACGATCCTTCACCTGGGAATTGGCTGAACCGGCAAATCCGGTAAAGGCCAGCGCCACGGCTGCCAGCCGAAAATATCTTCGAAACTCCATGACCAATCCGGATCCTCAGCCGACGTCACCGGCTTTTCTTGTCGTTGGCGAAATATGTGGCAGATGCGCCATTCAACGGGAAGTCACGTTGCGGTGAAATTTTGGCAGCTATGCATTTCCGCTGCGTCACCTTCGGCGTGCGGAATTTCTTATCGAAAAATGCCCCTAGATGGGTAGGATCGGGTACCGGCGGGGGAAGCATCGATGCTGGAACAGCTAAGCCAACATGTCGATCTTTACTGCGAGCGGCTGGGCCCCGGCCTGTGGGCCGAACCGCTCAATGCGGTCAGCAATCTTGCCTTCTTCGCCGCCGGTTTCTGGGGCGTCTACGAGGCGCGGAGGCTGAAGGCGGGCGTCTTCGCAGAGGTGCTGGGCTGGTGGGTGGTGGCAATCGGGATCGGCTCGACGCTGTTCCATACCTTCGCCACCGAAGCCACCAAATGGGCCGACATCCTGCCCATTGCCGGCTTCACGCTCGCCTATACGCTGTTTAACCTCAGGCGTTTCGCCGGCATGGCCTGGCCGAAGGCGCTGGCCATCTTCCTTGGTTTCTACATCGCGGTCGGTCTGTTGACCTACATGGTGCCCGACTGGCTGCACGCGGCCTCGAACGGCACTACCGGCTACCTGCCGCCATTCCTGGCGCTGATCTTCTTCGGCTGCGTGGTCATCGCCAAGGGCAGCGCGGCCGGTTGGTACAATCTCGCTGCTGCTGCGATCTTTCTCGGGTCCGTCACTTGCCGGGTCCTCGATCCGATGGTCTGCGATGCCATGCCGATCGGCACGCATTTCATGTGGCATGTGCTCAACGGGCTGATGCTCGGCGTGCTGATGGCCGCAACGACGCGCTACGCAAAGCCCCGGACGGAGCCTCAGTCGATGTCGGGAGCCGTCGGCGCATGGCAGTGAACAGGCGCGGGCATGGCCGCGCGCCATCGACAAGCCCGGTCGGTCAGGCAGAGACTGCCGGCTGAGCGTGCCGTTCGGCCCAGCGGTCGAGCCATTCGGCGCCCTGCATCTCGATGAGGCGTGACGACGTACGGTCGAACTCGAAGGCCTCATGGCCGCGCTTGCCGGCATAAAGTTTGTCGGGCGAGGCGGCGGCGCTGAGCACCAGCCGCACATTCTGGTCGTAGAGCGTGTCGATCAGCAGGATGAAACGCTTGGCTTCGTTGCGGTTGGCTTCGGCCATGACCGGCACGTGGTCGACGAAGATCGTCTGATAGTGCGCCGCAATGGCAAGATAGTCGCGTGCCGCAAGCGGCTTGTCGCAGAGATCGGCGAAGCCGAAGCGAGCGCACCCGTCGACCGCTGCCGGTACATGCACCTTGCGGCCCTTGACGGCGACGGTCGCCGGCTGTGCCGCGGCGCCATGGGTCACGGCCGCCCACGCCTTGTCCATCGCCTGGTCGGCGGCCTCGCCGAGCGGGCTGAGATAGACCGGGACACGGTCGAGTTTCTCCAGCCGGTAGTCGGTGTCGGCATCGAGGTTGAGCACCGCGGCGTTCTGTTCGAGCATGGCGATGAAGGGCAGGAACAGCTGGCGGTTCAGTCCGTCGCGGTAAAGGTCCTTCGGCGCCACGTTGGAGGTGGCGACGAGCACCACCCCGAGCCCGAACAGCGCCGAAAACAGCCGCGACAGGATCATCGCATCGGCGATGTCGGTGACCGAGAACTCGTCGAAGCACAGCACCCAGGCCTCTTCGGCAAGGGCTGCGGCGACCGGCGGGATCGGATCGTCGTCGCGCGACGTGCCGTTCTTGCGCGCCGCACGCTGCTTCTGGATACGGTCGTGAACGTCGGCCATGAAGTCGTTGAAATGGACGCGGCGCTTGTGCTTGACCGGCACGAGCTCATAGAACATGTCCATCAGCATGGTCTTGCCGCGGCCGACGCCGCCATAGACATAGAGCCCCTTCACAGGCTCGCGCTGGGGCTTGCGCTTGGCGAACAGCCAGCCAAGCGCGCTCGATTTGCGCGCCAGGCGCTTGTCGGAAATCTCGTCGATCAGCCTGTCGAGGGCCGCGATGATGGCTAGCTGCGCCGGATCGCGCCGGACATTGCCGAGCTCGACCAGATGGTCATAGCGCTGCCTGACGGTCACATGGGTCTGTAGGCCGTCACGCAGGTGCATGGTTCACTCTGGCACGAATTCGAAATTTGCTCTTAGCGGTTGAGCGAGATCGGCAGGCCGTTCGAGGTCTGGCCGTCGAAGCGTCCGGCGCCCGACGAATAGAGCCTGGCCAACGGCGAGCCGCCTTCATCATAGAGCGTCAGCTGCTTGCCGGCGACGTTCCACGACTTGACGCCGTCGACCGGTGCCGGGCAGCGCAGCGGGCCGGCGCGGAAGCCCTGGCCGAACTTGGTCTGCGGCGTCGCCACCTTGCAGCTCTGGCCAGAAACCGAAGCACTCCACACACCAGCGACGCTTGCCGCGGTGAGGTCGGGCGCATTGGCGGCAGCGGCGCCACCGTCGGCGGGCAAAGCCGCGACCTGGGTCTGCTGCTGGGGTGCTGCAGGGAACTGCGAGGCGCTGGCTGCGCCGGGTGCTGCTGGTGGCGGCAGCTGGCCGCTGGTCACCGTGCCTGCAGGTGCCGCGGGCAGCGGCGCGGGCTGTGTGTCCATAGAGGAAAGGCGCGAACTGGTGCAGCCGGCGGCCGTCATCAGCGCTACCAGCGATGCGGCCAGTAGGCCGGTTTTCGAAAAAGCCATTGCAGTCCCTCCGTCGGGGCAGTTCTGGGGGCGCCCCCGCGCGATCGATAGCTCGCCTCTAAAGCGGCGAAGTTGGCAGAATTTCAACCCGATATGGTTAAAATAGGGTTTGCGTATGAAATTGTTGCAAAATTGCCTCAATAGGCTGGCGCGCCGCGAGACTGGTAATTCGACGATGTTTCCGCCATATAGGCGCCGAACAGCCACGAGTAATGTCCGCCATGGCCAGTGAGGCCCCATTCGCCAAGATGAACGGGCTCGGCAACGAGATCATCGTCGCCGACATGCGCGGCCGTGCGGACCGCGTTGCGCCTGCCGCGGCGATTGCGCTCGCCGCCGATCCGGCGACGAAGTTCGACCAGATCATGGCGATCCATGACCCGCGCACGCCGGGCACGGTCAATTACATTGAGATCATCAACGCCGACGGCAGCCATGCCCAGGCCTGCGGCAACGGCACGCGCTGCGTCGTCCAGGCGCTGGCCGCCGAGACCGGGCAGAAGGTGTTCACTTTCGAGACGGTCGCCGGCATCCTCAACGCCGAAGAGCACGCGGACGGCTCCATTTCCGTCGACATGGGCGCCCCGCGCTTCGGCTGGCAGGACATTCCGCTGGCGGAAGAGTTCCGCGACACCCGCGCCATCGAGCTGCAGATCGGCCCGATCGACGCGCCGGTGCTGCACTCGCCCTCGGTCGCCTCGATGGGCAATCCGCACGCCATCTTCTGGGTCGACAACGACGTTTGGTCCTATGACCTCGACCGTTTCGGCCCGCTGCTGGAAAACCATCCGATCTTCCCCGAGCGCGCCAACATCTCGATCGCGCAGGTGACGTCGCGCGAAACGCTGAACCTGCGCACCTGGGAGCGCGGCGCCGGCCTGACGTTGGCCTGCGGCTCGGCAACTTGTGCCGCTGCCGTCTCCGCCGCACGCACCGGCCGCACCGGCCGCACCGTCACGGTCACCGTGCCGAGCGGCGGCACTCTCCAGATCGACTGGCGCGCCGACGACCACGTGGTGATGACCGGTCCGGCCGAGTGGGAATTCTCCGGCAGCTTCGATCCGGCCACCGGCAGCTGGACCCGCGACCGGCAGGACGTCGCCTGATGGCGGTGGATGTCGTTACCTTCGGCTGCCGCCTCAACACCTACGAATCCGAGGTGATGAAGCGCGAGGCCAAGGCCGCGGGCCTGGAAGAGCTCAAGGGCGGCGCGGTCATCTTCAACACCTGCGCGGTCACCAGCGAAGCCGTGCGCCAGGCCAAGCAGTCGATCCGCAAGGCGCGGCGCGAGAACCCGGACGCGCGCATCATCGTCACCGGCTGTGCGGCGCAGACCGATCCGGCTGCCTTTGCCGACATGGCCGAGGTCGACCTCGTGCTCGGCAACGAAGAAAAGCTCAAGGCGCACAATTATCGCGCGCTGCCCGATTTTGGTGTCAACGATTTCGAGAAGGCCCGGGTCAACGACATCTTTTCCGTGCGCGAGACCGCCGGTCACATGGTCGACGCCATAGAAGGCAGGGCGCGTGCCTTCGTGCAGGTGCAGAATGGCTGCGACCATCGCTGCACTTTCTGCATCATCCCCTACGGCCGGGGCAATTCGCGCTCGGTGCCGATGGGGGCGGTGGTCGAGCAGATCAAGCGGCTTGCCGGCAACGGCTATGCCGAGGTGGTGCTGTCGGGCGTCGACATGACCAGCTACGGCGCCGACCTGCCGGGCGCGCCGCGCCTCGGCAAGCTGGTCAAGACCATCCTGCGCCAGGTGCCGGATGTGCGTCGCCTGCGCCTGTCCTCGATCGATTCGATCGAGGCCGACGAAGACCTGCTCGAGGCGGTCGCCACCGAGAAGCGTCTGATGCCGCATCTGCATTTGTCGCTGCAATCGGGCGACGACATGATCCTGAAGCGCATGAAGCGCCGCCACCTGCGCGACCAGTCGATCCAGTTTTGCCAGGACGTGCGGGCGCTGCGCCCCGACATCGTCTTCGGCGCCGACATCATCGCCGGCTTCCCGACCGAGACCGACGAGATGTTCGAGAATTCGATCCGGATCGTCGAGGAGTGCGGGCTGACCCATCTCCACGTCTTCCCGTTCAGCCCGCGCGAAGGCACGCCCGCCGCGCGCATGCCGCAGGTCAGGCGCGAGATCGTCAAGCAACGTGCCGCGCGCCTGCGCGCCGCCGGCGAGGGAGCCTACCAGAGCCATCTCGCAAGCCTGGCGGGCACGCGCCAGAGGGTGCTGGTCGAGCGCGAAGGCCTCGGCAGGACGGAAGGTTTCACGCTCGTCGCGCTCGATCGCGGCGAACAGGGCGAAATCGTCGAGGTCGACATCGCCGGTCATGACGGCGAGCGGCTGACAGCGGCACCGGCCGCCGCACGTGCGGCCTGACGAAAGCAACCGCATGGCATTCGGGTTCATCAAGAAAGTCTTTTCCTTCGGCAAGAAGGAAGCCGTCGAGCAGCCGGCCGAGGACGAGGTCCTGCCGCCGCTGAATTTCGACGCGCTGGAGGCGCTGAAGCCCGCCGAGGAGGCACCAGCCGCTCCGGAAACGCCCGTTGTCGTCGATGCGCCAGCCGCCGCGGTCGAGGAGCCGAAGCGGGAACCCGCGCCCGAGACTCCGCCCGCGCCGCCCGTGGTGCCCGAGCCCAAGCCGGCCGAGCAGCCCGTGCCGGTCGAGCCTGCGCCGCAGCCGATTCCGCCGGAACAGCCCAAGCCCGAACCCGCGCCGGAAGTTCCTGTTGTCGAGCCGGAAAAGCCCGCCGAGCAGCCTGCACCTGCGCCGAGCCCGGTCGAGCCCGCGCCCACACCGGTCGAGTTGCCTGTTCCACCGGCCGAACCGGCGGCGCCGGAGCGGCCCGCGGAAATCCCTGTCCAGCCCGCGCCTGTGCCAGCCGAACCGCCGCTCGAAGTGCCTGTTCGCGATGAGGTTGCGCCGCAGCCCGAAGTGGCCGCCGAAGCCGAGCCTGCGCCTGCGATTCCCCTCCCCCTCGAGGGGAGGGTGGCCGCGCAGCGGCCGGGAGGGGTCGCCGAATCGTCGGACGCGACACAATTCGAAGCTACGCAGGCGCCGAGCACTGCCGAGACAACCCCCTCTGGTCCTTCGGACCATCTTCCCCCCAAGGGGGAAGAGGACGCCCAGCCATCGCCTGTTGCCCAGAAACCCGCGGCCGGCAAGGTCACGGTCCAGAAGAAGGTCGAGCAGAAGGCTGAAATCGTCGAAGCTGCCGCGCCAGCGCCGCGGCAGAGCTGGTTCCAGCGCCTGCGCCAGGGCCTGTCGCGCTCGTCGAAGGAACTGTCGGGCAACATCGCCGGCATCTTCACCAAGCGGAAGCTCGACGAAGACACGCTGCAGGACCTCGAGGACGTGCTGATCCGTGCCGACCTCGGCGTCGAAACCGCGCTGCGCGTCACCGATGCGCTGGCCGCCAGCCGCTACGGCAAGGACGTCTCCGACCATGAGGTCCGCTCGATCATGGCGGTCGAGGTCGAAAAGGTGCTGAAGCCGGTGGCGCTGCCGCTCGAGCTCGACCTGTCGCACAAGCCGCATGTCATTCTTGTCGTCGGCGTCAACGGTACCGGCAAGACCACGACCATCGGCAAGCTCGCGGCCAAGCTCACAGAGGGCGGCCTGTCGGTCATGCTCGCCGCCGGCGACACCTTCCGCGCCGCAGCCATCGAGCAGCTGAAGATCTGGGGCGAGCGGACCAAGTCGCCGGTCATCGCCAGCAAGCTCGGCGCCGATGCCGCCGGCCTTGCTTACGACGCCTTCGAAAAGGCCAAGGAGGCTGGCTCGGACGTCCTGATCATCGACACGGCCGGACGCCTGCAGAACAAGACCGAGCTGATGGCCGAGCTGGAAAAGATCGTGCGCGTGCTCGGCAAGCTCGATCCCGAAGCGCCGCACACGGTGCTGCAGACGGTCGACGCCACAACCGGCCAGAACGCGCTCAACCAGGTCGAGATATTCCGCAATATCGCAGGTGTGAACGGCCTGGTGATGACAAAGCTCGACGGCACGGCGCGCGGCGGTATTTTGGTCGCAATCGCCGCCAAACATAAGCTGCCGGTCTATTTCATCGGTGTCGGCGAACAGGTCGACGATCTCGAACCCTTTTCGGCAAGCGATTTCGCCAAGGCGATCGCAGGAGTCGCCTGACCCATGAATGCACCGATCCTCGAACGCGACCCTTCGGATCCGACGACCAAGAAGGAAGAGGTCAGCCCGTTGCTCAAGCTGGTGCTGGAACTTGGGCCGCTGGTCGTGTTCTTCTTCGCCAATGCGCGCGGCGAATGGCTGGCGTCGCAGTTTCCGACGCTGGCCGAGCTCGGCGGACCGATCTTCATCGCCACAGGCCTGTTCATGGCCGCCACGGCGGTGGCGCTGATCGCATCGTGGCTTCTGACCCGTTCGCTGCCAATCATGCCGCTGGTGTCGGGCGTCGTCGTCTTCGTCTTCGGGGCGCTGACGCTCTATCTGCAGGACGACGTCTTCATCAAGATGAAGCCGACCATCGTCAATACGCTGTTCGGGGCGATCCTGCTTGGCGGCCTGATGTTCGGAAAGTCGCTGCTCGGCTACGTCTTTGCCTCCGCCTTCCGGCTCGACGCCGAAGGCTGGCGCAAGCTGACCTTTCGCTGGGGGCTGTTCTTCCTGTTCTTGGCCGTGGTCAACGAGGTGGTCTGGCGTTCGTTCTCGACCGACACCTGGGTGGCGTTCAAGGTGTGGGGCATCATGCCGATCACGCTTCTGTTCACCTTCAGCCAGATGCCGCTGATCATGCGCCATTCGCTGGAAGAGCACGCCGGCAAGTAGGCCGAACCACACCAACTCTTGACGCATCGTCGGGTCGCCATGCGCGTCGCGCATTGCTGCATTGCAGCATCTTATTTTGCGGCGCGGCAGTTCCTATGTCATCGTCGGATTGATCAGGGAGGTCAAATCGCGCCGTCACCCGCGGCATGATGAAAGGAACGCACCATGTTTTTCGACAGCCTTCTGACCCGTGCCCGTGAAAGCGCCTCCAAGCGCAAGCAGTACAAGCGCCTCGTTGCCGAGATCGACGGCTTCTCCGGTCGCGACCTGGCCGACATGCGCGCCGACCGCAGCGAAATGCTGTACCAGGCCTTCAAGCAGGTCTACGGCTAAGCTCCGGCTTGCCCCAGCCATTCGATCCAGCGGCCGTGATAGTCGCAGCGGGCGAGCGCCCTGGTGGTGCCGCCCGGCCATGACGTCAGGCTGAGCGTTGCAAACGGGTCGCCCGCCACAAGCGGCTCCATCCTGAGCCAGTAGAGCGGCGACTGCCTTGTCGCTGCCGCGCCTGCCACCTGAAGCATCTGCCAGATCCACGTCCGCGTCGTCTCCGGCATGTACTGCCACATGATCGAGTGGAACAGCACGAAGGCTGCATCCATCTTTCGTCCGGCAAGGCAGTCTTCCACGAATTCCTCGGCACCTTGCCTGACCAGCATTGGCAGTGCCTGCTCGGCGAGGCCGATCGCGGCGTCGAGCCGCTCGAGCCGAAGCGCCTGGTCGGCCCAGACATAAGAACGCAGCCTCAGCCTTTGCGCCTGGTCGGAGATCCGGATCGGCGCGATATCGCAGCCTGCCCGTGCGGCGACCTGCAGGTTGTCCGACAGCGGCGGTGCCTGGCCCCTGATGTCGGGCGCGAGCTGGACGGGCGATACCGTGCTGCCCCAGCCATTTTCCCCGTAGCGATAGCCGAAACTGTCGAACAAGAGGTTCAGCCCGGCGCTGGCGCCGATCTCGGCCAGCTCCAAAGGCAGGCCGCTGTCCCTTGATATGGCCAGAAACCCCGGCAGCAGCATGGCGGAGCGGGCGATCTCGTTGGTTTGCGGCGCGCTTTCGAGCATGGCCAGTAGGTGAGCTTCGTTGCGTATCAGCGCGTCGGGAACAGCCGATGCGATAGCCTGGTCGTCGGCTGTCTCGGGCGGATAGATTTTTGCCAGTCCCGCGTCGGTATCGGACAGCACCAGCGCATGCAGTCCGCCGCATAGTCTCAGCGCCAGCGCGTCGGCGCGCGGATCGCCGGGCCAGCCGAGGATCGTGCGCCCGACCGCCGTCCGGCCGTCGAGCACCGAAGCCAGCGCCCGGCACAGCCGTGCGGTGAAGGGCGAGCCGAGTTGGTCGCAGGCATCGGCCTGATTGTGGAAATGGGCGCGGATGCGAGAGGAAGGGTCGCCATCGGACATGGCGGAGACCCTAACCCGCACAGCTGCTTATTGGGAAGCGGCGGCAGCCTTTTCGATCTCGGGCATCAGTGTGGTTGCTACCGTCTCGGGCGACATCGGGCCGAC
This sequence comes from Aminobacter sp. P9b, assembly GCF_045345995.1. Classification (NCBI taxonomy): domain Bacteria; kingdom Pseudomonadati; phylum Pseudomonadota; class Alphaproteobacteria; order Hyphomicrobiales; family Phyllobacteriaceae; genus Aminobacter; species Aminobacter sp. P9b. Next base: position 705,660 of record NZ_CP150082.1, on the reverse strand, counting down.
ATGCTTGAACGCGATCTTGCCATCCTTGCCGACGAGGAAGGTCTCCGGAATCCCGTAGACGCCCCAGTCGATCGCCGCGCGGCCGTTAGGGTCGACGCCAACCGCGTCGTAGGGATTGCCAAGATCGCCGAGGAACCGGCGCGCGTTTTCCGCCTTGTCCTTGTAGTTCAGCCCCACGATGGTCAGGCGCTCGTCCTTGGACAGGCTGACGATCACCGGGTGCTCGTCACGGCACGGCCCGCACCACGATGCCCAGACATTGACCAGCGTCACCTTGCCGATGAATTCAGCCGAGTTGAGACCGGGAAGCGAAATCCCTTCGAGCGGCGGCAATACGGTCTTGGGCGCGGCCTGGCCGATCAGCGCCGAGGGTACGACCGACAGATCGCGGCCGGACAAAAGCTGCATCAGGAAAACCGCTGCCAGTGCAAGAAACACCAGCAACGGCAGCAGCACGAACAGCTTGCGCGGGCGTGCCGGCTTTTCGGTTTCGATGGTCATGACGCGGTTCCACTGCGGTCGGAGCGGCGGCGATGGCCGGCTGCCTCGAGTTCGGCCATTTCGCGCTTGCGGGCGCGCTGGTCGGCGAGGATCCAGATGATCAGCCCGGCGATCGCCAGCGCCGAGACGCCGTAGGCAGCGGCGACATAGAGGGCGTGCGCGCTCATCGGGCACCCGTGCGCTGGCAAAAATCGATCATGTCGCTGTTTCCGGCCATGTCCTTCACTTAGCCGCGGGTGTGCCGCCGCGCAATCGGACGCCGCGCCGCACCGTGTGTCTTGAAGCGATCGTGATCAGTCGGTGCCCGAGCGCAGGGCGACCGCCGCCGCCAGCGGCCCGATCACGGCCAGGAACATGGTCAGCGCGCACAAGATCATGAAGGGTGGGGCGAACGGGTCTGGATCGTTGACCGCACCGTAGCTCGCGGTGACGCCGAAGATCAGCACCGGGATGACCAGTGGCAGCACCAGAACCGAGATCAGCAGTCCGCCACGCGGCAGGGCGACTGTCACCGCTGCGCCGGCGGCGCCGATGAAGACGATGGCCGGGGTGCCGACGAGCAGCGTCAGCGCCGCAGCGCCAATACCGAGCAGCGACATGTTCATCAACAACCCGAGCAGCGGGGCGGCGATGACCAGCGGCAGCACGCTTGCCGTCCAGTGCGCCAGGCATTTGACGAACACCGTCAGCGCCAGCATGTGCCGGTCGGAATTCAGCACCAGGAGGTCGAGCGAACCGTCCTCGCGGTCGGCCTGGAACAGGCGGTCGAGGCCGAGCAGGCTGGCGAGCAGCGCGCCGATCCAGAGAATCGCCGGGCCGATGCGGGCGAGCAAATTGAGGTCGGGGCCGACGCCGAAAGGGATGGTGACGATGACGGCCAAAAAGAACAGCACGCCCGTCAGCGCCCCGCCGCCGGCGCGGATGCCCATGCGCAGGTCACGGAGATAGAGGGCTAGCATGAGGGCCCTCCGTTTCGGCCGGTCTGGAGTTCTACGTTGCCCCCCTCTGTCCTGCCGGACATCTCCCCCACGAGGGGGGAGATCACGCCGTCATCGCTGCCCGCGCCAATCTCCGGCGCCGCAGGACGGGCGAAGCGGGTCGAGCTGCCAATCTTCCCCCTTGTGGGGGAGATGTCCGGCAGGACAGAGGGGGGCAACGTAGGGCGCTGATGCGGGCCGGATACGGCGCTAAACATGTACTCGCCCCATCTCCAGGGTCTTCACCCCCACCAGCCCAAGCGGCAGATGCGTCGCGGCGACGATGATGCCGCCGGCGGAGCAATGCGCCTTCATCAAGTCCGCGAAGCGCACATCGGACGCCTTGTCGAGGCCGGCGGTGGGTTCGTCGAGCAGCCAGACCGGCCGGTGGCCGATGAGCAGCTTGGCGATCGCGGCACGGCGCTTCTGGCCGGTGGAGAGGTAGCCGAAGGGCAGGTGGCCGAGGCCGCCGAGGCCTACCTCTTCGAGCGCATCTGCGATGCCGAGCTTTCCGTCGCCTGAGAAGTCACGCCAGAAGGCGAGGTTCTCGTTGACGGTGAGGGCTGCCTTCATCGCGTTCTGGTGGCCGAGATAGTGGCAGGCGGCGGCGACGGTCGAAAACTCCTCGCCCCCGCCCTCGACCATGATTCGTCCTGATGCATGCGGCAAAAGCCCGGCGATGACGCGCAAAAGCGTCGACTTGCCCGAGCCGTTGGGGCCGGTGACGACAAGGCTCTGGCCGTCCTCGAGCGCAAAGCCGATGCCGGTGAAGACAGCCTCGCCGCCGCGCTCTCCGCTGAGATTTTCGGCGATCAGCCGCATCCGTCCCCCATCGCCGAAGTCTTGTCGCCGCTGCCTTGCGTCACAGCAAAATAGGCGAATCTCCGTCTAGAACTATTCCAATTAATTCTCTATATGCCAGTTCGACCATGCCAGCGGTCGGCATGGAAAGCGAATATGCGCCGAACCAGCGCACGCGCCGCCTTGAACGGCTCGGGTTGCTTGGGGCCGGACAGCGGAAATGGCCGTACCCGCACCTTTGCGCGTGATTGCATGCCATCGGAGTCCGTTCCCGTGTAGGCTGAACAGACAAGGATGGATCGCACGTGTCCAAATCACTCGACAGTTTCAATTGCCGCCGCACGCTGACTGCTGCTGGCACCGACTATGTCTATTACAGCCTGATCGAGGCCGAAAAGAACGGCCTGACCGGCATCTCGCAGCTGCCTTATTCGATGAAGGTGCTGCTGGAAAACCTGTTGCGCAACGAAGACGGCCGCACCGTCACCAAGGAGGCGATCCAGGCGGTCGCCGGCTGGCTGACCGACAAGGGCACCGCCGGTGTCGAGATCGCCTACCGCCCGGCGCGTGTGCTGATGCAGGACTTCACCGGCGTCCCCGCCGTCGTCGACCTGGCCGCCATGCGTGACGGCCTCGCCTCGCTCGGCGGCGACCCGCAGAAGATCAACCCGCTGGTGCCGGTCGACCTGGTCATCGACCACTCGGTGATCGTCGACGAATTCGGCACGCCGCTGGCGTTCGCCCGCAACGTCGAGCTCGAATACGAGCGCAACGAAGAGCGCTACAAGTTCCTGAAGTGGGGCCAGCAGGCGTTCCGCAACTTCCGCGTCGTGCCGCCCGGCACCGGCATCTGCCACCAGGTCAACCTCGAATACCTCGCCCAGACGGTGTGGACCAACACCGAGGACGGCGAAACCACCGCTTATCCCGACACCTGCGTCGGCACCGATTCGCACACCACCATGGTCAACGGCCTTGGCGTGCTCGGCTGGGGCGTTGGCGGCATCGAGGCGGAAGCGGCGATGCTCGGCCAGCCGGTGTCGATGCTTTTGCCCGAGGTCATCGGCTTCCGCCTGACCGGCAAGCTGAAGGAAGGCGTCACCGCCACCGACCTGGTGCTGACCGTCACCCAGATGCTGCGCAAGAAGGGCGTCGTCGGCAAGTTCGTCGAGTTCTTCGGCCCGGGCCTGTCCAACATGACGCTGGCCGACCGTGCCACCATCGGCAACATGGCGCCCGAATATGGCGCGACCTGCGGCTTCTTCCCGGTCGATGCCGAGACCATCCGCTACCTCAACATGTCGGGCCGCGCCGAAAACCGCATCGCACTGGTCGAGGAATATTCCAAGGCGCAAGGCATGTGGCGCGACGCCTCGTCGGCCGATCCCGTCTTCACCGACCTGCTCGAGCTCGACCTCGAAACCGTCGTGCCGTCGATGGCCGGCCCGAAGCGTCCCGAGGGCCGCATCCCGCTCGAAGGCATCGCCGCGGGCTTTGCGACCGCGCTCGAAGCCGAATACAAGAAGACCGTCGACCAGTCGAAGCGCTATGCCGTCGAGGGCGAAAACTTCGACCTCGGCCATGGCGACGTGGTGATCGCGGCGATCACGTCGTGCACCAACACCTCGAACCCGAGCGTGCTGATCGGTGCCGGCCTGCTGGCCCGCAACGCCAACCGCCTCGGCCTCAAGCAGAAGCCGTGGGTCAAGACCTCGCTGGCGCCGGGTTCGCAGGTGGTGGCCGAATATCTCGAGAAGGCCGGCCTGCAGAAGGAGCTCGACCAGATCGGCTTCAACCTCGTCGGCTTCGGCTGCACCACCTGCATCGGCAACTCCGGACCGCTGCCGGCCCCGATCTCCAAGACCATCAACGACAAGGGCCTGATCGGTGCGGCGGTGCTTTCGGGCAACCGCAACTTCGAAGGCCGCGTCTCGCCCGACGTGCAGGCCAACTACCTGGCCTCGCCGCCGCTGGTGGTCGCCTATGCGCTTGCCGGTTCGGTGACCAAGGACCTGACCACAGAGCCGCTCGGCGAGGACCGCGACGGCAAGCCGGTGTTCCTGAGGGATATCTGGCCGACCAATGTCGAGATCGACCAGTTCATCGCCGAAAACGTCACCCGCGAGCTGTTTGCGCGCAAATATGCCGACGTCTTCAAGGGCGACGAGAACTGGCAGAACGTCCAGGCGCCGGAAGGCCAGACCTATGCCTGGGACGACCAGTCGACCTATGTGCAGAACCCGCCCTACTTCGTCGGCATGGGCGCGCGCCCGGGTGCGATCGGCAAGATCGAGGGCGCACGCGTGCTCGGCCTGTTCGGCGACAAGATCACCACCGACCACATCTCGCCGGCCGGTTCGATCAAGGCGGCCTCGCCTGCCGGCAAGTACCTGACCGACAATGGCGTCGGCGTCGCCGACTTCAACCAGTACGGCACGCGTCGTGGCAACCACGAGGTGATGATGCGCGGCACCTTCGCCAACATCCGCATCCGCAACCACATGCTCGGCGAGAACGGCCGCGAGGGCGGCTACACCTTCCACTATCCGTCCAAGGAAGAGATGCCGATCTACGATGCGGCGATGCAGTACCGCAGCGAAGGCACACCGCTGGTGATCTTCGCCGGCGTCGAATACGGCAACGGCTCGTCGCGCGACTGGGCGGCCAAGGGCACGAATCTCCTGGGTGTTCGCGCGGTCATCGCCCAGTCCTTCGAGCGCATCCACCGCTCGAACCTGGTCGGCATGGGCGTCATCCCGTTCACCTTCGAGGACGGCACGTCGTGGAAGACGCTCGGCCTCAAGGGCGACGAGCAGGTGACGATCGAGGGCCTGGAGACGATCAAGCCGCGCCAGAAGATGACAGCCAAGGTCACCTTCGCCGACGGTTCGACCAAGGACGTGCCGATCCTGTGCCGCATCGATACGCTCGACGAACTCGACTACTTCAAGAACGGCGGCATCCTGCAATACGTCCTGCGTGACCTCGCAGCGTAAGTTCGACTGGCGATTCATGTGAAACAACCGCCGGGGCGCAAGCTCCGGCGGTTTTTTGTTTTGGGATCGCTACCGTCTCGCTCTACGTTGCCCCCTTCTGGCCGACACACTTATCCACCGCCACGCTCGCTTTCGCGCCTGGCCATTGTCAAAGAGCGCTCCCGTTGCCGGGAGGTAGTTCGGGAAGCGGGGCGCGAGGCCGTGCCTTCCGATAATTAGTATGTGGCGCGACGTTCGCGCCCCGCCCGGTGTTCTTGCCCCGCTCAGTCGCCTCGGCTTTCACCGCCAGCCGCCGCAAGGCCCGGACTTGGGGGCTCATCACCCAGCAAGAGATCCGACCTCCTGCCAGCCCGGCACCGGCGCTTCCCCCCGCTGCCCGGTGCGCACCGGGGTCCCGTGGAAGATCGCGAGGGGAATCATACGAGAGGTGGAGAGGGGGTGGAAAAACGGGGACGGTCTATCCACGCGGGCTGCTGACAGATGGTGACAGGCTGCATCGATATGTTTGGGTGCTATTGAACCGTAACGGCGGTTGCCATGCCGTGAGGCTGAGGGCCGATGCTAGCGGTGTAGAAGAACGATTTGCCGAAGCGTGGAGAAGTTATCCATGCCATTGCCCCGGCCGAGCCTGAGTTGGGTCCGGCCCTTGCCACGATGCGCGACCGCCGGCTGCCTGCGCCACAACCCGGCCATCATCGCGGGCGACGAAGAGCATGTGGCCCTGCGAGGCGAGGCAGGCCTTCAGGCGGAGCGGGTGAAGGGCTTCGTAGAAGACCTCAGGGCAACATTGTCGAGCAGCGCCTCGACGCTGGGCTGGAGCCTGCGGATTTCGATGGGAGGCATCGTCCTCTTCACCTTTTCTTCGTAAAGTCGTCACAAAACTTTGACGTTTACGTAAATCCCGTTGTTTCTAACCGATTGAAAAAGTTGAGGTCAAAATAATCGGTTGAATTTTTTTGGCCACGGAGCTATTGCGAGCCGCTATTTCTGGCTGCATTCTCGCGGCCACCTGGCCCAAACCTACTCCACCCCGCCGCCACGGCGTCGTTAAAGGCAAAGGGAAATTCCTTCATGGCACGCAACAAGATAGCCCTCATCGGCTCCGGCATGATTGGCGGCACGCTCGCCCATATGGTCGGCCTCAAGGACCTCGGCGACGTCGTCCTGTTCGATATTGCCGAGGGCACCCCGCAGGGCAAGGGCCTCGACATCGCCCAGTCCTCGCCGGTCGACGGCTTTGACTCGCGTTTCACCGGCGTCAACGACTATGCCGGCATCGAAGGCGCCGACGTCTGCATCGTCACCGCCGGCGTGCCGCGCAAGCCGGGCATGAGCCGCGACGACCTTTTGGGTATCAACCTCAAGGTCATGGAACAGGTTGGCGCCGGCATCAAGAAGTATGCGCCGAAGGCTTTCGTCATCTGCATCACCAACCCGCTCGACGCCATGGTGTGGGCGCTGCAGAAGTTCTCGGGCCTGCCCAAGAGCCACGTCGTCGGCATGGCCGGCGTGCTCGACTCGGCGCGTTTCCGCTACTTCCTGTCGGAAGAGTTCAAGGTTTCGGTCGAGGACGTCTCGGCCATGACGCTGGGCGGCCACGGCGACGACATGGTGCCAATGGTGCGCTACTCGACGGTTGCCGGCATCCCGCTGCCGGACCTGATCAAGATGGGCTGGACCAGCCAGGACAAGCTCGACGCCATCGTCGAGCGTACCCGCAAGGGTGGCGGCGAGATCGTCGGCCTGCTCAAGACCGGCTCGGCCTACTATGCGCCGGCCTCCTCGGCGATCCAGATGGCCGAAGCCTATCTCAAGGACAAGAAGCGCGTGCTGCCCTGCGCGACGCACCTGTCGGGCCAGTATGGCGTCAAGGACATGTATGTCGGCGTGCCCGTGGTGATCGGCGCCGGCGGCGTCGAGCGCATCATCGAGCTCGACTTCAACAAGGCCGAGCAGAAGATGTTCGAGAAGTCCGTCGAGGCGGTGAAGGGCCTGTGCGAGGCCTGTGTCGCGATCGCGCCGAACCTCGCCAAGAAGTAAGGATCACGCGCATGAACATCCACGAATATCAGGGCAAGCAATTGCTCAAGGGTTTCGGTGCTCCCGTCGCTGACGGCGTGCCGGTGTTCAAGATCGAGGAAGCGGAAGCGGCGGCCAAGGCGCTGCCGGGTCCGCTCTATGTCGTGAAGAGCCAGATCCACGCCGGCGGCCGCGGCAAGGGCAAGTTCAAGGAATTGCCCGCCGCGGCCAAGGGCGGCGTGCGCCTGGCCAAGTCGGTCGACGAGGTCGTGGCGTTCGCCAGGGAAATGCTCGGCAACACGCTGGTGACCAAGCAGACAGGCCCGGCAGGCAAGCAGGTCAACCGCCTCTACATCGAAGACGGCGCCGACATCGACCGCGAGCTGTATCTGTCGATCCTCGTTGACCGCTCCGTCGGCCGCGTCGCCTTCGTGGTTTCGACCGAAGGCGGCATGGACATCGAGGCCGTCGCCCACGACACGCCGGAAAAGATCATCACTGTCGCGATCGACCCGGAAAAGGGCGTGACGGCTGACGACCTCAAGGCGCTGAACGGCGCGCTGAAGCTTTCGGGCGACGCGGCCAAGGACGGCGAGAGCCTGTTCCCGATCCTCTACAAGGCGTTCGTCGACAAGGACATGAGCCTGCTCGAGGTCAACCCGCTGATCGTCATGAAGAACGGCCGCCTGCGCGTGCTCGACGCCAAGGTGTCGTTCGACAACAACGCGCTGTTCCGCCATGCCGACGTGCTCGAGCTGCGCGACACCACCGAAGAGGACGCCAAGGAAATCGAGGCGTCGAAATACGACCTCGCCTATGTCGCGCTTGACGGCAACATCGGCTGCATGGTCAACGGCGCGGGCCTGGCCATGGCGACGATGGACATCATCAAGCTCTACGGCGCCGAGCCCGCCAATTTCCTCGACGTCGGCGGCGGCGCTTCCAAGGAGAAGGTGACGGCGGCGTTCAAGATCATCACCGCCGATCCGGCCGTGAAGGGCATCCTGATCAACATCTTCGGCGGCATCATGAAGTGCGACATCATCGCCGAAGGCGTGATCGCAGCCGTCAAGGAAGTGGGTCTCAAGGTTCCGCTGGTGGTTCGCCTCGAAGGCACCAATGCCGAGCTTGGCAAGAAGATTATCAACGAGAGCGGGCTGAACGTCGTTTCCGCCGACGACCTCGACGACGCGGCGAAGAAGATCGTCGCTGCGGTGAAGGGAAACTGAGCCAATGTCCATTCTCATCGACAAGAACACCAAGATCCTGGTGCAGGGCCTGACCGGCAACACCGGTTCGTTCCACACCGAGCAGGCACTGGCTTATCACGGCACCAAGATGGTCGGCGGCATCCACCCCAAGAAGGGCGGCGAGAAGTGGGACGGCTCGGTGCCGCTGCCGATCTTCTCGACGGTTGCCGAAGGCAAGGAAAAGACCGACGCCAATGCGTCCGTGGTCTACGTGCCGCCGGCAGGAGCTGCTGCTGCGATCATCGAGGCGATCGACGCCGAGATCCCGCTGATCGTCTGCATCACCGAAGGCATTCCGGTTTCTGACATGATCAAGGTCAAGGCACGTCTCGACCGCTCGGCCTCGCGGCTGATCGGGCCGAACTGCCCGGGCATCGTCACGCCGGACCAGTGCAAGATCGGCATCATGCCGGGCAACATCTTCCGCAAGGGTTCGGTCGGCGTTGTGTCGCGCTCGGGAACGCTTACCTATGAGGCGGTGTTCCAGACCACCAATGCCGGTCTCGGCCAGTCGACGGCTGTCGGCATCGGCGGCGATCCGGTCAAGGGCACGGAATTCATCGACATGCTCGAGATGTTCCTGGCCGACGAAGAGACCAAGTCGATCATCATGATCGGCGAAATTGGCGGCTCGGCCGAGGAGGACGCAGCACAGTTCCTCATCGACGAGGCCAAGCGCGGCCGCAGCAAGCCGATGGCCGGCTTCATCGCCGGACGCACCGCACCTGAAGGCCGGACCATGGGCCATGCCGGTGCTGTGATTTCCGGCGGCAAGGGCGGCGCGGAAGACAAGATCGCGGCGATGGAGGCAGCGGGCATCCGCGTGTCGCCGTCGCCGGCACGTCTCGGCACGACGCTGGTCGAGGCGATCAAGGGCTAAGTCAATAGCCAATAGAAAGTAGCGAATAGAGAGTAGAGAAGAGCGATGAGCGACCAAGCAAAAGCAAAGTCCTACTCGCTATTCGCTACTCACTACTCGCGCTGAAACAGGAGAGGAGCCAGAGGCTCCGAGCGATAAGATGGCACGATCCGATCAGGCCAACGACCAATTTTCCCTCACTTCGTTCCTCTATGGCGGCAACGCCGACTACATCGAGGCCTTGCACGCCGCCTTCCTTGACGATCCGGAAGCGGTCGATCCCGAGTGGCGCGACTTCTTCTCGGCGCTGAAGGACGACGCCGGCGACATCCGCAAGAACGCCAAGGGCGCTTCGTGGTCGACGCCGAGCTGGCCGCTGCAGGCCAATGGCGAACTGGTGTCGGCACTCGACGGCAATTGGGGCCTGGTCGAAAAGCATCTGGAAAAGAAGGTCAAGGACAAGGCCGCCGCCGTCGGTGTCGTGCCGTCCAAGGCCGATGTGCTGCAGGCGACGCGCGATTCCGTGCGCGCCATCATGATGATCCGCGCCTATCGCATGCGCGGCCATCTGCACGCCAATCTCGACCCGCTCGGCATCGCCAAGCCGCTGGAAGACTATAACGAGCTGTCGCCCGAGGCCTATGGCTTTACCGAGGCCGACTACGACCGGCCGATCTTCATCGACCACGTGCTCGGGCTCGAATACGCGACCATCCGCGACATGCTTGAAATCCTCAAGCGCACCTATTGCTCGACGCTCGGCGTCGAGTTCATGCACATCTCCGATCCCGAGGAGAAGGCGTGGATCCAGGCCCGCATCGAGGGGCCGGACAAGGCGATCGCCTTCACCGCCGAGGGCAAGAAGGCGATCCTGCAGAAGCTGATCGAGGCCGAGGGCTTCGAGCAGTTCATCGACGTCAAGTACAAGGGCACCAAGCGTTTCGGACTCGACGGCGGCGAATCGCTGATCCCGGCACTCGAGCAGATCCTGAAGCGCGGTGGCGCGCTCGGCCTGAAGGAGGTCGTGTTCGGCATGGCCCACCGTGGCCGCCTCAACGTCTTGACCAATGTGATGGCCAAGCCGCACCGCGCCGTGTTCCACGAGTTCAAGGGCGGCTCCTACGCGCCCGACGACGTCGAAGGCTCGGGCGACGTGAAGTACCATCTTGGCGCTTCGTCGGACCGCGAGTTCGACGGCAACAAGGTCCACCTGTCCTTGACCGCCAACCCCTCGCACCTCGAGATCGTCGATCCGGTCGTGATGGGCAAGGCGCGCGCCAAGCAGGACCAGCTGTTTGGCCGTGCGCGCGGCGAGATCGTGCCGCAGGAAGAGCGCGCCAAGGTGATGCCGCTTCTGCTGCACGGCGATGCGGCATTTGCCGGCCAGGGCGTGATCGCGGAAATCCTCGGCCTGTCGGGCCTGCGCGGCCATCGCGTCGCCGGCACGCTGCACTTCATCATCAACAACCAGATCGGCTTCACGACGAACCCGCGCTTCTCGCGCTCGTCGCCCTATCCGTCCGATGTGGCCAAGATGATCGAGGCGCCGATCTTCCACGTCAACGGCGACGATCCGGAAGCGGTGGTGTTCGCGGCCAAGGTGGCGACAGAATTCCGCATGAAGTTCCACAAGCCGGTGGTCGTGGACATGTTCTGCTACCGTCGCTTCGGCCACAACGAAGGCGACGAGCCTGCGTTCACGCAGCCGATCATGTATCGCAACATCCGCACCCATAAGACGACGGTGCAGACCTATGCCGACAAGCTGATCGGCGAGGGACTGATGAACCAGTCCGAGGTCGACAAGATGCGTGCCGACTGGCGCGGCCATCTCGAAGCCGAGTTCGAAGCGGGACAGGCCTACAAGCCGAACAAGGCCGACTGGCTGGATGGCGCGTGGACGGGCCTGCGCACGGCCGACAACCAGGACGAACAGCGCCGCGGCAAGACCGCGGTGCCGGTCAAGACGCTGAAGGAAATCGGCAAGAAGCTGACCGAGGTGCCGAAGGACTTCGAAGTCCACCGCACCATCGGCCGCTTCCTCGAAAACCGCCGCCAGGCGATCGAATCGGGTGAAGGCATCGACTGGGCAACGGCGGAATCGCTGGCGTTTGGCTCGATCCTGCTCGACGGCAATCCGGTCCGCCTGTCGGGCCAGGATTCCGAGCGCGGCACGTTCTCGCAGCGCCACACCGTGCTTTACGACCAGCGGGACGAAAACCGCTACATCCCGCTCAACAACCTGTCGGCAGCACAGGCCGGTTACGAGGTCATCAACTCGATGCTCTCGGAAGAAGCCGTGCTCGGCTTCGAATACGGCTACTCGCTGGCCGAGCCCAAGGCGCTTACGCTTTGGGAAGCGCAGTTCGGCGACTTCGCCAACGGCGCGCAGGTGGTGTTCGACCAGTTCATCTCCAGTGGCGAACGCAAGTGGCTGCGCATGTCGGGCCTCGTGTGCCTTCTGCCGCATGGCTATGAAGGCCAGGGTCCGGAGCATTCGTCGGCGCGCCTCGAACGCTTCCTGCAGCTCTGCGCAGAAGACAACATGCAGGTGGCGAACGTCACGACGCCGGCTAACTACTTCCATATCCTGCGCCGGCAGCTGAAGCGCGACTTCCGCAAGCCGCTGATCCTGATGACGCCGAAGTCGCTGCTGCGCCACAAGCGGGCGGTGTCTTCGCTGTCGGAGATCTCGGGCGAAAGCTCGTTCCACCGCCTGCTGTGGGACGACGCCCAGTATCTCGGCAACGAGCCGATCAAGCTGGTCAAGGATTCGAAGATCCGCCGCGTCGTGCTGTGCACCGGCAAGGTCTATTACGACCTCTACGAGGAGCGCGAGAAGCGCGGCATCGACGACATCTATCTCCTGCGCGTCGAGCAGCTCTATCCGTTCCCGGCCAAGGCGCTGATCACCGAGCTCAGCCGTTTCCGCAACGCGGAGATGGTGTGGTGCCAGGAAGAGCCCAAGAACATGGGTGCGTGGTCGTTCATCGATCCGTACCTGGAGTGGGTGCTCGCCCATATCGACGCCAAGCACCAGCGCGTGCGCTACACCGGCCGTCCGGCCGCCGCCTCTCCGGCGACGGGCCTGATGTCCAAGCACCTGGCGCAGCTCCAGGCATTCCTCGACGACGCCCTCGGCGAATAACCAAAGAACGGACAGGCAAAAAATGGCTACCGAAATCCGTGTCCCCACCCTCGGCGAATCCGTTTCCGAGGCAACCATCGGCAAGTGGTTCAAGAAGGCCGGCGATGTGATTGCCGTCGACGAGCCGCTGGTCGAGCTCGAGACCGACAAGGTCACCATCGAAGTGCCGGCACCCGCCGCCGGCGTGCTGGTCGAGCTGACGGTCAAGGAAGGCGAGACCGTCGGCGTCGGCGCGCTGCTCGGCACCATCGGTGCCGGCGACGGCGCAGTTGCCGCTGCCAAGCCCGCTGCCGTGGCGCAGGCGTCGGCTCCGAATGCTGCCTCGACCGTCAAGGAAGCCGTCGCACAGACCGCATCGGTCGCCGGTGCACCGGCCATCGAGGAACGCAAGATGCCGCCGGCACCGGCTGCCGCCAAGCTGCTGGCCGAGACCAATCTTTCGGTCGACCAGGTCGCCGGTTCGGGCAAGCGCGGCCAGGTGCTGAAGGGCGACGTGCTCGAAGCCATCGCCAAGGGCGTTTCCGTGCCCGCAGCAGCTCCGGTTGCTGCGCCCGTAGTTGCACGTGTTCCCTCAAGCGTGGCCGATGCACCGCGCGAAGAGCGCGTGCGCATGACCAAGCTGCGCCAGACGATCGCGCGCCGCCTCAAGGAAGCGCAGTCGACGGCTGCCATGCTGACCACCTTCAACGAGGTCGACATGAGCGCCGTGATGGCGCTGCGCACCAAGTACAAGGACATCTTCGAAAAGAAGCACGGCGTGAAGCTCGGCTTCATGGGCTTCTTCACCAAGGCGGTGACACATGCGCTGAAGGAAATCCCGGCCGTCAACGCCGAGATCGACGGCACCGACATCATCTACAAGAACTTCGCCCATGTCGGCGTCGCCGTCGGCACCGAAAAGGGCCTGGTGGTTCCTGTCGTGCGCGATGCCGACCAGATGTCGATCGCCGAGATCGAGAAGGAAATCGGCCGCCTCGGCCTCGCCGCGCGCGACGGCAAGCTGTCGGTCGCCGACATGCAGGGCGGCACCTTCACCATCTCCAATGGCGGCGTCTACGGTTCGCTGATGTCGACGCCGATCCTGAACGCGCCGCAGTCGGGCATCCTCGGCATGCACAAGATCCAGGAGCGTCCGGTCGTGGTCGGCGGCCAGATCGTCATCCGCCCGATGATGTATCTCGCGCTCTCCTACGATCACCGCATCGTCGACGGCAAGGAAGCCGTGACCTTCCTGGTCCGCGTCAAGGACAGCCTGGAAGATCCGGAACGCCTGGTTCTCGACCTCTGAGGTCGAGGCGTGTAGAGCGGGTTTCACAGAACCCGCTCTGGTTGCGCAGCCGAAAGGAACCGGATCATGGCCTTCGAACCGGAAATTCCCCCGATCCAGGTGCATCTGTGCGTCAAGGGCGGCAAGGAAGCGATTGCCTTCTATGAAAAGGCGTTCGACGCGGTCGAGACCTTCGAGCAGATGGCCGATGACGGGGTTCGCGTGCTGCATGCGAACCTCGCCATGTTCGGCAGCGAAGTGATGCTGCACGACGAATTCCCCGAGTTTGGCGCCGATGTGCTGTCGCCGCTGTCGCGGGGCGGCGCCGGCATGACCGTCAACATCAACCTGAAATTGCCGGGCGAAGTAGACCAGGCCATCGAGCGCGCGGTCGCCGCCGGAGCCGAGATCACCATGGAACCGGACGACGTGTTCTGGGGCGCCCGCTACGGCCGCATCCGCGATCCGTTCGGCCATGTCTGGGCGTTCAACGCGCCTTTGGGCAACGCGGCGCTGGGCGCGCAAGCCGGGAGCGGCAACGCATGATGCAATATGCGTTCGAATTTGCCGGCCTGCTGGCGGTGTTTTCGGTGCTGATGGTGGTGCCAGGCGCCGATTTCGTCATGGTCGTGCGCCAGAGCGTGGTGCATGGCCGCCGTGCCGCAATCATCACCAGTTTCGGCATCGGCACGTCGCTGCTGTTCCACGTCAGCTACACCATCCTGGGCATCGGGCTGATCGTGTCGAAGTCGCTGTTGCTGTTTTCGATGCTGAAATGGGCCGGGGCGGCCTATCTCGTCTATCTCGGCATCAGGGCACTGCGCGCCGACCCGATGGAACTGACTTCAGTAGATGCGCAGGAGGCAGCCGACCAGACCAAGGAAGTTACAGCGACACGCTACTTTCTGATGGGGTTCGTCACCAACGCGCTGAACCCGAAAGCGGTGCTGCTTTTCGTGCCGCTGTTCACGGCGATGGTCAGCCATGAGACGCCGGCTGCGGTGAAGGGCGTCTATGGGCTGCTGATGGCAGTCGTGCTGATCGCGTGGTTCGTCGGCGTGTCGATGTTCTTCACCATGGCCTCGGTGCGCGCGCGCTTCGTTGCCTGGGGCCGCTGGTTCAATAAGGCGACCGGCATGATCTTCATCGGGCTTGGCGTGAAGCTGGCCACGCAGCAGGCAAGCTGATGCGGCTCCAGGCGCTCATCTCGGCTGTGGCGATGCTGTCGGCGACGACGGCCAATGCTGCATGCCCGATCGAGCTCGCCGTCTATGGCGACCGCGACAAGGCGGCCGAGATCGACTTCCGGCCGACGCTGGAGTCGGCCACCGTCACCAACAGCTTCAAGATGGTGATGGACAATTCCGTCGTGCTCGACGGCGTGGTGATGTGGTCGGACGAGGTGGGGCGGCCGAACGGCATGCTGATGCACCAGTGCCCGGAAGGCGACGTGACCGGCGAGGAGCTGGATGCCTGCACGGTGTGGCAAGGCGTGATCTACAGTGTCGACGAACAGGGCAATGTCGGGCTTCTGCCACGCGAACGCATTGGGGCCGCAGCGCCGAAGAAGCTGATCTTCGCCGACCTCGGCCATTCGCTGCGCATGTCGGCGGCCTATGGTCCGGACGGCTTTTCCAAAGTGCCGTGGGACGTGTTCGAGATACAGGGGTGCCAGGAATGAGCGCTCAAGGGAAGGTCCTGCTGGTGACCGGCGGCAGCCGCGGCATCGGTGCCGCCATCTGCCGGCTCGCCGCCAAGGCCGGTTATGTCGTGGCGATCAACTATGCGTCGAACGAAGCCGCCGCCAACGCGCTGGTGGCCGAGATCAAGGCCGGCGGCGGCGAGGCTATCGCCATCAAGGGTGACGTCGGCAACGAAGCCGACGTGCTTGGCATGTTTGCTGCCGTCGATGCCGCCTATGGCCGGCTCGACGCCTTCGTCAACAATGCCGGCGTTGTCGACATCAAGGCGCGTGTCGACCAGATGGATGCGGCCCGCCTCGAGCGCATGATGCGCATCAACGTCATCGGCTCGATCCTGTGCGCCGGCGAGGCGGTCAAGCGCATGTCGAGCCTGCATGGCGGCGCAGGCGGGGCGATCGTCAACATCTCGTCGGCGGCCGCCACGCTGGGTTCGCCGGGCGAATATGTCGACTATGCCGCCGCCAAGGGTGCCATCGACACCTTCACCATCGGACTTGCCAAGGAAGTGGCGACCGAAGGCGTCCGGGTCAACGCCGTACGCCCCGGCATCATCGACACCGAAATCCACGCGTCGGGCGGACAACCCGACCGGATCGCCGCCATTCGCGGGATGGTGCCGATGAAGCGCGAAGGCCAGGCAGAGGAAGTCGCCCATGCCGTCATCTGGCTTTTGTCGGATGAGGCATCATATACGACGGGCTCAATTTTGAACGTGAGTGGCGGCCGCTGAGCGCGCGCGCCCAGGAGAAGGACAGGACCATGGCATATGACGTCGTCGTTATCGGATCGGGCCCAGGCGGCTATGTGTGCGCCATCAAGGCAGCACAGCTCGGATTGAAGGTCGCCGTGGTCGAGAAGAACGCGACCTTCGGCGGCACCTGCCTGAACATCGGCTGCATCCCTTCCAAGGCAATTCTGCATGCCTCGGAAATGCTGGCCGAGGCCCAGCATTCGTTCGATGCGCTCGGCGTCGAGGTCGGCACGCCGAAGATGAACCTGAAGAAGATGATGGCGCACAAGGATGCGACGGTTGGGGCCAACGTGACCGGCGTGTCGTTCCTGTTCAAGAAGAACAAGATCGACAGCTTCCAGGGCACCGGCAAGGTGCTGGGCGCCGGCAAGGTCGGCGTGACCGGTTCTGACGGCAAGAGCCAGGAAATCGAGACCAAGAACATCGTCATCGCCACCGGTTCGGACGTCGCCGGTATTCCCGGCGTCGACGTCGCCTTCGACGAGAAGGTGATCGTGTCGTCGACCGGCGCGCTGTCGCTGGAGAAGGTGCCGGGTCATCTGGTGGTCGTTGGCGGCGGCGTCATCGGCCTCGAGCTCGGCTCGGTTTGGGCGCGCCTGGGCGCCAAGGTGACCGTGGTCGAATATCTCGACACCATCCTGGGCGGCATGGACGGCGACGTTGCCAAGCAGTTCCAGCGCATGCTGGCCAAGCAGGGCTTCGAGTTCAAGCTCGGCTCCAAGGTGACCGGTGCCGCCAAGGCCAAGAAGGGTGCGACCGTGACCTTCGAGCCGGTCAAGGGCGGCGCTGCCGAGACCATCGAGGCCGACGTGGTGCTGGTCGCCACCGGCCGCAAGCCCTACACCGATGGCCTTGGCCTCAAGGAAGCCGGCGTCGAGATGGACGAGCGCGGCCGGGTCAAGACCGACGGCCATCTGCGCACCAACGTCGCGGGCATCTATGCTATCGGCGACGTGGTTGCCGGTCCGATGCTGGCGCACAAGGCCGAGGACGAAGGCGTGGCGGTTGCCGAGATCATCGCCGGCCAGGCCGGCCACGTGAACTACGACGTGATCCCCGGCGTGGTCTACACCAGCCCCGAGGTTGCTTCGGTCGGCAAGACCGAGGAAGAGCTCAAGAAGGCCGGCATCGCCTACAAGGCCGGCAAGTTCCCGTTCACGGCGAACGGCCGGGCGCGCGCCATGCTGCACACGGATGGCTTCGTCAAGGTTCTGGCCGACAAGGACAGCGACAAGGTGCTGGGCGTGCACATCGTCGGCTTCGGTGCAGGCGAGATGATCCACGAGGCGGCGGTGCTGATGGAGTTCGGCGGTTCGTCGGAAGATCTCGGCCGTACCTGCCACGCGCATCCGACGATGTCGGAAGCGGTGAAGGAGGCAGCGCTCGCCACGTTCTTCAAGCCAATCCACATGTAAGACCGGCGATTACGCCTGAAACAGAACGGCCCGCTCGATGAGCGGGCCGTTTGCATTAGGAGACCAACCTTAGTTGGCGGGGGCTGCCGGAGCAGGCGCCGGGGCTGGCTCGGCCGGAGCTGGAGCAGGTTCCGCTGGCGCCGGCGCAGGTTCAGCTGGCGCAGGCGCAGGTTCTGCCGGTGCGGGCGCAGGGGCAGGCTCTGCTGGCGCGGGCGCGGGTGCCGGTTCTGCCGGAGCGGGTGCTGGTGTTGTCGCAGCCGGGGGCTCGGCCGGTGCCGGCGCTTCTCCGGTCGGGCCGAAGATGTAATAGGCCACCGCAGCGAGCAGCACGACGATGATGGCTATCAGCCACGTGCTGCCCATGCTCGACTGGCCGGTTGGGCGTCCTGGATCTGGATTGTTCACCATTGAGATCTCCCTCAGCTGCGCTCCGCAATCATTGCGTGAACATCGCAATCAACGCGCGAAACCCATTTCGGTTTCACCGGAGACGAAAAAAGACTGCAAATACAGGAGGCCGACGCCGGTGCAGAGGCCGGGAGGCGCTGCGGCGTCGTTTCGCCACGCCGCCTTCGCTCACAAAACGCGCTAGCTTCGAGAAAGATGCAGCGACCTGAGGCCAGCGACATGCCCGTGGTGCAATGCCTTTCCAACGTAGACGAACTGCTGCCCGGCACGAGCTTTGCCGACCGCTACGTCATGGTGGTCAGCGGGCAGTCGCTGGATGCCATGACGGCGGCCAAGCGGGCCATCGTCAAAGTCCCGTCCTGGATCGGCCGGCTGATGATGCTGCGCAACCTGCTGGTGCGGCCGTTCGGGCTGAAAACCGGGCACGCCGACCTCCCCGGGCAGCAAAAGCGGGTCGGCATGTTTCCCGTGATCAGCGACGCCCCGGCCCGGGTGGTTCTCGGCCTCGACGACCGCCATCTCGATTTCCGGCTGGTGGTCGAAGTGAAGGAACTGGGCGAGGGGCGGCAGGAGGTGAGCGCGACGACGCTGGCCAGGCCTCACAACAGGTTCGGCCGGATCTATCTCTCGGTCGTCATGCCGTTCCACCGCATCATCGTTCCGGCGATGCTGGCCAGGGTGGCCGACGCGCGGGGTTAGCGGTCGGCAACGGTGACGGTGTAGCCGGCCTTGCGGAACAGCTCGACCAGCCCTGCGGGGCCGGGCAGATGCAGCGCACCCACAGCCATGAAGACGTCGCCCTGGGCGACGAGCGGTCCTGCGCGATCGACCATGGTCTTGTTGCGCGTCGTCACCATCGCTTCCTCGAAGGCGGCGTAGCCGGAATCGTCAGATCTGCCCGACGGCAGGGCGTTGCGGAACAGCGGCCAGAACATGCCGGTGTCGCCGCGCTGGTAGAGCACGACCATGGTCTCGATGACGTCGTCCATGCGGTTGCCGAGCTTGAGGGTCTCGACCAGGCCCTTGATGTGGAACTCGATCGGCAGCGAGGCCATGGCCGAAAGCTGGTCGGCGGCGGTCTCCAGACCCTTGACCTGCTTGCCGGCGGCCTTGGCCTGCTGGGCGATGAGGATGTCGAGCACCGGCGCGCCGGCGGCCTTGCGGGTGAGCTCGCAGGCCGGCAGGGCGACCATCGACGACAGCATCCACGGCTTCATCTTGGAGACGCTGCCGGGCGGGATGCCGCGCGCTTCGAGCGCCGCGTTGACGGTTGCGAGCTCGTCCGGCGACATCAGCGACGGCAGCGTGGTGCTGTCGGTGAACATCATCAGCTCGGGCTGCTTCATCAGGCTGGCGACCATGGCGTTCTGGTCGAGCACATCGGTGGTTTCGATGACCAGCGTGTGCGAGCCGTCGAAGGCCTTCTGCGCCGCGGGCTGAAGCTTGGTGACGCGCGGATCGGTGACATGCATGGTGCCGTAGAGCCAGGACGGCTTCTGGCCGGGCTTTTCCAGCTTCCACAACAGGCCCTGTCCGTTGAGCGTGGCCTTGGCCTCGGCCTCGATCTTGGCCAGAAGCGTCGGGTTGTCCTTGGCAAGCTCGGCCAGCATGTCGGAGCCGGTGCAGACGGGCGCTTCGGCGCGTGCCTTGCCGGCGAACAGGAACGCGACGGCAAAGAACAGGACGAAGAACAGCACGTTGAGCGCTGCAAGCAGCTTCAGCGATAGCAACGATGCGCGGTCGGCAAAGGCGGCGAGACGTGTCATGGGCATTTGTGTATCCGCCAAAAGCGGCAAAACGGTTAATGCCGCAGTGACAATTGTCAGCCTCGCGGGGTCAGGCGCGGGGGTGTGCCGCGTCGTAAATCTCGAGCAGGCGGGCTGTGTCGACGCCCGTATAGATCTGCGTGGTCGACAGACTGGCGTGGCCGAGCAACTCCTGGATGGTGCGCAGGTCGCCGCCACGGCCGAGCAGATGGGTGGCGAAGGAGTGGCGCAGCGCGTGCGGGGTTGCCGTGTCGGGCAGGTTCAAGGCCGAGCGCATCTTGCGCATCTCGCGCTGGATGATCGCCGGGTCGAGCTGGCCGCCGCGGGCGCCGCGGAAAAGTGCGCCTTCGGCAGCGAGATGATATGGGCAAAGCTTGCGGTATTCTGCGACCGCCTGCAGTGCGACCGGCAGAACGGGGACGAGGCGCGTCTTGCCGCCCTTGCCCGTGATGCGCAGCACGGTGTCGGAGGGCGAGGCGAGCTCCGTGCCGGACAGGTTGAGCGCTTCGGAAATACGCAGGCCCGAGCCGTAGAGCAGGGTCAGCACGGCAGCATTGCGAGCTGCGATCCAGGGCTCCTCGGCAAGCTGCTCGCCTGCCGATACGACACGCTTGGCGTCGATCGCGGTGAGCGGCTTGGGCAGCGATTTCGGCTGTTTCGGCGCGCGCAGCGCCGCGGAGCCGGCGGCGTTGACCAGGCCCTGGCGTTCGAGGAAACGCAGCAGCGAGCGCACCCCGGCAAGGCCGCGTCCAAGCGTGCGGGCACCGGCACCGTCAGCCCGTCGCGAGGCGAGATAGCCGCGCAGGTCGGCCGGACGGAGGTCTCGGATGTCTGAAATGCCGGGTGGGCCGCCATTGTGGCCGGTCAGGAACTGCAGGAACTGGCGCGTGTCGCGTTCGTAGGCATCGACGGTCGATGTCGACAGGCGGCGTTCGCCGGCCAGCGACTTCAGCCAGCCTTCTCGGGCCGCCTGGAGGTCGGGTTTTGCGGCGATGAGGAATTCCTGCATTGGCAGCGCGGGTCCGATTGAATAAGTCAGTGTTGAACGAGCGAAGTTAGCAAGCAGTGAAGCAGGCGATGGCCAGACCCCAAAATCCAATCCAGATGGCCGTGATCGGCGCCGCCCACGGCATCAAGGGCGAGCTGCGCGTGAAGACCTTTACCGGCGATCCGCTGGCGCTGGCCGACTACGGCCCGCTTTACGCCAAGGACGGCCGAGCCTTCGAGATCGCCGCGATCCGGCCGGCCAACGAGGTGGTGGTGGTGCGCTTCAAGGGCGTCAACGACCGCAACGCCGCCGAGGCGCTGACCAGCACCGAGCTGTTCGTCGACCGTTCGGCGCTGCCCGACGATGGCGAGGAGGGCGAATTCTATCACACCGATCTTGTCGGGCTTGCGGTTCGCGACGAAAACGGCGAGCCGGTCGGCAAGGTGTTTGCCGTGCAGAATTTCGGCGGCGGCGATATCCTGGAAATCCAGTATCAGGGCCGCAAGGGCGTGCTGATTCCCTTCACGCAGGCGGCGGTGCCCGTGGTCGACATCGCTGGCGGCTTCGTCGCCATCGATACGGTTGCTGCCGGGCTGGTCGAGGACGAAGACGACGCGGACGCACCTTCCGACGGCGAGTTCGAGCACAAAGGTCGGCCACGCGGACCCAGGGATGCCGGGGGAAATCGCTGATGTTCCGGGCCAGCGTGCTCACGCTCTATCCCGAGATGTTCCCGGGCGCGCTGGGACTGTCGCTGGCGGGGCGGGCGATGGAGCGTGGCGACTGGTCGCTTGAAGCCGTGCAGATCCGCGACTTTGCGACCGACAAGCACCGCACCGTCGACGACACGCCTGCCGGCGGCGGCGCCGGCATGGTGATGCGCGCCGACATCCTGGCCAAGGCGATCGACAATGCCTCGCCCGAGGGCGATGCGCGCCCGCGCATCCTGATGAGCCCGCGCGGCAAGCCGCTGACCCAGGAGCGCGTGCGCGAGTTGGCGGCTGGTCCGGGTGCCGTCATCCTGTGCGGCCGCTTCGAAGGCGTCGACCAGCGCGTCATCGAGGCGCGTGAACTGGAGGAGATTTCGGTCGGCGACTTCATCCTCTCGGGTGGCGAGCCGGCGGCGCTGGTGCTGCTCGACGCGGTGGTCAGGCTGCTGCCCGGCGTGATGGGCAACGAGGTATCGGGCGAGGAAGAGAGTTTTGAGGGCGGGCTGCTGGAGCATCCGCACTACACAAGACCGCAGGAGTTCGAAGGCCGGGCGATCCCCGAGGTGCTGACCTCGGGCAATCACGGCAAGATCGCCAAATGGCGGCGGGCCGAGGCGGAGAAGCTAACCAAGGAGCGGCGTCCGGATTTGATGCGTAGTATGAGCACTGACGGCGGTTACGTCGGTAAAATTCGCTCTCAGGTTAGTTTGAACCTGCGTGGTGAGGACCTTGATCCCAAAGAAATAACCGCACTGTTGGGGTGCGAGCCGAAAACTTCCTGGAAGAAGGGGGAATCCGTCAGGATTTCGGAGAAGGCTAAGCTGACCAAGAGCAGGGTCGGCTATTGGAAAATCTCTGTAGAAGCATCGGACGATATCGACAGCGCGATAGCCTCACTCTTTGACAGACTGCTTCCTAACATTGATTGGTCAGCGCTCGCCGACAGGTTCGCCGTCGAAGTCTCGTGTGGCCTTTGGCTATCCGGTTACAACCAAGGCTTCAACCTCAATAAAGAAACGCTGAATTTTCTATCCCAGCGCAGGATTTCAATCGACTTCGATATCTATCACGAAGAGCTACTTAGGTAGCTCAGCCACTTCAGCCTCTCCTAAAATAATAAAAAGCCAAAAACAGACCGACCGCGACGACAAGCGCGCGGACGATCGCTTGCGGTACGCGGCGTGCGGTCCAGACGCCGGCATAGCCGCCGAGCGCGACGCCAGGAACCATGACGGCCGCCGCCGTCCAGGCGACGACGCCACCGGAGGCGAAGATGATGATGGCGACCGCTGCGATGACGATGGAGAGCATGTTCTTGAGCGCATTGAGGCGGTGGTAGTCGCCGCCCTCGGTGAGGCCGAGGGTTGCCAGCATCATCACGCCCATGCCGGCACCGAAGAAACCGCCATAGATCGAGGTGAAGAACTGGACGATGCGGCCGGCGAGTGACGACGGTGCGTCTTCAGGCCGCTCGGCAAGTCTTGCCGGCCGGAGCCAGGGGCCGGCGGCGAACAACGCGGTGGCGGCAAGCAGCAGCCAGGGGACGAGCGCGCCGAAGGAGACATTGTCGAGCGACAGCAGGAACAGCGAGCCGATCAGGGCACCGACGGCCGAGATGACGGCGAAGGCGAGCGCGCCGCGCCACATCCGGCGGATATCCGTTATGTAGGCCCAGGTCGAGGTGATGTAGCCGGGAAACTGGGCGATCGACGACGTCGCATTGGCCGAGATCGGCGGCAGCCCGGCCATGGTCAGCGCGCCGAAGGTCAGGAAGGTGCCGCCGCCGGCAATGGCGTTGACGACGCCCGAGAGGAAGCCCGCGACGAAGAGGATTCCGACTGTGATGAGGGTCACGGGTTGCCTGCTCCGATACGCTGCGCCTGGGGGTCTGTAGGTAGCCCGGGCCGGCGATGCAAGCCATGGCTTGCCGATGGCGGCCACTTGGTCCAAGGTCCGGCAAGCCGCGACAGCACGCAAAGCGCGTAAAAAAGACACTGCAAGGCGTGACAAATGGCTGAAATAGCGGTATGTGCCCGCCCGAACCGGACGAATAATCGACCGGACCCGTCAACAGTGACGGTGTAGTCGCCCCTGCCGGAAGGCCCGCGAGGGAACAAGGCATATCCGAGCGGTCATTGGAACTGCAAGGCGAGCGTGGGCGCTCTGGCTGTCGGAAGAACAAGAAGTGGATAGTTGAGATGGATATCATCCGTCAGCTCGAGGCCGAACAGGCCGCCAAGATCGAAGCCAAGCGCACCCTGCCGGAATTCCAGCCGGGCGACACCGTGCGCGTTCTGGTTCGCGTCACGGAAGGCACGCGTACCCGCGTGCAGGCCTATGAGGGCGTCGTGATCGCCCGCGCCGGCTCGGGCTTCCAGGAAAACTTCACCGTCCGCAAGATCTCCTATGGCGAAGGCGTGGAGCGCGTGTTCCCGGTCTACTCGCCGATGATCGAGGGCGTCGAGATCGTCCGCCGCGGCAAGGTCCGTCGCGCCAAGCTGTACTACCTGCGCGATCGTCGCGGTAAGTCGGCTCGTATCGTCGAGAACACCGGCGTGCGCGCCCGCAAGCTGAACGACGCCGAGCGCGAAGCAGCCAACGCCGAGAAGGCCCGCATCGAGGCCGAGAAGGTCGCCGCCGCCCAGGCTCTGGCCGCCGAGAAGGCCGCTCAGGAAGCAGCCGAGAAGAAGGCAGCAGCCGAGGCCGCCAAGGCTGCGGAAGCAGCGGCTGAGCCTGCAGCCGAGTAATTTCCGGCACTTGTTTTCGAAAGGGCGGCTTCGGCCGCCCTTTTGCGTTTCGGAGGATGGAATTCCAGTTCTTCCATGCATGGCGCATGGAGCCTGCTTGCATGCGGCCCGCGGCGAGCTAAAGTCTCGCGCAAACGACCGGCGTCGCCGGTCTCGCGCATTTCGGGGAACTGATCATGAATAGTCTCAAGCTCGCGCTTGCCGGCGCTCTCGCCCTCGTGCTTTCGCCCTTCGTTGCCCAAGCCCAGAGCCTGCCCGACCTCGGCGGCAAGACGGTGGTGGTGGTGACCGAGAACGCCTATCCGCCGCTGCAGTTCATCGATCCCAAGACCGGCAAGCAGATAGGCTGGGAATATGACGCAATGGACGAGATCGCCAAGCGCCTGAACTTCAAGGTCGAGTACCAGAACACTTCCTGGGACGCGATGATCCAGGCAGTGTCCGACGGCCAGTACCAGCTCGGCATGACCGGCATCACCATCAAGGACGACCGCAAGGAGAAGGTCGATTTCTCCGATCCCTACATGCGTTCGCAGCAGTTCATGCTGGTGCGCGCCGACGAGGCCCGCTTCACCGACGCCAAGAGCTTCGGCGCCCTCAAGGACGGCCTGATCGCGGCGCAGCCGGGCACCTCGCCGTTCTACACCGCCGTCTACGAAATCCTCGACGGCAACGAACAGAACCCGCGCATCAAGCTGTTCGAGACCTTCGGCGCCACCGTGCAGGCGCTCAAGGCAGGCGACGTCGATCTGGTGCTGACCGACAGCGTCGCGGCCCAGGGCTATGTCGATGCCTCGGAAGGCAAGCTCAAGGTGGTGGGCGGGCCGCTGGGCAGCGAGGATTTCGGCTTCATCTTCAAGAAGGGTTCGGACCTGGTTCAACCGGTCAATGCGGCGATTGCCGCGCTCAAGGCTGACGGCACCTTCGATGCGCTGAACAAGAAGTGGTTCCTTGACTACAAGATGGGCCAGTAGTCTGGGGCATTCTTCGGTGTCAGTGCTCCACGTTGCCCCCCTCTGGGCTGCCGGCCATCTTCCCCACAAGGGGGGAGATCTGCAGTGTCACCAGCCACGCCAATATGGCAACATCGCAAGTTGGCGAAAGCCAAGCGGCCAGCCTGATCTCACCCCTTGTGGGGAAGATGGCCGGCAGGCCAGAGGGGGGCGACGTAAGGCGCCGCCGTCAACAGCCCCAGCAGTCACTCGATAGATGCCGCCGTCACACCGTACGGGCACAAAGGCGGACTTTCCCTGGTGGCTGGTGGCCGCCGGGGCGATCGGTATTGCCGCCGCGGTGGCGATCGCGGCGAGCGACGTCTACGGCCAGATCCTGTCAACGTTGGTCAAAGGGCTGTGGGTGACGCTGTTCGTCACCGTCGTCGCTTTCGCACTTGCCTCGGCGCTCGGCCTGTTCATTGCCCTTCTCGGACTGTCGAACTCGCAAATGCTGCGCCAGATCGCGCGCTTCTATGTCGAGATCATCAGAGGGCTGCCGATCCTGGTGTTGCTGTTCTGGATCGCCTTTGTCGGCGCGCCGGCCTTCGTGGCGGCATGGAACTGGCTGTCGCTACCGCTGCAGGCGGCGGGGCTGGTCGAGCCGATGCAGGTACGCGACTTCTCGCTGTTGTGGCGGGCAATCCTCGCGCTGACGATTGCCTATTCGTCCTTCATCGCCGAGATCTTCCGCGCCGGCATCCAGGCTGTCGACGTCGGCCAGATCGAGGCGGCGAAGGCCTTGGGCCTTTCGCGCTATCAGCGTTTCAGGCTGATCGTCTGGCCGCAGGCGTTTCGGACGATCCTGCCGCCCTACGGCAATGACTTCATCGCCATGGTGAAGGATTCCTCGCTGGTTTCGGTGCTCGGCGTCGCCGACATCACCCAGATGGCCAAGGTCTATGCCTCGGGCTCGTTCCGCTTCTTCGAGACCTATTCGATCGTCGCCTATGTCTATCTGCTCCTGACCGTCGGGCTGTCACTCGGCCTGAGGGCGCTGGAGCGGCGGATGCGAAGGGACCGCGCAGCATGACCGGAGACGCCGACAAGACCGCGCTCGACATGGTCTACGCTGCCGAGACGGAAGCCGAGCTCGCCGCTGCCTACGCGGCCTGGGCCAATGGCTACGACAGGGAGACGGTGGCACTCGGCTACTGCCTGCCCTTCGTGATCGCGGGGTGGGTGGCGCGGCATGTGCCCAAGGGCGAAGGGCCGTTGCTCGATGCCGGCTGCGGCACCGGGCTGTCGGGGCCGTATCTCCGGGCACTCGGCTATGACAAGATCGAAGGGCTCGATCTGTCTGAGGAGATGCTCGACCTGGCCCGGGCGCGCGGCGGCTACACGGCGCTGACGCGGGCAGCACTGGGCGGACCGTTGCCATGGACGAATGGGCATTTCGCCGCCGCCTTCTCGACAGGTGTGTTCACCGCCGGGCACGCGCCGGCTTCGAGCCTGGACGAGTTGGTCCGGATCACCAGGCGGGGCGCCTTTATCATCTTCACCGTTCGCGACGTGGTGCTGGATGCAGGTGGGTTCCGGACGAAATTCGCCGAGCTTGAGGCATCAGGCAAATGGCGGCCGGTCGAGGAGAGCCTGCCGTTCCGGGCCTTCGCGGTGGCTGAGCCGGAGGTGCTGGTGCAGGCCTTCGTTTTCGAAGTCCTCTGAGGCGGCGAAGGAACCTCGGCAGTCTCGGCGCGTTGGGTGCCGAACCAGCATGAGGGTCCCATGGAACAACTCGTCGAGGAATTCGGCCATCCGACCTACACCTCGTTTCCGGTCATCGTAGCAAGGCTCTTGCTGGCGACGATCTTCGGCGCGGTCATCGGCTTCGAGCGCGAATGGCGCAACCGGCCGGCGGGCCTGCGCACTCATGTGCTGGTTTGCGTTGCCGCGGCGACCTTTGGCATCCTGACCATCGAGATCGTCCATGCGCCGATGTTTACGGCCGACGGGATGAAGGAGATGGTCAAGGTCGATCCGATCCGGGCGGTCGAGGCGGTGACGGCAGGCGTCGCCTTCCTTGCCGCAGGCACCATCCTGTTCGCCCGAGGCGAGATCCAGGGTCTTACGACCGGAGCCGGCATGTGGCTGGCGGGGGCTATCGGCCTCGCCGCCGGGCTCGGCTTCTGGCAGATCGCCGGCTTCGGCACGTTGCTGGTCCTTGTCGTCCTGGGCCTGATGCACACGATCGAGGTGAAGTTCGACCTGAGCGAGGACAAGCGGGACGAAAAGCCTGTGGCGCGCAAGGCGCAGGTGAAGGCCAGACGTCCGTAGCGCTGTTGCATCCTTCGGCCGGAGCGAGAGCTCCATATGCCTAGCCGAGCATGTTGCAATTTCGAGAACCGGTCCCACATTTTGGACCATGTTCCGGACGCATGAGCGGCCATGACGAAGGGTGACGCCATCGCAATTGCCGGGGGCCGAAAAGATTGATATGAGCAGGCCATGGAAGAGCTCTTTGGAGATCCGGCCTATAAAGGTTTCGTGCTGCAGGACCACAAGCGCCTGCCCGCCCGATTCTTTGCCCGGATTTCCGGCGCCCTAAGCTGCCGACTTCCCTGAGCCGACGGGCTCCTTCCGGCATTTTGGCCGGCCATTTTCAATTGTTGCCATCGACGGATCCAAGATCATGAGCGCACCGCGTACCCTCTACGACAAGATATTCGACGACCACGTTGTCGACCGCCAGGACGACGGCACCTGCCTGCTCTATATCGACCGCCACCTCGTGCACGAAGTGACCAGCCCGCAGGCCTTCGAAGGCCTGCGCATGACCGGCCGCACCGTGCGTCATCCCGAAAAGACGCTGGCCGTGGTCGACCACAACGTGCCGACCTCGCCGGACCGCAAGAACGGCATCAAGAACGAGGAGAGCCGCATCCAGGTCGAGGCGCTGGCCAAGAACTCGGCCGACTTCGGCGTGGAGTATTACTCCGAGAACGACAAGCGCCAGGGCATCGTCCACATCGTCGGCCCCGAGCAGGGCTTTACCCTGCCGGGCATGACCATCGTCTGCGGCGACAGCCACACCTCGACGCATGGTGCATTCGGCGCTTTGGCCCACGGTATCGGCACGTCGGAAGTGGAGCA
Source organism: Aminobacter sp. P9b (assembly GCF_045345995.1). Classification (NCBI taxonomy): domain Bacteria; kingdom Pseudomonadati; phylum Pseudomonadota; class Alphaproteobacteria; order Hyphomicrobiales; family Phyllobacteriaceae; genus Aminobacter; species Aminobacter sp. P9b. The sequence continues at coordinate 677,272 of NZ_CP150082.1, read as the reverse complement.
CGTGCTGGCGACCCAGACGCTGATCCAGAAGAAGGCAAAGAACATGCTGGTGCGTGTCGACGGCCAGTTGCCGGAAGGCGTCACCGCCAAGGACATCGTGCTCGCCATCATCGGCGAGATCGGCACGGCAGGCGGCACCGGCTACGTCATCGAATATGCAGGCGAAGCGATCCGCGCGCTGTCGATGGAAGGCCGCATGACGATCTGCAACATGTCGATCGAGGGCGGTGCCCGCGCCGGCCTGATCGCGCCCGACGAAAAGACCTATGCCTACGTCCAGGACAAGCCGCGCGCGCCGAAAGGCAAGGCGTTCGATATGGCGCTGGAGTACTGGAAGACGCTGCACACCGACGAAGGTGCGCATTTCGACAAGGTTGTGGTGCTCGACGCAGCCAAGCTGCCGCCCATCGTCACCTGGGGCTCGTCGCCCGAGGACGTCGTCGCCGTCACCGGCGTGGTGCCGGATGCCGAAGTGATCGAGGACGAGAACAAGCGCAACTCCAAGAAGCGCGCGCTCGACTATATGGGCCTGTCCGCCGGCACCAAGATCACCGACATCGCCATCGACCGCGTGTTCATCGGTTCGTGCACCAATGGCCGCATCGAGGACCTGCGCGCGGTGGCCAAGGTGGTCGAAGGCCGCAAGGTCGCCTCGACCGTCAGCGCCATGATCGTGCCGGGCTCCGGCCTGGTCAAGGAGCAGGCGGAAGCAGAGGGCCTGGACAAGATCTTCGTCGCCGCTGGCTTCGACTGGCGCGAGCCGGGCTGCTCGATGTGCCTGGCGATGAACGACGACCGCCTCAAGCCGCATGAGCGCTGCGCTTCGACCTCGAACCGCAACTTCGAGGGCCGCCAGGGCTTCAAGGGCCGCACCCATCTGGTGTCGCCGGCCATGGCCGCAGCGGCGGCGATCGCCGGCCATTTCGTCGACATTCGCGACTGGCACTGACCAGACGCCGGTCAATCCGGCGTATCGAACACAGGGCGGTGGGCGCGAGTCCGCCGCCTTTTCCATTTGTTGAGGATGTCGAAAAGGTCCTGCTTCCGCGAGGTCACGTTAACGTCTTTTTCTCTCGGATATGGTTTGATCCGGCCGTGGGAGACGACGTCAGACGATGAGCGGTGCAGGGTTCATTCTCACGATCAATGTGTTCGTTGCCGGCCTGCTGGCGGCGGCGTTCATGGCGATCTCGATCTATGACTCCAAGCGCGTTTCAGCGCGCTGGTTCGCGCTCTGCTACCTGACCGGCCTGCTCTATATCGGCACGGAATTCTCGATCCCGTGGTTCGAGAACACGCGGCCCATCGTCACCGCCAATTTTGCTGCCTTCCTGGCCACGCTGATCATCATGAATGTCGGGCTGGCGCGCCGCTACGAGGTGGCGCCGCCATGGCGCACCATGCTGGTGTTCCTGGTGCTGGCCACCGCTGCAGTCTATTTCACCCAGGGACTGCCGCGCGACTCGCTGCTCAGGATGATGACGTTCCAGACGCCCTACGCCGCGGTGCAGGCGATGGGTGCAGCGATCGTGCTCAGGTCGCGGGACAAGCTCAGCCAGTTCGACTACGCCCTGACCGGCGTGCTCCTGACGAGTGCGCTGCAGTTCTTCTCGAAGCCCTACTTGGCGCTTGCCGTCGGCTCCGGCTCCGATCCGCATCAGTATCTGCAGAGCACCTATGCGATGATCTCGCAGGCGCTGGGCACGGTGTTCGCGCTGTCCATCGCGCTGATGCTGCTGGTGATCCTGGTGCGCGACATCCTTGCTGACGCAACACAGAAGTCGGAGACGGACGCGCTGTCGGGCCTGCTCAACCGTGGTGGGTTCCAACGCCAGGCTGCGATTGCGCTGCGCGAGGCAGAGCGCCAGGGCCTGCCGGTGACGCTGGTGATTTCCGACCTGGACCATTTCAAGTCGATCAATGACACCTATGGCCACTTGTCCGGTGACCGGGTCATCGAGACGTTCGCGCGCTTCATCCATGAATCCAAGGTGGGCCACCACATAGCGGGGCGCATCGGCGGCGAGGAATTCGCCATCATCCTGCCCGGCACGCATCTGGCTGCGGCGCGGCTGTTCGCCGAGGGTGCACGCAGCGCGTTTTCGGCCCTGCCGATCGAAGGACTGCCGTCGAACCAGCGGTTTACCGCGAGCTTCGGTGTTGCCGAACTGGTGGGCGGCGAGTTGATCGACCAGCTGATGCGCCGCGCGGACGCAGCGCTCTACGAAGCCAAGAAGGACGGGCGCGACTGCGTGCGGGTGGCGCCTGGCAGCGTCGTCGAGATGCAGGCCGAGACGAACGTGGTGCCCTTCGGCAGCAAGTCCTGACCCAAATCAGTAGCAGCGCAGGCCGGGCTGGGGGATCTCTCCCTCGGAGAAGCCGTACATGTAGCTGCGGCCCTTGAGCAGCATCGGTGGACGGTAGCAATGGCGCGTGGCACGCTGCCCCTCGTCGAGGTAGACGACCTTCGGCGTGGCGGAGCGGGTGTATTCGGCCAGCTTGCGGGCCGAATGGCCCTGGCCGACGACGATGCGCTTGTAGCCGGCGGCGCTGTCGACCACGAGATTGCCGAAGGAATCGGCATAGACGCGGTCATGGTCCCAGCCGCCGGAAGCGGCAGGTGTTGCCAAGGCGATCGTCGCCGCGAGTGCGAGGGACGCAGTTCCGATGAAAGCCAGTGGGAGGCGCATCGCGCAATCTCCATGGTTTGCGGCGCGAGGTTTCGATTCGAAGCTTAACCTTTTCTTAATCTTTGTTAAGAGCCCGGGCAGCGCTGATTAACGAGCATGGTTAATTTTGGCCGAATGCAACCCGGCACCGCTCCCAGTCAACGGACGGGTAGGCCCGCGTTTGCGCCAATGGGGGATACGTCAGCTACCGATCGTGCCGGCTTCGTCCGCCCGCTGCTTACCCAAGCGGGTAGCTGCGATCGGCGTTCAATCGATTGAAGCCGTGATGCGACTAAATAGGTGCGCCTGAACGGTTTTCCGACTTTGACGCGGTGCAAAAAGCACATTAGAAAGCGCGCAGTCCGACGTCGCAAAACGGTGCGACGGCGCCGTATTCAAACATAGCCACGCTCGGATGCAGACCGGGGGAGCCATGAGCAAATCACAAGCAACCCAAGCCACATCGCGTGCGCGGCCATTGTCGCCGCATCTGTCCGTCTATCGCTCGCCGATCACCATGACGACGTCGATCCTGCACCGCATCACCGGCGGCGCGCTCTATTTCGGCACGCTCCTGGTTGCCTGGTGGCTGATCGCGGCGGCGACCTCGCAGCACTATTTCGATTTCGTCAGCTGGGTCTATGGCAGCTGGATCGGGCAGCTGGTGCTGCTTGGTTACACCTGGGCATTGATGCTGCACATGCTGGGCGGCATCCGCCACTTGGTCTGGGACACGGGTGCCGGGCTCGAAAAACACACGGCATCAAAGATCGCCTGGGCATCGCTGGCTGCATCGGTGGTGCTGACGGCGCTGGTCTGGATCGTCGGCTACATGGTTCGGGGTGCCTGACATGAGCGGCAGCAACAATCACGACATGCGCACCCCGCTCGGCAAGGTTCGCGGCCTCGGCTCCGCCCGCGAAGGCACCGAGCATTTCTGGCGCCAGCGCCTGACGGCGGTCGCCAACATTCCGCTGATGCTGTTCTTCGTCGGCCTTTTGATCGTGCTGAACGGCGCCGACTTCGCGACCGTGCGCGCCTCGCTCGCCAACCCGTTCGTGTCGCTGGTGCTGGCGCTGATGCTGCTCTCGGGCCTCTACCACATGCGCCTCGGCATGCAGGTCGTGATCGAGGACTACATCCATGGCGAGGGCCTCAAGGTGATCCTCATCATGCTCAATACTTTCTTTACCGTAGCGGTCGGCGTGGCCTCGCTCTTCGCCCTGCTCAAACTGGCATTTGGAGGCTGATACGGTGGCCAAGGACGGCAAGACCAGCGGAGCATCCGCCTACACATTCGTCGATCACAAGTTCGACGTCGTCGTTGTCGGCGCCGGCGGTGCGGGCCTGCGCGCCACGCTCGGCATGGCCGAGCAGGGGCTGAAGACAGCCTGCATCACCAAGGTGTTCCCGACCCGCTCGCACACCGTTGCGGCGCAGGGCGGCATCGCCGCCTCGCTGCAGAACATGGGGCCCGACTCCTGGCAGTGGCACATGTACGACACCGTCAAGGGCTCGGACTGGCTCGGCGACATGGACGCCATGGAATACCTGGTGCGCGAAGCGCCGGCCGCAGTCTACGAGCTCGAGCATTACGGCGTGCCGTTCTCGCGCACCGAAGAAGGCAAGATCTACCAGCGCCCGTTCGGCGGCCACATGATGAACTACGGCGACGGCCCGCCCGTGCAGCGCACATGCGCCGCTGCCGACCGCACCGGCCACGCCATCCTGCACACGCTCTACGGCCAGTCGCTCAAGCACAACGCGCAGTTCTTCATCGAGTATTTCGCCCTCGACCTGATCATGGAGCCGGACGGCACCTGCACCGGCGTCGTGGCCTGGAACCTCGACGACGGCACCATCCACCGCTTCTCGGCGAAGATGGTTGTGTTGGCGACCGGCGGCTACGGCCGCGCCTATTTCTCCGCCACGTCGGCCCATACCTGCACCGGCGACGGCGGCGGCATGGCATCGCGTGCCGGCCTGCCGCTGCAGGACATGGAGTTCGTGCAGTTCCACCCGACCGGCATCTACGGTTCGGGCTGCCTGATCACCGAAGGCGCTCGCGGCGAAGGCGGCTATCTCGTCAACGCCGAGGGCGAGCGCTTCATGGAGCGCTACGCGCCGTCGGCCAAGGACCTGGCGTCGCGCGACGTGGTTTCGCGCTGCATGACGCTGGAGATTCGTGACGGTCGCGGCGTCGGCAAGAACAAGGACCACATCTTCCTGCACCTCGATCACCTCGATCCAGCCGTGCTGCACGAGCGGCTGCCCGGCATCTCGGAATCGGCGAAGATCTTCGCCGGCGTCGACGTGACCCGCGAGCCGATCCCGGTGCTGCCTACGGTGCACTACAACATGGGCGGCATCCCGACCAACTACTGGGGTGAGGTGCTGAACCCGACCGCGGGTAACCCCGACCGCGTGTCGCCCGGCCTGATGGCCGTCGGCGAGGCTGGCTGCGCTTCGGTGCACGGGGCCAACCGCCTCGGCTCCAACTCGCTGATCGATCTGGTGGTGTTCGGCCGCGCCGCAGCCATCCGCGCCGGGGAGGTGGTCGACCGCAACGCGCCGATCCCGTCGCCGAACGCGGCCTCGGTCGAAAAGATCATGGACCGCTTCGACCGCCTGCGTCACGCCAATGGCGGCACGCCGACGGCGGTGCTGCGTGAGAAGATGCAGCGCGCGATGCAGGAAGACGCTGCCGTGTTCCGCACCCAGGAGTCACTGGAGCAGGGCTGCAAGCGCATCTCCCAGATCTGGGGCGAGATGAAGGACATCAAGGTCTTCGACCGCTCGATGATCTGGAACTCGGACCTGGTGGAGACGCTGGAGCTTGAGAACCTGATGTCCAACGCGATCGCCACCGTCTATGGCGCCGAAGCGCGTAAGGAAAGCCGCGGCGCGCATGCCCGCGAGGACTTCTCGGCCCGCGACGACGCCAACTGGCGCAAGCACACGCTGGCAAATGTCGCCGAGGACGGCGAGGTGACGCTGACCTACCGGCCGGTGCACACCGAGCCGCTGCTCAAGGAAGAAGACGGCGGCATCAGCTTGGCAAAGATCGCGCCGAAGGCGCGGGTGTACTGAGCCGTGGCGCTGGCGGCGGCAGGATATTCGCCAACGCCGCTTGCGGCGAAGCTCGGCCTCAAGGACGGCCAGAGCGTGGTGTTTGTCGGCCTGCCGGACGAACTTGGCGAACTGGCTTTGTCGCGCGCGTTTGCAGCGAAGACGCTGACCGACTGGCCAGGGATCGATGAGGCAGGCGAGGGCCACGACGTGGTCCATGCCTTCACCAGGCGACGTGCCGATCTCGACGGCAATGTCGGGACATTCAAGAAGATGATCGCGCCTGATGGCGCGGTCTGGATTTCCTGGCCCAAGAAGGCGTCGAAGATCGCCACCGACATCACCGAGGATGTCATTCGCGACGTGGCGCTGCCCAAGGGGCTGGTGGACGTCAAGGTCTGTGCCGTGGACACCGTGTGGAGCGGGCTCAAGCTCGTCATCCGCAAGGAACTGCGCGCCAAGCTGTGAGGAACCGATCGTGGTCGAACTAACACTCCCCAAGAACTCGCAGATCAAGCAGGGCAAGACCTGGCCGAAGCCGCAGGGTGCGACCAATCTGCGCGAGTACCGGATCTACCGCTGGTCGCCTGACGATGGCGAGAATCCGAGCATGGACACGTATTTCGTCGACGTCGACGATTGCGGCCCGATGGTGCTGGACCACCTGCTCTACATCAAGAACAACATCGACCCGACGCTGACCTTGCGCCGCTCGTGCCGCGAAGGCATCTGCGGCTCCTGCGCGATGAACATCGACGGCTCGAACACGCTGGCCTGCACCAAGGGCTGCGACGACATTTCGGGTGCTGTGAAGATCTACCCGCTGCCGCACATGCCCGTGGTCAAGGACCTGGTGCCCGACCTCACCAATTTCTACGCCCAGCATCGCTCGATCGAGCCGTGGCTGAAGACGGTGTCGCCGGAGCCGGCGAAGGAGTGGCTGCAGAGCCACGAGGACCGCCAGAAGCTCGACGGGCTCTACGAGTGCATCCTGTGCGCCTGCTGCTCGACCTCGTGCCCGAGCTACTGGTGGAACGGCGACCGCTATCTCGGCCCAGCGACGCTGCTGCAAGCCTATCGCTGGCTGATCGACAGCCGCGACGAAGCCAAGGGCGAGCGCCTCGACAATCTCGAGGATCCGTTCCGGCTGTATCGCTGCCACACGATCATGAACTGCGCCCAGACCTGCCCGAAGGGGCTGAACCCGGCCAAGGCGATCGCCGAGATCAAGAAGATGATGGTGGAGCGGCGGGTGTGAGGCGCGCCCGATGCGCGTTCTCTACCTAACCGAGGGTACCTACCACCTAGACACGCCCATCGCGCCAATCCTGGAAGGAATGGGCGTGTCCATACGTGTCCTTCCGATCCAGGAATTGCGCGGGGTCGGCAGCCGGAATCGGACGATGAACAAGGTTCATCGCTATCTGCCGAGCGCCTCCATGGTTCGTTCCATCAAGCGGGCAATCGAAGACTTCTCGCCTGACATCATCCACATCGGGCAGGGGCGCACCGTGGCGCTTCCCGTCATGCTGGCACTGCGCGGTATGCCGGAAATGCCTGTGGTGTTCTCCCACGGTGCGATCGAAGGCCTCAACCTCCTCAGCCCGTTCGATTGGATGACCTATTTCAACCGGCGCATTACCCGCCTGCTGGTGCCGTCCAAGGCGCACGTCAACAACTGGATGGGCAGGCCCTTGCTTCGGCGGGCCATCGGGTCTGGGCGTTGCGATGTTTTGCCCCATGCAATTGCACCGTCCCCTGATTTGGGGGAAACCGAACGCGCTGTACTACGGGCCAGATACGGCTTCGCGGCGGATGAGATCGTCGTCGGCACGGTGTGCTGGATACGGCCCATCAAGAACCTTGCCTTCGTCGCCGATGTTGTCCGACGCTTGGGGCCGCCATTTGTGTTTGCGGTGGTGGGAAGCGGAAGTGAAACGGAGCTTGAGCGGATCAGGCAGGCTGGCGGTGACCGGCTGCGACTGCTTGGCAAAATACCTGGCGCCAGAGACATGATGGCTGCCTTCGACATCTTCGTCACCCCGTCCCGTCTGCCGGGCGAATCGTTCGGCTTGGCGCCAGCCGAGGCGATGGCCGCAGGTGTGCCGGTGCTGACGATGAACTTCGGTGGGACCGCCGAGATCATAGAGCAAGGTGTATCGGGGTTCGGGTTGCCTTACGATCCGGATGCCTGGAGCGGTGCGCTCAAGCTGCTTGCCGGCGATGTAGAGCGCCGGAAGGCCATGGGGCTGGCTGCGCGCGAGCGGATCGCGACCAGCTTTTCTCCGGAAGCGATAGGGCTCAACTGCTACCACCTCTACGCCAATCTGCTCAGGAGCGGCGCGCCCGGTTTCGTCGATCGGCTTTTGGTTGCGCCCGTGGCGTCGCGCCAGCCGAAATCGAGAAGATGATGGTCGAACTGCGGATATGAGGCGATAGTGGCTGACATGACGGACATGGATCTACCCCACCTCACCGCGGCCGAAGCACGCGTGCTCGGCTGCCTGATCGAGAAGAAGGAACTGACGCCTGACGTCTATCCGATGACGTCGAACGCGCTGGTTGCCGCGGCCAACCAGAAGACGTCGCGCGAGCCGGTCATGGCCCTGGAGATGGTCGACATCACCCGGGCGCTCGGCACGTTGCAGGCGAAGGGGCTGGCGGGCCGGCAATTCGCCTCGCGCGTCGAGCGCTACGAACATCAGATGGCGCAGAAATTCTCGCTGACGCGCAACCAGAGCGCTCTGATCGGCCTGCTTCTGCTGCGCGGACCGCAGACCGTCTACGAATTGCTCGCCCGCGCCGAGCGCATGGCGAACTTCGCCGATGCCGACGCCGTGCGTAGCGAACTCGATATGCTGATCGGCCGCAGGCCGGCGCTGGTCAAGGAGATCGGTCGCGCACCCGGCCAACGCGAGGATCGTTTCGCGCATCTGTTGTCCGGCGATGTCGACGCTGCGGTTGTCACGACAAGCCGGGCACCGAGCGCCGCCGCGCCCGTTGTTTCGGAGCTCGAGGAACGCGTCCGCCTTCTGGAAGAGGAAGTGGCGGCGCTCAAGGCACGGCTCGACGCTGTCGGCGGATAGGCGCGTGGCGGACAGATTGAAAACGGCCCGGTTGTGGAAGCAGCTGGGCCGTTTTTGTTTTTGGTACAGCGCGGCGCGCCTTTCCTTCTTCCACAAAGGGGAGAAGGAAAGGCCGCGCCTACTTCCTTGCCGCTTCGACGATCTCGCGGGCCATGACTTCAGCGACCGCATCGGTGGTGCGGCCTTCGCGGTCGGCGCGCTGGAAGATGGCGGTCAGCGTGTCGGCGATCTTTTCGACGCGCGGCGAAACCGCCTCGACGCTGTAGCCGCCCTCGGCCATTTCGGCGGCGACGTTGATGACGCCGCCGGCGTTGATGACGTAGTCGGGGGCATAGAGGATGCCGCGCTCGACCAGGCGCATGCCGTCTTCGGCCGTGGCAAGCTGGTTGTTGGCGGCACCGGCGACGATCTTTGCCTTGAGCTGCGGGATCGTCTCGGCGGACAGGATGCCGCCCAATGCGCAGGGCGCGAAGATGTCGACGTCGGCCGAGAGGATGGCATCGCCGGAAACGACGGTTGCGCCGAACTTTTCGGCGGCGCGGGCGGTGCGGGCCGCATCGAGGTCGGAGACGGTGAGCACCGCACCCTCGGCCTGGAGCTTTTCGCACAGCGACCAACCGACCGAGCCGAGGCCCTGGACGGCCACGCGGACGCCAGAGAGATTGTCGCTGCCGGTGCGGTGGCGGAGTGCGGCCTTGAGGCCGACAAAGGTGCCCTGGGCGGTGAAGGGCGAGGGGTTGCCGCTGCCGCCCTTGGTGGTGCCGCTGACATTGGCCGCACGCTCGGCGAGGAAGTCGGCGTCGGCGAGCGTCATGCCGACATCCTCGGCGGTGATGTACTGGCCGGCGAGCGTGTTGAGCATCTCGGCATAGGCCTCGAGCATGGCCGGCGTCTTGTCCTTCTTGGCGTCGGCGATGATGACCGCCTTGCCGCCGCCGAGCGGCAGGCCGGCGATAGCCGACTTGAAGGTCATGCCGCGCGACAGCCGAAGCGCGTCGATGACGCCAGCCTCGAAGCTGATGTGCGGCCAGATGCGGGTGCCGCCGAGGGCGGGGCCGAGCACGGTGGTGTGGATCGAAACGATGGCGGTCAGTCCGCGCGCCGTGTCGCGGCCGAGCCAGACCTGCTCGTGATGGTCGAAGCCGTCGAGATGGGCGACGTCTGCGGTGATGTCGGTGATTTCGAGCGTGGTTGCGCCGGCAAGCTTCTGGTGGCGCGGTTCCAGGACATTCAGCATGAGGGTCCTCCCGGTAGGCTGATCCCTGGAGGGTAAACATTTCAGGCGATTTTTGGTTTCGAAGACGGGGCGCGCCGCGACCGCGCATTGCGCTCGTCCGGTCTGCCGCGCAACAAACGAAAAAATGGCCGGACGCCGGGTCTGCCCACCCGACGCCCGGCCGCTGTGCTGCCGCAAGTGCTACTGCCCCCAGCTTGCTTGCGATGCAGCCAGACCTGTCATCCGAACGATCCCGGCCCTCAGCGCCTCCGTTCGTTTCGCTCCCTTGGCGGCTTCGGCTCGGCCGGCTTTGGCGGCTTGCTGCCCGATGCCATCGGCGCCAGAAACGCGCGCGGGTTGAACCCCGCCGCGGCCAGGGCCGCCAAGGTCTTCCAGAATTGAAGATGGTGCATGCCCGTTTCCCCGTGGCTGGACTGGACCAAATTCGATTTGCGAGCGGCAAACTAGAGACGCGCCACAGCATATTCTTGGACGGGACGGCACCTGCGACGGGTCTGGGCGGTCCTGGATTGACCTATCGTCTGACGCGAACTACAAAGCGCAGCTTCGCGTATGGGTTGTATCTAGTTGGGTGAGTCGATGGCCGCTGACGGACAGTTCACTTCATTTCGCATCGTGACGGAGGACCTGCCGGTAGAGGACAGGTTGCCCGTGCTGCGCGAGGTCTACGGCAAGACGATCCTCAAGGCCGATCTCGAACCCGTCGACGATAGTCCGGTCCAGATGGACATGCGGGTCAGGCTGCTGCCGGGGATAGGCATTGCTACCGGCACCGCCTCACCGATCAAGGTCGGCGTCAAATCCGAGATGATCGAGAATGACGACATCATTCTGCTGGCCGCTCTCGCCGGCGGCAGCCACATGCAGATCGGCAAGCAGGAAGAGAGCGTGTTGCCGGGCTGCGCAATGTTCGTGCCCGGCGGCCGGACCGGCGCCAATGTGACGCGGCCAGGCTTCACCTATGTCAATCTGCGCTTCGAGCGGAAGGCGCTGCAGCCGCTGGTTGGAGACGTATCCAAACTGATGATGCGGCCGATCGCCGTGGACCAAGGACCAATGCACCTGCTGCTGAGCTATGCCACCGCCCTGCAGCAACTGGACGATGCCTTGCCCGGCGACATGGCGCGCAAGGTGGCGAGCCATCTGCTGGACCTGACGGCGCTGACGCTGGGGGCGACGCGCGAGGCGGAGCAGGTGGCGATGGGGCGCGGGCTGCGGGCTGCGCGTCTGGCGGCGATCAAGGCCGATATTTCGGCGCGCGCCGACCTGCACGGGCTCTCGGCCGAGGCGGTCGCCGCCGAGCACAGGCTGTCGGCGCGCTATGTCAGGAAGCTGTTCGAAGGCGAGGGGCTGTCGTTCACGGCATTCGCGCTCGGGCAGAGGCTGATGCGGGCACACCGGATGCTGGCCGATCCGATTTGGGCCGGGCACAGCATCATCGACATCGCCTATGAGGCGGGCTTCAACGACCTGTCCTATTTCAACAGGGCGTTCCGCAAGCGCTACGGCGTCACGCCGTCGGACATACGTGCGGGGGTGCTGGCGGCATGAGGGCGCCGAGCCAGCGCCCGGCGCCCTTGCGGCTCAGGCTAGCCTGGCGTCGAGCGAGACCTTGATGGCGCCGAGTGCCTTGGACACGGGGCAGCCTTCCTTTGCCTTGGCGGCGAGTTCCTGGAACTTGGCGGCGTCGATGCCGGGGACGGTGCCGACAAGCGTGAGCGCGCTTTCAGTGATGCCGGTGCCGGGGACGAGGGTGACGACCGCCTTGGCGTCGAGCTTGTCGGCGGGGGTGCCGTTCTCGGCAAGGAAGTGCGACAGCTGCATGGCAAAGCAGCCGGCGTGGGCAGCGGCGATCAGCTCCTCGGGATTGGTGCCGGACCTGCCGGTTTCATCCTCGAAGCGCGCCTTGAAGGAATAGGGCTGGCCCCTGAGCGCGCCGCTCTGGGTGTCGAGCGTTCCCGAACCTTCCTTCAGATTGCCTTTCCAGACGGCGTTGGCGCTGTGGTTCATGATTTTCTCCATGATTTCTGACGGGGCCGGGTTCGGCAGCCGGATGAGACTATAGCGCTGGCTGACGCGCCTGCCAGCTTTCCGACGTCAGGAAAGCAGCGTCGTGCGAAAAAACTGTCTTGCGAAAATGTCTGCTTGTTGTGCGCTCGTCCTTGGAGGTCGGCCCGGCGGGCTCACCCTTCGGCAGGGACAGGGACAGGGTGCGGGGCGGTGGCGCTGATGCTGGCGCCGGCTCCGGGAAGCCAGTGTCCAGGCGAGGTTGCTTGGGAGTGCGTCCTTCGACAAGCTCAGGATGAGGACCCTCGGTGCTGCCGACGTTCGGTGCTGCCTGCGTTAGAATCGACAGATTTGACGATAGAGATATAGCGTCAACGGTCCTCATCCTGAGCTTGTCGAAGGACGCACAACCGACCAACTGGACTTGCGGAGGTGGAGGAACGAGTTCTGGACCGGTTCTGGCATTGCCGGCGTCACGGCATGGATCCCCGACACTCTCCGCTCGCTTCGCTCGCTCACGAGGTCGAGGATGACGGATGCGGAGGCGCCTCCGCCAATCTCAGGTGCTGCGATTGGCAGAGACCTCTGGTGTTGCGAGTGACAGAGACCACCGGTGTTGCGAGTGGCAGAGCTCCACGATTGGCAGACCTCCGGGCAGAGGTGGAACAGACCCGTCCCTAGATCGCATCGCCCTTGAGCAGCCGCGGCGTTTCGCCCGTCAGGCCGGACGCCTGGCGGATGAAATACTCCTTCAGGCGCGGCACGCGGTCGACCAGCCCAAGGCCGATGTCGCGGAGGGCGCGGACGGGGGCGATGTCGTTGGAGAACAGCCGGTTGAGCACGTCGGTGGTGACGCCCATGCGCACGGTGTCGAAGCGGCGCCATTGCTCGTAACGTTCGAGCACGTCGAGCGCGCCGATGTCCTGGCCGAGCCTGTCGGCCTCGACGATGGTTTCGGCGAGGGCTGCCGCATCCTTGAAGCCGAGATTGAGACCCTGGCCGGCGATCGGGTGGATGCCATGGGCGGCGTCGCCGGCAAGGGCGAAGCGGGGTGCGACGAAGGCACGCGCCAGGGTCAGGCCGAGCGGCCAGGCGCGGGGCTTGTCCTCGACGCGGATCTCGCCGAGCTTCAGGCCGAAGCGCTGCTCAAGCTCGATCTCGAAGACGAACGGATCACCGTTGACCAGCTTCTCGGCATCCTCGGTGCGCTCGTTCCAGACGATGGAGGAGCGGTTGACGCCGTCCTTCGGCTTGAGCGGCAGCGTGGCGAAGGGGCCGGCGGGCAGGAAATGCTCTTCGGCACGGCCGCCATGCGGGCGTTCGTGCGCGACGGTGCAGACGATGCCGGACTGGCCGTATTCCCAGCGCACGGTCTTGATGCCGGCCATATCGCGCAGCCTGGATTTCACGCCGTCGGCGGCGACGAGAAGGCGCGTATCGATGCTGACGCCATCGGCGAGATGGACCTTGGCGCCTGCGATGCCCGCCTCGAAGGCCTCGACGGCAACGCCCTCGATGATGTCGATGCCGAGCTCAGTGGCGCGGCGGCGCAGCGCGCCATTGAGCACCTTGTTCTCGATCATGTGGGCGAAAGGTTCGCCGGAGCCGACCTCGCCGTCGAAGGTGAGGAAAACCGGGCGGACTGGATCGGCGCTCTTCGAATCGGAGATGACCATGTCGGTGATGGCCTGCGCCTCGGGCGCGATCTCTTCCCAGCAGCCGAGCTGGTCGAGCATGCGGCAGGCGGCAGCGGCAATCGCCGAGGCACGGCCGTCCTTGCGCCAGACCTCGGCAGGTGCGGCGTCGACGATGGCGACGTGCAGATTGGGCCGGGCCTGCTTGATCGATACGGCGGTTGCCAGGCCGACATAGCCGGCACCTGCGACCAGCACGTCGAGCTGCGTCGATTTCTTGTCGTCAGTTTCGCGCGTGACCATGGCGGCGTCCTTTACGGCTAGGCTTCCCGCCTTGACTCGACGGGGGCTTCCTGATGGAAACCGGGGATACTTCGTCCCGAAAAGGGGAAAGCATGCCGGCCGGAATACAAGAGCTTCTGAGCATTCTCAATCTCGAGAAGCTGGAACACAACCTGTATCGTGGTCGCAGCCCGCAGGCGCACTGGCAACGGGTGTTCGGCGGCCAGACCATCGCCCAGGCGCTGGTGGCGGCACAGCGCACGGTGACGGCCGACCGGCATGTGCATTCGCTGCACGGTTATTTCATGCGGCCGGGCGATATCAACGTGCCGATCGTCTACGAGGTCGACCGCATCCGCGACGGCGGCAGCTTCACCACCCGGCGGGTGGTGGCGATCCAGCACGGCCACGCGATCTTTTCGCTCGAGGCATCGTTCCAGGTCGAAGAGGAGGGGCTCGAATACCAGATGCCGATGCCGCTCGACGTGCCGCCGCCCGAGCAGCTGAGGTCGCAGCGCGAGCTTCTGCAGGAAGCCAAGCATGTGCCCGAGCAGATCCGGCTGTTCTGGGCCAAGGAGCGGCCGCTGGAGCTCCGTCCGGTCTATGCCGAGCACTATTCGAGCCGAGACAAGCTGCCGCCGCTGCAGAAGGTATGGCTGCGCCTGACCGGCCCTGTGCCCAACGATCGGGCGCTGCGCGCGGCGGTGCTTGCCTATCTTTCCGACATGACGCTGCTCGATACGGCAACCTTTGCCCATGGCCGCGGCATCTTCGATCCCGACATCCAGGCGGCGAGCCTGGATCATGCCATGTGGTTCCACCGCGAACATGCGCTGGACGGCTGGCTTCTCTACACCCAGGACAGCCCTTCGACCTCGGGTTCGCGCGGTTTCACCCGCGGCGCGCTCTACGCCCAGGACGGCACGCTGATCGCATCGGTGGCGCAGGAAGGGCTGATCCGCCTGCGGAGCAAGCCTACAAACTAGGCATTTTAGAATTTATGCACATTGTGTGAGCAGGTGCATTGCTGCACCTGCGAAGGATGCTGCATGGCCATGGGGCATTTCACTTCAATCTCAATAGCTTAGCCTGTGCCAATGCAAACTGGCACGGAGCTTGAATGGCGTAGGTCACTCACCGGTGGCTTTCGGGTCCGCTGGCGACGTCTGCAACGCGGGGGACCCGCAACAGCAAGGGGTGAAACCTGATGAAAATCGTGATGGCCATCATCAAGCCGTTCAAGCTCGACGAGGTGCGCGAAGCGCTCACCAATGTCGGCATCCAGGGCCTGACCGTCACCGAAGTCAAAGGCTACGGGCGCCAGAAGGGGCACACCGAGATCTACCGCGGCGCCGAATATGCCGTCAGCTTCCTGCCCAAGATCAAGATCGAAGTCGCCGTCAGCACCGACCTCGTCGACAAGGCGGTCGAGGCGATCACCGGTGCCGCCAAGACCGGCCAGATCGGCGACGGCAAGATCTTCGTCTTCGGCATTGACCAGGCCGTGCGCATCCGTACCGGCGAAACCGACACCGACGCGCTCTGAGCGGGCCAACCAATTCTCATGGAGACCTCAATGCAAATTCCAACCTCATTGAAGACGGCGGCGCGCTCGGCCTTGCTTGGCACGCTCGCGCTCGCCGCCCTGGGAACGGTCGCGGCCTTCGCCCAGGAAACCGCACCCGCGGCAGCCGATGCCGCTGCGACGGCCCCAGCACCCGCTGATGTCATGGACAAGGGCGACGTCGCCTGGATGCTGACCTCGTCGCTGCTGGTGCTGTTCATGGCGTTGCCGGGCCTGGCGCTGTTCTACGGCGGGCTGGTGCGCGCCAAGAACATGCTGTCGGTGCTGATGCAGTGCACGATGATCGTGGCGCTGGTGATCGTGATCTGGACGTTCTGGGGCTACTCGATGGCCTTCGGCGACGCGCCGAGCCCCTACTGGGGCGGTCTCGGCAAGGCCTTCCTTGCCGGCGTGACGCCGGAAAGCATGGCCGCGACCTTCACCAAGGGCGTGGTCATTCCCGAATATGTGTTCATCGTCTTCCAGATGACTTTCGCCTGCATCACCCCGGCGCTGATCGTCGGCTCGTTCGCCGAGCGCATCAAGTTCCCGGCGGTGCTGCTGTTCGTGGCACTGTGGGTGACCTTCGTCTACTTCCCGATCGCCCACATGGTGTGGGATTCGGACGGCCTGATCTATGGCTGGGGCGCGCTTGATTTTGCCGGCGGCACGGTCGTGCACATCAATGCCGGCATCGCCGCGCTGGTCGGCGCCCTGCTCGTCGGCAAGCGCACCGGCTACGGCAAGGACAACATGGCGCCGCACTCGATGACGCTGACCATGGTCGGCGCCTCGATCCTGTGGGTCGGCTGGTTCGGCTTCAATGCCGGCTCGAACCTCGAAGCCAATGGCGGTGCAGCACTCGCCATGATCAACACCTTCACCGCCACCGCCGGCGCGATCCTTGCCTGGGTGATCATCGAAGTGGTCGCACGCGGCAAGGCTTCGATGCTGGGCGCGGCCTCCGGCATGGTCGCGGGCCTTGTTGCAGTGACGCCGGCTGCCGGCTTCGTCGGTCCGGTTGGCGCCATCGTGCTCGGCGCCATCGCCTCGGCCATCTGCTACTTCTTCGTGGCGGTGGTGAAGATCAAGCTCGGCTATGACGACTCGCTCGACGTGTTCGGCATCCACGGCGTCGGCGGCATCGTCGGCGCGATCGGCACCGGCATCTTCAATGCCGAGTCGCTCGGTGGCATCGGCTATGGCGACATGTCGGTCGCCGGCCAGGTCTGGACGCAGTTCCTCGCCGTGTCGGTGACGGTGATCTGGTGCGGCGTCGGTTCGCTGGTGCTCTACAAGCTGGTCGATCTGCTGATCGGACTGCGCCCGACCGTCGAAGCTGAACGCCAAGGCCTCGACCTGACCTCGCATGGCGAAGTGGCCTACCACACGTAATTCCGGCCGGCGGCGGATCGAAAAACTCGCCGCCGCATCCTCCCTATCCCGTCGTGGCCGCCCGAAAAGCGCCCACGCCTTGGGGCCCGGAGCAATCCGGGCCCTCTTTTTATGCCGGGCGCATCAAATCAGGCAAAAAACGCCCGAATCCGCGGCCACAAACCGATCGCTGCGCGCACGCGGCGGGCGGCGTTGGCACCCCGAACCGCTTCGCCGAAATGGCAGTAGCAAACGATATTGTGCAGTTGCCTGTCGGACAGGTCGAAGAAGCGCTTTGCCTCGCCATAGCTGTCGTCGGCAAGGCCATCGGCCCGGAAACCCGCGTCCTCGAATGCCACGGTGATGGGCGAGCCCGCGACGCGCAGTGCCTGCCGTGCGGCGCGAGGCGTGTATTCCGTGCCTGAAAGCGTTCCAAGGCGCCGTTCCGGCTCGCGCTGCAGAAGTTCGGCCCAACGTTCGAGGCGCTGGGTTCGCGTCATCGGCAAGCGCGGAGTTGCGGGACGGACTTCAGCGAAGGCTTGCAATTGCTCGATGCTATGGTGCTTCATCGTTGCCTCCTTTTAGTTTTCGCTAATATACAAAGGTATGGCGATGCCGATGCCGCGGCAAGCCCGTATTGTCTCGCCGGAACGGAAAAACCCCGCTCGGAGGGGAGCGGGGTTTTTCCTGCCAATAGGTCCACAGGAGGTGGTCTACATGGCGGACATCGTCACCGCGCTTACCTTGGTGGCATCGTCGTCGGCCACTGTGACCGTGACCTTCATGCCAGCGGCCAGATCGGCCGGCAGTGCGACGTCAGCGGGCACGGTGTAGCTCTTGCCATCTTCCATCGTGATGACGCGGGTGTCCTTGTTGAACTCCTTGACGACGCCGTCGGCCGAGGCCGCCCATGCTGCGCCTGCCATGAGTGCCGCGGCTCCAAGAGCCAAAATCAGCTTTCTCATTCTGCTTCTCCTTGGTTGTTCCCTCGCCCTACCAACGACCCAAGTCCGCCATGGTTGCATCAAATCGAGTGGTCGATGGGATAACACCGCCCTTGGCCGGCGGACGCCGGGCGGCGAGGAAGGCAACACTTGCCAGAGATGGCTAGCGCTTCCGACGCCGCGCGTCGGTGCCTTGCCAGCCGCCCAGCATGTCTAAAGCATCGAGTCCGTCAGCTTGTTCGCCGGGATACGTGCGCGACCTGACCGACGAAAAGAGTGCAATCGCGCCAAGGAGGACATTGGCTAGAAAGGAACGCTGCCGGACAGCAGGCTCCTTGGCGCAGCCTTCGACGGCCTGCTGTAACTGAATCGCGTCACCTTGCATGAGTTTGCGCCCTTCTGGTGCTGAAATCGGGGACTTCTGCAAAGGGCGCCGGCCCAAGCCGGAACAACCGGCCTGGGCCTATGGCCCGCTCCATCGGGCATTCTGACGCCCCCCGGCGACAATGCCCGATCGTGCGAGCGGACGATCTCGCGACGTGGCCACAGTGTAAATGCAATGGGAGCGGAACGTCCGGAACACTACGGAATTTCCCGGAAGTTCCTGAGGTGGCTTGCTTTCGGTGGCAAAGAAGAAAATATGTCGAACTGGAGCGCTGGGGGAGAATTAATGGAATGAATATTGACCGGAAGCTGCGCCTGACTGCGGCTTTTGTTGGCGCAGCGACGCGGAAGGATTTGGCTGCGGCTTTCAGGCGGGTGAATCCGACGACCGCATTCGATGTCGATCGGGCCGACAAATGGCTCCAGGGCCGGTCAACGCCGCGACAGTTCAGCGTCTACGAAGACTGGATCAAGATGCTCGAACTTCCCAAGCAGGCCGACTGGATCGTCGACTGCGACCTGGACAGCTTCGTCGGCCAGATATGCGAACACCATGGCAGGGATCGCCAGCAACTCGAGCGGAGAGCGATGGCTTTCGGCAAGCCCCAGCAGCCGGGGCAGGACGACAGGGGGGCCACGATCGTCGGCCGCTATGCCTGCTATTCGCACAGCTGGTCGCCATATTTTCGCGGCCAGTTCATCCGTGGGACGCTGGTGATCGAACAGGAGCACGGGCCGCAGCGGCTGACCGCGACCTATATAGAACATCTGCCGACGATGCGGCTGCAGCTCAAGGGTCATGTGACCGTCACGCGGCGCAGCGTCTATATCCATGTCGGCGGACCAAGCGACGATACCCATTTCTTCTTCGCGCTGTTTCCGTTCTCGCCGCCGGGAAGCGTGCTTGGCGGATACCTTGCCGGCACGACCGTGCTCGGGCCGGAGTCCCAGCCCTCGGCCACGCGTGTCGTCCTGGTGCGGCTGAAGCAGGCGGATATGCAGTCGAATGCGGGCGACGGCTATCTCGATCCGGCCCTGACGATCCCGCAGGATCTGGCGAGGTTCGACATCGATCTCGCCCAGCCTGACGTCGCCGACCTGCAACTGCGCAGGTTTCTGACGCGTGCCAGCGATGCTGGCGCCGACCAGATCGCCACCGATGATTTCCAGCCCCTCGTCGAGATGTTCGACCGTGAATGGCTCGGCCGCTGAGGCCGGCAGATGAACCATGGCTTAACCTTAATGCGGCCTTAACCTTCGCCCCGATAGTCTGACAGCCGAATCTGCCCGAGACGCGTCCGCGCCCGGGCCAAGGCATTATTGGACGGGGACGAGGCATGCGTTCTGGGGTTTCCTCACCGCTCGCGCTGACTGAAACGGGGCACGGCATCCAGGCATTCGCGCGACGGCAGGCAGGCCGCGCGGCGGGCTTGGGCCTGTTTGCCTTCGTCGCCTTTGGGCTGGCGGCGCTCGGCACCTGGAACGTCGCCGATCCGAGCTTCAGCCATGCCACCGACAATCCGGTGACCAACGCCATGGGTTATCCCGGCGCGGTATTTGCCGACCTCGCCATGCAGTTCTTCGGCCTGGCCTCGGTCGCAGCCCTGATGCCGGCGGTGATCTGGGGCGTGCTGTTTGCCACCGCACGCGGCGTCGACCGCATGCCCAAGCGCGGCGTTGCCTGGTTTGGCTCTGCCCTGCTGGCGGCGGCAATCACAGGCTGCGTCGGCGCCCCGCCGACTTGGCCGCTGCCGACCGGCCTCGGCGGCGTGTTCGGCGACATGGTGCTCAAGGTGCCGGGGCTGTTCATCGGCGGCTATCCGACCGGTCTGATCGCCACCGTCATCGGCGTGCTGCTGATCGCGCCGGCGATCTGGCTGTTTGCCTTCGGGGCTGGCTTGCTCAACCGCGAGAACGGCTTTGCCGTCGTCAACCCGAAGCCCAAGCCCGACATGCGCGAGCAGGATTTCGCCAGCTTCGACGACGAGGACGAAGACGACAACGAGGGTGTGCTGGCGCTTGGCGCGATCACCCACTGGTGGCTGTCGGCCAAGGCCTATATGCGCCGCCGCGCCGCCAAGCGCCGCGAGCAGGAAGGCTACGACATGCCGCCGGTGAAGCGCGAGAGCGCCTGGCGGCAGGCGGCCGAGCGCGTCGAATCGGCCGAACGTGCCGAAGCCCGCGTTACCGCAGGTGGCCGCGCGCGCGTCGAGCCGGAGTTCTTTGCCCAGATGGTGTCGCAGGACCGCCAGGTCTCGGTCGCCCCGGACGACCAGGACGTGTTCGGCGACGACGACGATTTCGACATGCCCTCGCTCGACGGTCGCGCGCAGGTACAGAATTTCCGCTCGCCCGCCTCGGCAGGTCCCGCCTCGGCACGTGTCGCGGCGCCCGCACCGCGGCCTGCTCCCGGCGCTCGCGTGCAGCGCGAAGCGCAAACGACGCTGATCGGTGCCGACACTTTCGAGATGCCGTCGCTGCATTTCCTGTCGGAGCCCAAGAATGTGGCGCGCGACGCCAGCCTGTCCAAGGACGCGCTGGAACAGAATGCGCGCCTGCTCGAAGGCGTGCTCGAGGACTTCGGCGTCAAGGGCGAGATCATCCATGTCCGCCCGGGTCCTGTCGTCACGCTCTATGAGCTTGAGCCGGCGCCGGGCATCAAGTCGTCCCGCGTCATCGGCCTTGCCGACGACATCGCGCGCTCGATGAGCGCAATCGCCGCCCGTGTCGCGGTGGTGCCGGGGCGCAACGCCATCGGCATCGAACTGCCCAATGCCAAGCGCGAGACGGTCTATCTCAGGGAGATCATGGCGAGCCGCGACTTCGAGACGACCAAGGCGAAGCTCGCGCTGGCGCTCGGCAAGTCGATCAATGGCGAGGCGGTCATCGTCGACATCGCCAAGATGCCGCACGTGCTCGTTGCCGGCACCACCGGCTCGGGCAAGTCGGTGGCGATCAATACGATGATCCTGTCCTTGCTCTACCGCATGACGCCGCAGGAATGCCGGCTGATCATGATCGATCCGAAGATGCTCGAACTGTCGGTCTATGACGGCATTCCGCACCTTCTGACGCCAGTCGTCACCGACCCGAAGAAGGCTGTGGTGGCGCTGAAATGGACGGTGCGGGAGATGGAGGACCGCTACCGCAAGATGTCCAAGGTCGGCGTGCGCAACATCGACGGTTTCAACGCCCGCGTCAGCCAGGCCGAGAAGAAGGGCGAGAAGATCTCGCGCACCGTGCAGACCGGCTTCGACCGCCAAACCGGCGAGGCGATCTACGAGACCGAGGACCTCAACCTGGAGCCGATGCCCTACATCGTCGTGATCATCGACGAAATGGCCGACCTGATGATGGTCGCCGGCAAGGACATCGAAGGTGCCGTTCAGCGCCTGGCGCAGATGGCGCGCGCGGCCGGCATCCACGTCATCATGGCGACGCAGCGTCCCTCGGTCGACGTCATCACCGGCACGATCAAGGCCAATTTCCCGACCCGCATCTCGTTCCAGGTGACGTCGAAGATCGACAGCCGCACGATCCTGGGCGAACAGGGCGCCGAGCAGCTGCTGGGCATGGGCGACATGCTCTACATGGCCGGCGGCGGCCGCATCCAGCGCGTCCATGGCCCGTTCGTTGCCGACGACGAGGTCGAGAAGGTAGTCGCCCACCTCAAGCTGCAGGGCGTGCCGGAGTATCTCGACGCGATCACCGAGGACGATGGCGAGGACGACGACGATGCGCCCAAGGGCGGCGGCGGTGGCGGCGGCAATTTCGAGGATTCGGACGACCCGTACGACCAGGCTGTCGCCGTGGTGCTGCGCGACGGCAAGGCCTCGACGAGCTACATCCAGCGCCGTCTCGGCATCGGCTACAACCGTGCTGCCTCGATCATCGAGAAGATGGAACAGGAGGGTATCGTCGGGCCTGCCAATCATGCCGGCAAGCGCGAGATTCTGGTGCCGACCGAAGACGACAAGATGTAGGATCAGGGGAACCTGCGATCACGTTTTCGCGTTCTTGGGCGCATGGCGTGAACCATGTCAAACTTCAGCCCTACTAAGTGCCGATAGAACCGTCGAACTGGATTGAGAGAGTAACCGGCATGAACGACGACATCCGCACCCCGACCCGCCGACGCCTGCTCGGCTTCGCGGCGGCCATCGCGCTGACCGCGACGCCGCTGATCGCATGGCAGAACCCGGCCCAGGCCTCCGAGGCGGCGCAACGTATCGCCGACCATTTCTCCAGCGTGCGCTCGATGTCGGGCGAGTTCGTGCAATTCGGTCCGCGCGGCGAGCAGACAGGCGGCAAGTTCTTCCTGCAGCGCCCGGGCAAGATCCGCTTCAACTATGAGGCGCCGTCCAATTTCAAGGTCATCTCCGACGGCAAGTCGGTGGTCATCCTGAACTCCAAGATGCGGACCTCCGATCTTTATCCGCTGTCGAAGACGCCGCTGAAGCTGCTGCTCGACGAGCGCATCGATCTCACCGGCAACAAGGTCAAGAGCGTCACCGAAGAGGACGACCTGACCACCATCAAGCTTTCCGACAAGCAGGTGTTCGGCAATTCGACCATCACCATGATGTTCGACCCCAAGACCTATGAGCTTAGGCAGTGGACGATCACCGATGCGCAGGGCAAGGACACCACCGTGATGGTGTTCAACGTCAAGCAGGGCGGCTCCTTCGCCGCCGATACGTTCAAGATCGACTACAAGCTCAACCGCGAGCTTAACACGCAAAAAAAGAGCGACTGAGAGGCTGCTTGCAAACTCTACCCTGCCGGTCATCTGACGCGGCTTTCTGCGCTTCCGGTGCTCACGCACTTTAGTACGCTCCGCTCCGGTTCTCGAAACCCCCGCCATATGTCTCGGCAGGGCGAGTGATCAATCAGCCTCTTGGGGTAAGTCTGCCCGCCTTAGCTGTGGACAGCGCTGCGGCCGGCGCTGCATCCGTCTTCGCGCCTTGTCATCGCTGGCCTGTACTGGCAGGTTCCGCCGCAAATTCTTGCCGGAACCAGCCATGCCCTTTTCCCTTGCGACCTGGAACATCAACTCCGTGCGCCTGCGCATGCCGCTGGTCGAGCGGCTGCTGAACGAATACGCGCCAGACGTGCTGTGCCTGCAGGAGACCAAGTGCCCGGACGACCAGTTTCCTTCGGCGGCGTTCCGCAAGCTCGGCTACGAGCACATCGCGATCCACGGCCAGAAGGGCTATCACGGCGTGGCGACCGTGGCGCGGCGGCCGCTGGAGATCGTCGAGAAGCGCCGCTTCTGCGAGATCGACGACAGCCGGCACCTGTCGGTGCGGTTCGACGCCGGTGGTAAGAAGGTGACGCTGCATAACTTCTACGTTCCCGCCGGCGGCGACGAACCCGATCCCGAGATCAACCCGAAGTTCCGACACAAGCTTGGCTTCGTTGCCGAGATGAATGCCATCCGGGCGGCTCACGACGAGACGTCGGCCTCGGTGCTCGTCGGCGACCTCAACATTGCGCCGCTGGAGCACGATGTCTGGTCGCACAAGCAGTTGCTCAACGTGGTCAGCCACACGCCGGTCGAGACCGAGAATTTCGAGGCGATGCGCAAGGCTGGCGGCTGGGTCGACCTGATGCGGCTCAACGTGCCGGACGAGCAGAAGATCTACACATGGTGGAGCTACCGGGCGAAGGACTGGGAGATCTCCAACCGCGGCCGCCGGCTCGACCATGTCTGGTCGTCGGCCAATCTGGCGCCGCAGCTGACCGGCATCGAGATCCTGAGCGCTGCGCGCGGCTGGGACCGACCGTCGGACCATGTGCCGGTCATTGCTCGGTTTGACCTGGACTGAGATTCGGTGAAACCGCGTGCGGTTGCGGGCAGGCCAGCTTCGTCGGTTTGCCCCCGAGCGAGTGAAACGAGCTGAGAGCGTCGGGAATCCATGCCGCAATGCTGACAAGTCAGGGGCGGGAGGAGGCCGGCGGGGCCGGACGAGGTCGAAACCGACGCACAAGCTGTTCCTTGATCCAACCGACGGCAGCCTACTTGCCGAAGCGGGGCGCCATGTCCTCGATCCGCGCGAGCATGTCCTGGAGGTCCTCGAGGATGTGCTGGTGCAGGTCGGCGGCGGCCTCGGGGTATTCCTCGAGAATGCGGTGGAACATTTTCCGGTTGAGCCGGATGATTTCCGAATCGGTCGCAGCAGCGGCACTTGTCAGCCGCCTGGTGTCGGCGATGAGGGCCAGTTCGCCGAGCATCGAACCCGGACCCGCGGTGCCGAGTTCGAGGCGAACGCCATCGACCTCGCGATAGAGCGCGATGCGGCCCGAGATGACGACATAGGCCGAATCAGCCTCGTCGTCCTCGCGATAGAGCTTGCGATCGGCCGGGAGATGCACATTCTCCGCGCCGAAGGCCAGCAAACGCAGCTGTTCTTGGGTGAAGCCCTCAAACAGCCTCACGCCGGACAGGATGCGGATGTCGTCATCCAGCGCCATTATGTCCCCGACTTCTCAGACCGGCTCCTTCTCCCTGTCGTTGACCGGCGGCCCCACACCGCCGAAAAACCGGTCAGGGAACCAGCTTGTATCCGCCGCTTTCTGTCACAAGAATTTCCGCATTGGAAGGATCGCGCTCGATCTTCTGCCGCAGCCGGTAGACATGTGTTTCCAGCGTATGTGTCGTCACACCCGAATTATAGCCCCAAACCTCTTCGAGAAGCACGTCGCGGGTAACGACCTTCTGGTCTGCGCGGTAGAGATACTTGATGATCGAGGCCTCTTTTTCGGTGAGCCTGACCTTGCCGCCGCGTGCATCGAGGAGCAGCTTCTGGCTCGGCTTGAAAGTGTAGGGGCCGACGGAGAAGGTAGCATCCTCGCTCTGCTCGTGCTGGCGCAACTGGGCGCGGATGCGGGCGAGCAGGACGGCGAAGCGGAACGGCTTGGTGACGTAGTCGTTGGCGCCGGCCTCGAGGCCGAGAATGGTGTCCGAATCAGTGTCGTGGCCGGTCAGCATGATGATGGGCGCCTTGTAGCCACCCTTGCGCAATATCTTCACCGCCTCGCGGCCATCCATGTCGGGCAGGCCGACGTCCATGATGAGCAGGTCGATGAGGCCGGCGCGGGCGACATTGACGCCCTTGGCCGCCGTCGCTTCCTCAAGGACTTCGAACTCCTCATAAAGCGCGAGTTGCTCGACCAGCGTGCTGCGCAGATCGTCGTCATCGTCGACGATCAGGATGGTACGTGAGGTCATGAATCAATCCGTTGTTTTAAAATCAAAATTCTGTTGACCGCGGCAATTGGATGAAGAAGCTGAACGGCACAACTGTCAACGCGGTGATTTGGTTCCGCGTGCGATCATACAAGAAAAATCAAAGGCGTAATTGGGGCGGGCGGGTTTTTGCGAAAATGCATTTCCACCATCGTCGTGCGGGCCAAGCCCGGCGACCGGACCAAGGGGCTTCTGCAGGTTGGCGGGACCGTGTTTCCCTGCGCGCTGGGGCGTGGCGGGATCACCGCGAACAAACGCGAGGGCGATGGCGGCACGCCGCTCGGGCCGATGCGGCTATTGTCGGGCTATTTCAGGCGTGATCATTTCGCAGCCGGGCAGACAGGGCTGGCGATGAGCGCGATCGCGCTTGACCTCGGCTGGTGCGAAGTGCCCGACGACCGCAATTACAACAGGCCGGTGAAGATTCCCTACGGCGCCAGCCATGAGCGGATGAAGCGCGACGACCGGCTCTATGACGCCTGCATCGTGCTCGACTGGAACATCAGGCCGCGCCGGCGCGGCCGCGGCAGCGCCATATTCTTCCATCTGGCGCGGCCGGGTTTCACCCCGACGCAAGGCTGCGTGGCGGTGACGGCACAGGTTATGGCGCGGCTGTTGCCGCACCTGTCGAGCCGTACGATCATGAAAGTGGTGCGCTAGCGCCGCCAAGTGGCCCTGTAAAGAAAGCGACCCGAAGATCGGGAGACATGATCTTCGGGCCGAGTGTGCTCCCAGAGTGAGTGGGAGAAGGCTTCAACGATGGGGCTGGCGGCGCGGCTGCTGCCAACCGATGTCGAGCAGGCCGAGGCGGCCAAGATCGGCGTCGACAGCCTTGGCGATGTCCTTGCTGGCAATGCCGGTGTCGCGGCGATAATGCTCAGTCAGGCAGCCGAAATCCTCGGCGGGCAGGTTGAGGGCTGCCTTCATCTGGCGAAACCAATCGAAAACCGGCTGCAGCCGTGCCGGCTGGACAAAGGTGGCTTTCAGGACATCGGTAGACATGGTCGGTTCCGTTTCGTCCGGACATCAAATCCGGTTTGACATTGATTGAACTGGGCTCATGATGCTGCTTTGAAAGACAAAAGAGAAACGAGTAGTTCTTTCTCGATCATCAAACCGAATTTGAAGATCTGGTGATGCGCTTCGTACCCGGGACACGTGCTTTGCGGACGCTGGAGGCTGCCGGCCGGCACCTGAATTTCACCCGTGCGGCCGACGAGCTCGGCCTGACGCCGGCCGCCGTCAGCCACCAGATCAAGGAAATCGAGGATCAGCTCGGCGTGGTGCTGTTCACGCGTACCAGCCGCAGCATCCGGCTGACCGAGGCGGGAGCAGCACTTTGCGACGCCTCAGCCGATGCGCTCGACACGCTCAACCGCGCCGTTTCCAGGGCGCGCAAGCTGACGCGCGGGACGGCGCTGCTGAAGGTGACGCTCGACGCGCAGTTCGCCTCGAAATGGCTGATGCGGCGCGTCGACGGCTTCCGCAAGCTGCACCCCGACATCGAGCTGCGCTTCGACATCAGCTACGACGTGCGCGACTTCGACCTTGACGACGTCGATGTCGGCATTCGTTTCGGCACGGGCAAATATCCGGGGCTTGTCGCCGACCGGTTGTTCGACAACATGATCATTCCGGTGTGCAGCCCGGCACTGCTGGCGTCCGGCCCGCCGCTGCGCGTGCCACGCGACCTGTTCAACCACACGCTCGTGCATATCGAATGGTCGCAGCAGGGCGTGACCTGGCCGAACTGGCGGATGTGGATGGCGGCGGCCGGCGTCGACGATTTCGACGACAGCCGCTCGATCGTGTTCACCACCTCATCCGACGCCGTGCAGGCGGCGATCGATGGCAGCGTGGTGGCGCTGGCCGATTTCGCCATGGTCGCCAACGATCTGTCCGAGGGGCGGCTTGTCCGGCCGTTTGACCTCGGCATCCGGGTGTCGCGCGAGTTCGCCTATTTCCTGGTCTATCCCAAGGGGGTTGCCGACGATCCGCGTATCGCGGCGTTCCGGCAATGGATTCTGGATGAGGCCGAGAAGACGCAGACCTGACAGGCGTCAGGCAAAGCGCCAGACGGTGGTGCGCTTGACCTCGGCGTCTTCGAGCGCGCGGGTAACGGGCACCTCGTAGGAGGCCAGTTTTTCGAGCCGCTCGCTGGGCAGGTAGGAGCGGCCGGGATCGCCAACGAGAATCTCCGCACCGCGTGCCCTGAGCGCTTCGAACCAGGGCACCAACCGGTCGGCGAAGGGCTTTTCGTAGAAGACGTCGCCGGCAAGCACCACGTCCCAGCCGTCGTCGCTGCCGACGAGGTCCGAGCCGGCAAAGCCAACGGTCACATTGTTGACTGCAGCGTTGAGCCGGATGGCCGCTTCGCAGAACGGATCGATGTCGGCGCCGACGACGGCAACAGCGCCCGCCTGGATGGCGGCGATGGCGACGAGGCCGGAGCCGGAAGCGAAGTCCAGGATGCGCTTGCCGTGCACGGTCTCCGGGTGATCGAGCACATAACGCGCCAGACCCTGGCCACCGGCCCAGGCAAAGGCCCAGAAGGGTGGCGGCAGGCCGATCTCGGCCAGTTGTTCCTCGGTGCGGTGCCAGAGATCATGCGCCTCGTCGGCAAGGTAAAGCGCGATCTCGGGCACATGCGGCGGCCGCATCAGTGCCGTGTTGGCACGGATGAAGTTTTCCGCGCTTTCGGGCGTGAGCTGTGTCACGGAGCCTGTCGTCACGGCGCCTTGTCGAGCCCGGCCATGCGGCACACTTCCTGCCATTCGTCCGGGGTGACGGGCTGGACCGAAAGGCGCATCGAGGTGACCAGCGCCATCTTTTCGAGCGCCGGATTGGCCTTCACGTCGGCCAGGGTGACAGGCTTGGGGATTTCGCTGTGGTAGCGGATGTCGACGCATTCCCAGCGCGGGTCGTCGGTGGTGGTGTCGTGATGCGCCAGCGCGCAGACCTCGGCGATGCCGACAACCTCGAGGCCTTCATTGGAATGGTAGAAGAAGCCGAGGTCGCCGATCTGCATGGCGCGCATGTTGTTGCGGGCGAGATAGTTGCGCACGCCGTCCCACTGCGTGCCCTTCTTGCCGGCCGCCTTCAGCATCTCAAAGGAGAATTTGAAAGGCTCGGATTTGAACAGCCAGTATTTCTTGTCGCTCATGTCGTCCCCTCGATATCCGATCAGGCGCTCGCCGGGTTGTTGAAGACCCAGTTCCAAGGGCGGACCTGGACGCTTTCGAACAGGCCGCCTTTGGCATAGGGGTCGGCTGCGGCAATTGCCTGGGCAGCGGCGTTGTCAGCCGCTTCGATGACCACAAGGCTGCCGTCGGGCTTGCCTTCGCCGTCGAGGAACGGGCCGGCGAACTTCAGCGCACCCTTGGCGTTAAGGTCGTTGAGGAAGGCGACGTGTTCGGGGCGGGTGTCGAGGCGGACCTGAAGATGGCCCGGCTTGTCCTTGCAGATCAGTGCGAAAAGCATGTTGTCCCTCTCGATGGAAATCAGTCGGCTTCGGCGCGCAGCGGCCGCGTCATCAGGCCGGCAACCGCCTCGTTGATGGTGATGGCCTTGTCGAGCAAGGCGGCAACCGCCTCGACGATCGGCGCTTCGATGCCGCGCTCGCGGGTCAGCCGCGCGGCGATGTAGGAGGTGGCGACGCCCTCGGCCAGCGGCCGGCCGGACAACTCCTCGCCTTTGCCGAGCGCCACGCCATAGGCGAAGTTGCGCGACTGCGCGGAAGAACAGGTCAGCATCAGGTCGCCGAGACCGGACAGGCCCATCAGCGTTTCGGGCCGGGCGCCGAAGGCAGCACCGATGCGGCGCAGCTCGACGAAGCCGCGGGTGACCAACGCAGCCTGCGCCGACGCACCGAGGCCAGCACCGGTGACGGCACCGGCGGCGATGGCAAAGACATTCTTGAGCGCGCCGCCGAGCTCGACGCCGATGAGGTCGTCGGTCGAATAGCAGCGCAGATTGGCAGCGGAAAAACGCAAAGCGAGGGCTGCGGCGCGCTCGTCGTCTTCGGCGGCAACAACAACGGCGGTCGGCAGGCCACGCGCCACATCGGTGGCGAAGCTTGGGCCGGAAAGGGCGGCCACCGGATTTTCGGGCAGGAGTTCCCTGGCGATGGCAGACAGGAGCGTGCCGGTGTCGCGCTCGATGCCCTTGGCGCAGAGCACCAGCGGGACATGGGAGGCGACATGCGGCTTGACCTCGCCAAGTACGCTGCGCAGTGCTTGGGCCGGGGTGACGACCAGAACGCAGTCGGCGCCGGTCAGCGCTTTCGCGAGGTCGGATGTCGCGGCGATGCCGGTCTCGAAGGTGATGCCGGGGAGGTAGCGCGGGTTCTGGCCCTTGGCGATGGCCTCGACGCTGTCGGCGTCGCGGGCCCAGAGCGTGACTGAATGGCCGGCGCGCAGCATGGCCAGTGCCAGCGCCGTGCCCCAGGCGCCGCCGCCCAGAACCGTGACCTTGTATGCGCTCATGCCTTGGCTCCCCGCCTGCCGGAGCCGACGACCGGTGCTGAGACGCTGTCCAGCGGCCAGCGCGAGCGCGGCACGAAATCGAATGCGTCAGGCTCGGTCAGCCCGGCGCGCAGCCGCTCGATGCCGGCCCAGGCGATCATCGCGGCATTGTCTGTGCAGAGCCACATGGGCGGTGCGATGAAGCTGAAGCCATTCTCGGCGCACAGCGCTTCGAGGCATGTACGGATCTGCTTGTTGGCGGCGACACCGCCAGCGACGACCAGCGCCGGCGTGGCGACATGCGAGTACTCGGCGCGGAAGCGGGCCAGCGCGCGCTTGACGCGGTCGCCCAGCGTGTCGGTGACGGCGGCCTGGAAGGAGGCGCAGATGTCTGCGACATCCTGGTCGCTCAACGGTGCAACTGAAGTTGCTGCCTGGCGCACCGAGGTCTTGAGGCCGGAGAAGGAGAAATCGGGCTGCGCCGATCCCTTCATCGGACGCGGGAAGACGAAGCGGGTGGCGTCGCCAGACTGCGCCGCCTTCTCGACATTGGGGCCGCCGGGATAGGGCAGGGCCAGCATCTTGGCGGTCTTGTCGAAGGCTTCGCCGAGCGCGTCGTCGATGGTTGTGGCCCAGCGCTGGTAGTCGCCGACGCCGCGCACCAGCACGATCTGGGTGTGGCCGCCGGAGACGAGGAGCAGAAGGTATGGGAATTCGAGCCCGTCGGTCAGCCGCGCGGTGAGCGCGTGGCCTTCGAGGTGGTTGATGGCGAGCAGCGGCTTGCTTGAGGCGGCGGCGATCGCCTTGGCGGTCATCAGCCCGACGATCAGTCCGCCGACAAGGCCGGGTCCGGCGGTGGCGGCGACTGCGTCGATATCGGCCAGCGACAGGCCCGAATCCTCAAGTGCTGCCTCGACGATACCGTCGAGCGCCTCGACATGGGCGCGTGCGGCGATTTCGGGTACGACGCCGCCAAAGGCCGCGTGTTCCTCGATCTGGCTGAAGACCGCGCTCGACAGGATCACCGGCTTCTTGCCTGCCTCGAGCGCAACGACGCTGGCTGCGGTTTCGTCGCAGCTTGTCTCGATGCCCAGAACGCGGATCAATTGGTCGCTACCCTGCATGATTGCCCGGTGGTAATTTCCTAGATAGGAGGTACGGGACCGCCCCGCCAGCGCGGGGTTATCACGGACCAAGCGCTATGCAAACTAGAGCCTTGAGAATCGGAACCCGCGGCAGCCTGCTAGCGCTTGCGCAAGCGCATGAGACGCGCGCGCGCCTGATGGCGGCGCATGGCTTGCCGGAAGAGGCGTTCGAGATCGTGGTGATCGCCACCAGCGGCGACCGCATCCAGGACCGGCCTTTGGCGCTGGCCGGCGGCAAGGGCCTGTTCACCAAGGAACTCGAAGAGGCGATGTACGCCGACGAGATCGATTTCGCCGTGCATTCGTCAAAGGACATGCCGACGCAGCTGCCTGACGGGCTGGAACTTTCCGCGTTCCTGCCGCGCGAGGACCCGCGCGACGCCTTCATCGGACGGGCGGCGCCCAGGATCGCGGAGCTGCCGGAGGGTGCCATCGTGGGCTCGTCGTCGCTGAGGCGGCAGGCGCTGATCCGGCGCATGCGCCCCGACCTCGACGTGGTGATGTTCCGCGGCAATGTGCAGACTCGCCTGCGAAAGCTCGACGAGGGCGTGGCCCAGGGCACCATCCTCGCCAATGCCGGCCTGCGCCGGCTCGGCCTTGCGGACATCATCACCGACCTGATGCCGCTGGACGTGTTTCCGCCGGCGCCGGGGCAAGGTGCTATCTGCATCGAAAGCCGCATCGGCGACAGTCGCGTGCGCGACATGCTTGCGGCGATCGACCACAAGCCGACCGGACAAGCGCTGGCCTGCGAACGGGCGTTTCTTGCGGCGCTCGACGGTTCGTGCCGGACGCCGATTGCCGGATACGCTATGATCGACGGTGACAGGCTGTCGTTTGAAGGTTTGATCCTGACACCGGACGGTACCTTGTCGCACGAAGCCAAGGCCGAGGGCCGGGCGGCAGACGCTGCTGAAATCGGCCGCAAGGCCGGCGAAGACGTCAGGGCACGAGCCGGCGAAAAGTTCTTCGAGGGGTGGAGCTAGATGGCACGCCGTGTGCTGGTGACGAGGCCGGATCCCGGCGCCACCCGCACCGCGCGGCGCCTTGAAGCGCTCGGCTTCGAACCAGTCCTGCTGCCGCTTTCCGAAACCCAGCCGCTGCCGGTGACGCGCGAAAGCGTGCCGACCAACGCCACCGCGGTTGCCGTGACGAGTGCCAATGCGCTCCGCCATGCCCCGAGCGGGCTGGTCGAGCGGCTCAGCCACCTGCCTTGCCACGCGGTCGGTTCACGGACCGCAGAGGGCGCGCGCAAGGCGGGATTTTCCTCCGTCAATGAAGGGCCGGGCGATGCGGCAGGCCTCGCCGACATGATCGCCATCGAGCTGGGCAAGGCAACGCTGGCTTATCTCTGCGGACGCGTGCGGATGCCGGATTTCGAGCGGCGCCTCGGCGCAAACGGCATCAAGGTCGTGCCTATCGAAACCTACGACACGATAGCTCTTTCACCGCCGCCTTCGTTCGTGCGCCAGCAACTCGGCGGCCAGCCGGTCGACGCGGTGCTGATCTATTCGGCCCGGGCGGCAGCCGCATTCGGTACGCTGATGGAAATGCAGGCCGAGGCGGATTACCTGATACGGGGTGCGACGTGTTTCTGCCTGTCGGGGCGTATTGCGTCGGCGCTGGGCGACGGCTTCAACGTCGAGGTCGCGCCCGATCCCAACGAGGATGCGTTGCTCGATCTTCTTGGCTTGCCGGACTGACGTTGCGTTGAACGTGCCATCACGCGGCCTTTTTTCGCTGGACGGTGGGTGTTACTGATTTTGATCTTCGACCCCGCAACCGCCGCGGGACATGTGCCAACGAAATCTCGGAGCCCCAAGCATGGTCAAGACGCCGAAGACGCGCCACTCGAAGACGCATCGCGAGCCGGTCACGATCGAGCTGGAGCCAGGCGCGGTGTCGCGCGTCGAGGACGTCGCCAAGGCCGAGGCCGTGGCAGAGGCCGAAAGCGTTTCGGCGACGATGGGTGACGAGGCAGAGCCCGCGGCTCGCGAGCCGAAAGCGCCGGCCGATAGCGATTATGCTTCCTATGACTATGATTTCGACAATGGGCAGCAGGCGCAGAAGCCGAAGGCCGAGGCGCCGGCTGAAGCTTCGGGTGCCGGCAGTTCGTACGCGTCAAGTTCGGCTGCTTCCACGTCAGGCCCGGCGCGGCGGCCGACGTCCGGCATCCTGCCGGGACTCGCCGGCGGCCTGATCACGCTTCTGGTGGCCGGCGGGCTGCAATATGCAGGCGTGCTGGGCACACCAGGCAGCGCCGGCAGCAGCGGCGACGAGCAGTTGCAGGCCGAGATCGCATCGCTGAAGTCGCAGGTCGCCGATATCGGCGCTTCGAGCGGGGGCGGCGAGCTCAAGGGACAGGTCGATGGCCTTTCCACAGCGGTCCAGGAAGTGAAATCCGAGGTCGAGGCGCTGAAGACGGCGGCCGGCCAGGCCGGATCGGGCGAGGCGCTCGCAGGGCTCGACGGCCGCATCAAGCAGATCGAGGCGGCCGTTGCCACGCTCGGCCAGAACGGGGCGGCGTCGACCGAGATCGCGGCGCTGAACGAACGCCTTGCCGGGCTCGACGCGGCGGTGAAGTCGGCTGGCGAGGCAGCGACTGCCGACGACGGCAAGATGGCGACGCTGGAGCAGTCGGTTTCCGCGCTCGCCTCCAAGGTCGAGGCGCAGGCGTCCCAGCCCAAGATCGCGCTGGCGATCGCCGCATCGGCGCTCAAGGCAGCCGTCGACCGGGGTGGCGCCTTCGGCGCCGAACTCGAAACCTTCGCCGCCATTTCGCCCGACGCGCCGGAGTTGGCCACGCTCAGGGCGCATGCCGAAAAGGGCGTGGCGACACGGGCCGACATCGTCGCCGAGACCGACGCCGCCGCCAACGCGATGATCGCGGCGGCGAAGCCGGTCAATCCCGACGCCGGCGTGTTCGAGCGCCTGGTTTCGAGCGCCGAACAATTGGTCAAGGTGCGGCCGATCGGCGCCGTCGAAGGCGCTGGCGCGCCAGAAACGGTGGCGCGCATGGAACTGGCGGTCAGCCAGGGCGACTTCGCCAAGGCAATTGCCGAATACGAGACGCTGCCGGATACGGCCAAGGCGGCGGGTGTCGACTTTGCCGCCAAGGTCAAGGCGCGGCTGGAGGTCGAGACGCTGGTAGACCAGCTCGTCGCCAATGCGATGAAGGCGTGAGGAACATCAGATGATACGCATCCTGTTCTTCCTTGCCGTCGTCTTCGGGCTCGGGCTCGGTTTTGCCTGGCTGGCTGATCGCCCAGGCGACATGGTGGTAACCTTCGGCGGCTACCAGTACCAGGTCAGCCTGATGGTTGCTGCGGTGGCCGTGACGGCCATCGTGGTTGCGGTGATGTTGTCGTGGTGGCTGACCAAGTCGCTGTGGAACAGCCCCTATGCCATCGCCCGACATTTCCGCGCCCGCCGCCGCGACCGTGGCTACCAGGCGCTGTCGACCGGCATGATCGCTGCCGGTGCCGGCGATGCGGCGCTCGCGCGCAAGAAGAACAAGGAAGCGGCAAAGCTGATCCGCTTCGACCAGGAGCCGCTGATCCAGCTGCTCGATGCCCAGGCGGCACTGCTCGAAGGCGACCATGACGGCGCGCGGCAGAAATTCGAGGCCATGCTCGACGATCCCGAAATGCGCCTGCTTGGCCTGCGCGGACTTTATCTCGAGGCCGAAAGGCTTGGCGATCGCTCGGCCGCCCGCCACTATGCCGGGCGCGCCGCAGGCCTTGCGCCACAGCTCGCCTGGGCGGCGGATTCGACACTGGAGGAAAAGGCCGAGCGCGGCGACTGGGATGGCGCCCTGGCGCTGGTCGATGCCCAGAAAGCGACACGGCAGATCGAGCGCGACGTCGCCAACAACCGCCGCTCGGTGCTGCTGACGGCCAAGGCGATGTCGCTGTTCGAGAGCGACTTCAACACGGCGCGGACCGCGGCACTTGAAGCCAACCGGCTGCGGCCGGAGTTCGGCCCGGCGGCCATCGTCGCTGCCAAGGCGCTGTTCCGCCAGAACGACGTGCGTAAGGGCTCGAAAGCGCTGGAAGGCGCGTGGAAGGCCGAACCGCTGCCAGATGTCGCCGAACTCTATGTTCATGGCCGACCCGGCGATGCGGTGCTCGACCGGCTGGCACGGGCCAAGAAGCTGCAATCGCTGAAGCAGAACCACCCTGAATCCTCGCTTGCCGTGGCGCGGGCGGCGCTGGAGGCACAGGATTATGCGCTGGCACGCGCCGAGGCCGAGGCGGCGGCCCGGATGCAGCCGCGCGAGGGCGCCTACCTGCTGCTTGCCGACATCGAAGAAGCGGAAACCGGCAACCAGGGCAAGGTGCGACAGTGGCTCGCCAAGGCGGTGCGGGCGCCGCGCGACCCGGCATGGGTCGCCGACGGCGTCGTTTCCGAGCGCTGGGCGCCGTTCTCGCCGGTGACCGGCAGGCTTGACGCCTTCGAATGGAAGGCGCCTGAGGAGCGTCTCGGCCATCTCATCGAACAGCAAGACGAGGAGCCGGAAGCACGCGTGGCGATCCCGGCGATCCGGGCCGCACAGCCCGCCGGCGATGACATCGTTGAGGTGGAAAGCGACGTCGAGGTGATGCCGGAAAAGGCGACTGAGACAGCCACGGCAAAAGTCGTTCCGCCGACGCCGGATGGTGTCGCCGGGGTGGTGGACGAGGACAAGGCAGAGCCGATCCGGCTTCCCGACGACCCGGGTGTCGACCCCGAGGTGGAACGGGAAAACGCCCAGCGGCGTTTCCGTTTGTTTTGATTATCGGCCAACCCTAAATCTAGGCTTGGCCCCAAACAGGATTCTGCCAATGTTCGAGCGCATGATTTCGTTTCTGAAGGATCTGCCGTCGGCGGGCACGAGGCAATCGAGCGAGGACGACCCGCGCGTCGCCGCAGCGGCGCTGATGTATCACGTCATGGACGCCGACGGCGACCGGCAGGACGTCGAATGGGAGCGCGTCAAGCAGCTGCTGGCCAAGAGCTACGGCATTTCGGGTGGCGAACTCGACCGGCTGGCGAAGGCCGGCGAGCAGGCCGACAACGAGGCGATCGATCTCTACGCTTTCACCAGCGTGCTCAAGCGCAGCCTCGACGACGAGGCGCGCAAGGACTTCATCGGCATGATGTGGGAGATCGTTTATGCCGATGGCGAGCTGCACGAGATGGAGGACAACACCATCTGGCGCATCGCCGAACTGATCGGCGTCGAAAGCCGCGATCGCATCGAGGCCAAGCGCAAGGCGGCGCAGAAGGCGCAGCGTTCCGTCGGACCCGAAGCGGACGAATAGGCGCTCGATGCCGGGCAAGGCGAGAGCGAAGATCCTGGTTGTCCTGCATCAGGAGCATTCCAGCGCCGGCCGTGTCGGCCATGTGCTGATCGAGAACGGTTTCGATCTCGATATCCGCCGGCCACCGCTGGGCGACAACCTGCCCGAGACCCTTGCTGGACACGCCGGTGCGGTGGTGTTCGGCGGGCCGATGAGCGCCAACGATCACGATGAATTCGTGCGCCGCGAGACCGACTGGCTGACCGTGCCGCTCAAGGAGAACCGGCCGTTCCTCGGCATCTGCCTTGGCGCACAGATGCTGGTCAACCATCTCGGCGGCAAGGTCGAGGGCCATGGCGACGGGCTGGTGGAGATCGGCTGGTATCCGATCAAGGCGACCGAGGAGGGCCGCAAGCTGATGCACTGGCCCGAAATGGTCTACCAGTTCCATCGCGAGGGCTTTTCTCTCCCGAAAGACGCCGTTCTGCTGGCTTCTTCGGACACGTATCCCAACCAGGCTTTCCGTTATGGCGACAATGCCTGGGGCATCCAGTTCCACGCCGAGCTGACGCGCGTGATGATGCAACGCTGGGTGGTGCGTGGGGCCGAACGCTTCGTTCTGCCCGGCGCACAGCCCGGACGCGACCATCTCGGTGGCCGGCTGATCTGGGACATGCACCTCAAGCGCTGGCTCGACGAGTTTCTGGTTACGATATTTGGCCAGGGGGAAGGCAGTAAGGGAGTAAGGGAGTAAGGGAGTAAGGGAGTAAGGGAGTAAGGGAGTAAGGGCTCCTCGGATAGATACTGCCCTATTCCCCTACCGCGTCCCGTCACACCCTTCCATCGAGGCGCCTGACCTTGCGCAGCTGCGGGAAGGTCCAGGCCCAGATGCCGGCGACGGCAACGGCGCCGATGCCGCCGAAAACGACGGCCGGCACGGTTCCGATCAGGGCGGCCATGGTACCGGCGCGGAATTCGCCGAGTTCGTTCGAGGCGCCGACGAAGACGCCGTTGACGGCGTTGACGCGGCCGCGGACACGATCCGGCGTCCACAGCTGAATCAGCGTCTCGCGGATGTAGACGCTGACCATGTCGGTGGCGCCGATCAGGGCAAGGGCGGTGATCGACAGCCAGGGAATGGTCGAGACGCCGAATATTGCCGTGACCACGCCGAACAAGGCGACGAAAACGAACATCACGAGGCCGGCATGGTCGCGGATCGGATGGCCGGCAAGCCAGACGGCAACGACGATGGCGCCGACGCCGGGAGCGGCGCGCAGCATGCCAAGGCCCCATGGCCCGAGTTCGAGGATGTCGCGCGCATAGACCGGCAGGAGCGCGACGGCGCCCGACAGAAGCACGGCGAACAGGTCGAGCGAGATGGCGCCGAGCACGATCTTTTCACCCCAGATGTAGCGGAAACCGGCGAATAGAGTTTCGGCGGTCGACGCGTCCGTTTCGCTGCGCTGTGCCGGCTTCGGGATCGAAAAGATCAGCACCGCCGAGGCGAGCATGATCGCGGTGGCCGCGCCATAGGCCGCTTCGGGCGAGACGCCATAGAGCAGGCCGCCCGCGACCGGCCCGACGATGGTGGCGGTCTGCCAGGCGGACGAGTTCCAGGCGACCGCGTTGGCGAAATCCTCGGCCGGAACCAGGTTGGCGACCAGCGAGGCCGACGCAGGGCCGAAAAAGGCGCGGGCAATGCCGAAGACGGCGAGCACGGCGAAGATCGGCAGCGGACCGGCAAGTCCGTGGAAGGTGAGGAGCAGGAGGGTTGCTGCGCACGCTGTCTCGACAAGCGCTGCCAGCGCCATGATGAGCCGGCGGCCGAAGCGGTCGGCGACGACGCCAGTGACGAGCACCAGCAGCAAGGCCGGCGCGAACTGGATGACGCCGACGAGGCCGAGGTCGAAGGGATTTCGCGTCAGGTCGTAGATCTGCCAGCCGACGCCGACGGAGACGATCTGGGTGGAGAAGGTGGCGAGGAAACGCGCGATCCAGAAACGCGAGAACGCGCTATGGCGAAATGCGGCGAAGCGTTGTTCTGGCGCGGTTGCGGGATGGGCTGTCATGTGGTCCGGCGGGTTTCGACGCCGGGTCAGATCGCCCCGGCGGAGGTGCCATAGCGCAGATCGGCGCCGGGCGGGCGATATTGTGCCGCTGGATCAAGCTTTTCGGCAAGGGTGCCAGCGTGGTCCGGCGCTTCAAGCCGCCGGACCACGCTGCGCGGCCGATGTGAGGCTATCTCACAAAGACCGTGACCGAGCCGTCGGCCTCGATGCTGGCTGCGACGATGGCCGAGGTGTCGACCGTTTCGGCGTCGAGCTTCGTCTTGAGCGCTTTGTTGGCCATGATCGCAGCCTGCACGCCGGTGATGTCGGCCTGATTGTCGCCGACGGCCTTGTCCAGCGCCTGCTTGTCGTCGCCGGTGGGCAACAGCTTGACGATGTTGACCGCGCCGACCGTGGTCATGGCCTGGATGGCGGTCGCGGTGTTCTTGCTGGCCTGGATGGCCGACAGGACTGTGCCGAGATCAGCCTTGGCGCCGGTGCTCGCCGTGGTGGAGGTGTCCACGGAGCGGGCTTCCGTGCTGGCCGCGCCACCGGCAAAGGCGGGCGTTGCGAGAGCGGTGGACGCAAGCAGGACCGCGATGGCGAGTGAATGTCTCATCTTCTACCTCTTCGATTTTCACCCCTTCGCGCCGGGTTAACCGGCCGGAGCGGTATCGGTTCCGTCCAAAGAGGCCCGGCAAGAAAAGTCAGGCTCGATGTTATGGGCGGCAGGCGCCGCAGCGCGTTCGTTTCCATGGCGTTGCGGCAGATCGTGCCGAAGCGATCATATTGCATTGCAACATAGTTTGAGTTGTCCTGCCGGACTGCGTCGCCGATCCTGCCCGCATGTCCAGCAGCCTCATCCCCGCCAACTCATGAGCGCAGCCGCGTCGACGTTCCGGCCCGACATCGAGGGCCTGCGCGCCATCGCCGTGGGCGGCGTGGTGGCGTTCCATTTCGGCATGTCGAACCTGCCCGGCGGCTTCATCGGCGTCGATATCTTCTTCGTCATCTCGGGTTTCCTGATCACCAGGCACCTGATGCAGGAGATCGGCCGCAGCGGCACTGTCGACCTCTGGCGCTTCTACGGACGCCGCGCGCGCCGGCTGCTGCCGGCATCGCTGCTGGTGATCGTGGCTACGCTGGTGGTGGGCTATTTCATCCTGGCACCGTCGGAGCAGCAGCTCTACGCCAAGGGGGCGCTGTTTGCCTCGAGCTACGTCATCAATCTCTGGCTGCTCAGGTGGTCGTTCGACTATTTCGCGGCCGACACGGCGAACAACCCGTTCCTGCATTTCTGGTCGTTGTCGGTCGAGGAACAATTCTACCTGCTGTGGCCGGCGTTCCTGCTGCTGGTGGCGCGGTTCCGGCCGGGCGAAAGGGGCGTGGCCGTTTTCCTCGGCGTCGCGGCGGTGGCGTCGTTTGCCGCCTGCGCCTGGATGACCACGGTTTCGCAACCCTGGGCCTTCTATTTCTCGCCGTTGCGGGCCTGGGAATTCGCCGTCGGCGGGCTGGTGTCGCTAACGGTCGCCGAGCGCTGGGCGTCGGGCTTCCGCTTCGCGCCTGTCATGGGCTGGGCCGGCCTCGCGCTGATCGGGGCAACCTATCTGACTGTCTCGGAAGCCGATCCATTCCCGGGCTTCCTTGCACTGCTGCCGGTGATCGGCACGGCCATGCTGCTGCTTTCGGGCGCGCGCCAAAGCGCCGCCGGGCCGGCGGCGCTGCTGTCGCTTGCGCCCTTCCAGTGGACCGGCAAGCTCTCCTATTCGCTCTACCTTTGGCACTGGCCGGTGATCGTCTATGCGACAATCCTGTGGCCCGACCTTACGCTCGGCGGCCGGCTGGCCTGCCTGCTGGTGACGGTTGGCTTGTCCGTTCTCAGCTATCGTTTCGTCGAGAATCCGGTGCGGCTGAGCGGCTGGCTTTCGGCCGGTTCGGCGCGCTCGCTGGGGCTTGCAGTCCTGCTGACGTCGCTTGGCGTAACGTTGTCCTATGGCACTGCCCAACTGGCGGCTCGAAGCGTCGATCCAGACCAGAGGCTCATCGCGGAAAGTGCCGCGCGCTCGTCGTCGGCGCGCCAGATCGACACCGCTTGCGTCGCCAGCCTGGAGCAGACCGAGCCGCGCAGCTGCAGCCTCGGGGCATCGCAGCCGCGAAAGACGATCGTGCTTTTCGGCGATTCACACGCCGACCACTGGTCGACGCCGCTGGCGAAGATCGCCGAGGCGAACAACTGGCGCGTGGTGACTTACCTGAAATCCTCCTGTTCGGTCGCCGCGGTGCCGACCTGGAACGTGCGCCTGATGCGGGCTTATGGGGAATGCGATGCGTGGCGGAAATCGGCGATGAAGGAAATCGCCGATCTGAAACCCGACGCCGTGATCGTTGCGCAGTTTTCGTACAGCTATGTCGAGAACGACGTGAATGGCGACCTGGATCACCTGGTCACGCGCGACGTCTGGGCCAATGGCCTGAGGACCTCACTGGCAGCGCTGAGCGAGACAGGCGCCGAGGTTGTGCTGCTCAGGGACGTTCCGGTGCACAAGTCGTATCTTGATCGCTGCGTCGCCCGTTCATTGTGGCAGGGCCGGAGTGCCGCGGTGTGCGATACGCCGCGAAACCAGGCGATCGACGAGCGGGTGTCGGAGACCGAACAGGCCGCGACGTCAAGACTGCCTGGTGTGAGATATGTCGACCTCACCGAACTGTTCTGCAACGAGACGACATGCCCGGCGATGATCGGCGGCAAGCTGACGTTCCGCGACCGGCACCACATCGCCACACCCTACGCGGCGACGCTGGCAGGCTCCATGCAGCGCGCGATCTTCGGCAACCAGGTTGCGGCGCGTTGGCCGTGAGCGTCGCCGTCAACCGCGCGTCCGAATTGCTAGAGCTGGATGCTGACCGTGCTGAGGCCGCGGGTGATGCTGCCGGTGGTCGGCAATAGCGGGATCAGGCAGGCCTGGAGCGCGTGGTAGATATCGGGCTTGCCATAGAAGGGGCCGGCATTGGGCTTGAGCTCGTGGTCGAGCTGGGCGTGCCAGCCGCCGTTGCGGCGGTCGATGAAGCGGGTGGCGCAGAAGCTCCAGATGCGGCGATACCAGTCCTCGTAGGCCTGATTGCCATCGATGGCGTTGAGCACGCTGGCGGCGCCGATGGCCTCGCAGCACGGCCACCAGTAGCGATCCCTGATGCGGGCAGAGCCGTCCCATTCGAGCGTGTAGTAGAAGCCGCCCCTGGCGGTGTCCCAACCATCCGCCGTTGCCTGGCCGAACAGGTTCCTGGCCGCATCCGGCAACCAGTCGAGCTTGCGGCCGCCGAGTTCCCAGAGCTGCAGCAAAAGCCGTGCCCATTCCAGCGAATGGCCCGGCGTGGTGCCGTAAGGGCGGAACATCGGGTCGCCGGAGTAGTCGCGGTCGAGCTTCCAGTCGGACGTGAAGTGCTCGGGCAGACGCCAGCCTGCTGCGGCCGAATGGCGGCGGATGACCAGATCGGCGATGCGCTCGGCCATGGTGAGGTAAGTACTGTCGCCGGTCGCCTCGAAGGCGGCCATCAGCGCCTCGGTCAGGTGCATGTTGGAGTTCTGGCCGCGATAGCTGTCGAAAGGTTTCCAGTCGCGGGTGAATTCTTCGGCCACGGCGCCGTGGCTGTCTTCCCAGAATTTTTCGGACAGGACGGTCGAGATGTCGGTCAGCAGGCGGTCGGCATCGGGGTGGCCGGCGACCTTGGCGCTCGCGGCGGCAAGCAGCACGAAGGCGTGGCCATAGGCCTGCTTGGTGTCGTTGGTCGGGCCGTCATAGCCGACGCCCCAGAAATAGCCGCCATTGGCGGTGTCGCGATGGCCGTTCCAGAGAAACTCCATGCCGTGGTCGACAAGTGTGTCGGCGCCCGGCCGGCCGAGCAAATGGGCGATCGAAAAGCAATGCACCATGCGCGTGGTGACATGGATCTGGCGGCCAGCGAAGTTGCCCGGCACGGCGCCTGGCGCCAGCGGGCGGCCCTGGTCGTCGAGGTCGTGGAAACCGCCGAGCGGATTGAGGCTTTCGCGCTCGAAGAAGGAGAACAGCGCGTCGGCCTGTTGCAGGAGCCACAGGCGGTGGCTGGCGAGCGTGGTCCATCTGGCCGAGCCGGTGGAAATTTCCAAAGAAGTCATGGATGACGTTCCCCTGCAGCCGATGGCGTGATTTCCGCGACCTAAGACGTAATGGCCGCCGCACTCAACAGGAAAACGCCATGATTTACGTGCAGCGGTGCAACAGCACTGTATTTAGCCAATATGCCACGGTGGACCCACTAGTCACGGCGCTTGCCGCGCATTATGGACAAATGGCGCGCTTGACCGAGTTGGCAGCGAGATTTCGGGGACTAAATGACGAAATTGATGTCGTCCAAGGCGGACGGCCAGCCCACCGGGGCTGTGGCTGCAAGTGAACACGCGGCCGAAAAGGCCCTTGTTCGCCGGCTTGCATCGCATTGCAATCGCTTCCGCGATCCCGACGACCGCCGCGCGGCGTTCGAACTGGCTGTGACGCTGGTGCCATTCCTGGCGATGGGGACGGTACTTGTCTGGCTCGCCGCCTATGCCGAGCCGCTGCTCGGCGCCTGGCGCTGGCTGCTGCTGGCGCTGCTGGCGCCGGTATGTGCGGCCTTCCTGGTCCGGCTGTTTGCGATCCAGCACGATTGCGGCCACGGCTCGTTCACCAGTTCGCGCGAGGCAAACCGCATCATCGGGCGGGTGCTGAGCGTCTTCACCTTCACGCCTTATACGCTGTGGCAGAAGGCCCATGCCGTCCATCACGGCTCGTCGGGCAATCTCGACAAGCGCGGCATCGGCGATATCGATACCCGCACGGTTGCCGAATACGAGGCGATGACCACCGGCCAGCGGCTGATGTACCGCATCTATCGCAATCCGATCATCCTGATCGTGATCGGCGTGCCGATCTACTTCCTGATCATGCACCGGCTGCCCTACAACGATGCCATTCCGCGCGTCGAGGCATGGCGTAGCGCCGGCGGCCTCAATGTGGCGTTGGTGCTTGTCTATGGCGGGCTCGTTCTCCTGGCCGGCTGGGCGGTGATGCTGGCGGTCCTGCCTGTCGTGGTGATGGGTGCCTGGGCCGGCGGCTGGCTGTTCTACGTCCAGCATCAGTTCGAAGAGACGCGCTGGGATGCCGGCGAGGCCTGGGACCTGCATGTCGCTGCCTTCGGCGGCAGCTCTTGGTATGCCTTGCCCGCTGTGGCCCAGTGGATCACCGGCTCGATCGGCCTGCATCACATCCACCATTTGTGCAGCCGCGTGCCGTTCTATCGCCTGCAGGCCTGCTTCGACAGCAACGCGGAACTGCGCGACGCCAGCCAGAGCGTCAAGCTGACCTTCTGGAAGAGCGTTGCCTGCATCAACCTCGCGCTCTGGTGCGAAGACCGCCGCCGGCTGGTGACGTTCGCCGACGTGCGGGCGTAGCCAAGCAATAGCTTCCATCTCTGCGACAACCGACTGCGCCAGAGCGCGGCGGTCTCGCCGCGCGCCTCGGCGAGGTCGCCTCGGATCGCGCGCCTGCCAGCCTGCTGGACGGTCGAAACGGCGGAACACAATGCCGTGATGGAAGGCCGCCGGCTCTGGGTCAGCCTGACCTCGCATTTCCAGGCGCAAACAAGGCTGCGGGCAGGGACTGCGAGACGGCCCTTTCCCGCGCCTTCTTCGACTATCGATGCTGAGCCGGCGCATACTGAAAGAGGCGTGTAATGCCCGCTTTCGGGGCTTCCCGTTGAAGGAAAGCTTCATGGCAGACGGACGGGGCGTCGGGGCTCCGCCGAGGCTGAGCCTGCCGGCAAATCGATGCCACACGAGTATCTGCGAACATGGCAGGGTAAGGGGCGTGACCGCTCCGGTACACGTATTGGTGAATTGAAGTTATCGCTGCACCGCACCTATTATCCGTTACCGACCAACCGTTCGGTAATTGTTGCAAGCAGTGCAGGCGTGAACATATGGCCCGTCCCAGGGTAATCGAGCAGAGCGACATTCTGGATGCGGCGGAACTCGTGGTCGTGCGCGATGGCGCTGCACACCTGACGCTGGACGCAGTCGCGACCGAGGCCGGGATCAGCAAGGCCAGCGTCGTCTACGACTATAAATCCAAGCAGCAGCTCATCAATGCCGTCATACGGCGGCGCGTCGAGAACGAGGAACAGCGGGTCCAGGCGGCGACGGTCGAACTTGGACCGGTTCCGAGCCCGGCGATCAACGGCCTCGTCGCGGCGGCGGCCGAGCGACCGCGCGACCATGCCCGCGCCGTGGCGGTAAATCTGGTTTCCGCTCTCGCCCAGGACGCCGAAT
Source organism: Aminobacter sp. P9b (assembly GCF_045345995.1). Lineage (NCBI taxonomy): Bacteria > Pseudomonadati > Pseudomonadota > Alphaproteobacteria > Hyphomicrobiales > Phyllobacteriaceae > Aminobacter > Aminobacter sp. P9b. Next base: position 632,492 of record NZ_CP150082.1, on the reverse strand, counting down.
CGCGCGGCATCATCGAAGCGGTCTATGCACGGATGATCGCCTCGGTCACGGAAACCGCGGACAACCCGCGCGGCGCCATTCTTGCGCTTCTGGCACTCGAAGGCCTCAAGCGCCTCGAAATGCATAATCTGCATCCCTGGTCGGATGCCGAACGCGCGGACATCCTGCGCGACATAGGCTGGCTGATCAACGCCGAGCATCTGAGTTCCCAAGCGCCCAGACCTCCGTCAGGCGATTGATCGCCCGCCATCACACCACCCCATCATCACAGCCATCACTCGCCGTTCCGGCCATCGTCAACCTTTTCTGGATTTTCCCATGCGTATACCCGCTTTGCCGCTCAAACTTGCCGCGGCCGTCGGCCTGCTCGCACTCGTCTCCGGATGCAGCGATGCCAACGGTTCAGCCGAGGCAAAACCGTCGGCACCCCCGCCATCGCCGGTGAGCGTGATCGAGGTGGTGCCCGAAGCGCTGCCCATCCTGAACGAGTTGCCCGGGCGCATTGCCCCGACCCGCATCGCCGAGGTGCGGCCGCGCGTCTCGGGCATCGTGCTGGAACGCGTCTTCGAACAGGGCAGCCTGGTGAAGGAGGGCGACGTGCTCTACCGCATCGACCCGGCGCTGTTCCAGGCGCAGGTGGCGAGCGCCGAAGCGACACTGCAGCGTGCGCAGGCGGTCCAGCTGCAGGCACGCCAGCAGTCCCAGCGCCAGAGCGAACTGCGCGAGCGCAACGTCTCCAGCGGCCAGCAGCTCGACAACGCCGTTGCCGCCCTTGCGCAGGCCGATGCCGACGTGGCGATCGCCACCGCCGGGCTTGCGACGGCGCAGCTTAATCTCGACTATGCCGAAATCACGGCGCCGATCTCCGGACGCATCGGTCGCGCCATGGTCACCGAGGGGGCGCTGGTCAGCGCCAATGGCCCCGAAAGCCTGGCGACAATCCAGCAGATCGACCCGGTCTATGCCGATTTCACCCAGTCGGCGAACGAGCTTCTCAGGCTGCGGCGCGCGCTTGAAAACGGCGCGCTGACGAATGCCGAAGAAGGCGCGGCACGCGTCATGCTTAGGCTCGACGACGGCAGTGAATATGCGCATCCGGGCAAGCTCCTGTTCCTGGAAGCCGCGGTCGACGCCACGACCGGGCAGGTGACGCTTCGCGGTGAGTTCCCCAACCCCGAGGGCGACCTGCTGCCGGGCATGTATGTGCGCGTGCTGATCGAGCAGGGCATCCAGCAGAACGCCGTCGCAGTCCCGCAGCAGGCGATCCAGCGCGATTCGGGGGGCGGCTCGCAGGTCTATGTGGTCAACGACAAGAACGTGGCCGAGCTTCGCCCGGTCCGGGTCGGACGCGTGGTCGGCGACCGCTGGGTCGTCGAAGAAGGCCTCAAGGCGGGCGACAAGGTCGTCGTTGAAGGGTTCCAGAAGGTCAGGCCCGGCGCTGCGGTCGCCGCCCAGGCTTGGAAGCCCAAGGACAAGACGTCAGCAACCGGCAGCAGCGGCGCGGCTACGCCCGCCAGCGAGCCCAAGGCCGGCTAAGGATCATCAGAGATGCCCCAGTTTTTCATCGATCGACCCATCTTCGCATGGGTCGTGGCGATCTTCATCATGCTCGCCGGCGCCATCGCCATCCCGTTCCTGCCGGTCGCGCAATATCCGAACGTGGCGCCGCCACAGGTCTCGATCAGCGCCACCTATGCCGGTGCCGCGCCCGAAGACATCTACCAGAGCGTCACCCGGCCGATCGAGGAAGAACTGAACGGCGTCCCAGGCCTGCTCTATTTCGAATCGACGTCTGACTCCTCCGGCATGGTCAGCATCACCGCGACCTTTGCGCCGGGCACCGACAGCGGCCAGGCCTCGATCGACATCCAGAACGCGGTTCGCCGCGTCGAACCGCGGCTGCCCCAGGTCGTCAAGCAGGTTGGTATCCGCATCGAGGAGGCCGGAAGCGGCTTCCTGATGATGGTGGCGCTGACGTCGACGGACGGCTCGCTCGACGTCGTCGGCCTCGGCGACTATCTGAGCCGCAACGTGCTCAGCGAAATCCGCCGCATCGACGGCGTCGGCCGGGCGCAGCTGTTTGCGACGCAGCGCGCCATGCGCATCTGGATTGATCCCGACAAGATGGTCGGCCTGAACCTGACGTCAGACGACATCACCAACGCGATCCGGTCCCAGAACGCGCAGGTTGCCGCCGGGCGCATCGGGGCCGACCCCAACCCGATCACGCAACAGATATCGGCCACCGTGCTGGTGAAGGGCCAGCTCACCTCCGCCGAAGAGTTCGGCTCGATCGTGCTGCGCGCCAATCCCGACGGATCGTCGGTACGGCTGTCCGACGTGGCGCGCATCGAGGTCGGCGCAGAAAACTATAACTTCTCGACCAGATTGAACGGCAATCCGAGCGCGGCGATCGCCGTGCAGCTGTCGCCCACGGGCAATGCACTGGCGACGTCGGAAGCGGTCCGGGCGCAGATGGAGGAGCTCTCGCGCTACTTCCCCGAGGGCCTGGAATACGCGATCCCTTACGACACCTCGCCGTTCGTGAAGGTTTCGATCGAGAAGGTGATCACGACCCTCGTCGAAGCGATCCTGCTCGTCTTCGCGGTGATGTTCCTGTTCCTGCAGAATTTCCGCTACACGGTCATCCCGACCCTAGTGGTTCCGGTGGCGCTTCTCGGCACCTGCGCGGTGATGCTGGCTACGGGCTTCTCGATCAACGTGCTGACGATGTTTGCGATGGTGCTGGCGATCGGCATCCTGGTCGACGATGCCATCGTCGTGGTCGAGAATGTCGAGCGCATCATGGCCGAAGAGGGGCTGTCGCCACGGGAGGCGACACGCAAGGCGATGAAGCAGATCTCCGGCGCGATCATCGGCATCACGCTGGTGCTTACGGCGGTGTTCGTGCCGATGGCGTTCTTCCCGGGGGCCGTCGGCGTCATCTACCGGCAGTTCAGCCTGACGATGGTGGTGTCGATCCTGTTCTCGGGTTTCCTGGCGCTGTCGCTCACGCCGGCGCTCTGCGCCAGCTTCCTGAAGCCGGTCGCCAAGGGCCATCACGAGAAGAAGGGCTTCTTCGGCTGGTTCAACCGCGGCTTCGATCGGACGACGCGCAGCTACACCTCCAGCGTCGGATGGATCGTCAAGCGCACAGGCCGCTTCATGGTCATCTACCTGGCGCTGCTGGTGGGCCTCGGCTGGTCGTTCATCCAGCTGCCGACGTCATTCCTGCCCAACGAAGACCAGGGCTTCCTGATCGTCGACATCCAGGGCCCGCCGGAATCGAGCAGCAACCGCACCCGGGCGATCGCCGAGAATGTCGAGTCGATCTTCATGGGCGAGGAGGCGGTTGACCGCATGGTGGTGGTCAACGGCTTCAGCTTCTCGGGCGCCGGCCAGAACGCCGGCCTGGCCTTCGTGACGCTGGACGACTGGAGCGAGCGAGACGACGACAACTCGGCCGCCGCCATCGCCGGCCGCGCGAACCGGGCGCTGTTCCAGATGAAGGATGCCGTGTCGTTCGCGCTGTCGCCGCCACCGATCCAGGGCCTCGGCACCTCCAACGGCTTCACGTTCCGCTTGCAGGACCGGTCGGGCCGCGGACAGGTGGCGCTTGCCGCTGCGCGCGACCAGTTGATGGCGGCTGCGGCGAAGAGCGAGGTCATCACCGGCCTGCGCATCGAAGGCATGCCCGATGCCGCACAGGCCAACCTGTTGATCGACCGCGAGAAGGCGAACACGTTCGGCGTCACCTTCGCCGACATCAATTCGACGATCTCGGCCAACCTGGGCTCGGCCTATGTCAACGACTTCCCGAATGCCGGCAGGATGCAGCGCGTGACGGTGCAGTCGGATGCTGGGCGGCGCATGCAGACCGAGGACCTGCTGAACCTCAACGTGCGCAACGCCCATGGCGGCATGGTGCCGCTGTCCTCCTTTGCCAGCGTCGAATGGCAGAAGGGCGCGGCACAGGTCGTCGGCTACAACGGCTATCCGGCGGTGCGCATCAGCGGCCAGGCGGCACCGGGACATTCCTCGGGTGCGGCGATCACCGAGATGGAGCGCCTTGCGGACCAGCTGCCGGCCGGCTTCGGCTATGAATGGACCGGGCAGTCACTGCAGGAAATCCAGTCCGGCTCGCAGGCGCCGGCCCTGATCGTGCTCAGCATCCTGTTCGTGTTCCTGCTCCTGGCGGCACTCTATGAGAGCTGGACGATCCCGGTGTCGGTGATCCTCGTCGTGCCGCTGGGCGTGCTGGGCTCGGTGTTGGCGGTGATGGTCATGGGCATGCCGAACGACGTCTACTTCAAGGTCGGCCTGATCGCCATCATCGGGCTGTCGGCCAAGAACGCGATCCTGATCATCGAGTTCGCCAAGGATCTGCGAAAGGAAGGCATGTCGCTGCTCGATGCGACGGTGGAGGCGGCCAAGCTGCGCTTCCGGCCGATCATCATGACGTCGCTGGCCTTCAGCCTGGGCGTCGTGCCGATGGCCATCGCCACCGGCGCCAGTGCCGCCAGCCAGAACGCCATCGGTACGGGCGTGCTGGGCGGCATGATCTCGGCGACCGTGCTTGCCGTGTTCTTCGTGCCGGTCTTCTTCGTCGCCGTCATGAAGCTGACGCGGCGTGGGAAGGCGGAAACGCGGGAAGGCGCGGATGCGTCCGAGGCTCAGGTTCCGGCGGAATGAACGGTTCCGCAAGCCAGCCGGCGAACAGCCGGACGGCGCTTGAGCGCCGCCTCGAACAGAAGGAGCGCCTGTTTCATGCGGCCGTTTGCGTCGCGCTGGAAAACGGCTTCGGCAAGGTCACCCTGGATGCCGTTGCCCGACAGGCCGGCATCAGCAAGGGCGGGCTGCTCCATCACTTCTCGACCAAGGGCGACCTGATCCGGGCGATGCTGAAGCATTATGCCGATGCAGCCGGTGACGGGAGCCTGAGGGAACGGGGCGGCGACGGGCTCACTGACGTCGACCCCCTGGCTGTCGCGGCATTGGTCGCGGCGGCCGAAGACACGGCGCTGCTCGAGACGATCAACTCGAGGTTCGACATCCGGTGCAAGGGGCCTGCGGGCAGCGGGCAGCGGACGACGCAGCTGGCATTGACGTGCGGCTTTGCCAATCGGCTTGTGCTGCGCGAGCGTTGAGGCGATGCCCGGCGGAGGCGCAAACGCCCGCCGGGCACGTTTCTAGGCCAGGCCGAGCCGCTGCTTCCGCCGGGTCGCCCAGGCGGTGATCAGCTGGTCGGCGGTGAGGCCCATGAAGGCGACGCACAAGCCGAGCACCAGACCCTTGCCGGCATCGTTGAAGGTCAGCGCCTTGAAGATCTCCTGGCCGATGTCCTTGGTGCCGATGAATGCGGCGATGATGACCATGAACAGCGCGAACATGATCGTCTGGTTGATGCCGAGCATGATCTCGGGGAAGGCGAGCGGCATGCGGATGTTCCACAGCAGCTGACGCCTGGTACAGCCCGAAGTGATGCCGGCCTCGACGATTTCGGACGGCACGTTGCGTAGCCCGAAGATGGTGTAACGGACGATCGGGATCATGGCGTAGATGATGATCGCCGAAATCGCCGCGACGTCGCCGACCTTGAACAGCATGATGACGGGGATCAGGTAGATGAAGGACGGGAAGGTCTGGAAGGTGTCGCACAGCAGTTTGACGATGCTGGTGCGGCGCTCGCTGCGCGATGCCCAGATGCCGATCGGCAGGCCGACCAGGATGCAGATCAGCACGGCGACCGTCACCATGTAGGCGGTGATCAGCGACCGCTCCCAGTAGCCGGCGAAGGCGATGAAGAGCACGAAGCCGGAAACGGTGAGCGCAAGCCGCAGGCCGCCGAGCGACCAGCCTGCAGCTGCGACGAGCGCGACCATCGCCGTCCAGGGAATGCTCTGGAACAGGTCTCGCACGGGGATCAGCACATAGAGCAGCATGGCGTTGCGGACATATTGCAGCGGCTCGTAGAAGGTAACGGTGACCCAGTCGACCAGCGCGTCCCAGAAGGGTGCGGTGCTGAGAGCGAGATCCGCAGGCCAGGCCTGGGCATAGGGCGTGATCGAGGCCAGCATGAGCGAACCGACGACGACCAGTGCCGATGCGCCGAGGAACGGGTAACGCTGCAGGAAGGTGGCGTCGTCCTCTCTGCGGGATGGCTCCTTGTAGGCGGCGGCCCGGCTCAGCTGGTCGAGCGTGATCGCCATCAAAACGATGGCCACGCCGCTTTCCAGCGCCTGGCCGATCTTCAGCGCCTGGAGCCGGAACAGGAGGTCGTGTCCGAGGCCGCGGGCGCCGACGAAGGAGGCGATGACCACCATCGCCAGGCACTGCATGATGACCTGGTTGACGCCGACCAGCAGCGGCTGGCGGGCAGAGGGGATTTCGACCATCCACAGTGTCTGGAAACGCGTGCAGCCGGCCATCTTGCCGGCCTCGCGAACCTCTTCGGCGACACCTTTGAGGCCAAGGATGGTGAGCCGCGCCATGGGCGGAATGGCGAAGATGACTGTGGCGATCGTGCCGGCCTTGTGGCCGACGCCGATGAACACAGCGATCGGGATCAGGTAGGAAAAATGCGGCAGCGACTGCAGGACGTTGAGCAGCGGCACGATGAGCGCTTCGAACCACTGTTTCTTCACTGCGAGAATGCCGATGCCGAAACCGATGAGACCGGCGATGGGGGCCGCGACAAGCACCACCGAAAGGGTGATCATCGACAGCTCCCACTTGCCGAAGATCGCCATGTAGGCGACGCATCCGGCGGAGAGCAGGCCGAGGCGCCAGTCTTTGAGATAACAGCCGAGCACGCCCGACAGCCCCGCGGTCATGACCCATGGCATCGCCGCCAGGCCGATCTTCGGAAAGCCCGAAACCAGCAAGCCTTCGACGAAGGCCAGCGGCCAGGTGATGAGTTCGGCGATGCCGCGCGTCAGGTCACGGAACGAAAACAGCCCGAAGATGGCGTCGTCGCGCATGTGTCCGATCAGCGTGTTCGCCCAGTCGACGAAGGGGATCGTCCAACCCTTGGGCACCTGCACGGCCCAGGCCGGGAGAAGCGAGGCCGCGAGCAGCAGGATGAGGAAGGGCAGCACGACGAGCAGCGGCTTCGCCAGAGATGCCAGGGGTTTTTGCGGCTCCATCTCGGTGGCGCGGGTCAGGGTCGCGGCATTCATGCGCACTGTTCCTTGCCGTAGAGCGCATCGATCAGGCTGTCGCGGCTGAGCGTGCCGACGAGTGCACCGCCGTCGTCGACGACGTCGACCGGGCGTTCCGACGAGAGCACCTGGCGGGCGACGCTTGCCAAAAGCGCCTCGACCTGCACCGCTGCCGCATCAGGCGTGCGGGCGGATGCCGGCGCCATGATCGATCGCACCGAGAGCAGGCGGTCGTGGGAAACGTTGCGGGTGAATTCGGCGACGTAGGGCGTGGCCGGGCAGGTCACCAGTTCTTCCGCAGTGCCGAGCTGCTCGACGACGCCGTCCTTCATGATGGCGATGCGGTCGGCGACTCGGATCGCCTCGTCGAAATCGTGGGTGATGAAGACGATCGTCTTGTTGAGCATCTTCTGCAGGCGCAGGAACTCGTCCTGCATCTCGCGGCGAATGAGCGGGTCGAGCGCCGAGAAGGGCTCGTCGAGGAACCAGACGTCGGGGCCGACGGCGAGCGAGCGGGCGATGCCGACACGCTGCTGCTGGCCGCCTGAGAGTTCGCGCGGATAATAGGCCTCGCGGCCCTTAAGCCCGACGAGTTCGATCACTTCGCGGGCCCTGGCCTCGCGCTTCTGGCGATCGGTGCCGCGGACCTGGAGCGGGAAGGCGACGTTGTCGAGCACGGTGCGGTGGGGCAGCAGGGCGAAGTGCTGGAAGACCATGCCCATCTTGTGGCGCCTAAGCTCGATCAGCTCGCGCTCGGAAGCGGCGAGGATGTCGCGGCCTTCGAACATGACCTCGCCAGAGGTCGGCTCGATCAGGCGGGCGAGGCAGCGCAGCAGGGTCGACTTGCCCGAGCCCGACAGGCCCATGACGACAAGGATTTCGCCGGGCATGACCTCAAAGGAAACGTCGCGGACGGCGGGGACGTAACCTTCGGCCCTGATGGTTTCGATCGAGGGGTTGCCGCCGTGGCGGCGCAGGAAGCCGGCGGGGTCGGCGCCGTAGAGCTTCCAGAGATTGCGGCATGCGATTTTTGCTTCGGTCATGTCGAGTTTGCCTCTCGCCAAGGTGGCCGATGGATGTGCAGGGGCGAGGTGGCGCCTGCTTGTGCAGGCGCCACTTTCACCGCGCGATGTCGTTTAGTGCAGGGTTAGCTGGCGGAACCCAGCCAGGCCTTCCAGCGAGCCTCGTTGTCGGCCAGCCATTTGTCGGCGGCCTGCTCGGGCTCCATGTTGTCGATGTCGGCAAGCTTTGCCTGCACCGCGATATCCATGTTGGAGAAGTTGATCTTCTGCAGGATAGCGTAGGCCTTGGGCCACTTGGTCGGGAATTCCTTCCAGGCGGCGATCTTGAGGTAGCCGTCCTTCGGGTTGCCGCAGTCGTAGCTCAGGTCCTTGTTGCTGCCCCAGGCCGGATCGTCCTTGCACTTGGGGTCGAAGGCCGGAAACTCGACGAACTTGCCGTCATAAAGCGCTTCGACGAAGTTCGGCGTCCAGTTGAACAGGACGATCGGCTCCTTGCGCTTGACGGCGGAGTCGAGCTCGGCCCAAAGCGCTGCGGCCGAACCGGCATTGACGACCTCGAAGTTCATGGCAAGGGCTTCGACGCGCTCGGAGTCATGCTTGAGCCAGTCGACCGGACCGCCGAGGAAGCGGCCTTTCGGCGAGGTCTCGGCGGTGGCGAACTTGTCCGCGCAAGCGTTCAGCGCTTCCCATGCGGGCAGGCCGGGACAGACTTCCTCGACATAGGTGGGGTACCACCATTCCTCGCGCGTCTTGGCGTCGTGGGTGGCGGCATCGACGACGCAGCCTTCCTTGACCACCTTCTGGAAAGCGACGCCGAAGGCGCCTTCCCAGACTTCATGCACGAGGCTGACGTCGCCCTCGCAAAGCGCGGTGTAGACGACCTGGCTGTCGGCGGAAACGTACTCGACCTTCGCGCCGCCCTTTTCGAGCAGCTTGCCGACGATGTGGGCGCCAACGATCTGGCTCGACCAGTTGTGCGTCGGGATCTTGATGGCGTCGGTGGAATCCTCGGCAAATGCCGTGCCCGTAGCGAAAGCCAAAATCGTGGCCATACTTGCGGACTTCGTGAAATTCCTCATTGAACCTCCCTTTCCTTTGTGTTGCGATCGTTCCCACGGGATGCGGAGGTCGGTCTCTATGGACCTGTTTCCACTCCAGCCCAGCAAACATAGCGGTGAGAAGTGAACCGGTGTCGGGCGGGGTGTAAAAGTCGTGGTCTGACTTGTGAAAAGATGTTAATCGAGGCTTGGGAGGATAAGATGGCATGCGGGTTCAGCACCACATCGTGATCGTTGAGGACGACCCGGTCACCCGGGCGAAGCTCGCCGGCTATTTCCTGGCCGAGGGCTACAAGGTCAGCGAGGCCGGCGACGGCGAGCAGATGCGCGCCATCATGGGCAGGCATCCGGCGGACCTGCTGATGATCGACATCAACCTGCCCGGCGAGGACGGCCTCAAGCTGACCCGCGAGCAGCGCGAACGGTCTGACGTCGGAATCATCCTGGTCACCGGCCGGACCGACACGGTCGACCGCATCGTCGGTCTCGAGATCGGTGCCGACGACTATGTCACCAAGCCGGTGGAGCACCGCGAGCTGCTGGCCCGGGTCAAGGGCCTGCTGCGCCGCGTCGGCAAGGGGCGTCTGCCTCCCGCTGCCTCGGGCACGCGCCATTTCTACGGCTGGACGCTGGAAGTGGCGCGGCGCACGCTGCAGGCGGCCGACGGCACCTTCGTCGAGCTGACCGGCGCCGAGTTCAAGCTGTTGTCGGTGCTGACCGCCAATCCCGGGCAGGTGCTGTCGCGCGAGCGGCTGCTGCACGAGATATCGCGGCGCGAATGGGACGCCAGCGACCGCACCGTCGACGTGCTGGTGCGAAGGCTGCGGCAGAAGCTGAACGACAATCCGCGCACGCCGCGCATCATCGTTACCGCTCACGGCGAGGGTTATTTCTTCGCGCCCGACGCGAACCAGGCGGTGCGCGGCTCGGCCGGTTTCTGAGCGCCGGGTCGGCCCTCAGGCCGAATGCGCCGGGTCGGCCTCCAGCATCTTCTGCCATTGCCGCGTGCCTTCGGCAAAGGCTGCCTCGCAATCCTTGACCATGCGCCTCAGCCCGGCGACGGGCTCATCGGCCGCAGCCGCTTCGAGCGCTTCGGCAGCCTGCAGCAGGCGCGGAAATCCGAGCGAACCGGCCGAGCTTCGCGTCGCGTGGGCGAGATCGCCGAGGGTCTTGCGATCGCCGGTTTCCAGGGCATCGTGCATGGACCTAAAACGTCCGGGCAGGCTGTCGTGGGCGATGCGATGCAGCCGCTGCACCGTCTCGGCGCCGAGCGCGTCGAGATCGGCCTGGCAGGCCGCAACGTCGAGCGCGACGATGGGCTGACGGGTTGCGGCCGGGCGCTTGGCCAGTGCTGCCACCGCATCGAGCAGATGCTCGTGGACGATGGGTTTTGCCACGAAGGCATCGACGCCTGAATCGAGGTAGCGGTCGATATCGGACTTGAACACATGCGCCGACATCGCAATGACGGGCAGGTCGGGCGCCGACAGCGCGGTGCGCAGCCGTTTCATCGTCTCGATGCCGTCTATGCCGGGCAGGCTGACGTCCATCACCACGATCTCGGGCTTGAAGTCGGCAATGGCTTCCAGGGCAAGGTAGCCCGAACTCACCGCCTTCACATGGTGGCCGGCCTGGGACAGCAGCGTGGTCGAGACCAGCCTGGTGGCGTCGTCGTCCTCGACGAGCAGTATGTGGCGCGGCGAGGCTGAGGCCTTGCGTGTACGGCGGCTTCTGACGGTGGGAAGGCTGGCTTCGAGCGCGGCCTTCTGTAACGGCATCTCAAGCGTGAAGATGCTGCCTGCGCCCTGGCGCGAACTGACAGAGAGATCGGCACCCATGAGCCGGGCGTATTCGCGGCTGATCGCCAGGCCCAGTCCGGTGCCGCCGAAACGGCGAGTGATGGAGGCGTCCATCTGGGTGAAGGCCTGGAAGATGTCATCCTGCCGTTCCGGCGAAATACCGATGCCGGAGTCCGAAACGGCGAGCCGCACGGTCTGCGCCTGCCTGGCGCTGGCGGCGAGCGTCACTTTGACCCGGACATGGCCGTGCTCGGTGAACTTGATCGCGTTGCTGACCAGGTTGAACAGGACCTGGCGGATCTTGCCGGCGTCGGCGGTAAAGGCAGGGGCCAGCTTCGGGTCGATTTCGAGCCAAAGGTCGAGGCCCTTTTCCGTCGCCATCGGGCGCATGAAGGCGACGACGCCGGTAACCAGCTTCGACAGGTCGAAGTCGACCTTCTCGACGGCGACATTGCCCGACTCGACCTTGGAGTAGTCGAGGATGGCGTTGAGGATGCCGAGCAGCGCCTCGCCGGAATTCGCCGCGACCGACAGGTGCTCGCGTTGCCTGGGGCCGAGCCTGGTGTCGGCGAGCAGGCGCATCATGCCGAGCATTCCCGTCATAGGCGTCCGGATCTCGTGGCTCATGGTGGCGAGGAACGCCGACTTGGCGCTGCTTGCCTGCTCGGCCCGCGCCCGCGCCTGGTCGTGGTCGATCGCCTCCTGGCGCAGGCGGGTGTTGACCTGCCTGATCTGCTCGGTTTGCTCCTCGACGAGTTGCTGGAGTTCTTCGCGGTGGCGCCTGAGCTCGTCGGTGATGCGTTCGCGGTCCTGCTCCAGTTCGAGGCGCCGGCGCGACTCGTCGCGGAACTGGTTGACGGCGACGGCCATGGTGCGCAGTTCGTCGTCGCCGGTGTCGGTCACGGTGACATCGAGGTCGCCTGCTGTCAGCCGCTGCATGGCGCGCGACAGGCTGCTCAAACGGCGGACAAGGTTGCGCTCGACATAGAGCCAGACGATCGCGCCCGAAGCCAGGATGGCGCCCAGCAGGGTCACGACGAGCACGATGACGCCGATGCGGACGGCGTCGTCGGCGCGGTCGGCCGTTGTCCTCGCGAACTCGTCGGAGCGGTCGAGAATGTCCCGGGCGACCTGGTTCTGGGTGACGGCAAGATCGCGATTTGCCTGGGCCATGGCGTCGAGCCTGCCGGCTAGGTCGATGACCTGCTGGCGGCGGCCGAAGATCGAGCCCGACACCGGCACCTCGCCGGCGGCGGCCTCGATGGCGCCGAAGAAGGCGACGCCCTGCTTGCGCCGCACCGGATCGTCGATGCTCAGGATCCGGCGCCGGATGACTTTCATGTGGTCCTGGAAGATGCCGCTGATCTCGCTGATCTCGGAGCGCGACTCTGCCCGGCCAAGCCGGTTGATCAAAAGGCTTACCTGGGCGCTGCGGTGGCGCAGCTCATACATGCGCTCCATCAGGTAGATGTCGTGCTCGATCAACCGGTCGACGGCGGTGTAGGCGTCTTCGCGGCGCGCGGGATCGCCGATCAGTCCGTACAGATTGGCCGTCACAGCCGAGGCACCGGCGGACGCGTTGGAAATCAGCGTCTCGGAAAGCAGCAGGATCGACTGGGCAGCTGTTGCCGCAGCCTCCGCGCCTTCGCGATAGGCCTTGTCCTCGTCCAACCGCTGGCGCACCAGCTCGTTGTTCTCCTTGAGGTTGGCGAGCATCTTTTCGACCGAGCCGGCAAACTCTTCGACGAGCTTGGGATCGATCGACAGCCGCCTGACCTCGGTCAGCGACTTGACGAGTTGTTGCGACAGCTCAGAGAGCTTGCCTTGCTCGGCCAGCAGTTCGTCGGGCGAACGCACGGCGGCAAGGGCCGGGGCGGTGGCAATCAGCTTGGCGCTCAGTTCGGCGGTGTGCTGGGTTGCCGCCACCGCGGGAAGCGCCTGTGCGTTCACCACGGCCTGGGCGTCGGCGATGTTGCGCAGGATCAGCCAGCTGGCGATGCCCGACGACAACGACAATCCAGTGATGCACAGGAAGGCGAGAAACAGCCTTCCGCCGATACCGAAACGATGAAGCATGGTCCATATAACCATGGTTTGCGCTGCCGACGTAAGCTGTCTAGCTTGCGCCGATGAAATTGCCGGCACGCCTTGATCGATCGAGCTTCCTTGTTGCCGCCTTGCTGGCGCTCGGTGGCGGTCATCCAGCCATGGCCGAGGATGCTGCGGGCACATGGAAGCTCAATGCGTGGGAGGAGCCGTTCGGTTATTCCCGGCCGGCGACGGCGATCGACTACCAGCCGGTGGCGAAGGCCGCGAAAGCCTGGCGCATCTGCGCCTCCTATCCGCATCTCAAGGATTCCTACTGGGTCAGCGTCAACTACGGCATGGTCGAGCAGGCGCGCTCGGCCGGCGTGAAACTGACCGTCGTCGAAGCTGGCGGGTATCCCAATCTCGACCGCCAGATCGAACAGATCAGGACCTGCAGCGCCACCGCCGACGCCTTGATCGTCGGGACCGTGTCCTATGAAGGGCTGACGCCGACGATCAAGGAGATCGCCCGTCGCATCCCGGTCATCGCCTCGGTCAACGACATCGACGGCGCCGGCATCACGGCCAAGTCGGGCGTTTCGTGGGAGGAGATGGGGCGGTCGATCGGCGCCTATCTCGCTCGCCTTCATCCCGCCGGCACCATGCCGGTCAGGGTGGCGTGGTTTCCCGGGCCCAAGGGGGCCGGCTGGGTCAAGTTCGTCGAGGCCGGTTTCCGCGGCGCGCTGAAGCAGAGTTCGGCCGAAATCGCCGCCGTCAAATGGGGCGACACCGGCGTAGAGATCCAGCTGCTTTTGATCGAGGAACTGCTCGAGACGCAGCCCAATATCGACTACATCGTCGGCAGCGCGCCGACGGCGGACGCCGCAGTCAGCATTCTCAGGGCCCAGGGGCGGGCAAACCAGGTGAGAATCCTGGCAGACTATTTCACCCATGGCACCTTTCGGGAAATCAACCGGGGCAAGGTCGTGGCCGCGCCCACCGACTCGCCGCCGCTGCAGGGCCGCATCGCCATCGACCAGGCGATCCGGGCGATCGAAGGCACGCTGCGCTATCGCCATGTCGGGCCGCCGGTCGAGATTGTCGACCGGACCAACGTGCAGTCGCTCGATCTCGAGCGAAGCCTGGCGCCGGCCTGGTTCAAGCCGACCTTCCAGGTCCAGTGAGGCGGCGTGACCGCTGTCCGGTTACAATTTTTCACATAAGCGCCGCCGATTTTCACGTATCTCGGCGGACTGGTTCACAGCCTGCAGGTAGCCTGACGTTCAGGATCTCACGATTGCTGCGAGGAGAGCGGTGATGGCTACGACAGGTGAAAACTACCCCGCCGTGACCTCCGGCCCGCCGCGGCCGAGTCTCATCCTGCAGCCCGGGCTGCTGTTGCCGGGCATGGAGCGTTACCATGTGCCGGGCTTGGGCGCCGCACTGATCGAGATCGAGGCCGGCGACCGCGTGACGGTGCGCAATCTCGAGGGCGGCCAGGCTTGCGAGCTGGTGGCCTTCGATGCCGCCGGCAAGGCCGATCCCGGCATCCTGGGCACGCGCTCGAACAGCGACGCTGCCGGGCTGAAGGCGCTGCTGGTCGACGGCGACGACAGCCTGCAGGCGTTCCGCGCCGGGCTGGCGCGGCGCAAGCTCGAACTCGGCCGTGTCGAGGCCGTGCGCTTCTTCGATGGTGCGACCGCTGCGGGCACCGAGGAGAGCTTCACCGTCACCCGTCCGGGCACGCTGGTGGTGGCAGCCCCCGGTGCGGCGATGGCGATCGACAGCCACGACACCTCGACGCCGCTTGCGGTGATGATCAAGCGCGCAACGATCAGGCCCGCCGGCAAGTCCGACCTGCCCGATCCGCTCGCCGACCCGCTGCTCGACCTCAGGGTCAAGTCGAAGACGGCCGAGTCCTTCTTCGTCAAGGCCGGCGACTACATCCAGATCATCGACGTCGACGGTCGCCAGTGCACCGACTTCCAGTGCTTTTCGGCGCGCAAGCTCGACAAGGGCCGCGACCTTGCCCTCGACGTCACCGCCACCCGCTCGCTGATGGGCCACGCCTATCCGATGCCCGGCCTGCATGCCAAATATTTCGACCAGGATTTCGAGCCTTTGGTCGAGGTCATCCAGGACACCTGCGGCCGCCACGATGCGTTCGCGCTCGCCTGCTACGCCAAATATTACGACGACATCGGCTATCCCGGCCACATCAACTGCTCGGAGAACTTCAACGGCGCACTGACCCCGCATGGCGTCAATGCCCGCGCCGGCTGGATGGCGGTCAACTTCTTCTTCAACACCGGCATCGACGCCCATGGCGTGATGTTCTCCGACGAACCCTGGTCGCGGCCGGGTGACTATGTGCTGCTGAGAGCCCTGACCGACATCGTCTGCGTCTCCTCGGCCTGCCCCGACGACACCACCCCGGCCAATGGCTGGAACCTCACCGACATCCACGTCCGGACCTATTCCGGCCAGCACAAATTCTCGCGCGCGATCGCCAGACGCACGACCCCGGAGGCCGAACCCAAAATGACCCGTGAGACCGCCTTCCATTCAAGCTTTGCCAAGCACACGCGCAACTTCATCGAATACAAGGGCTTCTGGCTGCCGCAGGAATTCGCCAAGGAAGGCCCGATCGAGGAATACTGGGCCTGCCGCCAGAAGGCGGTGGTGATGGATCTTTCCGCCCTGCGCAAGTTCGAGGTGACGGGCCCGGATGCAGAAGCCCTGATGCAGTACACGCTGACCCGCGACGTCAAGAAGCTCGGCGTCGGCCAGGTCGTCTATACCGCGATGTGCTACGAGCATGGCGGCATGATCGACGACGGCACCTTGCTGCGCCTCGGCAAGGACAATTTCCGCTGGATCTGCGGTGACGACTATTCCGGCGTGTGGCTGCGCGAAGTGGCGGAAAAGCTCGGTCTCAAGGTGCTCATCCGCTCCTCGACCGACCAGATGCACAACATCGCCGTGCAGGGCCCCAACAGCCGCGACATCCTCAAGGAGATCGTCTGGACGCCGCCGCACCAGCCGGCATTGTCGGAGCTCGAATGGTTCCGCTTCACCATCGGCCGCATCGGCGATGCGCAAGGGGTGCCGATCGTGGTCTCGCGCACCGGCTATACCGGCGAGCTCGGCTACGAGGTCTGGTGCCATCCGCGCGACGCCGAAAAGGTCTTCGACGCGGTCTGGGAAGCGGGCCAGCCGCATGGGCTCAAGCCGATGGGCTTTGCCGCGCTCGACATGGTGCGCATCGAGGCCGGGCTGATCTTTGCCAATTACGAGTTCTCCGACCAGACCGACCCGTTCGAGGCCGGCATCGGCTTCACCGTGCCGCTGAAGACCAAGACCGACGACTTCATCGGCCGCGAGGCGCTGATCAGGCGCAAGGACAACCCGATCCACAAGCTGGTCGGCCTCGACATCGACAGTAACGTCGTCGTCGGCCATGGCGACTGCGTCCATATCGGCCGCGCCCAGATCGGCATCGTCACCTCGTCGATGCGCTCACCGGTGCTCAACAAGAACATCGCGCTCGCCCGCGTCGACGCCACCCACGCCAATGTCGGCACCGAGGTCGAGATCGGCAAGCTCGACGGCCACCAGAAGCGCCTGCCGGCCAGGATCGTGCCCTTCGCCCACTACGATCCCAAGAAGGAAAAGCCACGGTCGTAGGCGTAAGCTCCAAAGGCCACGCAAAGCAAAAGCCGCCGATTGCTCGGCGGCTTCGCGGGAGGATGGTCGGCCGATGGCCGACGCGGGGAACATGTTTCAGCTGACCGGCTCGGCAATCCTTGCAGGGACTGGGGCCGGTGCGGGCGCGTCAGTGCCGAGCTTCATGCCCGGCTTCAAGCCGAAGGTGTCGGCGAGGCCCGCGCCGGAGAGCTTCTGGCCGGCTTCGGTACGGACCTTGAAGATCTCCACCACGCCACCCTGCACCGATATGCCGATGCTGCGCTCGCCGATCGAGACGATCTCGCCGGGCTTGCCGGTGACGTCCTCGAACCGGCGCGCCAGGTGCTTGCGCGCCTCAAACAGCCGCACCTTGGTGCCGTTGACCGTCGTCCATGCGCCTGGCGCCGGGTCGCAGCCGCGGATGAGGTTGTGGACGGTGTCGACATGGGCGTGCCAGTTGATCCTGGCTTCGGCATCCTTGCACCAGCCCTCGTAGGAGGCCTGGCTCTCATCCTGCTCGACTTCACTGTGCTTGCCCGCCACGACGAGGTCCGCCGCCTCCAGCATGGCGTCGACTCCGAGCGGGAACAGCCAGTCGAAATAGACGCTGCCGAGCGTGTCGTCGGGACCGATGTCGACGTTCTTCTGCAGGATCACCGGGCCTTCGTCGAGGCCGTCGGTCGGGCGGAAGATGGTGAGCCCGGTCTGGGCGTCGCCCTTGATGACCGGCCAGTTGATCGAGCTCGGGCCGCGATACTTCGGCAGCAGCGAGGGGTGATACTGGATGGTGCCGTGCCTGGGGATGTTGACGAAGGCCTGCGGCGCGAACTGCAGCACATAGGCCATGACGGCGAGATCGACATCGAGCGCACGCAGCGCGTTTTCCGCCGCTTCGCCCTTGAGGCTCGGCAACTGGAAGACCTTGAGGCCGGCCTTTTCGGCCGCCACCCGCAGCGGGTCTGGCCTGGCGCCGGCCTTTTCGGGAGCGCAGAACACGCCGGCGACTTCATCGCCGCGGGCCAGGAACGCCTCCAGCACGCTTTGTCCGAATGCCTGCTGTCCAATGATTGCAATTCGCATGATGCTGTACTCCTCCAGAATCTTGGCAAAGCTTCTCCGGGCCTTGCCGGGGGGCAGGGTTGCCGATGTCGTCAGGGATGGTTGGGGAGCGCCCCGCCTTCAGGCGAGGCGCGGTGTCAGCGGCCGGTGTTGATCCAGACGACCTTGGGTTCGGTGAAATTCTCGACCGCCATGTCGCCATGCTCGCGGCCGAAGCCGGAATCGCGGGCGCCGCCCCATGGCAACCTGATGTCGGTCGGGCCGTAGGTGTTGACCCAGACGGTGCCGGCCTTCAGCCGCCGCGTGAAGCGATGGGCCCGGCCGATGTCGCTGGTCCACACGCCGGCGGCGAGACTGTAGACCGTGCCGTTGGCGATGCGCAGGGCGTCCTCGTCGTCCTTGAACTTGATGACGGTGGCGACAGGCCCGAAGATCTCTTCCTGCGAGATGCGCATCTCGTGCTCGGCGCCGGCAAAGACGGTCGGCTGGACGTAGTAGCCGACGTCTCCATGGCGGCTGCCGCCGGCGACCAGGGTGGCGCCTTCGTTCTTGCCGATCTCGATGTAGTCGAGCACGCGCTTCATCTGCACTTCGGAAACCAGTGGGCCCATGGCGGTCGAGGATTCGCGCGGATCGCCGATGCGGGTGGAATTCGCTCGTGCCGCTAGACGCTCGACAACTTCGTCATAGATGGATTCATGGGCGAGGATGCGCGACCCGGCCGAGCAAACCTGGCCGGTGTTGAAGAAGATGCCAGCACCGGCTGCCTTGACCGCGGCATCGAGGTCGGCGTCGGGGAAGATGATGTTGGCCGACTTGCCGCCGAGTTCCAGCGTCACCCGCTTCAAATTGCCGGCGGCACCGCGCAGGATCTGCCGTCCCACGACCGGCGAGCCGGTGAAGGTGACCTTGTCGATGTCGGGATGGTCGACGATCGCCTGGCCGGCGATCTTGCCGAAGCCCGGCACGACATTGAGGGTGCCGGCGGGGAAACCGGCTTCGAGCGCCAGCTCACCGATGCGGAGCGCCGTCAGCGGGGTGATTTCGGCCGGCTTCAGCACGACGGTGCAGCCGCAGGCCAGTGCGGGCGCGATCTTCCACATGCCGATCATCAGCGGGAAATTCCACGGGATGATGGCGCCGACGACGCCGAGTGGCTCGCGCACGGTGTAGGTCAGCGCGTCCTGGCGCGCCGGAATGACCTGGCCGTTTATCTTGTCGGCCATGCCGGCATAGTAGACCAGCGTGTCGATGACCGCCGGCAGGTCCTGGCGGCGGATGGCCGAAACCGGCTTGCCGCTGTCGAGGCTTTCCAGGTTGACCAGCTCGTCCTCGTTCTGGCGGATCAGCTCGGCCAGCCTGAGCATCAGCAGGCCGCGCTCGCTCGCGCGCATCCGTCCCCAGTCGCCCTCGAAAGCGGCGCGGGCAGAGCGTACGGCAGCATCGACATCGGCCGCGTCGGCCTCGGCGATCCTGGCGATGACGTTGCCTGTCGAGGGGTCGAGCGTGTCGAAGGTGCGGCCGGAGAGCGCGTCGACCCGCTTGCCGTCAATCAGCAGCTTTTGGGTCCAGTCGGAAAAGGCGTATACCACGGGTCTTCCTCCACATATGAACTGCAGTTCCTATATCGCGATGGAAGCTCGGTTCCTCCAGCCACCGCCGCGAGACTGATCTCACCGTAGGAAAGATATTTTCCTGTGGGAATAAGATATTTATTGCCTAACTTTGCGCCCTGAGACATGATCTCGACTGCCGGTTTGCCGATAGAGAAGATATGAATGTTAGTTCATATCTGCTTCGGCCGAGGCGGTTGAGAGGTAGCGATGATCCGTATCGAGATCGATCCCGTCTGGCGCTTCAGGCGCAGCGCGGATTCACAATCCTTGCAGATCATGCTCGGTTTCCTCGCCGAGATACGGGCGAGCGGCAAGATCACCAAGGCCGCCGATCTCGCCGGCGTCTCCTACCGCCACGCCTGGAACCTGATCGAGAAGTGGTCGGCTTTTTTCGACACGCCGCTGGTGGTGCGCAAGCAGGGCAGCGGCACGAATCTCACGCCCTTTGGCGACAAGCTGGTGTGGGCCGGCCAGAGGCTTGAGGCGCGCCTGGGACCATTGCTGCAGAACCTGTCGCAGGAACTGGAGACCGAGATCAACCAGTTGCTGCCGCATGGCCCGCTGATCCTGCGGGTCCACGCCAGCCATGGTTTTGCGGTGCCAAAACTCAGGGAACTGCTCAGCCGCGAGCCAGATATCGGGGTCGATTTCCGCTATGTCAGCAACCAGAATTCGCTGGCCTCGCTGGCGCATGACGGTTGCGACCTGGCCGGCATGCACCTGCCGCAGGGCGAACTGCGCAAGCGCGCCATCGCGGCGAGCAAGGGCTGGCTGACGCCGAGCGCGCATCGCGTCATCGGCTTCGTGACGCGCGAGATGGGGCTGATGGTGGCGCGCGGAAACCCGCTCGGCATCACCTCGCTCGAGCGGCTGCTCGATCCGCAGCTCCGTTTCGTCAACCGCGACCCGGATTCCGGCACGCGGATGCTGCTCGGCCACCTGCTCGCCCAGCACCACATCGACAGCTCCCGCATCAACGGCTACGAGCATGCCGAATTCACCCATGCCGCCGTTGCCGCCTATGTTGCCAGCGGTATGGCCGATGTCGCCTTCGGCGTCGAAGCCGCGGCGAGGCAGTTCGATCTCGACTTCGTCCGGCTGGTGACCGAGGACTACTTCTTCGTCTGCCGCAAGGAGATCCTGGAAGTCGACGCCGTCAAGCGCGTGCTGTCGATCATGCGCGGCGAGGAATTCCACGCCGCGATCTCGCAATTGCCGGGCTACAGCGTCAATGACGCCGGCTCGATCAAGACCGTGCGCGAGGTGTTCCGGACGACGGAGTAGCGGTGCATGCGAGGCGGGCAGCGGCTTGTCCGGACCCGAGGTCGCCATCACTCGTCGACGCCATCCAGCAGACGCCACTCGGCGCCGGCTGGATGGACCAAGCCAAGGCAGTCGCCGCTAGCGCGCGGCGACGCCGACAGCCTATTCTGCGCGAGCGCGAAATATGATGGCAGCGAACATTAGAACGCCGGCGAACACCACGAAGGACGACACGGCAACTACTGGCCCCATTGACGGGTTCCCGGTCAAGAGCAGGTAGAGAGCGGGCGTCATCACGATCACTCCGCCCGTGTAAACATAGTACTGCGCTTTCGCTAAACGGGTCCCGGCGCCACGCGGGTTAAGCGCGTGAAATGTCCCGAAAATGGACATTGTCACCCAACCCAGCAGGTTTGTATGCGCGTGCGCGCCAGTCGCAGCGAAGTTTTGAGTAATCGACATATGCAGACCGACCAGAATTCCGGCCACCAGGAAGCAGATGGCGGTAATGAAGTACATTCTGGAAATATTTGGCATTTTCCCCTCAAGATTTCATGGTTTTCAAAAGTCGACAACGGGACAAATATTTGCGCGCTCCGATCACCAGCAGAGCGTTCGCTTGGCTGCCGCAGTTGCTCTCGCACGGTCAGGTTTGCGCTGTCACTTCCTTGAACATCACATTGGGACGTCCGGTCATGAAGATGAGACGAGCAGTCATATCCTCATGCCGTTGCCGGCAAAGTGACCGGCGAGGCACCTGCTAGCCGATGTTGCGCCGCCTGGCGTCGGGACCCTTCCAGCCGCCGAGCATGTCGAATGCCTCCAGCCCGTCCGCCGGTTGGTCTTGCTGCGAAGGTGAGCCGGTCAACGTGACATATGCCCATGCCTTGCCAAGTGCCCGGCCCCAATATGAAGGTTGCTGGTGAGCGGGTTGCTCCACCGGTGATTCACCGATCTGCTGCATGTGAACGGCTTCGTCTGGCATGCTCGTGCCCTCCCTGGCGCTCGCTCCCTTGCTCGATCTTGCGCATGTCTCGCCGGCCACCACGGGCCGGCAAGCAGGCTTATGAGCAATACCGAGGATATCTGTCTGTTATGCCGATCACCCTGTCACTGCCTCGAGCGAGGCGAGCGAGCACATTGGGACGTCCGGTCATCAAGTTGAGACGCGCAGTCATGCGTTTGGCGCGCGGCTTGTTGCCGGCTCGATCAGGCGCCGCCAAACCAGGGTGCAAGAGGCTGGCGCAACGCAAGAAGCATACATTGCGCGCGCCAGCCACCGGCAGAGCATTCGGTGAACTGCCAGTGCTGGCTTTGCCATCGTCAGATTGCGCTGTCACTGCCCCGGACGAGGCAGCCGCGCACATTGGGACGTGCAGTCATCAAGATGAGACGCTCGGTCAAGGCGCCCGATCAATCCCTCATGATAGGAACGTTATTACTCCCCATGTGCGAATCTTGAGGTTTGTTGTGAAAAATCCTGCCAGAATTACTACGATTTACGCCATTTTTATCCTGGGGCTGGCCTCGGCACAGGCCGCAGACGTGATCAGCGAGCCAGTTCCGGGGCCGGTTGCTGAACGCTTCGCCTACGACTGGAGCGGTCTCTACATCGGCGTCCATGGCGGCATCGGCGGTGGCGAATTCGATAATTCCTACCTCATTGAAACCGAGGTTGGCCCGATTGGCTACAACGTCAGCGACAGGGCGTTCGGTGGTTTCGGTGGTGTTCAGGCCGGCTACAACCACCAACTCGCGCCCAATTGGGTCGCGGGCGTCGAGGTGGATTTCTCCTTGTCAGGGATCAAGGCCGAACACAGCGAGTCGTCGAGCGAAGGCTTCAGCTCTCGCTACGCGATCCAGATCGACTGGTTCGGCACGCTGCGTGGCCGTCTCGGCTACGCCCAGGACAATGTCCTGTTCTACGGCACGGGCGGCGCCGCCTATGGCAGGATTTCGTATTCCGACAGCGATAGCGACGGGTTCAACGAGGCGCTTGCCGACACCAATCTGGGTTGGACCGCCGGCGCCGGCGTCGAATATGGCATCACCAACGACATCACGCTGAAGACAGAATATCTCTACGTCGATCTCGGCAGCCTGAAGGCGACGAATCTTATCTACACTGGAGATCGGATCGAAATGGATACCGCATTCCACACGCTCAAGACCGGCCTGAACTACAAGTTCTGATCAGGGAGCGTGAGACGCAAAGGGCGGCTTTCGGGCCGCCCTTTCCGTTTGGTGCGCGGCCTGCAAAATCGTCGGCCTGCGGCACAGGTCACCCTGTCTCTTCCAACTCTCCGCCTCGAGCAGACGCAAGCCAGGCTTCGACGATCGCGCCGCCGTTGCCGCCGCCCTGTTTCAGCAAGGTCTCATACTTTGCCATCCGCAATGAGTCCCTGGCGAGCGTGCGGACGGAACTCGGACTGATTCGATAGCGCTTCTGGAAGGCCCGGCTGAAATGCGCCTCGCTGCGAAACCCGTGGTTGCGGGCAATGGCGGCTATCTTGTGATCCGGGGTTGACCGCAGGATGCCCTGCAAACTCCCCCTTAGCCGTTCGGCGAGCATCCAGCGCTGTACGCCGCCATGCGGCTCGAACAAACGGAACAGTTTCGATCGCGAAATGTTCAGGAAGGCAGCCAACTCATCCGGACCGAAGTCGGGATCGGACAGCCTTAGTCGCGCGGTCGACGATGCGCGCTGGAAAAGGAATCGCTTGTCGCGCCTTTCGCGCGTTGCCGGGGCTGCAAACGCAGCAGCGGCAAAATGCAGGATGCCATCAACGATCACCTGGCTCTGGTGGATGCTGAGACCTTCGATATGCTCCACGAGTGCCTTGATCTGGATCCCCAGCATGGCGCCGGCGTGGTCGTTCGCCGTCAGCACGAGGCCGTGAGCGTTGTTCTGGAACTCGGCCGGCACGCTGGCCTTGTCGAAGGTCAGCGCGATCGCTTCAAAGCCTGAAGTTTCACTCTCATAGGGCAACGAATAGTCGACGACGACGATGTCGCCGGGCTCGTGCTCCTGGATCAACCCGTCGTAGTTGCCGGTGACCTGTCCTTCCAGGACCATGAACAGCACCATATGCGGGGTCGGTCGATCGTCGATGACCTGTTGCGTCCGCGACATCGACAACGCCGAACCGCCATTCACGTGCAGGAACGCTCCCGGAAGTTGCCAGCTGTAGCCATGGAAATCGAAAAGCGCCGGGTCGGATTCTTCAGGGATGGAACAGTCGACCAAGAGAGAAAGCGCATTCTTCCAGGCGGCGAAACATTCTGCGCCAGGCGGGAATGGCCATTCGTCGCGCTGTGGCGTCGCCATACCAAATGTGCTGTCGCCCTTGCCCATCCGCAACCGGTGTCTCTACTTCTTGTGGCCGGTACAGCACCGATCGACCGGTATGAGGTGAGGTAATGTCGAAGTAGTCAATAGCCTTGGGACGCTCGGTCAAGCAGTTGAGACGTACAGTCATGGTGACAAGCCGACAGCCTGCCGAACCGGCGCACCGAATCCAGGTTCGGCTCGTCGCTTCGATGAAACGGCGAACGAGCCCGGATCTCGTTGCGCGGAGCGTGCGGACCGATTGTGCTGCTGATTTAGTGGAATTGATCCGCTGGTGGAGCTGAGGAGGATCGAACTCCTGACCTCGTCATTGCGAACGACGCGCTCTCCCAGCTGAGCTACAGCCCCGTCCAGCGGAAGGTCGCATTTATTGGCTGCGCGCGGCTTCTGTCAAGCGGCACGTGACGCAGGGGCGACATGGCCGGCGCCACCAACCGTGGTGGCAATCGCAAGGCTTTGCTCCCGTTGCCTGACCATGTCCTTTCCAGCGCCGGCATTCATCCTTCGCCGGGAGGACCTTTGCTCCGTGGTCTTGCTCAGGCCTGATCCTCCGCGGCTCATTCGCTCGACCTCGGCGCCTCGATCGATGCGGCCAGACGACCGGGGCTTGCCGCAAAAGCGTGCAATGGCTAAATGTCGGCAACACATTGGAGAACGGCATGCTCGCCCTCATTCAGACGATCGTTCTGGCCCTCGACCTTTACTGGTGGATCATCATCGCCTCGGCGATTTTCTCCTGGCTCTATGCCTTCAACGTCGTCAACTCGCGCAACCAGTTCGTCGGCACCATCGGCAACATGCTGTTCCGCCTGACCGAGCCGGCGCTGAAGCCGATCCGCCGCTTCATGCCCGATCTTGGCGGCATCGACATTTCGCCGATCATCCTTTTGCTGCTTTTGTTCTTTGTGCGTCAGTTCATCCTGACCACCGTGCTGCCGCTCGTCATCTGAGCGGCCTGCGGTGTCCGGCTTCTTCAGGGAATGCCGTGACGGTGTCGAGTTGTTCGTGCGGTTGACGCCGCGTGCCGCAAAGGATGCGGTCGAAGGTATCGAGACGATCGCCGACGGGCGCAGCCATCTTTCGGCGCGCGTACGCGCCGTGCCCGAAAAGGGCGAGGCCAATGCAGCGCTGGAAAAGCTGTTGGCTGCGTCGCTCGACATGCCCAAGAAATCGATCGCGGTGATTGCCGGTGGTACCTCTCGGTTGAAGACGGTGCGGGTTGCCGCTACGCTGGGCGACCTCGAACCCAGGCTCGCCCGGCTGGCGGGACGAAAAGACTGAGATCTCTGGATCGAAGGGCTGCCGCGCGGCATACTCGCGGCCAGCGGCGTGACGCCGCCGGCGGGGCCGATGTGGCCATCGCCCATCCCCGGGGAGGCTGAGATGCGCAGGCTGGTTCTCGCAATCGCGCTGGTGGTGCCGTGGCACATGGCGGCGGCGGAAGAAATCTCGAGCGCCTATACCGAGATCGGGGCCGAGCAGGATTGCGTCACCTACGAGAAGTCCGGCACCGACGATGGCGATTTCGCCAATTTCGCCTGTCCCGGATATCGCGGATATCCGGTGCTGATGTTCACCGGCGATCTCAGGGTGTCGATGTTCTACGGCTTCCCGCCCGCCAAGCTCGACGGCGTGCCGTGGCAGAGCTTCGGCACCTTCAACTCGACCGGCGGCAAGATCGAATGGCGCATCTCAAGTCATGACGGACTGTCGGTGCCGTTCGCGACCATTCACCGCTGGTACGTGCAGGACGAAGCCAGCGAGGCCAAGCAGATCGAAGTGCTGGTGGTGGCGAAGGTCGGCCAGCCGGGCAAGGCGGATGGCTGCGCGGTCGGGCTGGTGCTGGCGACAGGAAAGCCCAACGCCAACGACCTGGCACGCAAGATCGCCGACGAGCAGGCCCGCGATTTTGCCTGCGGGGCCGATGAGCGCGTGCTTATCGGCGAGCCCATTCCCGAATTCATCTCGGTCGACAAGACGGCGAATTAAGGCGCGGACGGCTGGACCGCCCGCGCCCGGGATTTGATCGGCTCCGGCTAGGAGCGAAAGGCCTCAGGCCTTCTGCTTGGCGCGCTCGATCGCCTCGACGATCATCTTCTTGGCGTAGGCGGCGTCGTGCCAGCCCTCGATCTTGACCCACTTGCCGGGCTCGAGATCCTTGTAGTGCGCGAAGAAGTGCTCGATCTGCTTGAGCGTGATCTCGGGCAGGTCGGTGTATTCGAACACGTCCTCGTAGCGGCGGGTCAGCTTGGGCGAGGGCACGGCGATGACCTTCTCGTCCTGGCCGGCATTGTCTTCCATCACCAGCACGCCGATCGGGCGCACATTGATGACGCAGCCGGGGATGAGCTGGCGGGTGTTGCAGACCAGCACGTCGATCGGATCGCCGTCGCCGGAAAGCGTATGCGGCACGAAGCCGTAGTTACCCGGATAGTGCATCGGGGTGTAGAGGAAACGGTCGACCACCAGCGTGCCGGCTTCCTTGTCCATCTCATACTTGATCGGCTGCCCGCCAACGGGCACCTCGACGATCACGTTGACGTCTTCGGGTGGATTCTTGCCGATCGCGATTGCATCGATGCGCATGAGGGAAGCTCCAGATTAAAGGTGCCTCCCGATAAACGCGTTGGGCCGCGTGTGCAATGCAATATTGATTCGACCAAAGGCCAGTGGCGGGCCTAACAAGCGTGCCGCGCCGGGGTCACTCCCAGACGAACGCGACTTTCTTCAGCGCTTTCTGGTCGAAGACTTCGACGCCCTCGGCGATGTCGCGGCCTCCGGCACCGGCATAGAAGGACAAGGCGTTCTCGTTTTCCTCGAGTGCCCAGACCACCATGCCCTTGAGGCCGTGGTCGGCGAGGCGCTGGCGGGCAGCAGCAAACAGGCGGCTGCCGAGGCCGATGCCCTGGCATTCGGGGCGCAGGTAGAGTTCGTAGATCTCGCCCTGCTGCTTGAGTTCGCGGGCGCGGTTGCGGCCGAGCGTGGCATAGCCGGCAATCTTGCCGCCGATTTCGATGACCAAAACGGTGGCGGCGCGACGGATCGCGTTGGCCCACCATTCGCCGCCACGGCGGTTGATCATGGCGGTCAGGGCGCGGTGCGGGATGATACCGGAGTAGGCGCCGCGCCAAGCTTCGTGATGCACTTCGGCGATGGCATCCGCGTCGCGGGGCTCGGCCTTCCTGATGTCGATTGTCAGCGTGTTCATAGTTTCTTAACCATAAACCGCGTTTCGGCCGTTGCAAAGAGTCCGCCGACGCGCTGGCCGGCCTTTCACAGGATTGGGAACGAGATCGGCGCCCAGTGTGTCCGAATGGACTCAGCAGTCGGCGCCTGACGCCGGCCGTTTCAGATTTCGACGAGGTGGTCGTCGAGTTCGTTGACGTCGGTTGTCGACACGGGGAAATGCCGGGACAGCAGGCCGCCGACAGTGGCGATGGCCGCAACGAAACCGTCGGCGAGGCGGTTGTCGCGGGCTTGGGTGGTGAGATCGCGGACGATGCCGTCCCAGGTGTCCTGCGGCACCCTGGCGTTGATGCCGGCGTCGGCGACGACTTCGGCATAGCGCTCGGCCAGCGAAACGAAGATCAGGACGCCGGTGCGCTCACTGGTCAGATGAACGTTGCGGGCGAGAAACTGCCTGAGCGCATTGGCATGGGCCGCGCGCCAGAGCAGCCGGCGCGGTACCAGCCAGAGGCGCAAGCCGGGCAACCACCACAGCAATGCGCAGGCGGCGGCGACCGCCAGCAACTGGACGACGACGAAGTGCGGCAGCCGGACCGCGATCCACCAGTATTCGAGCGCGAAAGCCGCCGCGAGGCTGACGAGCAGGATGCCCAAAGTGACTGCGAAGGCCGCGGCGAAGAAATAGCCGTCGCTGCGGCGGGCGACGACGCAATAGATCTCGCCCGACGTTTCGGCTTCGGCAGCACGGATAGCCGCTGCGATGCGTTCGTGGTCGCCGGAATTGAGGGTCGCTTCAGCCATTTCGTCCTACCAGCTTCCCGAAGAGCCGCCGCCGCCGGAGGAGCCACCGCCACCGGAAAAGCCGCCGCCGCCCGACGACCATCCGCCGCCACCGCCGCCCGAAGACCAGCCACCTCCGCCCGACGTCCAGCCACCGCGGGACGAGGAGCCGGAGCGCTGGTTGTAGTTGAAGGTCATGCCCAGCCATTCGTAGCGGCCAGGACCCAGCTTGCGGCCATAGATGCGCGGCAGGATGGCCATGGCCATGCCGCCAAAGAACAAAGCTGCCCACAGTGCGATGAAGACGAAAAAGATGATGTCGTCTTCGCTCATGCCGGAGATGCCGGTCTGCTCGTTGCGCCTGGCGCGGGCCTCGAGTTCGGCACCTTCGCCCTCGACCACCATGACGATGTCGTCGACGGCGCTGGAGATGCCGCCGGAGAAATCGCCGCCGCGAAAGGCCGGCACCATGGTGTTTTCGATGATCAGCTTGGTGTGCAGGTCGGTCAGCACGCCTTCCAGGCCATAGCCGACCTCGATGCGCATGCGCCGGTCGTTGGGCGCGACGAGCAGCAGCACGCCGTTGTCCTCGCCGGCCTGGCCGAGCTTCCAGGCGCGGAACAGGCGGTTGGCGTAGGGCTCGATTTCCTCGCCGTCGAGGCTGGGGATGGTGGCGACGACGATCTGGTCGGAAGATTTCTGCTCGAAAGCCTGGAGCTTCTGGACCAGTTCGGCTTCGGTGGCGGCATCGATGATGCCGGCATCGTCGACGACGCGACCGGTGAGGGCGGGCAACTCGGCGGCGACGGCGGCGAAGGGTAGCGACAGAATCAACAGCCATGCGCTGATGATCATCAGGCAGTGCTTGAGCACCCCCCTCTGGCCTGCCGGCCATCTCCCCCTCAAGGGGGGAGATTGGCAGTGTCGGCCGTCATGCTGGTCCTTCAACTGTTGTGATTGGCCGAGGCGGTGCGGTAGGCTGATCTCCCCCCTTGAGGGGGAGATGGCCGGCAGGCCAGAGGGGGGTGTCCAGACGCCCGCTTCCATAGTTATGTCAGCCAATTCGCTGCGAAGTCAGCTCTTGCCCGCTCACCCGCCCTGCTTGGTGCCGAAGTTGACCTTGGGCGCCTCGAGCTTGTCTTCGGCGACGGTGAAGTTCTGGAACGGCTCGTTGCGGAACCAGAAGGTGTTCCAAAGCATCGCAGGGAAGGTCTTGAGCGAGGTGTTGTAGACGCGAACGGTCTCGATGTAGTCGCGGCGGGCAACGGCGATGCGGTTTTCGGTGCCTTCGAGCTGCGCCTGCAAGGCGAGGAAGCTCTGGTTGGCCTTGAGGTCGGGGTAGTTCTCGACGACGGCGAGCAGGCGCGACAGCGCGCTGGTCAGGCCGGCCTGGTTTTCCTGGAAGGCCTTGAAGGCATTGGGGTCGGTCAGCGTCTCGGGTGTGACGGTGACCTGGGTGGCCTTGGCGCGGGCCTCGACGACGCCTTCGAGCACGTCCTTTTCATGCGAGGCGTAACCTTTCACGGTTTCGACGAGATTTGGGATGAGGTCGGCGCGGCGCTGGTACTGGTTCAGCACCTCGCTCCATGCGGCCTTGGCCTGCTCTTCCTGGGTCGGGATGGTGTTGTAGCCGCAGGCCGACAGGAACGGCACGACAAGCATCAAAACGAGAAACGCCGGGAGAAGGCGGAAAGCGGGAAGTGCCGGCGAAGCTTGCATCTGCATTGGAATGTCCCCTCGACAAAGCGACTGATAGCACAGCATTATCACAAACATGCGCGGAGAAAACCGTTCGCGCCATGGCGATGATGCCGGGAGAGTTTTGACGATGGCTTCGCCGAGAGACAGCGACGGCGAAAAGGAATCCCGCCGCATCCTCGACCGCATCGCGCGCGAGAGCGATCCCGGCGGCGCCTCCTTCGTGGCGCGCAAGGCCGACGAGATGCGCAATCATCTCGCTGCCGCAGATGTCGACAAGGCCGACCCGATCGAGCATCTGGGAACGCGTATCGGCCGCATCCTCGGCTTCGTGCTGACGGTTGGCCTGGTGCTGTGGCTGATCAACTATCTCGTTCGAGGCGGATGACTTCATGACAATTCAAGCCGAGACAGCCGCGCCACGCGCGGTGATCGTCGTGTCGAGCCATGTCGCGCGCGGCTCGGTGGGCAACCGTGCAGCGGTGTTCGCGCTGGAAACGCTGGGGCACCCGGTCTGGGCGGTGCCGACCGTCATGCTGCCATGGCATCCCGGCCATGGCCGGGCGACGCGCATCGTGCCGCCGACCGAACAGTTTTCCGCCTTCATGGCCGATCTCGAGCGGGCGCCGTGGCTGGGCGAGGTGACGGCGGTGCTTTCCGGCTATCTCGGCGAAGCCGGCCAGGTAGAGGCGGTGGCCTCGCTGGTCGAGACGGTGAAAGCGAGGAACCCGAAGGCGCTTTATGTCTGCGATCCCGTCATCGGCGATTCCGGCGGGCTCTACGTCGCAGAGGCGCTGGCGTCCGGCATTCGCGACCGGCTGCTGCCCCTGGCCGATATTGCCACGCCCAACCGCTATGAGCTGGAATGGCTGACTGATAGCAAGCTCGACGACATGCGGGCGACGATGGCGGCAGCGCTGGCGGCACCGCCTCCGACCATGCTGGTGACTTCGGCCCCGGCGATGATGGCTGGCGGCACCGGCAACCTGCTGGTCACGCAGACACAGGCGCTACTGGCCGAACATCGCACCGTTGAGCGGCCGCCGAACGGGCTCGGCGACCTGAGTGCAGCCGTGTTCCTGGCGCGGCTGCTGGCCGGGCAGCCGGCAGCCAAGGCTCTGCAGTCGACCACGGCCTCGGTCTATGAGATTCTTGCCCGCACGTCGAAGCGCGGCGGTGACGAACTGCAGCTCGAAACCGATGCGCAGAGCCTGTCGCATCCGATGGCGATGGTCGAATTGCGCACGCTGATCCACCCCTCCAGGAGCCGCAAGGCGTGACGATTGCCGGCGTCGACGGCTGCAAGGCCGGCTGGATCGCGGTGATCCGCAACGACGCCGGGACGTACGCTCAAGTCTTCGGTAGCTTCGCAGAATTGCTGGCGGCGATGCCCGATGACACCGTGGTGGCGGTCGACATGCCGATCGGGCTTCCCGATTTCACGACCAAGGGCGGGCGTGGGCCGGAGGCACTGGTGCGGCCGTTGCTCGGCCAACGGCAGTCGAGCGTGTTTTCGATCCCGTCGCGGGCAGCGGTCCATGCCGAGGCGGCAGCCTTCACCGATATCGAGGCCTGGTATGCCGCCCATCGCCGGTCGAGCGACGTGGCGATGCGCACGTCGGTGCCGCGGCGCGGCGTGTCGATCCAGGCGTTCGGCATCTTTTCCAAGATCCGCGAGATCGATGCATTGATGATCGCCCGGCCGGAACTGCGCGGGCGGGTGATCGAATCGCATCCTGAGGTGGCGTTCTGGCGACTGAACGGAGGACAGGCGATGAGCCTGCCGAAGAAGATCAAGGGCAGCGTCAATCCCGCCGGCATGGCAGAGCGCAAGACGTTGCTGGCACGCTGCGGTCATGAGCGCAGTTTTCTCGATCAGGCGCTGCCGCGCGGGGCGGCGACAGACGATTTCCTCGACGCCTGCGCGATGATGCTGATTGCCGAGCGGCACCGGCGCGGAGAAACGGTGAGTTTTCCGTCGCCGCCCGGGCGGGATAGCCATGGCATTCCTGTCGCGATCTGGGTTTAATGCCGTCATCCGACACGGAGGCGTGCGATGAGACCCATTCGTGCGATGGCGGTGGCCCTGGCGTTGCTGGTGACTGTCAGTGGGGTTGCACAGGAGAGCATCGTCGACCGCTGGTATGCGGCGCTGCTCAAGGCTGACGGGGCGGCCCTTTCGGAGCTGCTGGCCGAGAATGCCACGATCCGGCTCGACGACATCGGCGTGACCCAGAGCAAGCAGGAATTTCTGGCCTCCATGGACGAGTGGCAATCGGCCGTGAAGGGCGCCACGATCCGCCACAAGATCGAAGCGGAGATGGGCGACACGGTGGCCGTGCGCACCTGCTACGACTTCCCCAACAACGACATGACGATGCGGGAGACCTTCACCACCAAGGACGGCGTCATCGTCGCCAACACGCAGATGACCATCGGCGAGAATTGTGACGGGTTCTGAGCCTATTTCAGGCGGGTCATCAGCGCCGGCTCGGGCAGTCGGCGCCAGGTCAGCCATGACAGGATGGCAGTGAGGCCCATCAGCGGAATGACGGTGGCCAGCGCGTTGACCGGATCGCCCATCCAGGCTGCGGCAGCGCCGCCGACCATGCCCGCGCCCATCTGGAAAAAGCCCATCATCGCCGAGGCGGCGCCGGCATTGCTGGGGAACGGAGCAAGGGCTGCCGTCATCATGGCCGGCATGACCATGGCAATGCCGAAGGCGTAGATGCCGACCGGAACCATGACGCGCAGGAAAGTGGGTTCGGAGGTCCTGAGCACGATGGCCATGGCAATCGAGCCGACGGCGACGAAGAACAGGCCAACCGGCACCATGCGTGCCGCCCCGTAGCGCGGCATCAGCCTGCGCATGATCAGGGCACCAGCCATGAAGTTTGCCGTCTGCATCAGCATGCCGACGCCGAACTGGGTGGCGGTCAGGCCGACACGGTCCATCAGGATGAAGGCAAGCACCGTCGCTTGCGTATAGATCGCACCGGAGGTTCCGGCGATGACCAGGCTGCACAGGACGAAGTAGGGGCTGCGCAGCAGCGAGCCGTAGGAACTCGCGAGTGCTGCCGGGCGGATGCGGCCGAGATCGCGCGTCACCGTTTCGCGCAGGGCGAAGATGGCGACCAGCATGACGACGATGCCGAGCAGCACCATGACGATGAAGATGGCGTGCCAGCCGAAGAATTCCATGGTCAGGCCGCCCAGTGTCGGGGCGATTGCGGGGCCGAGCGCCAGCAATATGCCGATCATGTTCATGATGCGGGCAGAGCGCTCGCTGGTGAAGACGTCGCGGACCACCGCGCGCGCCACCGAAACGCCGACTGCGGCACCAACGCCTTGGAGGAAGCGTGCGGCGACCAGTGTCTCGATGTTGGGCGCGACCAGTGCAAGCACCGATGCGGCGAGATAGATCGCCATGAAGACGAGGGTGATCGGACGGCGGCCGAAACCGTCGGAAAGCGGGCCACAGACGAGCTGGGCGAAGGCGAAGCCGCCGAAATAGAGCGACAGGGTCATCTTGACCGCCGCCTCGGTGGTGCCGAAGGCCTGGACGATCTCGGGCATGGCCGGGGTGAAGAGCGCAAGCGAGATCGGGCCGATGGCGACCATCAGGCCGCCGATCAGGGAAACCCGGCGTTCGCTCATGATCGGAGCGGGGGCAGCTTCCAGCTGTTCGGCAGCAGCGGCAACGTCGGGACGCATGTTCATGCCGCCGTGCTTTCGGTCGACTGGGCTTCGGAGCGGGAGGTCAGCAGATTGGCGCGGGCAGCCCTGAGGGCAACGAGAAGGCGCTGCCAGTCGTCGGGATCGATACCCTGCGCCGCGTCGCTGCGGATGCCGGCGGCGATGGGTTCGATCTGCGCGACAACGGCCGCGCCCGCGTCGGTCAGCGTCACGAGCTTGGCGCGGCGATCGGCCGGGTCGGGCTGGCGCGCGACATAGCCCTTGCCTTCGAGCCGGTCGACAAGACCGCTCAGCGTCATCGCCTCGATGCCGAGGCGCTCGGCGAGAGCGGTCTGGCGGATCGGGCCGGCACGGCGGACGTTGAACAGCACGCGGCCTTCGCCGGTGGTCAGGCCAAGGCCCGCTTCTCCGGTACGGCGGTCCATCTCGGCGCGGATGATGCGCGACAGGTCGTTGACGATGAAGCCGAACGTGTCTGTTTCGCTGCTGGCGGGCATATTAATAA
Organism: Aminobacter sp. P9b; assembly: GCF_045345995.1. Taxonomy (NCBI): domain Bacteria; kingdom Pseudomonadati; phylum Pseudomonadota; class Alphaproteobacteria; order Hyphomicrobiales; family Phyllobacteriaceae; genus Aminobacter; species Aminobacter sp. P9b. Next base: position 598,586 of record NZ_CP150082.1, on the reverse strand, counting down.
GTAATCCTTATTATATGGCTTGCTTAGTTTACCATGGGCGACGAGTCAATGCGGTTGCGCAGCTTCCGGTCCGGCCCTACATCGAAGCTGTCCGCACCGAATGCCAATCGAGAAAGCCATTCCATGTCCGTCAGTCCAAAAATCGATCTCGCGCGTCATCCGCTGACCCATTGGGCCGGGCCGCTTGGCCTGCCGGATTTCACCAGGATCGAGGACGGCGATTTCGGGCCTGTGTTCGACGCGGCACTCGCGGCGCATGCCGCAGAGGTCGACGCGATCGCGGCCAACGCCGAACCGGCAACGGTTGCCAACACGCTCGAGGCGCTGGAGTTGGCAGGCGTCGCGCTCGACCGTGTCTCGTCGATCTTCTGGTGCCGGGCCGGTGCCCATACCAACGATGCGATCCAGGCGATGGAGCGCGAGATCTCGCCGAAGATGGCCCGCCACTTCTCGGCCATCTCGATGAACGAGAAGCTGTTCGCCCGCATTGACGATCTCTACGCCCGCCGGGCGGCGCTCGGTCTCGATGCCGAGACGCTGCGGGTGCTGGAAAAGACCTGGAAGGGTTTTGTCCGCTCCGGCGCCAAGCTCGACCCCGAGGGCAAGAAGCGGCTGGCCGCCATCCAGGAGGAACTGGCGTCGCTCGGCGCCAAGTTCGGCCAGAACGTGCTTGCCGACGAAAAGGAATGGGTGCTGTTCCTCGACGAGGAGGATCTTGCCGGCTTGCCCGAATTCGTGCGCGGCGCGATGGCCCAGGCTGCCGAGACGCGCGGCCAGAAGGGCAAATATGCCGTCACCCTGTCGCGCTCGATCTATGAGCCCTTCACCACCTTCTCCGAGCGGCGCGACCTGCGTGAAAAGGCCTTCAAGGCGTTTGCCGGCCGTGGCGAAACCGGCGGTGCGACCGACAATGCCGGCGTGGTGCGCGATACGCTTCGCCTTCGCGCGGAAAAGTCGAAGCTGCTGGGTTACGACAGCTATGCCGCGCTCAAGCTCGACGACACCATGGCCAAGACGCCGAAAGCGGTGATGGAGCTGCTCGAGCCCGTCTGGAACAAGGCGCGCGAAAAGGCTGCCGCCGACGAGGCCGAACTGCAGAGGCTGGCGGCAGCGGCTGGCAGCAACGACAAGCTCGCCGCCTGGGACTGGCGCTTCTACCAGGAGAAGCTGCGGGCGGAGAAATATGCCTTCGACGAGGCCGAACTGAAGCCCTATCTCCAACTCGAAAAGATCATCGACGCCTGCTTCGACGTGGCGACGCGGCTGTTCGGCGTCACCTTCAAGGAAAAGCCGGGCATTGCCGCCTGGCACCCGGATGCCCGGGTTTTCGAGGTGTTCAACGCCGACGGCAGCAAGCGTGGCCTGTTTCTGGCCGACTATTTCGCGCGGCAGTCGAAGCGTTCCGGCGCCTGGATGAGTTCGTTGCAATCGGGCCACAGGCTGGGCAAGGGCTCGACGCCCGTCATCTACAACATCATGAACTTCGCAAAGCCGGCGGCAGGCGAGCCGGCGCTGCTGTCGCTCGACGAGGCCAAGACGCTGTTCCACGAGTTCGGCCACGCGCTGCACGGCATGCTCACCGACGTCACCTGGCCGTCGGTGTCGGGCACCTCGGTCAGCCGCGACTTCGTCGAGCTGCCGTCGCAGCTCTACGAACACTGGCTGACAGTTCCGGCGGTGCTCGAAAAGCACGCGCTGCACTACAAGACCGGCAAGGCGATGCCGAAGGAACTGCTCGACAAGATGCTGGCGGCCAAGACGTTCGGCGCCGGTTTCGCCACCGTCGAGTTCACCTCGTCGGCGCTGGTCGACATGGCTTATCACGCGCGTCCCGATGCGCCGGCGGAGCCCGCGGCCTTCGAGGCGGAGACGCTGGAAAAGCTCGGCATGCCCGAGGCCATCGTCATGCGCCACCGCACGCCGCACTTCCTGCATGTGTTCTCGGGCGAGGGCTATTCGGCCGGTTATTACTCCTACATGTGGTCGGAAGTGCTCGATGCCGATGCTTTCGCCGCATTCGAGGAGACTGGTGACGCATTCAATCCGGCGATGGCCGAAAAGCTGCGCAAGCACATCTATTCGGCCGGCGGCTCGGCCGACCCGGAAGAACTCTACAAGGCCTTCCGCGGCAAGATGCCGTCGCCCGAAGCGATGATGGAAAAGCGCGGCCTGACCTGAATCTCCTGAGCTAACGCGGATCCCGAAGGCAGATGGAACTACCAGCAACATTGCGGGCGGCGGTCGACCGTGCACTGGAAGGCGTGCCGCTCGCCGAGTTGCAGCGCGCCGCCGACACGCTGTCCTTGCGCTATCGTGCCGAGACGCGCGATGGCCGCCTGCACCTGTCCGACGAGATGTTTGCGCGCGCCTATCTGGCGACACGGCTGCCGGCGACCTTTGCCGCCGTGCGGGCGAGCCTCGAGAGCGCGGCTGAGCTGGTGCCGGAGTTCGCGCCGAAAAGCCTGCTCGATGTCGGTGCCGGACCGGGAACGGCACTTTGGGCAGTTTCGGATTGCTGGCCTTCGCTATCGCAAGCCCTCATGCTGGAGGCCAGCCAGTCGATCCGCAAGGTCGGCGCGGAGCTTTCCGCACATTCAGGCGTCGATAAGGTCGAATGGCGCGCGGCAGATGCCTCCAAGAGCTTCGAGGCGGAAAAAGCCGATCTGGTCACCTTGGCCTATGTGCTGGACGAGCTGTCGGCCGCGGAAGGGCTTGCGTTGGTCGAGCGGCTTTGGGCTGCCGCATCGGGACTGCTGGTGATCGTGGAGCCGGGCACGCCGGCCGGCTGGCGGCGCATGATGGTGGTGCGGTCGCGGCTCATCGAGCTGGGAGCACATCTGGTGGCGCCTTGCCCGCACAGCCAGACCTGCCCGATCGTCGAGCCCGACTGGTGCCATTTTTCGCGGCGCGTGGCGCGCTCGCGCCTGCATCGCCTGACCAAGCGCGGCGACGTGCCGTGGGAAGACGAGAAATACATCTTCCTTGCAGCTTCACGGGCGCCAGTTGAACCCTTTGCCGCCCGGGTGCTGGCGCCGGCGCGCGGCGGGTCGGGGAAGGTCCAGCTCAAACTCTGCCAGGCCAACGGTTCGGTGGAGGAGAAGCTTTTGACCAAGCGCGACGGCGAGCTGTTCAAGACGGCGCGCCGGGTCGACTGGGGCGACATTTTGTAGCCTTGCGGGGGCACGGAAAATCAGTCGATTTGTCCGCCCCCCTTTCGCATTTGCGAAAAAAGCTGTAAGAGCCCGGCCACACGAAACGCGGCGCGTCGTCAGGCAGTGCCCGCAACGCTCCCGAGTAGACATATGAACCTCCGCAATATCGCGATCATCGCGCACGTCGACCATGGCAAAACAACCCTGGTCGATGCGCTTCTCAAGCAATCCGGTTCGTTCCGTGAAAATCAGCGCGTCGCCGAGCGCGCGATGGATTCGGGCGACATCGAAAAAGAACGTGGCATCACCATCCTGGCCAAGGCGACCTCGGTCGACTGGAAGGATACCCGCATCAACATCGTCGACACGCCGGGCCACGCCGATTTCGGCGGCGAGGTCGAGCGCATCCTGTCGATGGTCGACAGCGCCATCGTTCTGGTCGACGCTGCCGAAGGCCCGATGCCGCAGACCAAGTTCGTGGTCGGCAAGGCGCTCAAGGTCGGCCTCCGTCCGATCGTGGTGATCAACAAGATCGACCGCCCCGACGCCCGCCACCAGGAAGTCATCAACGAGGTGTTCGACCTCTTCGCAGCGCTCGACGCCACCGACGAGCAGCTCGACTTCCCGATCCTCTACGGTTCGGGCCGCGATGGCTGGGTTTCCGAGAATCCGGAAGGCCCCAAGGACCAGGGCCTGGCGCCGCTGTTCGATCTCGTGCTCAAGCATGTTCCGGCGCCGACGGTTAACCCCGGCCCGTTCCGCATGATCGGCACCATTCTCGAGGCCAATCCGTTCCTCGGCCGCATCATCACCGGCCGTATCGCGGCGGGCACGCTGAAGCCCAACCAGGCGGTCAAGGTGCTGCACCATGACGGCACGCTGCTGGAAAACGGCCGCGTTACCAAGATCCTCGCCTTCCGCGGCATCGAGCGCCAGCCGATCGAAGAAGCCCATGCAGGCGACATCGTCGCCATTGCCGGTCTTTCGAAGGGCACCGTGGCCGACACCTTCTGCGATCCGTCAGTGAACGCGCCGATGGCCGCCCAGCCGATCGATCCGCCGACCGTCACCATGTCGTTCATCGTCAACGACTCGCCGCTGGCCGGCACCGAGGGCGACAAGGTGACCAGCCGCGTCATCCGCGACCGCCTGCTCAAGGAAGCCGAAGGCAACGTCGCACTCAAGATCGAGGAATCGCCTGACAAGGACTCATTCTTCGTTTCCGGCCGTGGCGAATTGCAGCTCGCGGTGCTGATCGAAACGATGCGCCGCGAAGGCTTCGAGCTTGCCGTGTCGCGTCCGCGCGTGGTCATGCAAAAGGACGAGAACGGCGAACTGCTTGAGCCCGTCGAAGAAGTCGTCATCGACGTCGACGAGGAGCATGCCGGTATCGTCGTGCAGAAGATGTCGGAGCGCAAGGCCGAGATGGTCGAGCTGCGTCCTTCGGGCGGCAACCGCCAGCGCCTGGTGTTCCACGCGCCGACGCGCGGCCTGATCGGCTACCAGTCCGAGCTTTTGACCGATACGCGCGGCACGGCTGTCATGAACCGCCTGTTCCACTCCTATCAGGCCTACAAGGGCGAGCTGCCAGGCCGCACCAATGGCGTCCTGATCTCCAACGATCAGGGCGAGTCGGTGGCATTCGCCATGTGGAACCTCGAAGATCGCGGCCCGATGGTCATCGACGCCGGCGTCAAGGTCTACCAAGGCATGATCATCGGCATCCACAGCCGCGACAACGACCTCGAGGTCAACGTGCTGAAGGGCAAGAAGCTGACCAACATCCGCGCCGCCGGCAAGGATGAAGCAGTGCGCCTGACGCCGCCGATCCGCATGACGCTCGAGCGCGCTCTGGCCTGGATCCAGGACGACGAGTTGGTCGAGGTGACGCCGAAGACCATCCGCCTGCGCAAGCTCTATCTCGACCCGAACGAGCGCAAGCGCTTCGAAAAGTCGAAGGGCGCGGCGTAAGCCACCAGATTTGATCAAAAAGGGCGTCTCCACTGGAGGCGCCTTTTTTGTTTGCAGGATAGATTGCGTCCAGCGTCACATCTCGATGATCGGCGCCACCTCGACAGAACCGCCGGCCGCAAGGATCGGGCAACCCTTGGCGATGCGCGCGGCGTCGGCAGCATCTTTCGCGTCGAAGACCGAATAGCCGCTCACCGGATTGGCGCCGCCGTCATTGCTGACCGCGCCGTTGGCGGCGACCGTCTGGGATTTGCCGACCGGTGCACCGCCGTCGACGACGGCGGCACCCAAGCCGGCGAACCAGTCCATCCAGGCCTTCATCACCTTTGCGCCTTCTTCTTCGGACTGCGGTATCGCACCGCCATGATAGACGAAGAGAAACTTGGCCATGATCAATCTCCCGTGGCGTGCCGACAGGCCGGCCACCCGGCATCTTGCCAGCGCGGGACGAACCATCTGCCCGAAGCTTGTCGCGAGCAAGGCCTCCTGGCGTCCCGCTCTATCAAGTTGCGCCATTACGGCCGGCGATCGTCCGCCAGTTGCAAGTTCCGCTCGTTGCCATAAGCTCTGGCTGCCAGTTTGAGGGAAAGACGATGGAACCGATGTCGCTTCTGATCTTTGCCGGTGCGCTGCTTGTCGCCGCGGGTTCGCCCGGCCCGTCGATCGCCGCCCTGGTTGCACGGGTGATTTCCAAGGGGTTTCGCGACGTGCTGCCGTTTCTGGCCGCGATGTGGATCGGCGAGGCGATCTGGCTGTCGCTGGCGGTGTTCGGGCTCGCCTTCGTGGCGCAGTCCTTCCACCTGGCCTTCGTGGTCGTGAAATGGCTCGGCGTCGCCTATCTCGTCTATCTTGCCTGGAAGATGTGGACTGCGCCGGTCGAGGCGCGTGAAGGCGAGATGCCGCGCCAGGATTCAGCCGTCAGGCTGTTTGCCGCCGGCATGGCGGTGACGCTGGGCAACCCCAAGATCATGATGTTCTACCTCGCTTTGCTGCCGACCATCATCGACCTCGCTTCCGTCACTGTTGTCGGCTGGCTGGAACTGACGCTGACCATGGCGGCCGTGCTGATCGCCATCGACCTCTGTTGGGTGTTTGCGGCCGCGCACGCGCGCAAGCTTTTGAGGAGCCAGCAGGCGATGCGAATCGCCAATCGGGTGAGTGCGACGACGATGGCCGGGGCCGCCGCCGCGATTGCCGTGAGGTAATGACAACGGTTTCGGCAACGTGTCGGTGGTGGGCGCCTTGCGGGCGCTGCGTCAGCCTAGAATTCAGGCATTTTCTGCCCATTCCCTAGGCGTTTTTCCATACGTTCCGTCAAACCTTTGTCGCTAAAGGCGGGCCATCTGCTACGATAGTCGCAAAAGCATGTGACGGGACGGGAGAAACTAGCGTCATGGCCGAACCAATGAAGTCGAAGGCGAGTTCCGCCAAGACTGCATCTTCCTCGAAATCCTCCAACAGACCTCCCCAGATTCTCGAACTGTTGCTTGGTCGCGCTCCGGCCGAGGACGTGGCGGACTACGAACCCGGCATGCTGGAACGGGCCGCCCAATTGGCCGAACAGGCCGTTCTCAAGCATCGCAAGGGATCTTCGGTGATCGACATCGAGACCGGGGCGGGGGTTATCCGCCATGGCCGGCCGGTAACTGTCGTAACCGTCGTCAACGACAACATGCCGTTCCTGTTCGATTCGGTCCTCGGCGAGATCACCGAGGCTGCAGGCGAGCCGGTACTCGTCACCCATCCGGTCCTCCACGTGCGCCACGGTCGCACCGGCGTCGACGAAATCCTGGGCGACGGCAAGGGCGACCAGGGCGTCGACAAGCTGAGCGTCATCCATGTGCACATCCCGCTGCTCGGCAAGGACGCCGCCGAAGCGCTGCGCGAACGGCTGAAGAAGCTGCTCGGCCAAGTCCGCGCCGCCGTCACCGACTGGAAGCGCATGCTGGCCCGGCTCGACCAGGCGATCTCGGAATTCCGCTATGCGCCGATCCCGCTCGACAAGAACGCGGTGACCGAGGCGATCGCCTTCCTGGAATGGCTGCGCGACGACAATTTCACTTTCCTTGGCATGCGCGAGTTCAAATATTCGGGCGGCGAAAAGAGCGGCACGCTGGAGCGCGCCGACAAGCCGGGCCTGGGCATCCTTGCCGACCCCGACGTGCTGGTGCTGCGCCGCGACACCGTCGATGCGATCTCTACGACGCCCGAGATCCGCGTCTTCCTGCATGGCCCCGATCCGCTGATCGTCACCAAGGCCAATGCCAAGTCGGCGGTGCACCGCCGCGCCTATCTCGACTACATCGGCGTGAAGACCTACGACGCCAAGGGCCAGCTTTCGGGCGAATTGCGCATCGTCGGCCTGTTCACCTCGACGGCCTACACCCGCTCAGTGATGAAGATCCCCTATCTGCGCTCCAAGGCCGAAGCGGTGATCCAGAAGTCGGGCTTCGATCCTGCCGATCATTCCGGCAAGGCACTGATCAACGTGCTCGAATCCTATCCGCGCGACGAGCTTTTCCAGATAGCGGTGCCGGCGCTGCGCAAGCATGCCGAGGCGATCCTCGGCCTGGTCGAGCGGCCGCGCGTTCGGGCGCTGGTCCGTGTCGACCAGTTCGACCGCTTCGTCTCGATCCTCGTCTTCGTGCCGCGCGACCGCTACGATTCGGTCGCCCGCGAGCGGATCGGCGCCTATCTCAGGAAGGTCTTCGAAGGCCGTCTGTCAGCCTATTACCCGGCCTTCCCCGAAGGCGGGCTGGCGCGCGTTCACTTCATCATCGGCCGCTCCGGCGGCAAGACGCCAAAGGTCGAGCAGGCAGCGATCGAGGCGGCGATCCGCGATATCGTCACCACCTGGGAGGACGGGCTGCGCGAAGCTTCGGCAGAGGCGGGTTCGCCCGCGTCGCTGGTCAGCGTCGCCAACCATTTTCCGCAGGACTACCAGAACAGCTTCTCGCCGGGCGCGGCCCTGCTCGACGCCGAACGGATTTCCACGATCAGCGCCGCCAATCCGATCGTCATCGACTGCTACCGCGACGCCGGCCAGGCGCCGGAACAGGCTTCGCTGAAGATCTACCACTACGGCGCACCGCTGGCGCTGTCGCGGCGTGTGCCGCTGCTCGAGAACATGGGCTTCCGCGTCATCAGCGAGCGCACCTTCGAGCTCGGCGAAAAGGGCGAAGACCAGATCTTTATCCACGACATGGAACTGGAGAACGCCTACGGCCAGCCGGTCGACCTCGCCGACGGCGGACTGCTGTTCGAGGAGGTGTTCCTGTCGGTGTGGACCGGCGACGCCGACAATGACGGCTACAACGCTTTGGCGCAGACGGCGGGGCTCGGCTCCAACGAGATCGTCATCCTGCGCGCCTATGGCCGCTACCTGCAGCAGGCCGGCATTCCGCAGAGCCAGGACTTCATCGCAGCAGCGCTCAACCGCTACCCCGATATCGCGCGCGGCCTGCACCAGATGTTCCTCGCCCGACTCGACCCGGCACAGGAGAAGGACGGGCTGGTCACGGCAAAGCATCTCAAGGCCAAGATCAAGGATGCGCTGGAGGCCGTTCCGAACATCGACGACGACACCATCATCCGGCGCTACGTCAACCTGATAGAGGCGTCGCTCCGGACCAACCATTTCGTCGCCGGCAAGAAGGAGCGGGGCCAGTCGCTGGCGATCAAGCTCGACTCGCGCAGCGTCGACGGCCTGCCGGAGCCGCGGCCCTGGCGCGAGATCTTCGTCTACGGCTCCGAGGTCGAGGGCGTGCATCTGCGCTTCGGCGCGGTGGCCCGCGGCGGCCTGCGCTGGTCGGACCGGGCGCAGGACTACCGCACCGAAGTGCTGGGCCTGGTGAAGGCGCAGCAGGTCAAGAACGCCGTCATCGTTCCGGTCGGCGCCAAGGGCGGCTTCTTCCCCAAGCGGCTGCCGGTCGGCGGCAGCCGCGATGCCATCTTCGAGGCGGGCAGGGCAGCCTACGTCAACTTCGTCTCCTCGATGCTGTCGATCACCGACAATATCGACGGCGACAAGGTTGTGCCGCCGAAGGACGTGGTGCGGCGCGATGTCGACGATCCGTATTTCGTTGTCGCCGCCGACAAGGGCACGGCAACCTTCTCGGACACCGCCAACGGCATCAGCGACAAGCACGGCTTCTGGCTCGACGATGCCTTCGCGTCGGGCGGCTCGGCCGGCTACGACCACAAGAAGATGGGCATCACCGCGCGCGGTGCCTGGGAGGCGGTGAAACGGCATTTCCGCGAGATGAACCGCGACATCCAGACCTCGCCCTTCACCGTGGTCGGTGTCGGCGACATGTCGGGCGACGTGTTCGGCAATGGCATGCTGCTCTCCGAGCAGACACGGCTGATTGCGGCCTTCGACCATCGCGACATCTTCATCGATCCCGATCCCGACATGGCGGCGTCGTTTGCCGAGCGCAAGCGCATGTTCGCGCTGCCGCGGTCGAGCTGGCAGGACTACGACAAGTCGAAGCTGTCGGCGGATGGCGTGATCGTCTCGCGGGCGCAGAAATCGGTGTCGCTGCCGGCTGCGGCGGCTGCCGCGATCGGGCTGGAGAAGACCACGGCTTCGCCGACCGAGATCATGAGCGCCATCCTGCGGGCGCCGGTCGACCTGTTGTGGTTCGGCGGCATCGGCACCTATGTGCGGGCGACCGGCGAAACCAACCAGGAGGCCGGCGACCGGGCCAATGACGCGATCCGCGCTACAGCCAACGAGGTTCGCGCCAAGGTGATCGGCGAAGGCGCCAATCTCGGTACAACGCAAAGGGCGCGCATCGAATTCGGCCTCAAGGGCGGGCGTTGCAATTCGGACGCCATCGACAATTCGGGCGGCGTGAACTCCTCCGACGTCGAGGTCAACATCAAGATCGCACTGGCTTCGGCGATGCGCGCCGGCTCGCTCCAGCGCCCGGCGCGCAACAAGCTGCTTGCCGAGATGACGGAGGAAGTGGCCGGGCTGGTTCTTGCCAACAACTACGAGCAGACGCTGGCGCTGTCTCTCGCCGCCCGCCGCGGCATGCAGGACATCGCGCACCAGGGCCGCTTCATGAGTGCGCTCGAAACGCGCGGCCTGCTCGACCGCGCGGTCGAGGACCTGCCAAGCGCGGCAGCGCTCGCCGAGCGGCAGACGCGCAACGAACCGCTGACCCGGCCCGAGCTCGGTGTGCTTTTGGCCTATGCCAAGATCGTGCTGTTCTCCGATATCGTCGCCAGCGACTTGCCCGACGATGCCCAGTTCGCGCACGACCTGATGGGCTATTTCCCCGGCCGCATGGCCAAGAAATACGAAGCTGAGATTGGCGGCCACCGGCTGCGCCGCGAGATCATCACGCGCGTGCTGGTCAACGATCTCGTCAATCGCGGCGGACCATCCTTCGTCAACCGCCTGCAGGAAGCAAGCGGCCGGTCGGCAGCGGATGTGGCGCGCGTCTTTGCGGTTGTACGCGACGGCTTTGCGCTGCCGGGACTCTATGCCGAGATCGATGCTTTGGACAATGTCGTCGATGGCATGACGCAGCTCGATCTCTACCAGGCGGTGAGCAGGCTGCTCTTTGTGACCTGCGGCTGGTACCTCAGGAACGACCACGGCGACGCCCCGCTGGCAAGCCGCATCGCTGAGTTGCATGGCGCACGCGCGGCGCTCGAGCACAAGTTCGCCGGCATGCTGCCAGCCTTCACCCAGGACCGCATCCAGAAGCGGAAGGCGGGCTTTGCCGCGGCGGGTGCGCCGGAGAAGCTGGCCGAGCGGCTGTCGCTGCTCGAAGTCGGCGAATTGGTGCCCGACATCGCGTTGGTGGCGAAGACCGCCAAGGCCGATATCGTCGCGGCCGCCAAGTCGTTCTTCGGCGTCAGCGAGGCGTTCCGCATCCCGCGCATCGAAGACGCTGCCAATGCGATATCGAGCTCCGACTACTATGAGGGGCTGGCCCTCTCTAGGGCGTCGGACACGATCGGGGCGGCACGGCGCGGCATTGCGGTGGCGGCCCTTACAGGCTTCGGCAAGGCTGCCGACCCTGTCGCGGCCTGGCTCGAGGCGGGCGGCGAGCGCATCAACCGTACCCGCGAACGGCTGCAGGCGCTGACCGAGGGCGGTGATATCAGCGTGTCGCGCCTGACCGTCGCGGCGGGCCTGATGAGCGACCTGTCAGGCCGATAGTGGCTCGTCAAACCGGCCTGCCGCGGAGATCGCGGCGGGCATTTTCCTCAAGGACCACGCAAGCGAACTGCGCTATAGCTCGCAACGACGCGCAGATGCGGCGCGCGTGGAGGGACGATGGCTGAGACGATGGTGGTTCAACGTACGCCGCGGCGTGGCGTCTGGGGCTGGATGCTGTTCGACTGGGCGGCGCAACCCTTCTTCACGGTGGTCACCACCTTCATCTTCGGCCCCTACTTCGTCTCGCGCATGGCGACCGATCCGGCCATGGGCCAGGCAGCGTGGGGCTACGGCATCGCTGCAGCGGGCTTCGTCATCGCCATCCTGTCGCCCGTCCTCGGCTCGATCGCCGACCAGACCGGGCCGCGCAAGCCGTGGATCGCCTTCTTCGCGACGATCAAGGTGCTAAGCCTGTGCATGCTCTGGTTTGCCGAACCCGGCTCGCCGCTCGTGCCGATCGTTTTGCTGTTTTCGCTGGCGTCAGTTGCGGCGGAATTCTCGATCGTGTTCAACGATTCGATGATGCCGCGCCTGGTGTCGAAGGACGAGATCGGCAAGATTTCGAACATAGCGTGGGGCCTCGGCTATCTCGGCGGCATGATCGTCCTGATCTTCGTCGTAGGCTTCCTGGCGGCATCGCCCGAAACCGGCAAGACCATCATCGGCGCCGACCCGCTGTTCGGCATCGATCCGAAACTCGGCGAGGATGCACGTGCCACCGGCCCGATCTCGGCGCTGTGGTACCTGATCTTCATCCTGCCCATGTTCCTGCTCACGCCCGACAGCGGCAAGGGCATTGCCATCCGCCCGGCCGTGCGCCTGGGCCTGAGCGAACTCAAATCGACATTGGGCGAGGTGCGCCAGCGCACCGGCATCTTCCGCTTCCTTGTCGCCCGCATGATCTACCAGGACGGCGTCAATGCACTGCTCGGGCTCGGCGGCGCGTTCGCCGCAGCGATGTTTGGCTGGACCATCACCGAGATCGGCATCTACGGCATCATTCTCAACGTCATAGCGATCTTCGGCTGCCTCGTCGCTAGTAGGCTCGACACTGGTTTCGGCTCGAAGGTGGTGGTGGTGGTTTCACTGGTGCTGCTGACGATTGCCACCATCGGCATCGTCTCGACCGGGCCGGGCTACACGTTGTTCGGTATCTGGCAGATGCCAGGCGCCGACACCGGCGGGCTGTTCGGCACCCCGGCGGAAAAGGCCTACATCGCCTTCGGCCTTTTGGTCGGTATCGCCTTCGGTCCGGTGCAGGCCTCGTCGCGCTCCTACATGGCCCGCAGCGTCTCGGCCGATGAGGCCGGGCGCTATTTCGGCCTCTATGCGTTGTCGGGCCGGGCGACGAGCTTCGTTGCGCCTTTCGTGGTCGCAACCGTCACCGCGTTGAGCGGTTCGCCGCGCCTGGGCATGGCGATGATCATCATCTTCTTTGCCGTCGGCCTGGCGGTGCTGCTGCGGACGCCTTATCCGGCGGACGAGGTGTAGTAAGCGCGTACTTCCTTCTCCCCTTGTGGGAGAAGGTGTCGCCGCAGGCGACGGATGAAGCGTGCTGGAAGAAATGAGAAGCTGCGGCGAGCGCGCTGAGCGGTGGACGCATCGAACCTGCAGTACTCCGTCCAACACCGCTCATCCGTCTCGGCGCTTCGCGCCGATCCACCTTCTCCCCCAAGGGGAGAAGGAACGTTGCCTCAGTGCCTGAAATGCCTGACGCCGGTGAAGATCATGGCGATGCCGTGCTCGTCGGCCGCGGCGATGACATCTTCGTCGCGCATCGAGCCGCCCGGCTGGATGACGGCGGTGGCGCCTGCCTCGACGGCTGACAGCAGTCCGTCGGCGAAGGGGAAGAAGGCGTCGGAGGCAACGACAGAGCCCCTGGTCAGAGGCTCGGCGAGGCCGGCAGCCTCTGCCGCGTCGAGGGCCTTGCGCGCGGCGATGCGGGAGGAATCGACCCGGCTCATCTGGCCGGCGCCGATGCCGACGGTGGCAAGGTCGCGGGCATATACGATGGCGTTCGACTTGACGTGCTTGGCGACACGGAAGGCGAACTTCATATCCTCGATCTCGCGCTGGGTCGGCTGGCGCTTGGTGACGACGTTGAGGTCGAGGGCGTCGACGATGGCGTTGTCGCGCGACTGGACGAGCAGGCCGCCGGCAACCGACTTGACCGAAAGGCCGGCGCGATCGGGATCGGGCAGGCCGCCCGTCACCAGCAGGCGCAGGTTCTTCTTGGCGGCGACGATGGCCTGGGCTTCCGGCGTGGCGTCGGGCGCGATGATGACCTCCGTGAAGATCTTGACGATCTCGTCGGCCGCTTCGGCATCGAGGATGCGGTTCATCGCGACGATGCCGCCGAAGGCGGAGACCGGGTCGCAGGCCAGCGCCTTGGCATAGGCCTCGGCAAGAGAGGCACCTTCGGCGACGCCGCACGGGTTGGCGTGCTTGATGATGGCCACCGCTGCGGTGCGCACCGGATCGAACTCGCCGGCGAGCTCGAAAGCGGCATCGGTGTCGTTGATGTTGTTGTAGGAGAGCTGCTTGCCCTGCAGCTGGGTTGCGGTCGCAACGCCGGGGCGCTTGTCGCCGGTCAGGTAGAATCCGGCCGACTGGTGCGGGTTCTCGCCGTAGCGCATGACGCTCTGCAGCTTGCCGCCGAATGCGCGCCAGTCGGGCGTGTCGATTTCGAGCGCTTCGGCAAACCAGCCGGAGATCGCGGCGTCATAGGCGGCGGTGCGGGCGAATGCCTTGGCGGCGAGCTTCTTGCGCGCCTCGTAGGACAGGCAGCCATTGTTGGCGACGATGGAGTCGAGCACGTCCTTGTAGTCGGCCGGATCGGTGACGATGGCGACATAGGCGTGGTTCTTGGCCGAGGCGCGGACCATGGCCGGACCGCCGATGTCGATGTTCTCGACGATCGAGGCGTAGTGGGCGCCGGAATCGCGGACCTCTTCGAACGGGTAAAGATTGACCACCACAAGGTCGATCGGCTCGATGCCGTGTTCGGCCATGGCGGCAGCGTGCTCGGGATCGTCGCGAACGCCGAGCAGCGCGCCGTGGACCGATGGATGCAGCGTCTTGACGCGACCGTCCATGATCTCGGGAAAGCCGGTCAGTTCGGAGACGTCGCGGACTGCGATCCCTTCGGCTGCGATGCTCTTGGCCGTGCCGCCCGTCGACACGAGTTCGACGCCGACATTGGCGAGGCACTTGGCGAATTCGATCAGGCCGGTCTTGTCGGAAACCGACAGCAGGGCGCGGCGGATCGGCACCAGATCGGGAGCGGGGATCTTCTTGGATACGACGGCCATGGCGAGGGGGCCTTTCACGGCTGGATGAGAGACGCGACTACAGCGCCGCGCGTCTTTTGGGACGCGCAAAGGACGCTGTAGCAAATTAATTGGTGCATGATCCTTTCCGAAAATCGTTACCGATTTTCGGGGTCATGCACTAGGGCGGCGTACCATATGACGCTTGGAAATCAAGGCGCGCAGCGCCTTTCGCTCAGTTTTCGAGGCGGCTGATGATGCGAGTTCGGGAGAATTGCCAGTGCACCTCGGAGACTTCCGAAGCCTTGAACGACAGCACGATCTGGCGCGAGCGGCGGGGCCCGCCGAGACCGGCGAAATAGATCGATTCCTCGACCTCGGCAGGAATGTCCGGGGAGATGAAGACCCAGGTGTCGATATCCGGGCCGGTCAGCACCAGCCGCTCCTTCTGGTCACGGAACAGCTGGACGTCGGGGTGGACGTGGAAACGCACGGCAACGAGATCGCGGCCGTCGTTCTTGATTGGCGCCTTGCCGGCGCGAAGCAGGCGGTCGCAACCCGACAGGATGCTGCCGCCGGCCGACAGGCTGAGCTCGCGCTCATGATGGAGCCCGAAGCGCTGGGCGTAGCCGTCGTGGCTGGCGACAAAGCCATGGATGCCGGGCTTGTCGAGGCGCTGGGTGGGCACCGACTTGGGGCCGCCGAACAGCGGGCTGCCGAGCAGGCCGCTGACGCGCTGCGAATGGGCGAAACTCGCCGACGAGGTGTCGTTGATCGTCACTGTCGAATGCGCGGCGGTGGCGCGCGCCAGCGGCCTCAGTTCGGCGATGCCATAGGTGTCGACGCCGGCGTTGACGATGTAGTGCTGCCGGCCCGACGACATCTCGAAGGACAGGCAGCCGGCATGGGCGTGGTTCGACACGTCGATGGGCGGGGCCGTGCCGGTGTCGGCAATGACCGTCGTGCCGCCCATGGCCAGGCGCTCGTAGCCGGAATGGGTGGCATGCAGCGGCGGCGAGCCGGCGGTGTCGTCGTGGCGCAGGATCGCGGCGATGCGGTCGTGGATGGTGGCGCCCATGCCATTGAAGCGCGCGAGGCTGCCGTCCTGGTGGCGGAAGAAGCGCAGCGCTGGCAGCATGCGCTCGACAGCATTGATCAGCGCCAAGGGCGGCTGTTCGGCCTGATTGGCATAGGTGTGGCGCAGCGGCAGGAGGTCGGCGAGGATCTCCAGCACCGCCATGGGGTTGCGCGAGACATGACCGCCGTCGGGCAGGATCTGGCGGTCGAGTTCTTCGGCGAGACTGCGCGTGGCCGAGCGCAGCGCCGAGACCGGTGCTGGCAGGGAAAGGGCGGCGAAGGCAAGCGCTATGCGGGCTCTCAGCCGGTCCTTGCCGGCGGGCATTTCGCGCGCCATCGACCGGAGGTAACGAATCTGCATCGCCAGCGAGCGCAGGAAGGACCGGTAGAAGGCGAATTCGGCGCCCTGGAGCACTACCGAGGAATGCTGCAGCCAGGCGATGATGCGCTTGGCGGTGGTCGCCGGCTCCCAGGCGACGCCTGAAATGCGGTTGCCATGCATGGCGATCCAGTCGGAGACGAGCGCCCGCGCGTTCGCCGCGGCGAGTTCAGTGCCGGCAGCGCGCATGTGGCGCAGCCAGCGGAAACCGTGCAGGCTGCGTTGCCAGCCGCGATTGGGAACGTCGACGAGGAAGGGCGACTGGCCGCCTGTTTCGACCAGATGGCCGGACAGCGGAAAGCGGCCATAGTAAATCTCAAGTGCGATCTGGGGATCGGCGAGACGCAGGTCGGGCGGCGCAATGAGCACGCGTTCGGGCGTGCGCCCGGAGTAGCGCCAGCGATAGGCCGGGCCGGCGCGCAAACGCCGGCGTGCCTTGCGCCAGAACTCCTTGGCGACGAGCGTCCACAGGCGCGTCGTGTTGTCCGCCGTAATCGACAAAAGCCCTCCCGACGCAACCCACGTCATGGTTCAAATTAGGTTGTTTCAATGGCGGGCGCGAGGGTGAATTTTTGGTAAATGCGTGGATCAGGCGAGACGACGGAAGCGCGCGGCAAAGAAGCCGTCGAGGCCGGAGACGGCGGGATTGCCGAGGTCGAGGCCTGCCGGCGTGGTACGCAAATATCCTGCGGCAGTGACGAAATCGTCGATACCGGCGACCTCGCCGACGCGAATCGGATCGAGTTCGACCTTGCCCTTGTGATCGGCGAGGAAGCCGGCGACGAGCGCCTCGCCTTCCTCGGGATCAAGCGAGCAGTTGGAAAAGACGATCCGGCCACCCGGCTTCACCAGCTTCACCGCGCGGTCGAGCAGGCCGCGCTGCACGCCGGCGAGCTTGGTGATGTCATCAGGTGATTTCGTCCACAACACGTCGGGGTGACGGCGCACGGTGCCGGTCGACGAGCACGGCGCGTCGAGCAGCGCGGCGTCGAACAATTCCTCCGGCTCGTAGGCGAGAATGTCGGCATTGACCTTGTCGGCGTCGAGGCCAAGGCGCTCGAGATTGCCGGCAAGGCGAGCGAGGCGGTTCTTCGAGGCTTCGACCGCAGTGACCTTGGCACCGGTGAGCACGAGCTGGGCGGTCTTGCCGCCGGGAGCGGCGCACAGGTCGGCGATGCGCTGGCCGGCGACATCGCCAAACAGCTTTGCCGGGAGCGCTGCGGCGGCGTCCTGGACCCACCAGGCGCCTTCAGCGAAACCGGGCAATTCGGCGACCGGACCGGCGAGGCGCTCGATGCGCACCGAGCCGGTGGACAGGACTATGCCGCCCAACTGCTCGGCCCATTTCGAGGCATCGGCCTTGATGGAGAAGTCGACAGGTGCTTCGATGCGATGCGCTGCGAGAATCTTTTGAGCTTCGTCCGCGCCATAGGCTGCGGTCAGCCGCTCGACGAACCAGCCCGGGGCGTCGTTTGTCGCCGCCAGCATCTCGGGAAGCTCGGCATCCTTGGCACGGGCAAGGGTGCGTAGCACGCCGTTGACCAGGCCTGAAAAACGCACGGTGCGCGGGTCCGCCTTGGCGTGGGTGACAGCGAGGTCGACGGCAGCGCTGTCGGGGATGTCGAGGAACAGGATCTGGGCCGCCGCGACATGCAGGATATGGGAGAGCACCGTGGCGTTGGCCGGGAGCGGCTTCTCCAAGCGCCGCGCGAGCAGCTTGGCGATGGTGACACGATAGCGCAGCGCCGTGGCGAGGATGGCGCGGACGAGACCGCGGTCGCGCAGGTCCAGCGCCCGGAACTGCGGATGGCCGTGCTCGTGATCGGTCAAGCCGTCGAGCGGCGTCCTGGCGTCAATTGTGGCGGCAAGCAGGCGCGCGGCGGCCATGCGCGCGGCGATGCCGGGGACATCGGGGACGATGGATGGCCGGTTACCCTTGCTGTCGCCGGTGCGTGCGCGGTTGCGCTTGGGGTCGCGCTGGTCGGCGCTCACGACCTCGGGCCTTTCGGCCCGGTCGGATTGCGGCCCCATGGGCCGGACGGGCGCGGCTGCTCGGGTGCCGCCTCCTCGGAGGGGCGACCGCCCCACGGGCCCTGCTGGCTGGAAGGAGCGGTGCGCTGGGCGGTCGGTTGCTGTGGTGCCGTGCGCGATGCAGGACGACTGACACCCTCATTCGCCATCGCCTGAAGGGCGGCGATGCGGTTTTCGGTATTGGGGTGGGTCGAAAAGAGATTGTCCATGCGCTCGCCGGATAGAGGATTGATGATGAAGAGGGGAGCCATGGCAGGATTGCGCTCGGCTTCGGGGTTGTGGATGCGTTCGACGTTGCGGGCGATCTTGTCAAGTGCGGAGGCGAGCCAAAGCGGGTTGCCGCAGATCTCGGCGCCGCGACGGTCGGCCGAATATTCGCGCGTTCGGCTGATCGCCATCTGCACCAGCATGGCGGCGAAGGGGGCGACGATCATCGCCACCAGCACGCCGATGAAGCCGAGCGGATTGTTGTTGTCGCGGTTGCCGCCGAAGAAGAAGGCGAAGTTGCCGAGCATCGAGATCGCGCCGGCAATCGTCGCGGTGATCGTCATGATCAGCGTGTCGCGGTTCTCGACGTGGGCGAGTTCGTGCGCCATCACGGCCGCGACCTCTTCGTGGCTGAGGCGCTGCAACAGGCCGGTGGTGGCGGCGACGGCGGCATTTTCAGGATTGCGGCCGGTGGCAAAGGCGTTGGGCTGCGGATTGTCGATCAGGTAGACCTTCGGCATCGGCAGGCCGGCATTGGCGGCAAGCCCGCGCACGATGGCGTAGTATTCCGGCGCGTTGCGCTCGTCGACCTCGACGGCGTGGTTCATGCGCAGAACCATCTTGTCGGAGTTCCAGTAGCTGAACAGGTTCATGCCCGCCGCGATCAGGAACGCGATGGTCATGCCGCCCGAACCGCCGATCAGGTAGCCGACGCCCATGAACAGCGCCGTCATGGTCGCCAGAAGCATCGCCGTCCGCATCATGTTCATCGTCCGCTCCGTCCTTTTCCGTACGCGCCAGGGTCGATCCCGGCTGCGCGCTTCGCTATATGATGGGAGAGACGAGGGTGCGTTTCAATCATTTCCGAGGAATCCCATGAACGACGCCATGCCGCAAATCGAGCCGGAGCAGCCGGCGCCGAAGGAGCTTTCGCCGGCTGCCAAACGCGCCTTGGCTGAAGCCGAGGCACGCCGCGAAGCCTACAGGGCGCAGGAGGCGAAGCTGCCGCGCGAGATCGGCGGCCGCGGCGGCAAGGAGCCCGGGCGCTACGGCGACTGGGAAATCAAGGGGCTGACCAGCGACTTCTGACGGCAATTAGGCTCGTGTGTACCTTGCTGGCAGCGATGGAACGGAAGTCGTGAGCCGTTCGTTTTCCCAAGAATTGCGCAAGGAGCTGCTATGACCAAGATGATTTCGGGACTCGTGCTTGCTGTATTGCTTGCCGCCATGCCGGCGCACGCCCAGACCAAGGATCCGGCGGTGCCGCCGCAGAATTCGCTCAAGCTGTCCGAGATCATCGCCAAGATCGAGCAGCGCGATCAGTTCCACTACATCTCCGAGATCGATTGGGAGAGTGAAGGCTATTATGACGTGGTTTATTACACGTCTGATAAAGCCAAGGTTGAAATCAAGATCGATCCGGTCAGCGGCGAGCCGAGGAGGTAGGCCGATTGGCATCAGCCTCCCTGACCTATGACTGTCGCCGATGGGTATGTTGGTGGTCACTGGCAGATTTTGGGACACCTCCGACGCACCGAAACGGAACAGTTCGCAACCGGCCTTGGAAATCGCAATGCATCATGGTTAGCGAATGGTGAAGAAGTCGCGCATCCCGCGGCTGTGTTTACGCTTCATTTACGTTGATGCCAGCTGAAATCTCGCGAATTCAATAACTTGTCGATGCGCCGGTCAGTTAGGACCGGTAGAAGGCCGACACGGCCAGTTTCCTGCAACGCCCTTCGCCAGAGGCAATCGAATGGCGGGACGGGACATGTTGCAATTTCGGAAGGTGGGACGGACGGCACTTCGCCTGGCCGGGGATCGTCGGGGCAATTTTGCCGTCCTGGGCGGCGTGACGATTCCGTTGCTGGCCATGGCTGCCGGGTTCGGGCTCAACATCGTCCAGCTTTCCAATGTCAAATCCAGCCTGTCGCTGGCGGTCGATGCTGCGGTGACGTCGACGGCCCGCGACCTGACGACAGGGAGGATCAAGCCGGAAGATGCGGACTCCTCCGTCCGGACGCTCCTCGAGGTCAACGCCGCGAACCTGCTGGCGCCGGGCGAGAAGGTGGTGCTGCGCAGTGTGACCGTCGACAAGCTGGCGGGCACGGTCGAGGCGACCGCCGAGATCGACGTCGACATCTTCTTCCCGCTCTTCGGTACGGCCAATCGCCAGCGCGTTTCGGCAACGACCGCGTCCCTCTATTCCGACAAGCGCATCGAAGTTGCGATGATGCTCGATGTCACCGGCTCCATGGGCGGGCAGAAGATCAAGGACCTGAAGACGGCCGCCCAGAACGCCGTCAGCATCCTTCTAACCGGCCAGGACGCCGACAAGCCGCGCATACGCATTGCGCTGGTTCCCTATGCCGAGGCGGTCAACACCGGCGGGCTTTCGGATGCCGTCTTCGTCGAGAAGCCGGGCAAGTCGGACCTGCCGCCGCCGATCGATGCCGTTCAGGCCGTGTCCGCCAGCAGCGGTGGCGACGGTTGCGCCACCGAGCGCAAGGACAAGGACGGAGCCGCCGACTTCAGCGATGACGGACCCTATACCGAGCGCGAGAACAACAAGGGCGAGATCTACCTCGCCAGGGTCAATCGCGACGACCGGGTGGGGTCTTGCCCCTCGGCGAAGCTGATACCGCTAACCGCCGATATGGCGAAGCTGACGACCGCGATCGACGGTTTCAGGGCGAACGGGGTGACAGCAGGCGGCATCGCTGCGCAATGGGGCTATTACATGCTTTCGCCCAAATGGCGTACCGCCATCAAGGATGCGAACATCGGTGCGGGCCCAGCTGACCACGATGCCAAGAAGATCGCGAAGGTTGCGATCCTGATGACCGACGGCCTGTTCAACACCGCCTTCGCAGGCGTGTCCGGGAAGGCCCAGGGCGGCCAGTCGGCCAAGTCCGGAAGCTACGCCGAAAGCATCTGCGCCAACATGAAGAAGGACGGCATCGAGGTTTTCACCATCGGCTTCGATCTCGACAACAAGGATACCTCGAAATCCGAAAGGAATGCAGCCAAGGCCGTGCTCAAGAACTGCGCGACGCCGGATACCGCAACCTTGAAGCGTTATTTCGAAGTCTCGACGGGCAAGGAACTCGACGATGCCTTCCAAACCATCGCCCGCAACATCGAACGGCTGTCGCTGACCAAATAGGCGCGATCTCCAGGAATCAAAAAGGCCGCGCTTCTTGCGAAGACGCGGCCTTTCCGTGTTTCGTCCGTGGCGCGGCCGTCAGCGGCAATGCCTGGGGCATCACCTGCCGCACGTCATGCATCGCTCAGGAAGGCTGCTTCCCGAGAAGGCAATCCGTAGAGGCCACGTTCAGGAAAACGAAATCACTCGACATCGGATCACCTCCTTTCAGTTCGTTGAACACGAATAGCAAGGTGGGGTCTTTTCGCAGTTTGCGCAAGTGCGACCATCGATCTAGTCGCACTTGCAGGCCGGCTCCCCTCGCACCGGTGGCGCGAGGGGATGGGTCCGTTCAGGCGCGCTTGTTCTGGCGGTTGGCAACGAGATCGTCGACGACGGCCGGATCGGCCAGCGTCGAGGTGTCGCCCAATGCGCCGAAATCGTCCTCGGCGATCTTGCGCAGGATGCGGCGCATGATCTTGCCGGAGCGCGTCTTGGGCAGGCCAGGCGCGAACTGGATCTTGTCGGGCGAGGCGATGGCGCCGATCTCCTTGCGGACGTGGGCGACGAGCTCCTTGCGCAGGTCCTCGGTGGCCTCGATGCCGGACATCAGCGTGACATAGCTGTAGATGCCCTGGCCCTTGATGTCGTGGGGGTAGCCGACCACGGCGGCTTCCGAGACCTTGTCGTGGCTGACCAGTGCCGACTCGACTTCCGCCGTGCCCATGCGGTGGCCGGAGACGTTGATGACGTCATCGACGCGGCCGGTGATCCAGTAGTAGCCGTCTGCGTCGCGGCGGCAGCCGTCGCCGGTGAAGTACTTGCCCTTGTAGGTGGCGAAATAGGTCTGGATGAAGCGCTCGTGGTCGCCATAGACGGTGCGCATCTGGCCCGGCCAGGAATCGGCGATGCACAGATTGCCGTCGGCAGCGCCTTCGAGCAGCTTGCCTTCATTGTCCACCAGCTCGGGGACCACGCCGAAGAACGGCCGCGTCGCGGAGCCCGGCTTGAGGTCGGTGGCGCCAGGCAGCGGCGTGATCAGGATGCCGCCGGTCTCGGTCTGCCACCAGGTGTCGACGATCGGCACCTTCTTGTCGCCGACGACGTTGTAGTACCACTCCCAGGCTTCGGGGTTGATCGGCTCGCCGACCGAACCCAGCACGCGCAGCGACTTGCGCGAGGATGTCTTCACGTGGTCGTCGCCCGCACCCATCAGCGCGCGGATGGCGGTGGGCGCGGTGTAAAAGATGTTGACCTTGTGCTTGTCGACGACATCCCAGAAGCGCGAAGCGGAGGGATAGTTGGGCACGCCCTCGAACATCAGCGTGGTGGCGCCGTTGGCGAGCGGACCATAGACGATGTAGCTGTGGCCGGTGACCCAGCCGACATCGGCCGTGCACCAGTAGATGTCGCCGTCATGATAGTCGAAGACATACTGGTGGGTCATCGCGGCATAGACGAGATAGCCGCCGGTCGTGTGCAGCACGCCCTTGGGCTTGCCGGTCGAGCCGGAGGTGTAGAGGATGAACAGCGGATCCTCGGCCTTCATCTTCTCGGGCTTGCACTCGGCCTTCACCGAGCGGACTTCGTCGTGGTACCAGCGGTCGCGGCCCGGAGCCCAGCCGATCTTGCCGCCGGTGCGGCGCACGACCAGCACGTCCTTGACCATGACGTGGTTCTTGGCGGCAATGTCGATCGCCTTGTCGGTGTTTTCCTTGAGCGGGATCGCCTTGCCGCCGCGCAGACCTTCGTCGGCGGTGATGACGAAGGTCGATTCGCAGTCGACGATGCGGCCGGCCAGAGCGTCGGGCGAGAAGCCGCCGAAGACGATCGAATGGATGGCGCCGATGCGCGTGCAGGCGAGCATCGCATAGGCTGCCTCGGGGATCATCGGCATGTAGATGGTGACGCGGTCACCTTTCTTGACGCCGTGCTTCTTCATGACGTTGGCGAGGCGGCAAACGTGCTCGTAGAGCTCGTTGTAGGTGATCTTCTTGTCGTCGTAAGGGTTGTCGCCTTCCCAGATGATGGCGGTCTGGTTGCCGCGCTTCTTCAGATGGCGGTCGATGCAGTTGTAGGAGACGTTGGTCAGGCCGTCTTCGAACCACTTGATCGAGACCTTGCCCTCGAAGGAAGTGTTCTTGACCTTGGTGTAGGGCTTGAACCAGTCGATCCGCTTGCCGTGCTTGCCCCAGAACTTGTCGGGGTTCTTGACGCTCTCGCCATACCATTTCAGGTAGGTGTCGTTGTCGATGAGCGCATTCTTCTTCCACGCCGGCTGGATGCGGTGGACACGGACTTCGGACATTTCTTTCCCTTCCTCCCGGATGCGATCCGACGGCCCCTGATGGCCTGCGGACGGCGACCTCAGGGCCGCACGTTGGCGCGCATTATTATCAATTTGCAGTGCGTCACAATATTAGACATTGGATTTGCCTCGACACATTCCGCAGCGGCAAATCGCCGCCGCTATATAGCTATCAGCAATGGCCGCGGTCGAGTGCTAAACGGCTGATTTCTTGGAACTTATCACGGGCGGATCACGTTCATTTTAGTGGACGGTTAACGACCGCGGCGCAGACTCATGCCGTGGAGGAGTTGTTCGACACGGAAGGCTTGCGATGCGCGACACTTCTGAACTGGAACTGATGCTGAAGGGCTACGGCCTGACGACAGCTGAAATTCTCTACCATCTGCCTGACCATCCGCACGTGCTGCAGACATATATCTGGCAGGACTACGACCTGGCGCCGAAATTCCCAATCCTGTTCGGCTTCATCGAGTTCTGGCGGGCCAAGCTCGACGGCCCGCTGCATTCGGTGCACTACACCCATCGCAAGCTGATCGCGCCCAACGAGTGGCGCAAGGTGGATGGCGAGTTCCTCATGCACTAGGCGGACTGCCGGTTAACCTTGCGCGGCCAATTGTGCGCAGGCGGGCGTGTGTCGCATGCTAGTATCCGCCGTCGGTGGAGCGACAGTCGGCGGGAGGCGGCATGTCTCAGGCAAGCGGCGCTTGGGTTCTGATCTTTTCCGACGGCACCGGGCAGCGCGGCGTCCGGGCCGACGAGATCGAGCAGGTCGGCGATCGCCAGTTCAAGAATACCAATGTCTTCCAGATGTACTCGGCCATCGACGGCAGGCCGGGCATCCGCGCCTTCTACGATGCCGGGCTCGGCGCGCCGGAAGCAGGTGAGTGGAACTGGACGCGCACCCTGCGCAATCTCTGGAGCAAGGCCACCGGCTGGGGTATCACCGCAAACATCGTCGATTGCTATGAAGCGCTGATGTTGGATTGGCAGCCCGGCATGAAGATCGGGCTCTTCGGCTTTTCCCGCGGCGCCTACACGGTGCGCTGCCTTGGCGGCGCGCTGGCGACATGCGGGATCGCGACCACAGATCGCGGCGGGCCGATATCGCGGGACAAGGAGGGCGCCGGTGCAAAGCGGCGAAGGGCCATCGCCGACGAAGCCGTCAGCGCCTACAAGATCAGGGACAAATCCGAGCGGCAGAAGGCCGGTTCCGACTTTGGCGCCAGATACGGTGCAGTACCCGTCGTTCCCGATGTGATCGGCGTGTTCGACACGGTCCGCGCGCTCGGGCTGCCTGGCATCATGAACATGGTGAACCCCTACAAGCACGCGTTCCACGACAACGAACTGTCGGTACGCGTGCCCGTGGGCTTGCATGCGCTCTCCATCGACGAAAACCGCAAGGCGTTCGCTCTGGTGCCTTGGGACGAGGTCGATGCCGACGCCAGGGCGTCGGGCCAGGTTGTCGAACAATGCTGGTTCCCGGGCGTGCA
This sequence comes from Aminobacter sp. P9b, assembly GCF_045345995.1. Classification (NCBI taxonomy): domain Bacteria; kingdom Pseudomonadati; phylum Pseudomonadota; class Alphaproteobacteria; order Hyphomicrobiales; family Phyllobacteriaceae; genus Aminobacter; species Aminobacter sp. P9b. The sequence continues at coordinate 573,373 of NZ_CP150082.1, read as the reverse complement.
TTCCGACATCGGTGGCGGCTATGACGACGACGACAACCTGGCCAAGCTCAGTCTCGGCTGGATGCTGGAGAGGCTGCGCAGCTTGTCCGGCCTCGATTTTCCCATCGCAGTCGAGCTCGAGGGAAAGGTGCTTGGCCTCGCGCATGACGAGCGCACGGGTCTGGGTGTCTTCTGGCTGCCGGGAGCGCGCTCCATTCAAGGCAAGGAGGTCGATGTCGACAGGCTGTGCGTCGATATCGAGCAGCGCTTCGACGGCTACAGTCCTCGCTACAGGCCGGGCTCGCTGAGCCGGCATCCGCGGGTGCGGCGCTACTTCTGACGCGTGGTTTCGTCGCTGCCGGTGGCCTGTGACAGAGGCTGGCACAAATCAATCGCGGGCGATGTGGCCACTGGGCTGATTGCAAGCAGGTCCCGGGACGGGTATTCCGCCACAAGAACTTCCGCTGTGCCCTCGAGGCTTGCGGGTTAAAGGGAGAGTTACGATGAACATGAAGATCCTAGCTGGCGTCTCGCTCGCTGCTTTGCTTGCCTTTGGCTCTGCAGCACGCGCCGACATCACCATTGGCCTTGTTGCGCCGCTGACCGGTCCGGTCGCGGCCTATGGCGCACAGGTCAAGAACGGCGCCCAGGCGGCTGTCGATGCCATCAACGAGAAGGGCGGCATCCTCGGCGAGAAGGTCATTCTGAAGCTCGCCGACGATGCGGGCGATCCCAAGCAGGGCGTTTCGGCCGCCAACCTGCTGGTCGGCGAAAGCGTGCAGTATGTGGTCGGTCCGGTGACTTCGGGCGTCGCGATCCCTGCTTCGGACGTGTTTGCCGAAAACGGCATCCTGATGGTGACTCCGACTGCGACCGCGCCTGATCTCACCACCCGTGGCCTGACCAACGTGCTGCGCACCTGCGGCCGCGACGACCAGCAGGCCGAAGTCGCCGCCGCCTATGTCCTCAAGAACATGAAGGACAAGCGCGTCGCGGTCATCGACGACAAGGGCACTTACGGCAAGGGCCTGGCGGATGCCTTCAGGGCGGCGATCAACGCCGGCGGCCTGAAGGAAGTGCAGCAGAACTCGCTGACCCCGGGTGAGAAGGACCTTTCGGCCCTCGTCACGCGCATCAAGGCGGACAATGTCGACGTGATCTACTTCGGCGGCTATCACCCCGAAGGCGGTCTTCTGGCCCGCCAGCTGAAGGACGGCGGCGTTAATGCCGTCATCATCGGCGGCGAAGGACTCTCCAACACCGAGTTTTGGGCCATCGGCAACGAGGCTGCGGCCGGCACGCTGTTCACCAACGCGTCCGACGCGCTGAAGAACCCGGCTTCAGCCGACGCCGTCAAGGTTCTCGAAGGCAAGGGCATCCCGCCGGAAGCCTTTACGCTCAACGCCTATGCGGCCGTCGAAGTGCTCAAGGCCGGCATCGAGAAGGCTGGCAAGGCCGACGACACGGCAGCAGTTGCCGCGGCGCTCAAGTCGGGCGAGCCGATCGCCACCGCCATCGGCAACCTGACCTACGGCGAGAGCGGCGACCTGACCTCGCCGAGCTTCTCGCTGTTCAAGTGGGAAGGCGGCAAGATCGTCGCAGCCGAATAGGCCACTGCGAAATTGCTTGAAGAGGGCCGGGGCGCAAGCTCCGGCCTTTTGTACATGCGCGGACTATGGCCCGTTCTATCCCGTTCTGTCCAGGCAGGCCCGCGAGTCAGTCTACAGGGTCCAGGGGTTAAGCAGCGGAACGCTGATGCCGTCGAAATCGGCGACGTTTCGTGTCACAAGAACGAGATCGTGAGCCAGCGCCGTGGCGGCAATGAGCGAGTCGGCGCTGCCTCTTGTCCGTCCGGCAGTCAGCCGGCCCCAAGTCAGCGCAACCTCCTCGGTTATCGGGAGAATTCGTTTTTCGTTGTCGTGGCGCAATTTGCGCAACCATAGTTCCAGGCGTCTTGCCCGTTCTGCGTCCTGCTGCTGCAGCTTGATGATGCCGCGTTCGATCTCACCTATGGTGATGACGCTCAAGTTGACCGAATACGGGTCGATCGTGGCAAGCCAATCCGTGGGCTTTGGAAGCCGCCTTTGGACATCGGAGACAATGTTCGTATCGAGCAGGTACATATCATAGCTCGATATCGCGGATCATGTTGTCTGGACGACGCTCGACCTCCGCTGCAAACTCTTCGTCCCAAGTTGGACCGGTCAGCAGGTATTCAGCAATCGATTTCCGCTTGCCCGCAAGCTTTTCGTACTCTTCCGTCGAAAGCACCACTACAGCCGGCTCGCCCCGCACCGTCACTGTCTGCGGTCCCTCGTTGCGGGCACGTTGGACGAGCTTGGAGAAATTGTTCTTGGCGTCCTGCAGATGCCAGTTCATGGTCATCACCTAGCTAGCTTGGCTAGCCAGAATATAGTGCAAGATACCGACCGGTTCAACGGACTCCTGAATTGCCGTCCTACCGGCTGCCGAAGATCGCCGAGCCGACCCGGACGCTGGTGGCGCCGAATGCAACCGCAAGTTCATAGTCGCCCGACATGCCCATAGACAGCTTTTCGACACCAGCTTCGCGCGCCAGTTTTTCCAGCAGCGCGAAATGCGGTCCGGGATTCTCGTCGGCTGGCGGGATGCACATCAGCCCTTCGATGGCGAGGGCGTGGACCTCGCGGCAGCGCTTGACGAAGGCAACGGCCTCGCGCGGTTCGATGCCGGCCTTCTGCGGCTCGGAGCCGGTGTTGACCTGGACATAGAGTCTTGGCGCGCGGCCCTGGCGTTCGATTTCCTTGGCAAGCTCCGCTGCGATCTTCTCGCGGTCGACCGTCTCGATGACGTCGAACAGGACGACGGCCTCCTTGGCCTTGTTGGACTGGAGGGGGCCGATGAGATGCAGTTCGATGTCGGGGAACTCGGCCTTCAGTTCAGGCCACTTGCCCTGCGCTTCTTGGACGCGGTTTTCGCCGAAGGCGCGCTGGCCGGCTTCGATGACAGGGCGGATGTGCTCGGCGTCGAACGTCTTGGACACGGCCACGAGCGTGGCGGAGCCGTCCGGCCGGTTGGCCTCGCGCTCGGCCGCACCTATCTTATGCTTCACCAGGGTGAGTTGTTCGACCGAGCTTTTCATACTTTGGCCCTGCTGCTTTTTGCCCGCCCCCGGCCTGCCGGAGTTGACGGGTCCGGGAATCCATGGTGAACACCCGGCAACGATTTCCTGAACCGCGGGTTTTCGCCCCGGTCCACGCACGCTTTTAAGTGAAAAACATCCGATGGCAACCGAACGATACAATCCGCGCGCATCCGAACCCAAATGGCAGAAGGCCTGGGGCGAGGCAAAACTCTTCGAGACGAAGAACGACGATCCGCGGCCGAAATATTACGTGCTCGAGATGTTCCCCTATCCGTCGGGGCGCATCCACATGGGCCATGTCCGCAACTACACGATGGGCGACGTCGTCGCGCGCTATCGCCGGGCCATGGGCTGCAACGTGCTGCATCCTATGGGCTGGGACGCCTTCGGCATGCCGGCGGAAAACGCCGCGATGCAGAACAAGGTCCACCCCAAGGCCTGGACCTACCAGAACATCGACACGATGCGGACGCAGCTGAAGTCGATGGGCCTGTCCCTCGACTGGAGCCGCGAGTTCGCGACCTGCGACGTCGACTACTACCACCGCCAGCAGATGCTGTTCATCGACTTCGTCGAGAAGGGCCTAGTGACGCGCAAGTCGTCCAAGGTCAACTGGGACCCCGAGGACATGACCGTGCTCGCCAACGAGCAGGTGATCGACGGGCGCGGCTGGCGTTCGGGCGCGCTGGTCGAACAGCGCGAGCTGACGCAGTGGTTCTTCAAGATCACCGACTTCGCTCAGGACCTGTCGGATGCGCTGGAAGGCCTCGATGAGTGGCCCGAGAAGGTCAAGCTGATGCAGCGCAACTGGATCGGCCGCTCGGAAGGGCTGCTGATCCGCTGGCCGCTGGCGGCCGGCACCGCACCTGCGGGCGAGAGCGAACTCGCAGTCTACACGACGCGGCCCGACACCATCTTCGGCGCCTCGTTCATGGCGATCTCGGCCGATCACCCGCTGGCCAAGAAGGCTGCCGAAAACAAGCCCGAGCTCGCTGCCTTCATGGAAGACGTGCGCCGCATGGGCACGTCGGTGGCTGCGCTCGAGACCGCCGAGAAGAAGGGCATGGACACCGGCATCCGCGTCGTCCATCCGTTCGACGAGAACTGGACGCTGCCGGTCTATGTCGCCAATTTCGTGCTGATGGAATACGGCACCGGTGCCATCTTCGGCTGTCCGTCGGGTGACCAGCGCGACCTAGACTTCGCCAACAAGTATGGCCTGCCCGTGGTGCCGGTGGTGATGCCGGAAGGCGGCGATGCCGCGACCTTCCAGGTCACCGAGGAGGCCTATACCGACGACGGCGTGATGATCAATTCGCGCTTCCTCGACGGCATGAAGCCGACGGATGCGTTCAACGACGTCGCCAACCGTCTGGAGCAAATCTCGATCGGCAACCGGCCGATGGGCGAGCGCAAGGTGCAGTTCCGCCTGCGCGACTGGGGCATTTCGCGCCAGCGCTACTGGGGCTGCCCGATCCCGATGATCCACTGCGACGATTGCGGCGTGGTGGCGGTGCCGAAGGCCGACCTGCCGGTCAAGCTGCCCGACGACGTCGAGTTCGACCGTCCGGGCAACCCGCTCGATCGTCACCCGACCTGGCGCCACGTCGCTTGCCCGAAATGCGGCAAGGATGCGCGCCGGGAGACCGACACGATGGACACCTTCGTCGATTCGTCGTGGTATTTCGCGCGCTTCACCGCACCTTGGGAGAACGAGCCGACCGATCCGAAGGCCGCCAATGAATGGCTGCCGGTCGACCAGTATATCGGCGGCATCGAGCATGCGATCCTGCACCTGCTCTATTCGCGCTTCTTCACCCGCGCGATGCGCGAGGCAGGCCACCTGAACATTGCCGAGCCATTCAAGGGCCTGTTTACGCAAGGCATGGTCGTTCACGAGACCTACAAGGGGCCGAACGGCTGGGTGACGCCCGTCGAGATCAAGATCGAGGAAGCTGACGGCAAGCGCCGCGCTTCGCTGCTCTCCGACGGCACGCCGATCGAGATCGGCTCGATCGAGAAGATGTCGAAGTCGAAGAAGAACGTGGTCGACCCCGACGACATCATCGCCAGCTACGGTGCCGACACGGCGCGCTGGTTCATGCTGTCGGATTCGCCGCCCGAGCGCGACGTGATCTGGACCGAAGCCGGCGTCGAGGGCGCGCATCGCTTCGTGCAGCGCGTCTGGCGTCTGATCTCCGAGTCAGCCGACGCGCTGGCGAATGCCGAAGCCAAGGCATCGGCGGAAGGCGATGCAGCCGTCGTGTCGAAGGCAGCGCACAAGGCGCTGAAGGCTGTAGGCGAAGACATCGGCAAGCTCGCCTTCAACAAGGCGGTGGCGCGTATCTACGAGCTGTCCAACACGCTGCAGGGGCCCATGGCCGACGCTGCTGCCGGCAAGGCATCAACGGAGATGGTTTCGGCCTTGCGCGAGGCGGTCGACATCCTGATCGTGATGATCGCACCGATGATGCCGCACCTGGCCGAGGAGTGCTGGGTGGTGCTCGGGGGCGAGGGCATGGTCGCCGACCGGTCGTGGCCGAAATTCGATCCCGCCCTCATCGTCGACAACGAAATCACCTATCCGGTGCAGATCAACGGCAAGAAACGAGCCGATTTGACAATCGCCCGCGACGCAGATCAATTGACCGTCGAAAAAGCGGCGCTGGCACTGGAAGCAGTGCAGAAGGCGCTGGATGGAAAGTCGCCGCGCAAGGTGATCGTTGTGCCGCAGAGGATCGTCAATGTCGTTGCCTGATGCGCGAAATTCTGCCGGTTCGGTGCGCGTTGCTGCACGTCTGGCCCTCCTGGCCGCGCTTGCACTGGCGTCTGCCTGCACGGTGCGTCCCCTCTATTCGGACGGCCCGGCGTCGGCAGGCGTCGAAGCCGGCACGGCGACGCAACTGGCCTCGATCAACATCAAGCCGGTCAACACCCGCTACGGCCAGGAAGTCCGCAACCACCTGATCTTCATGTTCAATGGCGGGGCGGGCCAGCAGGCCGCAGCGCCCTACACGATGGATCTGGCGGTCGCGGCGCTCACAGAGTCCTCGCTGCTGGCCGCAGTCACCAGCAAGGATGACGAGCCGACCGCGGGTGCGGTGACGCTGACCGGCACCTATGTCATCACCGACATCAAGACCGGCAAGCGCATCACTTCGGGCAAGCGCAACGTCTCGGCATCGTTCGACCGGCCACGCCAGGAATTCGCGCGGATGCGGGCCGAGCGCGACGCCGAAAACCGTGCGGCGCGCGAGCTTGCCGAACTGCTCAGGCTGGCCATTGCCCAGGACATGTCGAAGGGCTGAGCTCTTTTTGCGGAAGGTCGGTCGATGCGGCTGACATCCTTTTCGGCCGCAGGCTACCGCTCGCTGCGGTCGATCCGGCTCGACATCGGCCAAGTCAGTGTCTTCGTCGGCGAGAACGGGGTGGGCAAATCCAACCTCTATCGCTCGCTGCAACTCATCAAGGCATCGGCCGAGGGAACGCTGGCGCGCGAAATCGCGGGCGAGGGCGGGATGGGCTCGGCGCTGTGGTCGGGCAAAAGGCGTGCCGGCCAGCCGGTCCGCGTCATCATCGATGCCGAGTTCGTCGACGACGAAACGGCGGCGAAATACACTTACAAGGTCGAGATCGGCCTGCCGCCACCGGTTTCGGCCGGCTTTGCCTTCGAGCCGCACGTCAAGGAAGAGACCCTCATCGTCGAGGCCGGACGCCGTCCGGTCGAGATGATGACGCGCAAGGGGCCGGCGGTGTTTGCCCGCGACGACGACGGACGCCGGGTCGAACACACCGAACGCGTCCTCAATTCTGAAACTGCGCTTGCGCTGCTGGGCGGAGCCGGACGCTATCCCGAGGTCGGCGACCTGCGTGCAGCGGTTGCCGGCTGGCGCTTCTATCATGGCTTTCGCACCGACGCGGATTCGTTGGTGCGCCGCCCGGCGCTGGCGACGACGGCGCCGATGCTTGACGAGGATGGCGCCAATCTCGCCGCCGTCTTGGCGACGCTGCGGCACATCAGGGAAGATACCGTCGATCTCGACCGCTGCATCGCCGAGGCGCTTGGCGGGGCGCTGCTAGATGTTCCGGTGCCGGGCGAAACGGCGACCTTCGGGCTTGTGCTGCCGGAGTTTCCGCAGCGGGTGTTCCGCCCGCAGGAACTGTCCGATGGGCAGATCCGGTTCCTGGCGCTGGCAGGTGCGCTGATGTCCTACCGCCTGCCACGACTGATCGCGCTCAACGAGCCGGAAGCGAGCCTGCATGTGCGCATGCTGCCGTCGTTGGCCGACATGATCGCCCGCGCCGCCGAGCGGACGCAGGTCTGGGTGGTGACGCATTCGCGCGAACTGGCCGATCTCGTGCATGAGCGCACCGGTTCGCGGGCGCTGACGGTCGTGCGTCTGGAGGGTGCCACCATGATCGAAGGCATGCGGACGACCGGCTTGATGCCGGACGACGACTGAAGCTTTCAGGCTCGCGCGATGCGAGGCCTCGCCAGCGACCAGCCAAGCGTCATGCCGGCGGCGGCAATCAGGATGGCGGCGGCGCCGACAAGCTGCAGCGGCTGCAGGCGATGGCCGAAGGCCAGGAAGTCGGCCAGGATCGCCACGACCGGATAGATGAAGGACAGCGCGCCGACGAGGTTGGTCGGCAGCTTCTGGATCGCGCCGTAGAGCATGATGTACATCACGCCGGTATGGATGACGCCGACGGCGATTAGCAGCGCCCAGGTGCCGGCGTCGGTGGGGAGATGGCCGAAGTTGGCGAAGGGTGCGAGCATCGCGATGCCGACCGTTACCTGGATCAGCGCGATCAGATGCGGCGGCACGCCCTTGAGCTTCTTGGTGATGATGGCGGCAATCGCGTAGAAGAAGGCAGCGCCCAGCGCCAGGAGGATGCCTGAGAGATAGTCGGTCCCGGTGGTTGCACCTGATTTTGCCTGGACGATCATCAGCATGCCGCCGAAGGCGATGCCGAGCCACGCCAGCTTGGTCAGCGTCAGACGCTCGCCGAAGAACATCGCCCCCAGAGCCACCAGCATGAAGGGCTGGGTGTTGTAGACGGCGGTGGCTATCGAGATCGAAGCGCGTGGAAAGGCGGCGAACAGCAGGATCCAGTTGGAGACGATGGCGACGCCGCCGATGGCTGCATAGGCGATCTGGCTGCGCGACATCACCTCGGGCCGGAACAGACCGAGCGCCGCACAGACGATCAGCAGCGTGACCGCGCCAAAGGCGCAACGCCAGAAGACCACGTCCATGACCGGCTGGCCGGACAGGACGACGAACAGTCCGATGGTTCCCGAAATCACCATTGCAGCGGTCATTTCGACGGTTCCGCGCATCTTGTCCGACATCTCGCAGCCCTTTCTGTTCTGGGCTGTATTTTTACGCTCATGGTCTGCCGGAATATATGGATATCAGAAGGCGTTTGTTTGGATTCTCCTAATCATGTAAGGTGGACGCTGAAAAATGCCTAAGAGGATTGCATGCTGGACGATCTGGACAGGCGCATCGTCGAAATCCTGGTCGACGATGCCAGGATTTCGCTCAAGGAACTGGCGCAGCGGGTGAACCTGTCGTCGCCGAGCACGTCGGAGCGGTTGCGCCGGCTTGAGGAGCGCGGGGTCATCCGCGCCTTCACGGTCGACATCGACCCCCAGGCACTCGGCTATACGCTGCAGGCGATCGTGCGCATCCGGCCGCTGCCGGGCAAGCTGCATCAAGTGCAGAAGCTGATCGAGGACATCGCCCAGTTCTCGGAATGCGACAAGGTGACGGGCGACGACTGTTTCATCGCCAGGCTGCACATCCGCTCGATCGACGAGCTCGATAAAATCCTCGACCAGATCACCGACAAGGCCGAGACCAACAGCTCGATCGTCAAGGCGCAGCCGGTGAAGCGGCGCCTGCCGCCGCTGGCCTGACCGGCAAGGGACACAAAAAAGCCGGCGCTTGTGGCGCCGGCTTTGGTTGGTCCTTTCGGAAGGATCAGCCGATCTTCTGGCCGGTCTTGGCCCAGTCGGCCAGGAACATCTCGAGGCCCTTGTCGGTCAGCGGGTGCTTGACCAGCGCCTTCAGCGTTGCCGGCGGGATGGTGGCGACGTCGGCGCCGATGAGTGCGGCGCGCTTGACGTGCTCGGTCGAGCGGATCGAGGCGGCGAGGATCTCGGTGTCAAAGCCGTAGTTGTCGTAGATGTGGCGGATCTCGGCGATCAGCTCCATGCCGTCGACGGCCATGTCGTCGAGGCGGCCGATGAAGGGCGAGATGAAGGTGGCGCCGGCCTTGGCGGCGAGCAGCGCCTGGTTGGCGGAGAAGCACAGCGTGACGTTGACCATGCGGCCTTCCGAGGTCAGCGCGCGGCAGGCGCGGAGGCCGTCGAGGGTGAGCGGCACCTTGATGCAGATGTTGTCGGCGATCTTCGACAGCACCGCCGCTTCCTTCATCATCTCGGCATATTCGGTGGCAGCGACTTCCGCGGAGACCGGGCCTTCGACGATGTCGCAGATTTCCTTGGTCACTTCGGCGATGTTACGGCCGGACTTGAGAATCAGCGACGGGTTCGTGGTGACGCCGTCGAGGAGGCCGAGCTCATTGAGTTCGCGGATGTCCTTTACGTCGGCGGTGTCGACGAAAAACTTCATGGGGTTCTCCTTGGCAATGGAAGGGTGCCTGTGGGGCACAGCACTTGTCGGCCTTTGCTCTAAACCAAGTTCGGGGCAAGGTCACGCGTCATGACCGCCGATTCGCCAAGAACCAGGGCCGCCCCCGTGCTGGTGCCGATGCCGGCCGAGCGCGCCTATTCCTATGCCGTCCCCGACGGCATGCAAGTGGTGCCCGGCTCGGTCGTGCGCGTGCCGCTGGGCCCGCGCGAAGTGGCCGGCATCGTCTGGGACGGTCCGGTCGAGGCGGTCGATCCGAAGAAGCTCAGGCCGATCGCCCATGTCTTCGATTGCCCGCCGATCACCGACCAGATGCGCCGCCTTGTCGACTGGATCGCGCACTATACGCTCTCGCCAGCCGGCATGGTGGCGCGGATGATCCTGCGGGCGCCGGAGGCCTTCAATCCGGAGCCTTGGACGGAAGGCCTCAAGCGCAGCGACGGCGAGCCCGACCGGATGACGGCGGCGCGCGCACGCGTGCTCGAGATGGCGAATGACGGCATGGCCTGGACCCGCTCGGGACTGGCGCATGCCGCCGGTGTCTCCTCGACGGTCATCGACGGGCTGAGGGCGCAAGGCGTGTTCGAGACGGTGTTGATCCCGCCGCGGCCTGTCGTGGCGGCGCCCGACACCTCCTATGCCAGCGCCGAGCTCACCAACGACCAGCAGACGGTGGCGAACAGCCTGCGCGGCCAGGTGGAGGCCGATCGCTTCGCAGTCACCCTGATCGACGGCGTCACCGGTTCGGGCAAGACCGAGGTCTATTTCGAGGCGGTGGCGGCAGCGCTCGACAAGGGCAAGCAGGTGCTGATCCTGCTGCCGGAAATCGCGCTGACCCAGGCCTTTCTCGAGCGCTTCCAGAACCGCTTCGGCGCGAAGCCAGCGGAATGGCACTCGGACCTGCCGCCAAGGATGCGCGAGCGTGTCTGGCGCCAGGTGGCGGAAGGCGGCGTGCGGGTGGTCGCCGGCGCCCGCTCGGCGCTGTTTTTGCCATTCAACAACCTTGGCCTGATCGTCGTCGACGAGGAGCACGACCCTGCCTACAAGCAGGAGGACAGGGTCTTCTACAACGCCCGCGACATGGCCGTGGTGCGTGCCCATATCGGCGGCTTCCCCGTGGTGCTGGCCTCCGCCACGCCTTCGGTCGAAAGCCGGGTCAATGCCGAGCAGGGCAAGTATGCGCGCTCGGTGCTGTTGGCGCGCTTTGCCGAGGCGGCACTGCCCAAGCTTGCCACCATCGACATGCGGCGTTCGCCACCGGCGCGCGGCGGTTTCCTGTCGCCGATGCTGCTCGCCAAGATGCGCGAGACGCTTGGCCGGCAGGAGCAATCGCTGCTGTTCCTCAACCGCCGCGGCTATGCGCCGCTGACGCTGTGCCGGGTCTGTGGCCATCGCTTCGGCTGCCCGGTCTGTTCGGCATGGCTGGTCGAGCACCGCTTCCGCGGCCAGCTCATCTGCCACCATTGCGGCCACAACGAGAAGCGCCCCGAGGCCTGCCCGGAATGCGGCACCTTCGATCATCTCGTCGCCTGCGGGCCGGGGGTCGAGCGGATTGCCGAGGAGGTCGTCTCGCATTTCCCCGATGCACGTACCATCGTGCTGTCGTCGGATATGCTCGGCGGGGTCAAGCGGTTGCGGCTGGAACTGGAGGCGATCGCCAACGGCGAGGCCGACATCGTCATCGGCACCCAACTGGTCGCCAAGGGCCACAATTTCCCCAACATGACGCTGGTGGGCGTCGTCGACGCCGATCTCGGCCTCGCCAATGGCGATCCGCGCGCCGCCGAGCGCACCTATCAGCTTTTATCGCAGGTGACGGGCCGGGCAGGACGCACCGGCAAGAAGAGCCTAGGCTTGCTGCAGACCTTCCAGCCCGACCACCCCGTCATGCGGGCGATCGTCTCGGGCGATTCGGAAGCCTTCTACGAGCGCGAGATTTCCGAGCGCGAGAAGGCAGCGCTGCCGCCTTTCGGCAGGCTCGCCGGCATCATCGTCAGCGCGGCGATACGGCCCGAGGCCGAGAGCCATGCGCGCGGCCTCAGGCGCGCGGCACAGGTTGCTCAGGACGTCCATGTGCTCGGCCCGGCGGAGGCGCCCCTGGCCCTGATCGGGGGACGCCACCGCTTTCGGCTGCTGGTGCAGGCCGACAGGAAGGCCGACATCCAGGGCTACATACGCGCACTGCTTGCCGCCGGGCCAAAGGTGCGCGGATCGGTGCGGGTCCAGGTCGACATCGACCCGCAGAGTTTCCTGTAGGCGGATCAGGCCGGGGGCGACGCGACCATGCCGAGCAGCGGCGGCTTCGGGCTCGGACCGTACATCGTCCTTTCCAGCGTGTAGCCCGCAGCCTTCAGGCGCACGGCGATCGCGTGCTCAATGGTCGGGATCTGGCTGGCGCTTGGCGGCTCGAAGAACAGGAACAGTCGGCCCCCAGGGGTGAGCAGGGAACTGATCACCTTGAGCTCGCGCGCGGCCTCCAGCCAGAACAGGTTGACGTTGATGGCGAAGACCTTGCCGAAGGCGTGACCGGGACCAGACCAATCCGCCAGGGCGGCTTGAAAGAGCGCCGCCTTGCCGGAAGCGATCGATGCCCGGACTCTCTCCTCCGCCGAATTGACGGCACTACCGGACCGGTCGAGCCCGGTGATGTGGCCATCGACCAGCAGAGGGGCGATCTCGGCCATGGCGACGCCGCGGCCGCAGCCGATTTCCAGCAGGCGGTCGCCCGGTTCGACTTCGAGATGGCCGATCGACCAGGCAATGCGTTGAGGTATGGCCATGGTCCTACCCTGGTGTCGCGGCGGGCGCTGCGAGGGCAAATATACTACTCGCCCGGCAACGATTCGAATGGATTGATATGCGCGATGTCGAGCGGCTCGAAGTGTCTGCCGTTCGCGGTTAGCAACAAGAGGCCGTGCGCTTGGGCTGTTGCTGCTATCAACACATCGGCCAAGCCGGGGTGACGGCCGCGAGCAACCGCTGTATCTTCCATCGCACCGGCGATCCTTGCAACTGAAGCATCGACGGCCAGTAGGCGATCCCCAAAGCTGGACAGCAGGGAATCCAGCCATGTGGCCAGCCGATCGGCTCGCGCGATGCCGCCAAAGCGTCGCAACTTACAAATATCCTTCTCCACTTCGGCGACGGTAATGCTGGATAAGTACAGCGTCCGAGCCTCGCCCTGCGCGGTCATCCAATCCGAGATTTCCGGAGAGGTCGCTTTTCTCTCCGGAGCGAACGCCGACAGGACGGACGTGTCCAGCAGGAAGCCTGTCACAGATCAATCTCGCGCATCGGCGAGTCGTTGCGGTCAAACTCCAGCCCACCGGGGAAGCTCATCAAAAATGTCCCGAGATTGGGTTTTCGATTTGGGTAGAGTCGTTCCGCGTCGCCGACAGGGATAACCACAGCCGCTGGCTTGCCATGCTTGGTGATAATGGTCGGCTCGCCATTCTCGGCCGCTTCAACTACCGCAGAAAACCAGGCTTTCGCTTCGCGAACCTGCATCTTTTTCACGGGGGCCATCCTTGTGGTTACACGTAGTCATAATATAAACGAGGCGAAATAAAAATGCCAGTGCGTGCCTGGAAGGCTGGTGGCGGACAGGCTTCGCGTTGCGCGCGTTCGCAGGTTATGATCGCCGCGTATTCGCGGCCGGTTCAAAGTGCTAGTGCTTCCGAAGGGACGCGAGGCGCACTAGCGGAGGGGGAAAGATGGAGTTCGCATTTCCGTGGCCGATGAGCCAGGGCGAGTGGTTGGCTTGGAGCTCGGCAGCGGTGACGCTGCTGTTCGGCGTCATCCTCTTCTTCGCCCCGAGGATCGCCTTTCGCCTGCTCAGGCTGCAGGCTCGCCCCGACAATCCCGAAGCGATCGCCCAGGGCCGCGCCACCATGGCGGGCTTCTTTCTCGGCGTCGGCCTGTGCGCGATCCTGCTCGCCCAGCCGTGGCTCTACATGGCGCTCGGCGTGTCGTGGCTGTTCACCGCCTTCGGGCGGATCGTCGCCATGATGTCGGACGGCGCCAACACCCCGTACAACTGGGTAGCCATCGTCATCGAACTGGGTCTGGCGGTCCTACCCCTGGGGTTTGTTTTCGGCTTCTGGCCGTGAATCGCCGTCCGGCAGCAGCCTCAATGCCCAAGATGCGACAATAGTGCCTGAAATGGCTGTTAGAGGACGTGTTGCGGTCCTCAAAAGCCTGTGCTAGACGGCAATCGACTTTCGGCCGGGGGGATGCGGCTGCCGCTAGCTCCGGGGTCAAAAAACGCAGTAAGGTCAGAGATTTAGCTAGAGTCAAACGCTCGCGCCAACAATCTTGCGGCCTGTCAGACAAGAGAAAAGACGGTCCGTGGCCCAATCTTCCTCGCCAATCTCCGGTGTTGCTGAGCGTTATGCTGGATCGCTGTTCGATCTCGCGCTCGAAGCAGGCGCCGTTGCAAAGGTAGAAGCCGACCTTGGTCGTTTCGCCGCTCTGCTTGATGGCAGCGCCGATCTCGACCGCCTGATCAAGAGCCCGGTCTTCTCCGGCGAAGACCAGGAAAAGGCTATCTCGGCGATCGCCGACAAGGCCAAGATCACCGGCCTGGCTGGCAACTTCCTTCGCCTCGTGGCGCGCAATCGCCGCCTTTTCGCCCTGCCCGGCATGATCAAGGCGTTCCGCCAGATCGCTGCCGAGCATCGCGGCGAGACCTCGGCTGAAGTGACCTCGGCGCATGCGCTGACGGCAGCCCAGGAAACGGAACTCAAGGCAGCGCTGAAAAGCGTCGCCGGCAAGGATGTGGCGATCTCGGTCGCCGTAGACTCTTCGCTGCTCGGCGGCCTGATCGTGAAGATGGGCTCGCGCCAGATCGATACGTCGCTCAAAACCAAACTCAATTCGCTCAAGCTTGCACTGAAAGAGGTCGGCTGATGGACATCCGCGCCGCGGAAATTTCCGCAATTCTGAAAGACCAGATCAAGAATTTCGGCAAGGAAGCCGAAGTCACCGAAGTCGGTCAGGTTCTGTCGGTGGGCGACGGTATCGCCCGCGTCTACGGTCTCGACAACGTCCAGGCGGGCGAAATGGTCGAGTTCCCCGGCGGCATCCGCGGCATGGCGCTCAATCTTGAAAGCGACAACGTCGGCGTCGTCATCTTCGGTGCCGACCGCGACATCAAGGAAGGCGACACCGTCAAGCGTACCGGCTCGATCGTCGACGTCCCGGTTGGTCCGGAGTTGCTCGGCCGCGTCGTCGACGCGCTCGGCAATCCGATCGACGGCAAGGGCCCGATCAAGGCCAAGGAACGTCGCCGCGTCGACGTCAAGGCGCCCGGCATCATCCCCCGCAAGTCGGTGCATGAGCCGATGTCGACCGGCCTCAAGGCCATCGACGCCCTGATCCCGGTCGGCCGCGGCCAGCGCGAGCTGGTCATCGGTGACCGTCAGACCGGCAAGACCGCGATCATTCTCGACACCATCCTGAACCAGAAGGCGATCCATCAGTCCGGGCCGGACAAGGAAAAGCTTTACTGCGTCTACGTCGCCGTCGGCCAGAAGCGCTCGACCGTCGCGCAGTTCGTGAAGGTGCTCGAAGAGCGCGGCGCGCTCGAGTACTCGATCATCATCGCTGCCACGGCTTCCGATCCGGCGCCGATGCAGTTCCTGGCTCCGTTCGCCGGCTGCGCCATGGGCGAATACTTCCGCGACAACGGCATGCATGCGCTGATCGGCTATGACGATCTGTCCAAGCAGGCCGTCGCTTATCGCCAGATGTCTCTGCTGCTGCGCCGCCCGCCGGGCCGCGAAGCTTACCCGGGCGACGTTTTCTACCTGCACTCGCGTCTGCTCGAGCGTTCGGCCAAGCTGAACGACGAAAACGGCTCGGGGTCCCTGACCGCACTGCCGGTCATCGAGACGCAGGCCAACGACGTCTCGGCTTACATCCCGACCAACGTGATCTCGATCACCGACGGCCAGATCTTCCTCGAGACCAACCTGTTCTTCCAGGGCATCCGTCCTGCCGTGAACGTCGGTCTGTCGGTGTCGCGCGTCGGATCGTCGGCCCAGATCAAGGCGATGAAGCAGGTTGCAGGCTCGATCAAGGGCGAGCTCGCGCAGTACCGCGAAATGGCGGCGTTTGCGCAGTTCGGCTCCGACCTCGATGCAGCTACCCAGCGTCTGCTCAACCGCGGTGCGCGTCTGACCGAGCTGCTCAAGCAGCCGCAGTTCTCGCCGCTGAAGACCGAAGAGCAGGTCGCCGTGATCTTCGCCGGCGTCAACGGCTACCTCGACAAGCTCGCCCTCAACAAGGTTGGCAAGTTCGAGCAGGGCCTGCTGGCTTACATGCGCTCGGAAGGCAAGGACGTCCTCGACGGCATCCGTACGGAGAAGGCGCTCAGCGACGACCTCCGCGGCAAGCTCAAGGGTCACATCGACGCTTTCGCGAAAAACTTCGCCTGACACTGACGGATAAGGCATGGCCTCGCTAAAAGACCTCCGCAACCGTATCGCCTCGGTCAAGGCGACGCAGAAAATCACCAAGGCGATGCAGATGGTCGCCGCGGCGAAGTTGCGTCGCGCCCAGGAAGCTGCGGAAGCCGCGCGTCCCTACTCGCAGCGCATGGGTGCGGTTCTCGCGAACATCGCCCAGGCTGTTGGTGGCGGTGGCGATGCTCCGGCGCTGATGACCGGCACCGGCAAGGACGACGTGCACCTGCTCGTCGTCTGCACCGCCGAGCGTGGCCTGTGCGGCGGCTTCAACAGCCAGATCTCTCGTCTGGCTCGCGATCACGTCCGCAAGCTCCAGGCCTCGGGCAAGACGGTCAAGATCATCACCGTCGGCAAGAAGGGCTACGATGTCCTGCGTCGCGACTTCGCCTCGCTGATCATCGATCGCGTCGAACTGCGCGATGCCAAGCAGGTTGGTTTCGTCCATGCCGACATGATCGCCAAGAAGGTGATCACCCTGTTCAACCAGGGCGCGTTCGACGTCTGCACGCTGTTCTATTCCGAGTTCAAGTCGGTGATCAGCCAGGTTCCGACCGCACAGCAGGTGATTCCGGCCGCGGCTCCGACGGTCAGCACTGATACCGCCACCAGCGGCGGTGCTGTCTACGAATACGAGCCTGAGCCGGGCGAAATCCTCGGCGATCTCATTCCGCGCAACATCTCGGTGCAGATTTTCCGGGCGCTGCTGGAAAATGCTGCTGGTGAAATGGGTGCCAAGATGAGCGCGATGGACAACGCCACGCGCAATGCAGGCGACATGATCAACAAGCTGACGATCACGTACAACCGCCAGCGTCAGGCCCAGATCACCAAGGAACTGATCGAGATTATTTCGGGCGCCGAAGCGCTCTAGCCGCGTGATGGCTCGCCGCAAGGCGGGTCCGCGTGAAACAACGAACGGACACAGAGGTTAGAACGATGGCTAAAGCAGCTACTCCGAAAGCCGCTCCGGCGGCGGAAAAGGCCCCGGCAGCAAAGAAGGCGGCGCCTGCCAAGGCAGCCGCTGCCAAGGTCGAAAAGTCGGCGGTCGTCGCCACGGGCGCTGGCCGCGTTTCGCAGGTCATCGGCGCCGTCGTCGACGTGCAGTTCGACGGTGAGCTGCCGCCGATCCTGAACGCGCTCGAGACGATGAACGGCGGCAACCGCCTGATCCTCGAAGTGGCGCAGCACCTTGGCGAAAACACCGTCCGCTGCATCGCCATGGACATTTCGGAAGGCCTCGTCCGCGGCCAGGCCGTCCGTGACACCGGTTCGCCGATCATGGTTCCGGTTGGCGACGAGACGCTCGGCCGCATCATGAACGTCATCGGCGAGCCGGTCGACGAAGCCGGCCCGGTCAAGACCAAGTCGAAGCGCGCCATTCACCAGGAAGCGCCTGCCTATGTCGACCAGTCGACGGAAGCACAGATCCTTGTCACCGGCATCAAGGTCGTCGACCTGCTGGCTCCTTACGCACGCGGCGGCAAGATCGGCCTGTTCGGCGGCGCCGGCGTCGGCAAGACCGTTCTGATCCAGGAACTGATCAACAACGTCGCCAAGGCGCACGGTGGTTACTCGGTGTTCGCCGGCGTCGGCGAGCGCACCCGCGAAGGCAACGATCTCTATCACGAAATGATCGAATCGGGCGTCAACAAGGACCCGCACGAGAACAACGGCTCGACCGAGGGTTCGAAGTGCGCCCTGGTGTTCGGCCAGATGAACGAGCCGCCCGGTGCGCGCGCCCGCGTCGCCCTGTCGGGCCTGACCATCGCCGAGCATTTCCGCGACCAGGGCCAGGACGTTCTGTTCTTCGTCGACAACATCTTCCGCTTCACGCAGGCGGGTTCGGAAGTGTCGGCTCTTCTTGGCCGTATTCCTTCGGCCGTGGGCTATCAGCCGACGCTGTCGACCGACATGGGCCAGATGCAGGAACGCATCACCACCACCAACAAGGGCTCGATCACCTCGGTGCAGGCCATTTACGTCCCCGCCGACGACTTGACCGATCCTGCGCCGGCAACGTCGTTCGCGCACCTTGACGCGACGACCGTTCTCAACCGCGCGATCTCGGAAAAGGGTATCTACCCGGCCGTGGATCCGCTCGACTCGACCTCGCGCATGCTCGATCCGCTGATCGTCGGCGAAGAGCACTATTCGGTCGCCCGTCGCGTCCAGGAAATCCTTCAGCGCTACAAGTCGCTGCAGGACATCATCGCCATCCTGGGCATGGACGAGCTGTCGGAAGAGGACAAGATCACGGTTGCCCGCGCCCGCAAGATCGAGCGCTTCCTGTCGCAGCCGTTCTTCGTCGCCGAAGTGTTCACCGGTTCGCCCGGCCAGCTGGTTCCGCTCGAAGACACGATCAAGAGCTTCAAGGGCCTGGTCGACGGCGAGTACGATCACCTGCCGGAAGCTGCCTTCTACATGGTCGGCGGCATCGACATGGCGATCGAGAAGGCCCAGCGCCTGGCTGCGGAAGCGGCATAATCATTAAAGCCGCAGCGCGGGCCTTGAGGTCCGCGCTGTTGCACCGATGACTGCCCTTTCGTGGGCAGGTCTGCTCGGAACTCCGTCCAAGCATTTGTGAGATACCATGGCTGAAGCATTCAAATTCGAACTGGTCTCGCCCGAGCGTCTGCTCGTTTCGGAGCAGGTCGAGTCCGTCGTCATTCCCGGTGCGGAAGGCGAAATGACTGTCATGGCTAACCATGCGCCCGTCATGACCACGATCAAGCCGGGCGTCGTGACGGTGAAGGCCGTCGGCGGCAAGGAAGAACGCTACGTCGTGTTCGGCGGTTTCGCCGATATCGTTCCGGCTGGCTGCACGCTGCTTGCTGAATCGGCAACGCCGGTAAAGGATATCGATCGCGCCGAATTGCTGCGCCGGATCCAGGAGGCTCGCGAAGACGTGTCGGATGCCAAGGACGACCAGGTTCGTACCAAGGCGGAATCGTACCTCAATCACCTGTCGACACTGGAAGCCGCGATCTGAGGCTTTTGCCCGGTAGCTGGCGTCAGTGTAAACTACTTCAAGCCGTCGGGTTCCCCGGCGGCTTTTGCGTTTCTAGTGCCTCGGGCCTGTATTGCGGCTAACCGCATTTGCCCGGGCGCCGCATGCGCCTCGCGTGCGTGGGCGCTTCCGAGCCCTCCGAGGGCCAACCGCACCCGGGGTATATGCCCAACTAAGCCATTGATACCAAAACTAAATTCGTAACATCGAGCAACGGTATCGGGTACCTCATCGAGTCCAGCGCTAGCCTGTTCGCTAAACCTTACTTGCTGAAATCAAATCTGTGCAATGGCGCTGCCAAATTCATGGAGTCTGTTCAGCGTTTGACATACATTCAGCCGCGAATCGTACGCCGGACGGGGGTCATAGGCAACGAGGTCAGGAAACCTTAGGTGAAGGGAATAATATTAGCCGGCGGTAGTGGAACAAGACTCTATCCCGCCACTCTTGCAGTATCAAAACAGATATTGCCGATTTATGATAAGCCGATGATCTATTATCCGCTCGGCGTTCTCATGCTGGCGGGTATACGGGAAATCCTTGTTATTTCGACCCCACGCGACTTGCCGCAGTTCGAGCAGCTTCTCGGCGATGGATCGGCGTTTGGCGTGTCGCTTTCCTATGCGGTCCAGCCGTCTCCCAACGGCTTGGCTGAGGCCTTCATCATTGGACGCGAGTTCATCGGCACCAGTCCGGTGGCGCTGATACTCGGCGACAACATCTTCTATGGTGACGGCCTCTCCGAGCGCTGCCGTGCCGCCGTGGCGCGCGAAAGCGGCGCCTCCGTCTTCGCTTATCAGGTCGAGGACCCTCAGCGCTATGGTGTGGTGACCTTCGACAGGGCGACACAGCAGGCGCTTTCGATCGAGGAAAAACCAGTGCAGCCGCGTTCGAACTGGGCGGTCACGGGGCTCTATTTCTACGACAATCCGGTTGTCGATATTGCTGCGTCAATCAAACCTTCGGCGCGCGGCGAGCTTGAGATCACCGACGTCAATCGGACTTATCTCGAGCAGGGCAATCTGCATGTCGTCCGGCTTGGAAGAGGTTATGCCTGGCTCGACACCGGCACCCATGACAGCCTTCACGACGCCTCTTCCTTCGTACGCACGATCGAGCACCGCCAAGGCATCAAGGTCATGTGTCCCGAAGAGATCGGCTTCGAACTGGGTTGGCTCAGCGAAGAGCAGGTTCTCCGCCGGGCCGCCTCGCTCGGCAAGACCGACTACGCGCGCTATCTCGAGCGCCGGGTTCGGGAGATCGCCTATGGTTGAGGTGCGAGAGCTCGGGCTGGATGGTGTTTGCGAGATCCGGCCAGCCAAGATCGAGGATGCGCGCGGGTTCTTTTCCGAGACATGGAACGCGGCAAAACTGGCGCACGCCGGTATCGCGGTGGACTTTGTGCAAGACAACCAATCCTTTTCGCGGGCTCGCGGCGTGATGCGGGGGTTGCATTTCCAAACGCCACCCTTCGCGCAGGACAAGCTGGTGCGCGTGCTGCGGGGGTCGATCTTCGACGTTGCGGTCGACATAAGAAAAGGTTCGCCGAGCTTCGGCAACTGGGTAGGGCTGACCCTCTCGGACAAGGACTGGAACCAGATCCTGGTGCCCAAGGGGTTCGCGCACGGCTTTGTCACACTCGAGCCGAACACCGAGGTCGTCTACAAGGTTTCTGCCCCTTATTCGCAGCCGCATGACCGGTCGATCCGCTTCGACGATCCCGACATCGGGATCGAATGGCCGCTGGCTGCCGCGGAGATGGTGCTGTCCAGCAAGGACGCGACGGCACCCTATCTGGCCGAAGTCGAAACCGGGTTCGTATACGCATGAGACAAGCTCCGCAGACTGTTCTGGTCACTGGTGGTGCCGGTTTCATCGGCTCTGCCGTCTGCCGGCATCTGGTCGGCACGGGCAACTTTCGGGTCGTTAACCTCGACAAGCTGACCTATGCTGGGAACCTGGCGTCTCTGCGCGAGATAGAAGGGAATTCCAACTACCTCTTCCGTCAGGCCGATATCTGCGACACAGACCGCGTGCGCCAAATTCTGGCTGACGAGAAGGTCGACCTGATCATGCACCTGGCGGCTGAAAGCCATGTCGATCGGTCGATCGACGGGCCGATGGACTTCGTCACCACTAATGTTGTCGGCACCGCAAGCCTGCTGTCGGCGGCACTCGATCACTGGCGCAGTCTCAGCGAAGAGGGACGCAAGGGTTTCCGCTTCCACCATGTCTCGACGGACGAGGTCTTTGGCGACCTGCCTTTCGATTCCGGCGTCTTCACCGAGGAATCGCCCTACAAACCTTCATCGCCCTATTCGGCCTCGAAGGCGGCATCCGACCACTTCGTCCGTGCCTGGCACGAGACCTATGGGCTGCCTGTCGTCCTTTCCAACTGCTCCAACAACTACGGACCTTATCATTTTCCGGAAAAGCTGATCCCATTGGTGATCGCCAACGCACTTGATGAGCGGCCCCTGCCCGTCTACGGCAAAGGCGCCAATGTGCGCGACTGGCTGTTCGTCGAGGACCACGCCAGGGCACTGGAAGCGGTGCTGACAAAAGGCAAGGTTGGCGAGAGCTACAATATCGGCGGCCGGGCCGAGCGCACCAATCTCGAGGTCGTCGAGACGATTTGTTCGCAGCTCGACGCCTGCAGACCAAGGGCTGGTGGCCGCTCGCACCTCGACCTCATCGCCTATGTTGCCGATCGCCCGGGCCACGACCGCCGATATGCCATCGACCCGACCAAGAGCGAACGGGAACTCGGCTGGGCACCCAAAGAGACATTCGAGAGCGGTCTGGAGAAGACCGTCGACTGGTACCTGGCGAACGGCTGGTGGTGGCGTCCGATACGCTCGCAACAGTTCGACGGGAGCAGGCTTGGAGTGGTGCGGTCGACGTGAGAATTCTGGTGACAGGAACGTCAGGACAGCTGGCAAGCTCGCTTATAGCGCGGGCACGGGGGCAGGCGGAGATCGTGCTGGTCGGTCGCCCCGATCTCGACCTCGAAAACCCGGCGACGTTTGCTCCGGTCCTGAACTCGGTCGCGCCCGGCATGGTCATCAATGCGGCGGCCCACACAGGGGTCGACCAGCAGGAAGACGAGCCCGAAAGAGCTTTCAGCATCAACGCCGAGGCTCCGGCGGAGTTGGCACGACTGACCAGGCTTGCCGGCATTCCGATTGTCCAGATTTCCACGGACTACGTCTTCGATGGCAGGTCGAGCAGGCTTTATGTCGAGACTGACAGGCCCAATCCGCAGACGGTCTATGGTCGCAGCAAGCTCGCCGGCGAAGAGGCGGTGCGTGCCGGCAATCCGGATCACATGGTGGTCCGCACGGCCTGGGTGGTCAGCCGCTATGGCCGCAATTTCGTCAAGACGATGCTGTCCCTGGCTGCTGCACGTGACCGGTTGCAGGTGGTGGCAGACCAGTTTGGCAATCCGACCTGCGCCGATGACCTAGCCGATGGCCTGTTGGCGGCGGCAAGCATCTGGCGTAGCCGAGGTGGCTTCCCGCAAGATCTCTACCATCTTGCCGGCCAGGGCCGCGCGAGCTGGTATGAGCTGGCAAGCCATGTGCTCGCGGTCAGTGCCTCGCTTGGCGGGCCATCGGCAGTGGTCGAGCCAATCAGCAGCGAGCAATGGCCCACCAAGGCAGCCCGCCCAGCGAACTCGGAGCTGAACTCAGCCGCCTTCGATCGCGATTTCGGATTTAGAGCGGGGGATTGGCGGGAGAGGGTTGAGGCGCTGACAGCGGATTTGGTTATTGGAGCCTCGGATCCGCTTCATAAGAAGAGCTCTTAATGAATGAAATCGCGCATCAATGTTGTTGGCAAGGAATGCGGATGAATACTAGCGATGCCCGCATTGTCTTATCGAATGGACGCACGATATTTTTCGATCCAGATGACCAGCGCGGTCAGAGACTGGCGCGAGATTCCGGTAATTTGAACCCCTTGACTTTGACTATGTGGGAGGCGTTGCTTTGCGAGCAAGCGTGGACCCACGTCGTCGACGTGGGCGCCAACTATGGAGAAATGCTGGTAAACCCAGCCCTGCCTCCGCAGGCGCAAATCATTGCCATTGAGCCGAACGACGGTATCAGGCGGTACCTGACGCGGACGCTTCACGACGCAGGCATCGCAGCGCGAATAGTCAGTTCCGCAATTTCCGACTCGAATTCCGTCGCGCATTTTCTGGCGGATCGCATTTGGTCCGGCACAAGTCGGATGGCGCGCGCAAACGAGATCAATTCCAATTGCACGCTTGTCGAGACGACAACGCTGGATACCCTTCTGGGAGTAGGCAAAAATCTGGACGGTATGCGGCTGGCACTTAAAGTCGACGTCGAAGGTCACGAAGTGGCGGTGCTTCGCGGGGCCGCAGGAATTCTTGCCCGCGCTTCTCAATATGCCGCCTTGGTTGAGGTGCTTCATCTGGAGGCAAGCGATCGCGAGTGGCTGCTTCAGCACTTTGACCTCTATGGCCTCGCTGTTGCGTCCAAAATGCTCGACAAGCTGAAGGTCGGGACACTGGATCAATTAGATCAGGTTCTCACCTCCGGGGAATACTACAAACAGGATCTAGTCATCCGGTCGAAAATATAACTACGTAAAGAGACTGAATATCGATGTTTGCTACCAGGAAGATGAAGCTCCGTGCTCTTTGGAGGCATCCTCTGAACTCCATCAAACGAAAGGAGTTCAGGACAAATAGTGGGAGCTTTGTCCTAGGATCGGGTGCATCCCGTAGCAGGGTATGGACGAATTTGGCGGCCATCGTGCGGCATCCCTTCTCAACGAACAAGAGAAAGACATGGCGAGATGCTGTACGTTTTGCCGCTGTCGAGAATCTAGGAAGCTCGGAAAGCAAGGTTGCTGATCTTGCCGGCCTGTCTGATCTTGAGTTCCACTCGATGCTCTATGATCAGTATGTGGGAAACTCGCTGGCGCAGTTCCAGCCTTCTGAATACGTGGAAATTGCTAAATCCCCCCCGGTGTCGGCAGGAGGTGACGTAAAGCTAATAGCCTACTACTTGCCGCAGTTTCACCCATTCCCCGAAAATGAGGAATGGTGGGGGAAGGGCTTCACCGAATGGCGCAATGTGGCCAGGGCGTTTCCGCTGTTCGACGGCCACTACCAGCCTCGAGTTCCGGGTGAACTCGGCTATTACGATCTCCGCGCTCCGCAAGTCATGAAGCGACAGGTCGAACTTGCAAAGCTATATGGAATTTCGGCGTTCTGCTTTCATTTCTATTGGTTCGCAGGGAAGCGGCTTATGGAGCTTCCGGTTGATCACTATCTTGCAACGCCCGAACTCGATTTGCCTTTCAGCTTTTGCTGGGCGAATGAGAACTGGTCGAGGCGATGGGATGGTAGCGAGAGTGACATCCTAATTGCTCAACAACACTCACCGGCCGATGACATCGCCTTCTTGCATGAAGTCGAGCGATATTTTCGTGATCCTCGGTATCTCCGGATCGATGGTAAGCCAGTCTTGACGATCTATCGCCCGTCTCTTTTGCCAAATGCACTGGAAACGACAGAGCGATTGCGAGCGGAAGCTCGGAAGCTCGGCTATCCTGACCTATACCTGATCTCTACTAATTCTTTTGGGTTTCTCGATTATCAGGCCTTCGGCTTCGACGCTCTGTCAGAGTTCCCGCCACATAATGTCAACACGCCAAACCTCCAAGGTCGATTGCGTCTTTCGAAATATCGCGAGGGCTGGCGGATAAGGCACTATGCGGACGTAGTCGCAAATGAGCGAGGACGCTCTGTCCCGGCAGGAAAGGTTCATCACCCTGGTGTGATGCCTAGTTGGGACAACAGCGCCCGACGCCCAACAGGTGGGGAGATCATTCACGGATCGACCCCGGCCCTGTTTGGGAAGATGCTTGATAACGCTATTAATCGCACGAAGGCGAACCCTATCGGTCAACGTCTCGTCTTCATCAATGCCTGGAATGAGTGGGCCGAAGGAGCGTACCTTGAGCCTGATGCCAAATTTGGGTATGCCTACCTTCAAGAATGTGCAAATGCGCTGGCTCGATATGAGGACGGGCGCGGGGGGCAAATCATCAAAACCGATCGCCTCATGGCGTCGGACGCGAGAAGAATACTGCTCTGCTCACATCATGTTGGCCATGAGCTCTTCGGCGGGGAACGAAGTTTCCTTGATGTTGCGAAGGCACTACATGTAAATGGGTTTAATGTTTGTGTTGTTCTGCCCAATAGGACCAACGTCCAGTATGTTGAAGAACTCAAACAATACTCGTCCGAGATTCGTATAATCTCCTACAGTCAATGGAAACGGAACGCGTCAGGTTCACTGTCGCCGGTCCCTATTTTTCTAAAGGCGATCGACGATTTCAAACCGGATCTCGTGTACGTCAACACGATCGTCATTACGGCTCCGCTGATGGCAGCTCGAATTCGATCAATACCGACAATGGTGCACGCCAGGGAGATAATCAGACATGATCCCGAACTCTGCGCCCAGATAGGTCTCGAGGCAGAGGCCATCGTCTCTCAAGTCTGGCGGTCGGCCGATCATATGATCGCAAATTCGTGCGTTACGGCCCAGTGCTTTGGAGAGCCAGAGAGAACGTCGGTCATCCCGAATGTCGTTTCGGCCGAGGGGTTGGGTGAAGCCAATGAGTCCTCGGATGGTATCGTCCGTTTCGGTATCATAAGCAGCAATCTGCCCAAGAAGGGCTTCGAAGACGTCATCGAATTGGCTCGCCTTTGCGAGCACACAGCTCCGAAGGCGCGGTTCCTTGTGATTGGTTCGACGCAGCGCTCTCTGATAGCGGAATACATTGCAGGCAAGATTCCGGCTCCGCCGAATGTGGAATTCGTGGACTATCAAAGCCGGGCTCTCGATGCCATTCGGCGCGTAAACGTGATTCTGAATTTCTCGCATTTTCAAGAATCGTTCGGTCGAACTATTCTGGAAGGCATGGTCGCTGCCCGCCCCGCGATCGTCTACAATTGGGGTGCAGTTGCCGAACTCGTCGAACATGGAAAAACAGGGTTTGTCATCCCGTTTAAAGCTCCACATGCAGCTGTCCCATTCGTAAAGCAGCTTTGCGAGAATCCAGAGCTGCTGAAGGCGATGTCGCTGAAAGCTCGCGCAAGAGCCATGTCGAAATACTCGTTTGGAGAATTTTCCAGAAATCTGGGGGATGCTTGCCATCAGCTTATTGATCGGTCAGCGGCTCGTCCGGACAGATACAGCAAAGTGCGGGCGACGCGTCTCTCCAAAATAGAGAACGTGACGATCGACATCGTCGTTTGTGTACACAACGCGCTCGAAGATGTTCGCAGATGCATACCTTCAGTAGTTGATAATCTGCGAGGAAACCATCGTCTTATTATTGTGGACGATGGGTCCAGCACTGAAACTCAGAGATATCTAGCGGAAGTCACTTTTGGCGCGCCCAACATTATTCTGAAGCGCAATGAACATGCCGTTGGTTACACAGTCGCTGCCAATTTAGGTCTCTCCGTTTCTGAGGCGAGCTTGGTAATTCTGCTGAACAGCGACACGATCGTAACCTCCGGCTGGGCGGAGAAAATGGCTGATGCCGTTTTCAATACGCCTGGTGGCGGGATCGTTAGCGCGATGTCGAATGCTGCGAGCTTTCAGTCGCTGCCCGAGGTAGCCTCGGACGGATTTCAGACCCCTGTAAACGAACTTCCCCGTGGGATATCGCCTGAGGACTTGAACCGCTTATGTGAGCAATGGGCGACTGAAGAGGCGTTGGTCGTGCCTTTGGTTCATGGATTTTGTTTTGGCATCACCCGAGACACTTTGAACACCCTTGGCTTGTTCGATGAAGTGAATTTCAAGGACGGCTACGGTGAAGAGAACGAATATTGTTTCCGCGCTGTTGCGGCGGGAATTTGGCCGGTCATCGCGGCACATACGTTCGTTTTCCATGCCAAAACCAAAAGTTACACCAACGAGCGCCGGAACAAATTGGTTCAGCGTGCACAGCGTAAGCTATACGATATGTACGGTCAGGACTTGTTCGAAGCAGCGGTGGCAATTCTTCGGGAGCATCCAGTTTTGACCCGAATGCGAGAGCAAGCCAAAAGAGTCGCTCTTGATGTGGATCAAGAGGTAGCCTGAACAGTTGTTCCTGATCGGAGATCAACGTTGAAGGCGAAACGTATGTCAGAGAGCATGAACCTCGACATCGATCTGATCGTCGTCAGCTATAACAGCGGTTCGGTTCTCGAGCCGTTTCTTCGCAGCATCCCCGACTTTGTGAATGTCATCGTTGCCGACAATGGCAGTTCGGACAACTCAGTTGCGGTAGCTGCTGCTGCCGGCGCTGAGGTTGTCGAGATAGGTGAGAACGTCGGCTATGGCAGTGCCTGCAACGTCGGTGCGGCTGCAAGCGACGGAGCATTCCTGCTGTTCGTCAATCCCGACATTCGGTTCGAGCCCGGCGCCATCGAGGCGCTGGTGTCGGCTGCGGCTTCCTACCCAGATGCTGCTTTCAATCCGCGTTTCTATTCAGGCACGCGGCGTCGTTTCAGGCGCTGGTCGCGGTTGCTCCCGGCCTCCGATTTCTGGCATGGTTCGCCGCCCGACTACGATTGTGAAGTACCGGTTCTGCATGGCGCGTGCATCTTCATACGCCGCAAGCATTTCAAGCAGGTCGGCGGCTTCGACCAGAACATATTCCTGTTCCATGAGGACGATGACCTCAGCTTGCGGCTGCGGCAGGCTGGCGTTGAGCTTCGTCTCGCTGCTGCGTCTATCATCGATCATGCCGAAGGCGGCTCCAGCGCGCGCTCGCCCCAGTCCGGTCGCATCAAGGGCGAGGCCATGGGTCGCTCGCTCGTCTATGTCATGAACAAGCATCATATGCGTCTCGACCTGCCGGCGGAGCGGCATCGCTCGTGGCTCAAGCTGATGGCACCCCATGTGCTGTTCAGCAATGTGCGCCGTTCCAAGCTTCTGGGCTTCCTGCGCGGCCTCAACGCCGGCTCGATGGACAATGCCGGCGGGCGTTCATGAGCGAGCGGGCCAGGGCTCCATGGCGCGAGGAGGTGTCGTGGCCGCGCAAGCTGTGGGCCAAATTGCGCCGTGCCGTCCGGCCCGGAACGGGGCGTCCCGCGGGCGATATGTACGATTGCTACGTCGGCAATGCGATGGGACGTTACCCGCAGGCTGACCACGTGCAGATTTCAGGCGAGAAGCCGCCGCAGGCCGATGTTCGGCTGATTGCCTATTACCTGCCGCAGTACCATGCGATTGCGGAAAACGACGCGTGGTGGGGCAAGGGGTTCACCGAGTGGCGCAACGTGGCGCGCGCATTTCCTGTCTTCGAAGGCCATTATCAGCCGCGGATGCCGGGGGAACTTGGTTACTACGACCTGCGCCTGCCGGAAGTGATGGAACGGCAGGTCGAACTTGCAAAGCTCTATGGCATCTCGGCCTTCTGTTTCCATTTCTACTGGTTTGGCGGCAGGCGGCTGCTCGAGGGGCCGCTCGACCACTATCTGGAGACAACGAGCCTCGATCTTCCGTTCTGCCTCTGCTGGGCCAACGAGACCTGGTCGCGGCGCTGGTCCGGCCGCGAGCAGGATGTGCTGATGTCGCAAAGGCATTCGGCGGAAGACGATATCGCCGTCATCCGGGGCCTCGACAAATATTTCCGCGACGAGCGCTATCTTAAGATCGATGGCAAGCCGGTTTTCACGGTCTATCGCGCCAGCCTTTTTCCTGACCTGAAGGCAACCATCACGCGTTGGCGCGGCGAAATGGAAAGGATGGGCTATCCCGGAATCTATTTGATCGCGACCAACGCTTTCGATTTCGCCGGCCACGAGCAGTATGGCTTCGACGCCCTGTCGGAGTTTCCGCCGCACCAGGTCCGCACGCCCAGCATTGAAAACACCCTGGCCGTCTCACATTTCCGGGATGGTGGCCGCATTCGGAACTATGCCGACGTGGTGGCTGCCGAAAGGGCCAAGCCGACGGGGCAAGGCGTCGTCCATCCCGGGGTCATGCCATCGTGGGACAACAGCGCGCGCCGGCCCAGTTCCGCCCAAATCTACCACGGATCGACACCCAAGCTGTTCGAGGAATGGCTGACGCACGCCATGCAGCGCGCAGCGAAAAGTCCTCCGGACCAGCGCTTGGTTTTCATCAATGCCTGGAACGAATGGGGTGAGGGCGCGTATCTCGAGCCCGATCTGAGATATGGCTACGCCTATCTCGATGCTTGTGCTGCCGCCATTCGCACCTATGCAAGCCAGGCAAAGGTCAACGCAACCGGGACCTGACCTTTCGGGGCGCCGTGTCCGGGGTCGTCCGGCGCATATGCATCACGCCGCCAGCGCCTCCTTGCGGGCAACAAGGCGTGCACCGGTCTCAGCGTCGAACAGATGCACGTGGTCCAGATCGGGGATCACGGAAATGGTCTGCCCCGGCCGCACGTCGATACGCTCGCGGAACACGCCGACAACATTGTTGTCGCCCAATTTGGCGAAAACCTGGGTCTCAGAGCCGGTCGGTTCGATCACCTCTACCGTGAGCGGGACGGCATTGGCGCCGCCAAGCACGAAGTGCTCTGGGCGGATGCCGTAGATCGCCGGGCGACCGGCACCGTCGGCCGGGATGTTCTTGAGCGGAAGCCTGAAGCCGTCATCGGTGACGAAGGTCTTGCTGCTATCGGCAGCGATGCGTCCACTTAGAAAGTTCATCGCCGGCGAGCCGATGAAACCCGCAACGAACAGGTTGACCGGGCGGTCGTACAGGTCGAGCGGCGTACCGATCTGCTCGACGATCCCGTCATGCATCACCACGATCCTGTCGGCCATCGTCATCGCCTCGATCTGGTCGTGGGTGACGTAGACGGTGGTCGTCTTCAGCCGCTGATGCAGGGCCTTGATTTCGGTGCGCATCTGGACGCGCAATTTGGCGTCGAGGTTCGAAAGAGGCTCGTCGAACAGGAAGACCTGCGGGTTGCGCACGATGGCGCGGCCCATGGCAACGCGCTGGCGCTGGCCGCCGGAGAGCTGGCGGGGATAGCGCTGGAGCAGTGCCGTCAGGCTCAGCATCTCGGCGGCGTTGCGAATGCGCGTGTCGATTTCGGCCTTGGGAATGCGGGCGAGTTGCAGAGAAAAGGCCATGTTGTCGTAGACGGTCATATGCGGATAAAGCGCATAGGACTGGAACACCATGGCGACGTCGCGGTCCTTGGGGGCGACGTGGTTGACGACGCGACTGCCGATCTGGATGTCGCCGTCGGTAACGGTTTCAAGGCCGGCGATCATGCGCAGCAGCGTCGACTTTCCGCAGCCGGAGGGGCCTACGAGAATGACGAATTCGCCGTCGGGAATGTCGATCGACACGCCGTGCAGGACGGCAGTCGTTCCATAGGATTTGCGGACGTCGCGGATATCGATCTGGGCCATCTTCTGTCTCTCCCTCGGGGTGGCGTTGGTGGAATTCGATCGGCGCAAGGCGGGCCCAGCGCCGGTCGCAGCGTCAGTCGACCGCAGGCGGCAGCGGCAGCTCGATCGGCTCGTCGAAGGTGCGGCTGAGCTTGCCCCAGCCCGGGTCGCGCATATGGCCTTGCAGGCCGGCGCGCTCGACCAGCGCGCGCGCCTCGCGCTCGCCGAAATCGAGTGCGTCGCGCACATCGGTGGTCAGCACCTTCCGATCCTGCATCAGGACCTTGCCGTCGACGATGACGGTATCGACGTCCGATCCGACGGCCTGGTACATCAGGCGGTGCACGAACATCCAGTTCGGCGTCAGGTGCGGCTGGCGCATGTCGAGTATGGTGACATCGGCCTTCTTGCCAGCCTCGAGCGAACCGATCTCGTGTTCGAGCCCGAGCGCCCTGGCCGCGTCCACGGTGATCATCTCGAGCAGCTTGCCGGGTGGCAGGAGATACTGGTCGGCATGCAGGAACTGCTGGCCGAACTGTGCCATGCGCGCCATCTGGAACATGTCGAACGGTCGGCGCGGCGCGGTCCCGTCCGAGGTGATGGCGACGTTCACGCCCTTCGAGATCATGTCGAGGATCGGAGCGCGGCCACCGGGTGAATGGGTCATGTGGGTGCCGGTCTCTGCAAGGATATCGACCTCCTCATGCGACAGGCCGATGCAGTGCTGCAGGTGCACGTCCGGGCCGAGAAGGGCGTTTTCCTTGTCCTGGAAAGCCATGCGGACATGGCCGGCGAAGGCGTCGGAATGGATGCGGACACCCCATTTGCGGGCGGTCTCGCGCACACGGCGCGCCTGCATGCGGTCGTCGTCGGTGAGCCTGGTCGCCCTGTCCGGCGTCGTCGGGTTGGACGGATCGACCGAAGGCACGATGGTGAACGGGGTCAGGTAGACCTTGATGCGGCCATCGGCGCTGCCATTGCAGGCCTCGATCACCGCCTCAGCGCCTTCGATCATCTCTTCGAAGCTGACGTTCCGGCGCTCCGGCTTGCCGGTCTCCCAGCGCGTGACCGGATGCGGCCAGGGCAGTCCGGCCGGCCCGACGCAGAGAATCTCGCGAATACCCACTTCCGAATAGGCGCGGGCATGATTGATGCCGAATACCGGATCGTCGCTGCGCGGCATCGAGGCGATGATGCTGGCGCCGGTGGTAACGCCTGCCCGCAGGCGTTCGAGGCCTGAAACCAGGCCGTCGGCGTACCAGAAGTCGCGCGTCGTGTAGTGGAAGTAGGTCGGGGTGACGATGCGCATCCACACCGACGGGCTGTCGGCGCCGATCGTCTTGATCAGCGAATGGCCGGCATGGCCGTGGGCGTCGACGAGACCCGGGATGATCAGCTTGCCCTTGCAGTCGATCACCTTCTTGCCAGCATGCTTTGGTTCGAGGTCGGCCGAGGTGCCGACCTCGACGATGCGGTCACCTGAGATGGCAACCGCGCCGTCCTCGATGATGCGGCGCTCGTGGTCGACGGTGATGACGGTGCCGTGGAGGAGCAGAAGGTCGGTCATGGCTGGAATCTCCTGAGGGCATGCGGCAGGCGTTCGATCGGCGTGTCCTGGTTCCAGCGCATCTCGCGCCGTCCGAAGCTGGTGGCCATGGCAAGCACCGAAGCGTATTCGGCAAGGACGATGTCGGGTTGCGCGGCAAGCCATGCCGGATCGAAGACGGGCATGGCGAACTGGCCGCTGTGCATCTCGACCCACACCCGGGCCTCGGGCATCAGCGCAATGATTGTTTCCCAGTCGAGAACGCCTTCGCCAACAGGTGCCAGGTAGCGGCGGATGCCGCCTTCCTGGAAACGGACGATGGCGTCGTCGACGTGAACCTGGGCGACGTAAGGCGCTACGCGGCGTGCTGCCTCGACGGGGTCTTCGAGCCGGCAGACGACATTGACCGGATCGAAGGCGATGCTGAGGAGATCCGGGCCGACAGTCCGAACCAGCGCAACGACCTCCGAGGTGGTGATCTCCTCATGGGTCTTCAGCAGCAGCTTCGACTTGCACTCACGCAGCACCGGCGCGCAGCGCAGCAACATTGCCGCGAGCGCATGGCGCTGGTCGTGCCAGCTCACGGTTTCATGGAAACGCTCCTCGATCATGCCGATGACGAAGAACATGTCATGGATGCCGATGTCGGCGGCGAGGCGGACCAGGCGTTTGACGCCCGTCTCCAGATCGCCGCCGCCTGCCTTGGCTATGGGCTCGCCACGGAAAGGCAAGGCAGGGTTGAGCACACCCAGCATCGACGAGATGTAGAGGCCAAGACGGTCGGCTTCGGTACGCACCGCGCGCAGTTCTGCCGGATCGAGCGTGGGGCTCAGGTCGAACAGCGAATTGAACAGGACGCCGTTGAGGCCCATCTGCGCGGCTGCCTGCAAGGCTGTGCGCGCGTCCAGGTTCCGGCCTTCAGGCAATGAACTCTTGACGATGCCGATCATGCTGCGGCCTCGAGCGGAAGCTGCAGTTCAGCGCAGACGGCGCGAAGGTGGGCCGTGCTCTTCTTGATGGTGGCGACGGACTCCTCGTAGTCGAACGGTGCGGCGACATAGGCGTCCCAGCTCGCCACTTCGCCCGACGCGATACGGCCGCTGTAGGCCTGCACGAGTTCGAGGAAGGCAGCATACTCCTCGATGCTGAGATCCGGATGGTTTGCCAGCCAGTCGCGATCGAAGACCTCCAGCAAGGTGTGGCGCGGCACGAAATTCGCCTCGCGCGGGCCGGCGCATTCGAGCGACAGGTTGAGCGTCGGATTGTGTGCGCCCAGCACTTTCAGGACCTCGCGGAAATCAATGACGCCGTCGCCGCAAGCGCGCGCCTGGATGGTGACGCCGCCGGGGACATGGGCGAGATAGGCATCCTTGATATGCGTCTGCCTGACATAGGGAGCGACACGGCGGGCGGCGAAGACCGGATGTTCGGCGCGCTGCATCGGGTTGAGCGTGTCGAGCACGACGCCCATGACGTCTTCGCCCACGGCCTCGATCAGCCGCAGCAGCTCGAAGGTCGTGATCTCCTCATGCGTTTCCATGTTCATATGCACGCCCAGGTCGCGGGCGATCGGTGCGAGCTTGAGCAGGAAGGTCTTCGTCGCCTCAAGCTGCTCCGGCCAGGTCACGTCGGTGCGGAAACGGTCGTAGGCAAAGCGGGCGCTGTAGACGGGCTTGTAGTTGGCGGTGGCGATCCAGAGCTCGGTGCAGCCGATGGCAACGCAGGCTTCCATCATCCGTCGGAACCCGAGAACAATGTCGCCATCGCCGACCAGGCGGAGTTCGGGCGCTTCCGGGCTGGCATAAGGATTGACCTTGCCGAGGCCGGTTTCGACATACATGCCAAGCTCGTCGGCGCGGGTCCGGATGGCGCGAAGTTCGCCGAGATCGAGCGTCGGGCTCATGTCGAGCACGGTGCGGTAGAACAGGCCGGCCATGCCAAGGCTCTTGCCGTGATCGAGACTGCCGACGGGGCCGCGTTTTGCTGCCTCGGGTATCTTGCGGCCGTCTATGCCAATCCTCATGCCGGAATTTCCTCTTTCAGGTTCGTTGGTGCGGTCGGCGCCAGCGTGGCGCCGGGTTATTTCATGCCTGACGTGACCAGGCCGCGGACGTAGTAGCGCTGCAGCACGATCGACAGGATGACGAGCGGGATCGTTACGGCGGTTGCCGCTGCAAACAGCGGGCCATCCATCGGCGAGTTGGGGATCGACTTGAGGTTGGCGATGGCCACCTGGGCGATCTGCTTGTTGGGGTCCTGCATGATGACAAGCGGCCAGAGATAGGCGTTCCACGACCAGATGAACTGGATCAGCACCAGCGTTGCCAAAGTGGGGCGGACGTTGGGCAGGGCGATGGAAAAGAAGATGCGCAGCGGGCTCGCGCCATCGAGTCGGGCGGCTTCCTCCATCTCGACCGGGATATCGCGGAAAGCCTGTCGCATCAGGAAGATGCCGAAGGGGTTGCAGGCGAATGGCAGGAAAAGTGCCGGGTAGGTGGAGACCAGGCCGAACCAGTGCATGATCCGGTAGAGCGGCACGATGATCGCCTCGACGGGCACGAAGGCCGTCAGCAACAGCAGCCCGAACACGACGTCGCGGAACGGAAAGTTGAGGCGGGCGAAAGCGTAGCCGGCGAGGGACGAAGTGATCACCGCGACGCTGACCTGGCCGCAGGCGGCGATCAGCGTGTTGAGCAGGTTGCGCTGAAAATTCAGCTCGCTGAAGAGATAGACGTAGTTCTCGAGCGTCGCCTTCATCGGTACGAAGGACGACCATGACAGCGGGTAGGTCCCGGTGATGATGTCATCGGTCGACTTGAGCGACGACATTGCCGCCCAGAGGATCGGAAAGGCGAATACTGCGCCGACCACGGCGAGCAGCAGGATGCTGGCGCCACGATGCAGGAAGGCAGCCCGGCGCGCGGTGCGGTCAACGCCATCTTCCGCCTGCAGGGTCAGGGAGGATGCGGTCATGGCCTATTTCTCCTGCTTTTCGCGCAACACGTAGCTTTGGACGAGCGTGACGATGCCAAGTACTGCAAGCATGCAGACGACGCTTGCGGATGCGGTGCCTTGCGACTGGAACTCAAAGCCCTGGAGGTAGGAGTAGAGTGCCAGGTTGGTTGTCGCCCCCTGGGGGCCGCCCTGGGTCATGATCAGGATCGGGGTGAACATGCGGGTGGCGGTTATCGTCATGATGAACAGCGCGACGACGAGGCTGGGCCGCAGTTGCGGCAGCGTGATTTTGCGGAAAATCTGCCAGTCGTTGGCACCGTCGAGCTGGGCTGCCTCGTGCAGTTCGCGTGGAATGGCCTGGAGGCCGGCCAAGAAGATCAGCAACGGCAGGCCGACATCTTTCCAGACCGTCATGACGACGATGGACACCAGCGCCTGGCTGTCGCCGGTGAGGAAGGGCTGCGTGGGCAGGCTGACTGCGTGAAGGATGGCGTTGAACAGGCCGCTGCTGGGCTCGTACATCTGGTTCCAGATCAGCGCGGTCACCGCCTCAGAGGCAGCGAGTGCACCGATCGCCGCATTGCGTGCCCACGTCGTTCCGGGCAGGCGCCGGTCGAGCAGCACCGCCAGCGCCAGCGCCAGCGGGATGGTCATCACCAGCATCAGCACGATGTAGAGAAAGGTGTTGAGCAGGGCGTAGCGGAAGGCCGGGTCGGCGAAGATCTCGAAATAATTGCCGAGGCCAACCCAGCCGGTCGATGACTGGTCGAACGGGCTGAAAGATTGCAGGCTGTTCAAGACTGCGGTGATCAGCGGAAGATACTGGAACAGGGCGAGCGCCACGACCGCCGGCAGGATCATTGCCGGGCCAAGGATCATGTTGCTGTTCTGGCCGGTCCACTGCCGCTTTTTGCGCGCAGGTGCCGTCGTGGGTCGCATGGAATTCTCCTCCGCTTGCTCAGGCGACATCGTGCGACGGCCCGGTGGGCCGTCGCGTCAGGTGTGATGGGCCTTGCGGCTAGCGCCGGTACTTGGCCAGCAGGCGGTCGATCTTGGCGGCCGTGTCGGGCAGGACCTTTGCCGGATCGGCGCCGAGCGCGATGTCCTTCACCGCCGGGTTCATGGCGTTGAAGTAGTCGAAGTAACCCGGGCTGCGCGGCACGCTGTAGGAGGCGTCCGACAGGGCCTGGGCCATCTTGAACGGCTGCTCGGTGGCGAACACGCTCATCTGCTCGCGCAGCGAGGTGCGCGACGGCATCGACCCCCAGGTCTTATGGAAGGCAAGCCGGTTCTTGTCATTGCAGAGATAGGACAGCAGCGCGACGGCTTCCGCGGGGTGCTGGGACTTGGACCAGACGAGCGGGGCATCCGAGCCATTGCCGTTGAAGACGATGTTGCCCTTTGGCGGCAGCGATACGCCCCACTTGAACGGCGGCTCCTTGCCGGGCACGCGGAAGCGGTTGGTGAAGTTGAGGCCGCCGAAATAGGTCGCGGCGAGCCCGCCCGGATACTGGTTCGGCACGGGGCCGAGCGGTGTGAGCCCCTTGGCGAACAGGCTCTGGTAGAAGCGCATGCCCTTGATCGCCTCGGGCGTGTCGATGTGGCCGGAGACGGTAAAGCCGTCGTCGCTGATGCCCATGAGCGTCTTGTAGGCGGCGGAATCCTTGGCCGCGTTCGGATCGCCCTGGGAACGAATCCAGATGCTTTCGAGCTGGCTGTAGTTGGCTCCCGGACCGCCATTGCCCTGGCCAGCCGCCGCAAGCGCCCAGGACTGGTTGTCACCGGCTTCCTTGAGCTTGGCGTTCATCTCGATCAGATTGGCGACGAGCTCCTCGTCGCTCCAGCCGCCGTCGAGCCCGGTGACTTCCGGCGGCGTCTGCATCTTGACCTTCTCGAACAGGTCGCGATTGAAATAGAGCATCATCACGCTGGTTTCCCAGGGCACCGAATAGAGGTTGCCGCCCGAGGATGCCGCTGCACGCAGGTTGGCCGGGATGTCGTTGATGTAGTCGGCGCTGAGATAATCTTGGACCGGCAGGGCCACGCTGCCAGCGTGGTAGGCGTCGGTGAAATCGGTGCGGCCCATCATGATGTCGGGCGCGTCGCCCGATGCGATGTAGACCAGCAGCTTCTTCTGCAGGTCGCCGTAAGGCACCTTCTCCTCGACGATCGAGATGTTGGGATAGGCGGCCTTGAACTCGGCGTAGGCGCTTTCGAGCAGCGCGTTGACGTCAGGGGTGAAGTCCTGGCGCATGAAGCGCAGCGTCACCGGCTCGCTGGACAATTCGGGGCCGGCATAACCACCGAGGTCGAGCTTGTAGCTGCCCTGGGCGCTGGCACTGCCGACGAACCCCCGGGATGCGATCGCCCCCGTGAGTGCTGCCCCTGCCATGCCGGCCAGGACGGCGCGTCGAGAGACCTTGCCCTGATTCTTGAGATCTTTTTGCACGGCCATGTTTCCTCCTCATGCCTGCTTGATTGACGCAATGCGGTAGCCTTCGGCTCCCTGGGCGAATGCCCAGGCCGGCAAAGAAACCGCTCCTCACTCCCAACGTCATGTACCCGAAATGCTCGCTTTCACCCGGTTTCAGGTGTTAGCAGATTGGATACAAATACAGAGACGGCCATGAACGGCTGCACACGTATGGCCAATCCGGCTCTCAGCCAGAAATTGACCGGAAGAAGCGAAGTGCATTAGCCCGAAGATCTGAAAGCGTGGGTTCTCGGGGCCGTTCAGTCTGTTTCTGTTATCCAAGAGTTGCACTTATTGGATACATAATCAACATGTTTTTGATACAAGATTGTACACAAATCAATCACCGAACCGGTGCAGGAAAACAGGGGCGGACATCGGCCAATACGGCACCTTCTGTCACAGGTCGTAGCTAGGCGAAGTCGTTGAAGGAGGTGCAAAGCCTGGGCAATCGCGCGACCCGCATGGTCGCTGTCCTGCGCGCCTCAGTCGCTGAGGCGCGGATCTATAGGTCGAGGTGAAGGCAACCGCCGCCGCGCCTTAGGCGGGCATAGTCCAGGCTGGTCAGTTCCGAATGCCAAGTCGTACCAAGTGATCCAAGCTTGGCCGCGCTTCCGTGGCGCCGGTCTTATTCCTCTGCGGCGTGGCAGGCGACGTTGGCGCCGCTGGCCGAGCGTTTCAGTTCGGGCCGTTCCCTGCTGCAGATATCCATCGCCAGCGGGCAGCGCGGATGGAAGGTGCAGCCGGTCGGCGGATTGAGCGGGCTCGGGATATCGCCACCCAATGGCGCGCGATCGCGCTTCGGTGCTTCGAGGTCGGGGACGGTTTCGAGCAGCAGCCTGGTGTAGGGATGCTGCGGACTATCGAGGATGATTTCGCTCGGGCCCTCCTCGACGAGACGGCCGAGATACATCACGCCGATGCGGTCTGTGAGAAAACGCACGACCGAAAGATTATGGCTGATGAACAGGTAGGTTAGCCCCAGCCTCTGCTGCAAATCCTTGAGCAGGTTGAGCACTTGTGCCTGCACCGACACGTCGAGCGCCGAGGTCGGCTCATCGAGCAGCAGCAACTCGGCTTCGGCGGCAAGCGCGCGGGCGATCGAGATGCGCTGGCGCTGGCCGCCGGAGAATTCGTGCGGGTATTTGTCGGCGTCGTTGGGTGCGAGGCCGACGGTGACCAGCAACTCGCCAATGCGCTTGCGGCGCTCGGCGCGGTCGAGCTTTTGCGCCATCGGCTCGGCGATGCTCTGGCCGATGCGCCAACGCGGGTTGAGGCTGCCGACGGGATCCTGGAACACCATCTGCAGGCGGACACGCCCGCCGCCCGCCTTGCGTATGTCGACCGACCCGCGGGTGGGCTTTTCCAAGCCGGCGACGAGGCGCGCCACTGTCGACTTGCCGCAGCCGGACTCGCCAACCAGCGAGAAGGTCGTGCCGGGACTGATCGCGAAGCTGACGCCATCGACAGCTTTTACGCTGCGCCGTGGCGCACGTGTCACCAGCCGCTGCAGGAAGGGCGCCGAGACGTCGAAGGTGCGGCCAAGATTGGCAACCTTGAGCAGGGGTTGTTCGGTGACGATTGCGTTCATGACCCGGCACCATCGATCCACTTGCCGTCCTTTGCGACGACGAGGCCGCGCTTGACGACAAGTGCGCGCTTCGGCCGGTCGACGACGATCTGGGCGAGGTTCTCGCCCTCGATCAGCACCAGGGAGCCATCGCAACCAACCTCCAGCCCGTGGCCGTCGAGATCGAGCAGGTCGGCGCCGCGCTTGGTGCCCATGTCAAGGGCCGCGGTGAGCTCGGCATCTGTGCGGCAGTTGCTGCGCCAGGACAGCAGCCAGCAGCGTTCGAGCATGTCGCCATTGCCGTGGGGGTTCCAGGTGTCGCGCAGCGAGTCGGAGGCCACGGCACAACGGACGCCATATTCGGCGAGCTCGAACATCGGCGGGAAGGGGATGTCGCCGGGGACCGCCGAGATGATGCCGATGCCGGCCTCGGCAAGCAGGTCCATCATGCGGGCGAGGTCGTCTCGGGATGCCGTACCGAGGCAGAAGGCATGGCTGACGATGACCTTGTCCTGCATGCCAAGCGCCTTGGCGCGCTCGGCGATCAGGCCCAGTTCGTAAAGCCCGAGCTCGCCGCGCTCGTGCAGATGAATGTCGATCTTGGCCTGCTTGCGATGGGCGATGCCGAAAATGGTGTCGAGGTGACCCTTGGCGTCGCCATCGACGCTGGCGGGATCGATGCCGCCGATGATCGAAGCACCTTCGTCGAGGGCAGCTTCCATCAGCTCGGCTGTGCCGGGTTCGATCAGCATGCCGAGCTGGGGAAAGGCGACGATCTCGAGGTCGACGGCGTGCTTGGTCTTCTCCCAGGCCGCAAGCACGCCATGAAGATTGTCGAGCCCGTACTCCGGCGAGATGTCGACATGGCTGCGGATATGGGTCGAGCCGTTGGCGACGCATTGGCGCATCAGATTGCCGGCGCGCTCGGCGACCGACCAGGGCAGGGTACGGCGGATCTCGAC
Organism: Aminobacter sp. P9b; assembly: GCF_045345995.1. Taxonomy (NCBI): domain Bacteria; kingdom Pseudomonadati; phylum Pseudomonadota; class Alphaproteobacteria; order Hyphomicrobiales; family Phyllobacteriaceae; genus Aminobacter; species Aminobacter sp. P9b. Next base: position 533,206 of record NZ_CP150082.1, on the reverse strand, counting down.
CTCGTTGTCGATCATTGCCCTGAGCAGATCCGGCACGTTGATGCCGTGCCAGGGCAGGCCCCACAGGATCTTGTCGAGATGGACATGCGCCTCGACGAAAGGTGCGATGGCGATCGCGCCGTTGCCGTCGACGACCTTGAAGTCATCGCGCGGCCTGATGTCGGTGCCGATGGCCGCAATGCGGCCGTTCTCGATCAGGATGCTGGCTGGGGCACCGGCGTCGGGACGAACATTGGTGAGCAGAAGATCGTTCATGATGCAGGTTCCGTGGTCTCAGCGGAGGCGGGGGTTGAGGACGTCGCGCAGCCAGTCGCCGACGATATTGACGGCCAGCACCAGCAGCACAAGTGCTGCACCGGGGAACAGCGAGATCCACCACTCGCCCGACAGGAGCAGATCGTTGCCGGCGCGGATCAGGGTTCCCAACGAGGGCTGCGACGGCGGCATGCCGAGGCCGAGGAAGGACAGGATCGCTTCGGTGAGGATGGCGACGCCGAGGCCCAGCGTGGCGAGTACCAGCACCGGGCCGATGGTGTTGGGCAGGATGTGGGCAAGCAGGATGCGGAACCCGCCGACCTCGCTGATGCGGGCCGCAGCGACATAGTCCTTGCGGCGCTCGATCATGGTGGCGGCGCGCACGGTGCGGGCGAACTGCACCCAGTCGGCGACGCCGATCGCCAGGATGACGACGTAGAAGCGCATTTCCTCGCGCATGCCGATCGGCATGACGATCTTGGCGACGCCGTCGATGAAGAAGGCGATCATGATCGTGGGGAAGCTCAACTGGATGTCGCCGAGCCGCATGATGACGGCGTCGACCCAGCCGCCGAGGTAGCCGGCGATCAGGCCGAGCGCGACGCCGATGGTCATCGAGAAGGCGACGGCGGCGATGCCGACAAGGATCGACACGCGCATGCCGTAGAAGATGGTGGAAAGGATGTCGCGACCCTGCTCGTCGGTGCCGAGCAGATAGGTTGAGGAGCCGCCGTCGATCCACACCGGCGGCAGGCGCGCGTCCATGATGTTGAGCGTTGCCGGGTCGAACGGATTGTGCGGGGCGATCAGGTTGGCGGCGGCGGCGCAGAAGACCAGCACCACCAGCACGACCGTGGCGAAGATGACCGGCGGCGAGGTCCTGAATCGCCAGGCCAGCTCGCTGTTGCCGATTGCTTTCAGTCTGAGGACAAGCTGGCTCATTTTGCACGCAACCTTGGATCGACGGCGAGATAGATCAGATCAACGATCAGGTTGATCGTGACGAAGCTGAATCCGACGAAGGCGAGATAGGCCGCCATGACAGGGAAGTCGGCGAATTCGATCGCCTGGAGAATGAGCATGCCCATGCCGGGCCACTGGAACACCGCCTCGACGACGATGGCGAAGGCGATCAGCGAGCCGATCTGCAGGCCGGTGATGGTGATGACCGGCAACAGGCTGTTGCGAAGGGCATGCGTCAGATAGACGGCGCGGTCGGAGAGGCCGCGGGCCCGGGCGAACTTGACGAAATCCGTCCGCACCACCTCCAGCATCTCGCCGCGCACCAGCCGCATGATCATCGACACCTGGAACACGGCAAGCGTGATGGTCGGCATGATCAATGCCTTGACGCCTGATGTTGTGAGCAGGCCGGTCGACCACCAGCCCAGCGTGACGACGTCGCCGCGGCCGAAGGCCGACAGCCAGCGCAGCTCGACGGAGAAGACCAGGATCAGCAGCATGCCGATCAGGAACTGCGGCATCGAGATGCCGAGCAGCGAACCGAACTGCAGTGTGCGGCTAAGCAAGCCGCGAGGCTTGAGCGCGGTGTAGACACCCATCGGAATGCCAGCGGCAAGCGCGATGACGGTGGCGCACAGGACGAGCTCCAGCGTCGCCGGCAGGCGGGCGAGGATCAGGTCGACCACCGGTTGGCGGTTGCGGTAGGAGACGCCGAAATCACCGACCACGGCGCGTTCGACGAAGCGCCAGAACTGGACGAATGTCGACTGATCGAGGCCCAGGGCGACACGCAACTCCTCGCGCTGGGCAAGCGTGGCGTTGACGCCGAGGATGTTGTTCACCGGGTCGCCAAGGAAGTTGAAGATCGAGAACGAAAGCGCTGATACCACCAGCATCACGAGGATGACGCTGGTCAGTCGCGTGGCGAGCAAGGAAATCATCTCAGCCTCTGAAATAGAGGGAGGCCGGGCGCCGGGCGCCCAGCCTCCGATCAATCGTCAGTCCATCGTGTAGTACCAGAACCGCGTATACTCGTCGGCCGGCACGATGGCATGGACCTTGTCGGTCATGCCCCAGGTCAGGAACTGCTGGTGCAGCATGATCTTGCCGACCTCGTCGCGATGCAGCTTCATGACTTCCGAGATCATCTCCTGGCGCTTTTCGGCATTGTATTCCGTGCCGATCTGCGGGATCAGTTCATCGACCCGGGCGTTCGAATAGCCCTTCGGGTTCCAGGCGCCGAGGTCGCCGGTGGGCGTATGGAAGGTCGCCGAGATGATGTTGTAGGCGTCGAGCGTCGGCAGGCCGGCCCAGCCGAGCATGTAGAAGGAATATTTGCCGGCCGGCAGTTCGGTGTCGAACTGCACGGGCGGATGCATCGTCAGCTGCGCCTTGATGCCGACCTTGGCAAGCATGCCGACCGTTGCCTGGCAGATCTGCTCGTCATTGATGAATGAACCGGCCGGGCAATCCATCGGCAAGGTGAAGCCATCGGCGTAACCAGCCTCCTTGAGCAGTGCCTTCGAAGCCTCGATATCGTAGGGGAAGCGGACGTCGAGGCTGGCGTCGTAGAACGGCAGTTCCGGCGCCATCATGATCGCCGACGGACGGCTGTTGTCGCGCATGATCGAACGCTTGATGCCCTCGACGTCGATGGCCTGATAGATCGCCTTGCGGACGCGCACGTCGGCGAGCGGATTGGAATCCAGGCCAGGCAGGGTCTTCGACTGCTGGTCCATACCGTAGAAGATGTTGCGCAGATGCGGCGCGCGCATCACCTGCATGCCGGCCGTGGCCTCGATGCGCGCGACGTCCTGGGGCGGGGCGTTACGGATGAAGTCGACCTCACCCGAAAGCAGGGCTGCGACGCGCGTCGCATTGTTGGTGATCGGCGTGTAGACGATCTCGTCGATGTTGTGCTCGCGCTTGTCCCACCATTTTTCGTTGGCGGCAAAGACGGTCCTCACGTCGGGCTCGCGGCTGGCCACCTTGAACGGCCCGGTGCCGACGCCTTGCGTGATCATCGCGCCGCCGGTGTTGGTCGACAGGTCGAGCGGCTTCTGGGCGCCGATCGATTCCTGGAATTCCTTGTCGAGGATGTACCAGCCGGCAAAGTCGTTGAGCAGCAATGCGTATTTGCGCTTCAGCGTCATGTCGACCGTGTGGTCGTCGACCTTGACCACCTCGGCGATGGGCTCGAGCAGGCCGGCGAAGGGCGAGCCGGGCGACCCGGCGCGCTCGAAGGAGAAGATCACGTCGTCTGCGGTGAACGGGTTGCCGTTGTGGAATTCAACGCCCTTGCGCAGATGGAAGCGCCATTTGGTGTCGGACAGGGTCTCCCAGCTTTCGGCCAGGGCCGGCTCGATCTTCAGTTCCTTGTTCCAGCGGACGAGGCCCTCATAGACATTGCCGATCAGGCTGAGGGTGAAATCCTCGCGCGCCGCGTGAGGGTCCATCGAGCTGATTTCCTGCGATTCGGCGAACCGCAGCGTCTTGGCGTCAGCCGCGTTGACGGCCAGGCCGGCGCACGAGGCGAGAAGTAGCAGTTTCAGGTAGTTTTTCATCGGCTGTTCCCACGCAGTTCTTGTTTGTTGGATTCTTGAATCGTTCACATGCCGGCTGGCCGAGGGACGAGGCGTCGGGCGTGCCGAAAGGCACCGCATCCATCGGGGGCTTGAGGTGGTTCAACAGCGCTGCGTGGCCGGCGTGACAAAATCGAAGTCGCGATCCTCTCATCCCCCGAGGGTCGGGGAATGCCCATTTCGATCCGTTCTGATCTCGAGCACTTGTCACTGGAACCCAGCCTGTTGAGAGCCGACAGGAGGGATGATTTCACATCGAATACGCTTCGTCTACAGCCTTGTATTCGCAACTGTGCACCAATTGTATACATGATGTGCCTGAGAAATAGGCAAGCTGAGAAGCGCGCGGCGTCCAGCGGAATGCGGGGCCGCTCGTCGAGCGATGTTCCAGGTCTTCGGACCAGCGCTGCCTTGGGCTGGCAATGCGCCTGTCTCAGTCAGAGTTGCGTGCCACCCTGGTGGATGAAACAGGCAGCGGATGTGCCGCCGGCGTCGGCCAGACGCGGAAGCTCCGTCCGGCAACGCGTGCCGGCCTTGGGGCAGCGCGGATTGAAGGCGCAGCCGTCGGGCCAACTGCCAAGGCGCGGCATCGAGCCGTCGATCTGGGCGAGGCGCTCTGCCTTGCGGTTGAGCGAGGGGATCGAGGCCATCAGCCCCGCCGTGTAGGGGTGACGCGGCCGGTGAATGACCTCGTCGACCGGCCCGATCTCGACGACGCGACCGGCATACATCACCGCCACCCGATCGGCGGTCTCGGCGATGACGCCCATATCGTGGGTGACCAGCATGATCGCCGTGCCGCGCGTTGCCGCGAGCCGCTTGAGAAGCCCGATGATCTGGGCCTGAACCGAGACGTCGAGGGCCGTGGTCGGCTCGTCGGCGATGATCAGTTCCGGCTCGCCGGCGAGCGCCAATGCGATGACGATGCGCTGGCGCATGCCGCCGGAGAACTGGTGCGGATACTGGCTGAAGCGGTTTTCCGGATCGGCGATGCCGACTTCGCGCAAGAGTTGCAGCGCTTTCGCGCGTGCTGTTTCAGCATTGCCGGGATGATGCGCGCGGATGGTTTCGGTGAGCTGGCGGCCGACCGTGAAAAGTGGATCGAGGCTGGTCAGAGGGTCCTGGAAGATCGCGCCGATGTGGCGGCCGCGCAGCTTGCGCTGTTCGGCCTGCGGCAGGTCGTCGATGCGCTGGCCGGAGAGATGAACAGAACCGCCCGATATGCGGCCGGGCGGTTGCAGCAGGCCGATCAGGGCGCTTCCGGTCAGCGATTTGCCGGCGCCGGATTCGCCAACGACGCCCAGAATCTCACCCTTGCCGATGCTGAACGAAACGTCGTCGACGGCGACAAGCGAGCGCTGGCGCAAGGGGAATTCAATGCGTAGATTGTGTACATCCAGAACGGACGGGATCTGCGGCACAGCGCCGGTTTCGACAGTGTGTCCATGCATCATTGCACCGCCTTTGCTTGAGGGATTGTGCTGGCGGAAAAGGCATGTTCCAAGCGGGCATCGTACGGGATAGAATACATCCTAGTCCTCCCTATGCCGTTTCATCAGGATCGTGACATGTTACGCGAGCCCCGCGCCTTGAAATCCGCCGCCCCGCCGAGCCCCGACAAGACCAAGAAGCGCGGCGGCCCGACCGACGAACACATCCACGGCGAAATCTATTCGGCGATCATCAATCACCAGATCAGGCCGGCGACGCCGTTGCAGGAGGACGCGCTGGCGACCGCCTTCGGCGTCAGCCGCACCATCATCCGCAAGGTTCTGCAGCGGCTGTCGCACGAGAAGCTCGTCGACCTGATCCCCAACAAGGGCGCCTTCGTTTCCAAGCCCTCGATCGAGGAAGCGCGGCAGGTGTTCGAGGCACGGCGCGGGGTCGAATGCATCCTCACCGAAAAGCTCGCCTCGACGATCACCAGGGAAGACGTCGATCGGCTGACGGCCATGGTGAGCGCCGAGGCGGAGGCAGTCGAGCAAGACAGCAAACAAAGGCGGCTGCAGCTCTCCGGGGATTTTCATCGTGAACTCGCCTCGCTTGCTGGTAACGAGGTGCTGCGCGACTTCGTCCACGAACTGGTGTCGCGGACGTCGCTGATCATCGCCCTGTACGAATCACCGGGCGCGGTGCCGTGTTCGTACAGCGAGCACAAGGAGATCGTGGACGCGCTGAAGCGGCGGGACGGCAAGAAAGCTGCGCAGTACATGGACCACCACCTCCGTCATATCGAGGCTCAGATCGACCTTGCCGATCACCCCGTGCGCGTCGACTTCAAGACGCTGTTCAAACCCCTAAGCTAACTGACTTTTCGTGCCGTCAACCTGTCGGCAAGCCGGGTGTCGGGCGCATAGCCGGCGAGCTTGCCGCGATAGGTCTTGGGCAGAGGATAGGCGAGGTCGCCGCGCTTCGATGTCTTCAGGCCCATGCCGACGATCGCCTCGGCAAACTTGACTGCAGCGACCACGCCGTCGATCACAGGCACCTGCAACCTGTCCTCGAGGAATTTCGCGAGATCAGCCATGCCGGCGCAACCCAGAACGATGGCTTCCGAGCGGTCCTCGGAGAGCGCCCTTTCGCATTCGGCGAGAATGATCGCGCGGGCGTTCGATTCCGGCTTTTCCAGTTCGAGCACCGGCACATCGGTGGCGCGTACCCGGCGGCAATGGTTCTGCATGCCGTAGTTGCGCACGAGGTGCTCGGCGATGATGCGCGTGCGCTCAAGTGTCGTCACCACCGAAAACCCGGTGGCAACGAAGGTCGCGGCATGCATCGCCGCCTCGGCGATTCCGAACACCGGCGCCCCGGTGAGCTCGCGCGCCGCAAGCAGGCCCGGATCGCCGAAGCAGGCGACGACATAGGCGTCGGCGGCGGGTCCATCCATGATCTCGTCGACGAGGCCGATGATGCTCATCGCTTCGTCGTAATGACCCTCGATCGAAGCAGCACCGGATCGCGACGTCACCGCCAGGATTTCAGTCCCCGGTGCCGCCACCGCCCGCGCCGCGTCGCCGATGAGATCGGTCATCGACTGGGTCGTGTTCGGATTGATGAGCTTGATCCTCATGCGATCCTCTGAGCCGGTGGGCTCGCGGAAGTACGGGCCAATCCCGAGCCTTCCAAATTGTATACTATCAGATATTCGTATTGGATATAATTTGTGGTTGTCAACACGGCTTTTGACGAAATCCGGCGACCGTTGCAGCGGATGGGCCGCAGTTCGGCGCGATCCGGCGGAGTGGGCGCGTTCCTGCCGACCGCAATGTGGTGGATAACTACAAGCTTTTGATAGGTTTATTGCTTTTGGAGAGACCGCCAAGGACTTGGCTGGGATCGGGAGGCGAGTCTCCCAAAGAATCTCATTTGCCAGCGGTGTGATCAGGCTATTGTATACATATCAGCCTGGCCGGAAAACGTCGTTTGCCACGCAACGCTGCTTTTGAGACATGACGGGAGAGAATGACGTCGGATCGACGCGTCGCATGGCGGTGCGATCTCATGCCGGATGCCAGGCTCCGGATACTGCCCGGCCTGAGGGGCATTCCGTCCTGCTGGAGGCGTCGGACCTGGTCGGCGAAATCATCAGGTAGCTCCTGAACGAAGTTCCGGAGGAGGTCTAGCATGGACCAGACCCGTTATGAGTGAGGGCTCAAGATGCGCCGCGCGGTGCTCGGCGTCGAACATGTCGACAGCTGAGGAAATTGGCCGCGACCGTCTGAACGGGTCCAGCCACGTAACCAGCGCGGAATAGGGATGGTCGTGCGGGCAACTCAATTCAAATCAAACAATTTGCGCTATTTTCGATTCCGATCTTAGCGCCGTGATGCAGGACCGCGAGCAAGCGATTCAGATTGCTGAACCGCCGCTCGACAGCCTCTCCGAGATGGTCTCGGCCCCGCTTTCCCGAAGCTACCTAAACAAGGGCCCGTCAGAGAAGCCGATTGTCCTCGGCGGCCTCTCGGGCGCGGCGGCGTGTGCTCTCTGCATCAGATTTCCGGCGCCTCTCCGCCGCAGCATTTCGAATCTGTTCGAAGCGGTTGTCCGCGTCTATTGCAGGAGATGGCTTCCGTTCGACCTTTGGCGGCAGCAGTTCGCCCTTCTTGACAAAAGAGATCATGCGTCACGCTCCTTGCTCTTACGGATTGAGGGAACGGCGAACACCGAGGCGATCGTTGTGGCCTTTGGTTCAGGCCCCGAGTGCCGTGGCACAGCCGACCGAAGCGCGACGGTCAGGAGACGTCTCTCCGGGCATTGTCGCCCAGCCGCCCGTCTCGACAAACTTCTGCCTGTCGTAGCCGGCTGTCTTTGCCTTCAGTTCGGTCAACTTTGCCGCGGCATCGGGTGCTGCATTGAACCTCTCGACGCAGATGGTCGAGGCGAGCTGACCGCGCGCCACATCGCCGGCCGTCAGCGCAAGCTCCTGCGAAGTGCCGCCGGTAACCCAGCCGCCCCAGCTGAAGCCGACGATCATGGTGGCGACGGCCGTGCCGACGCATGTCCAGACAAGCGTCGATTTGGTCGGCTGGTAGTTCTCCCATCGTGCCGCAATGGACTGCTTCTGGTTGGTCTGCATAGCCATGGAATGCTCCTTGTTGAGAGTGAGGTAGTGGCCGCCCGGCCGCACGGCGACCGGTGTTTCAGGCGTAGCCTAGTAACCCATGCCGCCCATGCCGCCGGCGGCTGCAGGCGCGTCCTTTGCCGGAATGTCGGCGATCATCGCTTCGGCGGTGATCAGCAGGGCTGCGATCGAGCCCGCATCCTGCAATGCCGTTCGCACGACTTTGGCCGGGTCGACGATGCCAGCCTTGATCATGTCGACATAGTCTTCCGTCTGCGCGTTGAAACCCTGGGTGGCCTCCTTGCTTTCCATCAGCTTGCCAACGACGACGGAGCCCTCGACGCCAGCGTTCTCGGCGATCTGCCGGATCGGCGCCTCAAGCGCCTTCAGCACGATCGATATGCCCGCGGTCACGTCGGCATTGGCGCCGGTAAGTGTCGCCAGTGCCGCCTTGGCGCGCAGCAGCGCCACGCCGCCGCCGGCAACGATGCCTTCCTCCACGGCAGCGCGTGTGGCGTTCAGCGCATCGTCGATGCGATCCTTCTTTTCCTTGACCTCGGTCTCGGTCGCACCGCCGACGCGGATGACCGCGACGCCGCCGGCGAGCTTGGCCAGGCGTTCCTGCAGCTTTTCCTTGTCGTAATCGGAGGTGGTTTCCTCGATCTGCATCTTCAGCTGCGCGATACGGGCGGCAATGCCGGCCTTGTCGCCGGCGCCGTCGATGATCGTGGTCGTGTCCTTGTCGATCAGCACGCGCTTGGCCCGGCCAAGCATGTCGATGGTGACGTTCTCGATCTTGATGCCGAGATCCTCCGAGATCATCTGGCCGGCGCACAGAACCGCGATATCTTCCAGCATCGCCTTGCGGCGATCACCGAAGCCCGGAGCCTTGACGGCGGCGACCTTCAGGCCGCCGCGCAGCTTGTTGACGACCAGTGTCGCCAGCGCCTCGCCTTCGACATCCTCGGAAATGATCAGCAGCGGCTTGCCGCTCTGGACCACGGCTTCGAGGATCGGCAGGATGGCCTGCAGATTGCCGAGCTTCTTTTCGTGGATGAGGATGTAGGGGTCTTCCAGTTCGGCACGCATCTTGTCGGCATTGGTGACGAAATAGGGGCTGAGGTAGCCACGGTCGAACTGCATGCCCTCGACGACGTCGAGTTCGGTCTCGGCGGTCTTGGCTTCCTCGACGGTGATGACGCCCTCGTTGCCGACCTTGTCCATCGCCTTGGCGATCATCGCGCCGACGGTGGCGTCGCCATTGGCGGCGATGGTCCCGACCTGGGCGATCTCGTCCGACGACTTGACCTTCTTGGCGCGAGCCTGGATGTCCTTGACCACGGCAGCCACGGCAAGGTCGATGCCGCGCTTGAGATCCATGGGGTTCATGCCGGCGGCTACCAGCTTGGCGCCTTCGCGCAGGATGGACGCGGCGAGCACCGTTGCTGTCGTTGTGCCATCGCCGGCGAGATCGTTGGTCTTCGAGGCCACTTCGCGCACCATCTGCGCGCCCATGTTCTCGAACTTGTCGGAAAGCTCGATCTCCTTGGCGACGGTGACGCCGTCCTTGGTGATACGCGGCGCACCAAAGGCGCGGTCGATGATGACATTGCGGCCTTTCGGGCCGAGCGTCACCTTGACGGCGTTGTTGAGCAGTTCGACGCCGCGCAACATGCGGTCGCGGGCATCGGTCGAGAATTTGATTTCCTTGGCAGACATGATTTTTCGTCCAGTTCGTTCTTGAGGCCGCAGCCGGTTCAGGCGGCCTTCTTGGCCGCTTCGCTTGTGTCGACGATGCCCATGATGTCGGCCTCCTTCATGATCAGGAGATCGGTGCCGTCGATCTTGACCTCGGTGCCCGACCATTTGCCGAACAGCACCGTGTCGCCGGTCTTGACGTCGAGCGGGATCAGCTTGCCGCCGTCGTCGCGTGGGCCGGGGCCGACGGCTATGACTTCGCCTTGCTGGGGTTTTTCCTTGGCATTGTCGGGAATGATGATGCCGCCTTTGGATTTGATATCGCCTTCGGCGCGTCGAATAACGACGCGATCGTGAAGCGGCCGGAATTTCATGAGATTCTTTCTGCGGCCGGCGCATAGGGCGACCACCGCACATATATAGCGCCCTTGGCACTCGAATGATAGGAGTGCCAAAAATAATTCCAGATTGGCCCGAAATTTCGGGATAATATTGATCGGATTTTTTAGTATAATCTGGATGCTTTTTTAAAATAGAAAGATCCATTCTGTTTTTTGATGTTTAAAACTAGCACCAAAAGATTTATTTAAGAATTATAATTTCCGGATGTATCCTTGATAAATATCATAAATCGGCGTATATATGGATTTCGTTGATTTGGCCGACTTGGCTTTTCGCGGTGTCAGAGACCTTCGACCCGCCATTCACCACCGAATTTTCGATAGCGAATACAGGACGCCGATCCGGCGCGCCTGTCGCTCGGTTCGAATCCTGGAATGAAACCTGACGCTGACCACGGATGTACTGGCAGCATCGGTGTCATTCCGGTTCGGACCGGAACGTTGCGGTATCCCCGGCCCCGGTGAAGGCATCATGGCCAGTCCGGGGCTATCGATACCGACGCACTCCATGAAGGAAGGTCACGACCATGAATGACCGCATCAACCAAAGCCAACGCAGACGCGATGCGGCCGCGATCGCCATCTGGGACAATGAAGGCGGGGCGCCGTGCTCCATCGAGCACCAGGTCGGGCGGCGCATCGAGGTGGATCGTTCGTGGACCGTCTACCATGTCTTCACCGGCATACCGGTACATGTCGACGGCCAGGCAATGACGGGCATGACCCGGTCGGACGCAACGAGCGGGATGATGTCGCTCAATCGTCGCAACGCCGGGCGCCGCAGGGAACGGATCAGGTTGGAGGCACTTGGACCTAACAGCACCACGGCAGGCAACTCATGACGCTCGCTTTTCTCAATCCGAGCCGCAGCTTCGACGAAGCCAAAAAAGCTGTCCGCTTCATCGGTCATGACGGCATGTTCGAAGTGCGTTTCTTCGTCGAAGCCGGCGCATTGGCGAAAGCAGGGGCCAGGGCAGGCAGGACGCAGCTGTCCGAATCAGAATGCCTGACGGCCTTCGACGCAGCGCGCAAATCAATCTACGATGTCGCACGCGAGGCCTATTCCCACGGTCGGCGCACCTACTATACCCTGACCGCCGCCGATTTCCGGTGAGGCCAATAGGCTGATCTGTTGCGGGCGGCCCTTGGCCCATGCGAGGCCGCGACGCGCGGCTGCCGACGCCTGGTTTCGTTAGGTGGGGTTCCTTTAAGTTTGCCAAGCCCACGCAGCTCCTTGCCTCGCATGCCCGACCTTGCGCCCGATCCGTCAATGCTTGCCGATGACGCATTGCTTGACCTCGTGCAGCGGCAGACCGTGCGCTATTTCTGGGAAGGCGGCCATCCCGTCAGCGGCCTTGCGCGGGATCGCCTGAAGACGACAGGCAACAAACCAAACGATCTCGTTGCGATCGGGGGCTCCGGCTTCGGCATCATGGCGATCATCGTCGCGGTCGAGCGCGGCTGGGTTGATCGCGTTGAAGCGCTGGGCCGCCTGCATCGCATGCTCGATTTGCTGGAGGGCTCGCCGCGCTACCACGGCATGTTCCCGCATTTCATCGACGGCCGCACCGGTGCCACCATTCCCTTCCGACGCAAGGACGACGGTGCTGACGTTGTCGAGACGACGTTTCTGTTCCAGGGATTGATTTGCGCCCGCGAATATCTCGACCGGAGCGCAGGCGGGGAACAGCGTTTTCGCGGACGTGTGAATGCGCTGCTGGCGCAGGCCGAATGGGACTGGTTTCAGCGGAAGGGCAAGCTCTATTGGCACTGGAGCCCGAAGCACGGATGGGCGATGAACAACCCGATCGAAGGCTGGAACGAGTGCCTGCTTGCTTTCGTGCTGGCGGCGGGATCGCAGCATCACGCAATCGATCCCGGCTGCTACCACAACGGTTTTGCGGCCGGACCAGCCTTTCATAACAGGCGGGAACATCACGGCATCGAATTGCCGCTCGGAACGGATTTTGGCGGCCCGCTGTTTTTCGCGCACTATTCCTTCTGCGGCCTCGATCCGCGAGCGCTGAGAGACCGCCATGCCGACTATTGGGAGCAGAACGTTCGCCACGCGCGGATCAATCATCGGCATTGCGTACTCAACCCCCATGGCCATCAAGGTTATGGTGCCGATTGCTGGGGACTGACCGCATCGCATGGCCCTACGGGCTATGTCGCGCATGCGCCGGATAGGGACATTGGCGTCATCACGCCGAGTGCCGCCCTGTCGAGCTTTCCCTACATGCCCGATCAGGCGATGTCCGCCTTGCGCGGTTTCCTGGCCAAGCCGGGTAAACGCATCTGGGGCCGCTTCGGTTTTGTCGACGCGTTCTGCGAGAACCGGAACTGGTACGCGCGAACCTGCCTCGCCATCAATCAGGGGCCGATTGTTGCGATGATCGAGAACTATCGGACTGGGCTTTTGTGGAAACTGTTCATGAGCGCACCGGAGGTTCGCCTGGGCTTGGCCAGGCTGGGCTTTACCAGGCCAAGCCCCGACCACGACGTTCACTCGGCCTGAGGAGCAAACCGACGAACTGTTGCAAGGAGCCCGACAGAAAGGCGCATCAACGATCGCTGACACGGCGAAGCTGCTATGAAGGACGTTTCCATGATTCTCCGTTGCAGCCACCGATGACCGCCACCGCCCTCGAAATTCTCAAGACCATTTATGGCTATGATGCGTTCAGGGGACCGCAGGCGCGGATCGTCGAGCATGTCATCGCCGGCAACAACGCCTTCGTGCTGATGCCGACCGGCGGCGGTAAGTCGTTGTGCTACCAGATCCCCGCAATCGTCCGTCCCGGCATGGGGCTCATCGTTTCGCCGCTGCTGGCGCTGATGGCCGATCAGGTGTCGGCACTGCGCCAAGCTGGGGTGCGGGCGGCGGGGCTCAACTCCGACCTTTCACCCGACGGGCGCCGCAGCCTGTGGCACGATATCCGCACTGGTGCGCTCGACCTCCTCTATGTCGCACCTGAAACCTTGCTGCGGCCTGATGTGCTGGAGCTGCTGGACGGCGTGAAACTGTCGCTGATCGCCATCGACGAGGCGCATTGCCTGTCGCAGTGGGGGCACGATTTCCGTCCTTCCTATCGCCAGCTCGACGCTGTCGTTTCGCGCTTTGCCGGCACCCCGCGCATGGCGCTGACGGCCACTGCGGACGAGCCGACTCGCGCGGAAATCCTGTCGCACCTCGAAATCGACGAGACCGACGCCTTCATCGCCGGTTTCGACCGGCCCAACATTCGCTACGCCATCGAGGAAAAGGACAATCCGCGCGCCCAGCTCAAGGAGTTCCTCAAGCGCTATGAAGGCGAGAGCGGGATCGTCTACTGCCTGTCGAAACGCCGGACCGAGGAAACCGCCGCCTGGCTTCAGGGCCTCGGCTACGATGCGCTGGCCTATCACGCCGGCATGGACAAGGCGGCGCGCGAAGCCAACCAGATGCGCTTCCAGCATGGCGAGGCGGTCATCATGGTCGCCACCGTCGCCTTCGGCATGGGCATCGACAAGCCGGACGTGCGCTTCGTCGCCCATATCGACCTGCCGGGCAGCATCGAGGCCTATTATCAGGAGACCGGTCGCGCCGGGCGCGACGGCCTGCCGTCCGATACGCTGATGCTTTACGGCTACGACGACATCGCGCTGCGCAGCCGCTTCATCGAGGAGTCGGAGGCGCCCGACCAGCGCAAGCGCATGGAGCGGCAGAAACTCGATGCGCTGCTGGGGCTGGCCGAGACGGCAAGCTGCCGCCGACAGGTCCTGCTGTCTTATTTCGGTGACCATAGCGAACCATGCGGCAATTGCGACACCTGCGCGGAGCCGCCAAAATTGTTCGACGGCGCCATTGCGGCGCAAAAGGCGCTGTCGTGCATCTACCGCACCGGCGAGCGTTTCGGGCAAGCCTATGTTGTCGACGTGCTCTTGGGCGTCGACAACGAGCGCATCGCCCAGTTCGGCCATGACCGCATCTCCACCTTCGGCATCGGCACCGAGCACGACAACCGCACGTGGCGGGCGATACTGCGCCAACTGATCGCGCTGCGCCTCATCGACGTCGACCTCACAGGTCATGGCGGCCTGTCGATCGCACCCGCCGGCCGCGACTTCTTGCGCGACAAGCCGGCGCTGATGCTGCGCGTACCGGCGCCAACGCACGCCAAACGCGACAAGGTTGCGCGCAGCACGGCACAGTCCTCTGTCCCCGATGCGGACCATGATCTGTTCCAGGCCCTGCGGCGCAAGCGCACCGACATTGCGCGCACGCAGAACGTGCCACCCTATGTGATTTTCCACGACAAGACCCTGATCGAGCTGGCAGCGGTGCGACCCGCGTCGCGCGCCGAGATGGCGAGCGTGCCCGGTGTCGGCGAAGCCAAGCTCGACCGCTACGGCCCCGCCTTCCTCGCGGTGATCGCCGAGCACGCATGAGGGGGTGTGTGATCCCACCCCACCGTCACGGTCTCCGCTCAACTTCGGCGGTGACGGAACTCGCTCGGCGAGGTGTTGTACTTCTTACGAAAAGCGGTCGCCAGATGCGCCGAGTCGGCAAAGCCCGTCTCGAAGGCAATGGCGGTAATGGGAAGGACGCTGTTCTCAAGCAAAAAATGCACGTACCGGAGACGTGTTTCCAGGATGAAGTGTTTCGGCGTCATGCCGATATGATCCTGAAACAACCGTGCGAACTGTCGGGGAGAGAGACCGACGGAGGCGGCCACCATTTCCGGGGAGACGTCGCGGCCCTTGCGGCTCTCAATGAAAACGACAGCCCGCTGGACACGGGCATCTCCGACATGGCGGAACGATGATGCCCGTTCCTGATCGAAGGCGCTCATGCTTTTCTGATCCGTCAGCGACAGCTGGTAGACGGCTTTGGCGGCGCGATCCGGTCCGCAATGGTTGCGGATGAGTTCGGTCATCAGCGAAAAAATGGAAATGCCGCCGGGCACGGTCACCCGGCCGTTCTCGATCAGGTAATCGTCGCGGGTCGACAGGGGCTGGCGTGGGAAGGCGACCTGAAAATCGTCCCGGTGATAGGGGTGGATGGCGGCCTTCCTTCCAACCAGCAGTCCCTCTTGTGCGAGGATGAACGCGCCGGTGCAGACGCCGACGATCGTTACGCCGGCCGAAGCAGCGACGCGGATGTAATCGCGGTGGGTGGAAGGGGCGGTTCTCAGGCGTGGCAAAAGGCCTCCGACAACGATGACGTAGTCAAAATCCGTCGGATTGATGTAGGGCGAGTCCGCCTGCACGCGAATGCCGCAACTGGCGACGGCCGCATAATCCGGCTTGCCCATGATCGACCAGCGGCAGTGGAGAGGACGGGAATTGTCGCCGAAATCCGCTGCGTGACGGAGTGGCTCGATGATGCCCGCCAGCGACATCATCGGAAAGGTGGGCCACAGCAGGATGCCGACCGAAATATCCGGTTTGCGGTCTTGCACGGAAAGAAGCCTTTCCGCCCAGAGCCCGTCCAGCCATCGGACATACTCCGTCCCAGCCGGCCCCACCGCAACTCCGTCTTCCGTCATCCCGCCGATCTCCTGATTACTATGTCTACGGAGTTTTTATAGAAGATGGCGAATTTTGAAACGTTCTATACTTAACGGCTTTATTTGGTTTCCTTGATGACGGTGGCCAGCCGCTTGGCCGAGCCGAGGCAGAGTGTCCAGCCAAGTGTGCCGTGGCCGAGATTGAGATAGAGACCCTTCAGGCTGCCGGGCCGGATGAGCGGTCGCGAGGAGGGTGTGCACGGGCGTACGCCCGACCAGGCGTTGAGGTCGGCGTTGCTGGAATGGGCGAAACTCTGCCCGAAGGCTTCCACGGCAGCGGAGCGGAAGCTCTCGAATCGTTCGCCATTGAAGTGGTGAGGTCGCGCCCCTATGTCGGCCAGCCCTGCCGCCCGTACGGTATTTCCGAGCCGCGCGAAGACGATCTTGCGCTGGAGGTCGGTGATCGATACGCGCATCGCCTTCTCGGTGGCTGGCGCGCTGATGGAATATCCCTGTACCGGCCAAAGCGCGCCTGGCAGGCGGTCGCGCCAGGGTAGCAGTTCCATGGAGTACCCGGAGGCGACGACAGCGAGATCGCAGGCCAGCGGTTCGCGGGAGCGGAATGCAAGCCCGCTCACGCGGCCGGCATGGCTGAGGATTTTCTCGACCTCCTCACCGAAAATGGTCTTGAGGCCGTAGCGCTCGCGAAGTCGTTCGATGAATGTGGTGCAGAAGACATCCGGCCTGCCGGTGGCGTCGCCTTCGCTGTAGATCACCCGCGCGATCTCGTCCGGGTAATGGGCGAGCGCGGGTTCGATGGCGGTTGCCCCGGAGCGGTCGAGCACTTCCTGCCGGATACCCATCGACTGCTTGAGCCGACGCGTGCCGGCAGTCGCCTGGCAAGCAGCGGCGGTCGAATAGAGGATCATCTTGCCGGAGGATTGGTAGTCGAAGGACAGGTCGAATTCCCTCAGCACATCCCCGAGCAGATCGCTTGTTTCAGCCGCCATTTGCAGCAGATATCGTGTGTTGGCGATGAAGCGTGATTGCAGGCTGTTGAAGAGGAAGCGGAGACCCCAGATCAGGAATTCGGGATCGGCCTGAAGCCGCACGCGATAGGCGGGATCGCGCCTCAGAAGGATTTCCGGCATGTGGGCGAGGAAGGAGGGCGAGGCTAGCGCATCGCCATAGGCGTAGGAGAGCTGCGCGCCGTTGGCGCGGCTTGCGCCCTGCGCCGGACCGGGGTTGCGGTCGATCAGCGTGACGTCCAGGCCAGCCTTGCACAGCATATAGGCGGAGGCGGTTCCGACGACGCCCGCCCCGATGATGGCAACCTTCGCCATTTCACTCCCCCTCCTTCAGCACTGCGGAGAGTTCAATCTCGACCGGAACGCCGCGCGGCAGCGAGGAAACACCGAGCGCGACGCGGGCATGGGCCCAGTTTTCCGGGAAAAGCGTTCGCAAGAGTTCTGAGGCACCGTCGATCACAGCCCCGTGGCGGGTAAAATCCGGGGCAGCGGCGACATAGCCCGCGAGGCGGACGAAGCCGGCGACGCGCTCCAGTCCGCCGGCCACCTTGCCGAGTTGGGCGAGAGCGTTAAGGAGCGCGTAGCGTGCGCAGTCCTGCCCCTCTTCGAGGGACACGTCCTGGCCGAGCCTGCCGATCTTCATCACGGTTCCATTCTTCAGCGGCACCTGGCCGGAGACCGTGACGACATTGCCTTGGCGCACAGCGCCGACGAAAGCGCCGGGCGGTACCGGTGCATCGGGAAGGGCAAGCCCGAGCGCGGCAAGCCGCGAGGCGACGCCGCCTTCCGCCACCGTCCGCGCTCTCGCCGAACATTCCCCGACGAAGCCTGCCAGCATGCGGCGGTCGAGTTCTGTCAGCCGGTATTCCGGGTGCCACTGCACGCCCATGCAGAAGCCTTGACCGTCCGCCTCGATCGCCTCCACCACGCCGTCCGGAGCGCGCGCCGCGACCCTGAAGCGACCGGTATCCGCCAGTGCGTGGCGGTGCAAGCTGTTGACGTCTGCGCGGGTTGCCCCGCTCAAGCGGGCGAGATGGCTGCCGGGTTCGATCAGGATTTCGTGCGCGACCGCGTTCGGCACAGCCTGCGGAATATGCGGCGTCACTTCGGCAAGAAGTGCGGGATCGTCGCGCACCACATGTCCGCCCAGATGCTCGCCGATGAGTTGCATGCCGTGGCAAATGCCCAGCAGCGGAATCTGCCGCGCCAGCGCACCCTGGACCAGTGCCTTCTCGAATTCGGTCCGCTTGTTGGTCACATCGGCGCCCGGGTTCGCACCTGCGATCAGGATGCCGTCGGCGACGGCGAGTGCCGTTTCCAGAAAGGCGATTTCGCAGGGCAGGATCAAGGGGGCGCCCCCCGCCTCGGCGATAGCCTCGGCATAATTTGCGCGGACGGCATATTCCGGCTCGGCGCTGTCTGTGATGTCGGGCGATATCAGAATGAGGGGCCCCTGGATTGCGGCGGCTTTCATGTCGTCTTTGCGCAAAAGGCGTTCGTTCATACCGGGGTGCTTTCGGGGCAATGACGCGGCTAGGGAACGGCCCACTTTCCCGCGTTCGTTACATCTGGAGCCCCGGACTGTGGCAGGAGAGTCGGCGATTGAATTTTGAAAAAAAGCCATTCTCTTTGAAGAATTGTCGCTGCTCGGCTTTCAGCTGGCGCTCTCCGCAACCGGCGGATGAAAAAACGTCGAAAAGTAAAACAACATGGCTGAAAAATAAAATTCTCGATCCCGGTCTGCTGTCATCTTTTCATCAAGGTTTGCGGAGGCGCGTCCGTGGACCCCGGCAAATCACCAGGGGGATAAAAATGAAAACTACTCGCCGCACGCTTCTGCAGGGCGCCGCTTTTGCCGGCATCCTGATCGCCGCTCCACGTTTCTCTTTTGCCACTGCCCGGTCGACAACGTTGCGTTGCGTCATGCACGCCGACCTGGCATCGCTCGACCCGATCGCGACCACCGCCAGCATCACCGCCTATCACGGCGCGCTGATCTACGACACGCTGTTCGGTCACGACGCGGATTCGATCACCCGGCCGCAGTTGGTTTCGGACTACACTGTTTCCGACGATGGCCTGACCTATGTCTTCATCCTGCGCAAAGGCCTGAAATTTCACGATGGCCAGCCGGTCACGGCCCGCGACGCGGTCGCTTCCATCAAGCGCTGGGGCGCCCGCGACGGCGCCGGACAGCATCTCTTCAAGCGCGTGGCCGACGTTTCCGCCAAGGATGACAACTCCTTCTCCATCGTCCTCAATGAGCCTTATCCGCTGATCCTCGAATGGCTCGGCAAGTCCTCGCCGTCGATTTGCTTCATCATGCGCGAGGCCGACGCCTCGACCGATCCGGGCAAACCGATCACCGAAGCTGTCGGTTCCGGTCCCTACATGTTCAACCGCGCCGAGACCCGTACCGGCTCGCAGTATGTCTATGACCGTAACCCGGATTACGTTGCCGTTGCCGAGCCCGCCTCGGGTTTCGCCGGCGGCAAGGTCGCCAAATTCGAACGCATCATCCTCCAGAACATGCCCGACGAGCAAACGGCGGTTTCCGCCCTCCAGGCTGGCGAGATCGACTTCATCGAGAAGATTTCCCCGGAGTTGCTGAGCCAGCTCGAGGGCGACAGTTCGGTGAAGCTCGAAGTGCTGAACAAGACCGGCGCTATGGGCTGGCTGCGCATGAACACGCTCCAGCCGCCCTTCAACAACGTCAAGGCGCGCCAGGCGATGCTGTACCTCATCGATCAGGCAGCCGTCATGCAGGCGACCTTCGGCGACCCGAAACATTACAAGGGTTGCGCCTCGCTCTTCGCCTGCGGCACGACGATGGAAAGCGATGCCAATACCGGTTGGTTCAAGGGCGGGCAGAACATCGAGAAGGCCGCGGCCCTCTTCAAGGAAGCGGGCTATGACGGGACGCCTCTCGTCATCATGCAGCAGACCACCTTGCCGGTGCTCAGCAATGCTTCGCTGCTCCTCGCCCAATGGCTTCGCCAGGCTGGCGTCAACGTCGAACTCGTGCCCCTAGACTGGGCCGGTATCGTCGCCCGCCGCTCCAACAAGGGCAAGGCATCCGAAGGCGGCTGGAACATTTTCATGACCTATGCTTCCGGCAGCGCCTACAACAACCCGATCGCGCTGGCGGGTCATGCCGCCACGGGCGAGAAGGGCTGGTTCGGATGGCCGGAGGATGCGAAGCATGAACAGCTTCGCGACGCCTGGGCTGCTGCTCCCGATCTCGCCGCGCGCCAGAAGATCGCCCACGAGATGCAGGAGAACGCCTGGAATTTCGTGCCGCACGTCTATCTCGGCCAGTGGTTTGATACGGCGGCCATGCGCAGCGACGTCAACGGCATGATCGGGCTGCCCGATCTCGTGCCCTTCTGGAACGTCTCGCGCGGCTGACGCCCTCGACATGGCCGGGCGCGGAACCGCGCCCGGCTCCATGCCGCCGACAAGCCCTCTGTTTAACCAAAAGCGTCTGCGGATTCTGTCAGCGAATCCGAGTTTTTCCAGTCAAGGTTTTAGGCCTATGCGCATCTTCTCCGCCTGTCTGTCACTCGAAGCCAACACATTCTCGCCGATGGCGACCAGCTACCAGACCTTTCTCGACGAGCAGGCCTGGCGGCCCGGCGAGCATCCCGCCGAACCCACCATGCAGACCGCCGCCTTCTGGGTGGCCCGCCGCCGCGCCGAAGCCGAGGGCTACACATTCATTCCAGGGTCCTGTTTCTGGTCCACGCCGAACGGCAAGGCGACGCGGGATGCGTATGAGCGCATCCGCGCCGAAATCCTCGAGCAACTGTCCGCCGCTTTGCCCCTGGACGGCGTGATCCTCACGCTGCACGGCGCGATGGTCGCCGACGGCTACGACGATTGCGAGGGCGACCTTCTCGAACATGTCCGCCGCATAGCCGGGCCGGACGCGGTGATCGGCGTTGAACTCGACCCCCACTGCCATTTCACGGTGAAGCGCTGCGAACTCGCCGACATCATCGTCCTCTACAAGGAGTATCCGCATACCGACTTCGTCGAACGCGGCGAGGAGGTCGTCAGCCTCGTTCTCGCGACGATCCGCAAGCAGATCCGCCCGGTGAAATCACTGTGGGACACCCGCGTCATCGCCTCCTATCCGACGACGACGCAGCCCATGCGCGGTATCGTCGACAAGGCAATGGCGCTGGAAGGCAAGGACGGCGTCCTTTCAATTTCGCTTGGACACGGTTTTCCCTCCGGTGACGTGCCGGACAACGGTGCGCGCGTTCTCGTCATCACCGATGGCAACAAGCCGCTGGGCGACCGGCTTGCCCGCGAATTCGGCGAGGAAATGGCGGCGATCAAGGAAATCTCCGCGCAACGCTTCCTCGAACCGTCGGCGGCGGTCGCCCGCGCTCTGGAGATCGCGGCCAGCGCCTCCAAGCCGGTGACGATTGCCGACACTTCCGACAATGCCGGTGGCGGTGCGCCGTCCGACAACACCACTTTCCTGAGGCTGCTTATCACGGGCGGCGTTTCCTCCGCCTCGGTCGGACCTATCTGGGATCCGATGGCCGTACGCCTTGCCTTCGACGCCGGTCCGGGCGCGCGGATCAAGCTGCGCTTCGGTGGCAAGGCCTGCTGGGCCTCCGCCCAGCCCATCGATGCGGAGGTGGAGGTGCTCGCCTGCGTGCCCGGCGCGCAGCAGACCTTCGCAGGCTCTCCGGTGGATCTCGGCGACGCGGTCGGCATTCGTACCCTGGAAGGAGTAGGCGCGGTGCTGGTGTCCAACCGCTGTCAGGCGATGGGGATCGACCTCTTCGCCAATCTCGGCATCGACCCGCGTGGCGAACGGTTGCTGGTGGTCAAGTCCAACCAGCATTTCCACGCCGCCTTCGCCCCGATCTCGGAGGAGGTGATCTACGCGACCGGCGACGGCCTGCTGCCGACCGACTACCGCCGCCACCCCTGGAGAAAGGTGATCCGGCCGATCTGGCCGCTGGACGGCGAAGTCGAAGGGCGACAGCTGGTCTGATTTTCAATCGAAAAGGACGCGCGCATGATCATCTATATTCTGCGCCGGCTGGGCGCGACGCTGATTGTGATGGGGTTGGTCGGCCTCATGGTCTTCATGCTGCTGCATCTCGCGCCCGGCGATCCCGCGGCGGTGATTGCCGGCGACAATGCTACGCCCGAACAGATCGCGCAGCTGAGACAGATGCTCGGACTTGACGATCCCCTGCCGGTGCAATTCCTCCGCTGGATGGGCGATGTCGTGGAAGGCGACCTCGGCGTGTCGATCTATTCCAACGAACCGGTGGCTCAGCTGATCATGCAGCGCATGGAGGCCACGGTATCGCTGGCGATCGCGACCCTAGCGTTCGCGGTGCCGATCGCCATCGCTTTTGGCGTCATTGCCGCGCACCGGGCCGGCACGACGGTCGATAGGCTTCTCATGCTGTTTTCGGTCATGGGCTTTTCGCTACCGGCCTTCGTCCTCGGCTACATGTTGATCTGGCTTTTCGCCATCGAGTGGAAACTGTTGCCGGTGCAGGGCTTCACGCCGATCAGCGAGGGGATCTGGCCTTGGGCGCGCAACCTCATATTGCCTTCGGTGACGCTCGGCATGACCTACACCGCGCTGATCGCCCGCATCACCCGCACGAGCATGCTCGAGGTCCTGTCGGAGGACTTCATCCGTACTGCACGCGCCAAGGGCGTGGCCGTGCCGCGCATTCTCGTCAAGCACGCGCTGCGCAATGCCGGGGTGCCCATCGCCACCGTGATCGGTATCGGCATCGCGCTGCTTATCGGCGGCGTGGTGGTGACGGAAACAGTGTTCAACATTCCGGGCGTCGGCCGCCTCGTCGTCGATGCCATTGCCCGCCGCGACTACCCAGTGATCCAGGGCGTCATCCTGGTCTTCTCCGGCATCTACGTGTTCGTGAACCTCGCCACCGATCTGTCCTACACGCTGATCGACCCCCGCATCCGCTACTGACGAAAGGTCGCCAAGAATGACGAATGCCGCTCAGTTGGCTCCCCCGTCCGGGCGGGAATCCCACGGTTCCTGCGCCGCCATCCCACGATGATTGCCGGCGGTGCGGTTCTCGCCGCCATCGCGCTTGCCGCGCTGCTGGCACCCTTTTTCGCTGGCGATCCTGCAACGATGATGCCGTCCGAGCGGCTCCAGTCACCCTCGGCGCGCTACTGGCTCGGCACCGACCATCTCGGACGCGACGTCTTTGCACGGGTTGTTCACGGCGCGCGAGTCTCGCTTGCGGTAGGCATCGTCGTTGCAGTCTCCTCTATCGCCATTGGCGTGGTGATCGGCATGATCGCGGGTTATTTCCGCAAGGCCGACCCGGTCATCATGCGGGTTATGGACGCGCTGATGGCAATTCCCGCCATCCTGCTCGCTATCGCGCTGGTGGCCGTCCTGCGCGCCTCGGTCGGCGTTGTCATGCTCGCCATCGTCATTCCGGAGATACCCAGGGTCGTGCGCCTCGTGCGCTCCGTAGTGCTTTCGGTGCGCGAGGCGCCCTATGTCGAGGCGGCGCAGGTTGGTGGAACGCGGCTCCCTGTCATCCTCGTGCGGCACATCCTGCCTTCGACAGTGCCGCCGCTCATCGTGCAGGCAACCTACATTTGCGCCTCAGCGATCATCGTGGAATCGACCCTTTCTTTCCTCGGCGCAGGCGTGCCACCTGAAACTCCGACCTGGGGAAGCATGATCGCCCAGTCGCGCTTGTATCTGCCGCGCGCGCCCTGGACGGTGTTCGCGCCGGGTTTCGCGCTCGCCCTCGTCGTGCTCAGCGTCAACATGCTGGGCGACGGACTGCGCGATCTTCTCGATCCACGCATGTCACGCCGGATGTGATTGGTTCTCCGGACCGTATGGCAACCCACCGAAGATAGGTCACCCGAATGACGAAGCCTGTTCTATCCGTCCGCGATCTCACCACATCGTTCCGGCCCGACATCTATTCGCCGTGGACGCCGGTCGTCCGCAATGTCGGTTTCGACGTCGCGGCGGGCGAGACGCTCGCCATCGTCGGGGAAAGCGGATCGGGCAAGAGCGTGACCTCACTGTCCGTCATGCGGCTCCTGCCACCGCGCGGCAGCCGCATCGAGGGTGAAATCCGACTCGCGGGTCGTGATTTGCTGGCGCTGCCGGAGCAGGAGATGCGAAAGGTCCGCGGGGGTGACATTGCCATGATCTTCCAGGAGCCGATGACATCGCTCAACCCGATGATGACAGTGGGCGAGCAGATCGCCGAAGCCATTCGCTGTCATCTTTCCATCGGCTCTGCCGAGGCCCGGCAGGAAACGATCCGCCTGTTCGAGAAGGTGCGCCTTCCCAATGCGAAGGAGCGTTACGACGCCTATCCGCACAAGCTTTCCGGCGGCCAGCGGCAGCGCGTGATGATCGCCATGGCGCTTGCGACGCGGCCGAAGCTGCTCATCGCCGACGAGCCGACGACGGCTCTCGACGTGACGATCCAGGGCCAGATCCTCGACCTCATCAAGGAACTGCAGGAAGAAACCGGCATGGCGGTTCTTTTCATCACCCACGACATGGGCGTGGTGGCGGAAGTCGCTGACCGCACGCTCGTCATGCTGCGTGGCGACGTGGTGGAGGACGGACCGACCGCAGAGATATTCGGCAATGGTCGCCACCCCTACACGCGCGCGCTTCTCGCGGCCGTACCGAGGCTCGGGTCCATGGCGGGCCGTGCTCTGCCCTCCATTTTTGGCCTGATCGACACCGCGACGGGTTCGCGCGGTGCGGAGCGAGAAGCGGCGCCGCCGGTTGCGGACAAACCGGCGGTGCTGGAGGTGAAGAACCTGACCACGCGTTTCGCCGTGCGCAGCGGACTGTTCTCGAAGGTCACGGGGGCGGTTCATGCCGTCGAGAATGTTTCCTTCTCTCTCCAGCCGGGCGAAACGCTGTCGCTGGTCGGCGAATCCGGCTGCGGCAAGTCCACGACCGGTCGCACCATCCTACGGTTGACGAAACCGTTTTCCGGCACGGTGCTGGTCAATGGACAAGAGATCGGGGCCACCGACAGAGAAGGGCTGAAGTCGGCGAGGCGGGCCGTGCAAATGGTGTTTCAGGATCCCTTCGCCAGCCTCAACCCGCGCATTCCGATCGGCGCCTCCATCGCCGAACCCTTCCTCGAACAGAAGCTCGGCGGCAAGGCCGAGGCGCGGGACAAGACGGCCGCACTCATGCACCGAGTGGGCCTTTCGCCGGCCATGATGAGCCGTTTGCCGCACGAATTCTCCGGCGGCCAGCGTCAGCGTATCTGCATAGCCCGTGCTCTGATGTTGGATCCCAAGGTGATCATTGCCGATGAGGCTGTCTCCGCGCTTGATGTGTCGATCAAGGCGCAAGTGTGCAACCTTTTGATGGAGCTTCAGGAAAGCCTCGGGCTCGCCTACCTCTTCATCAGCCACGACATGGCGGTAGTGGAGCGCGTCAGCCATCGCGTCGCGGTGATGTATCTCGGCGAGATCGTCGAGATCGGGCCGCGCTGCGCGGTCTTCGAGGCGCCGCAGCACCCTTACACCAAGAAGCTGATGGCCGCCGTTCCCGTCCCAGACCCCTCCCGCCGCCGCATGCGCCGCAATGCCGAAGTCGAGGAGATCAAAAGCCCTTTCCGGATACCCGGATTTGTGCCGCCTGAGAGCGTCTACAAGGAAGTCAGCAAAGACCATTTTGTGCAGGTGCGGTGCTAGACCGAGCCCTTGACCGAACAACTAGCCAGGCAGTTTGCGGCGGTCCGCCGGTGAGACCGTTTGGCGGCTTGGCTAAGGTGAATCTGGGGTGTTTCTACGCCGCCAATTGGTCCGTGGTGGTGGTGGTAGCATAGTCCTCATCGGGTGTCCTGCCGTTGAAGGATGAGTGTGGGCGTCGCCGATTGTAATAATCGATCCAGGAACCGATACCGCTGCTCCCGATGCCATCGGAGGATAGCAAGTCAGAGATGGCCGTAACCAATATCCTCGTCGGGACCGAACTATATGATCCGGCCGAAGCCGTCTCTGCTGCCTTGAAGTGGTGGGAGGCGTTCATCGAGAGGATCGAGTCGGGAGCTGCCGACGCCCGGCAAGCGGCACAGAGCGGGAAAAGGATGAAACGGCGCTGAAAAAGGCGCAGATCAAGTTAATTGCGTCAATCTTAGGGACACAAGGCATTTAGCCTCGCCCTTAAACGATTGATTTGATGTCGCTTAATGGCCTCAGAAGGCGATGGCGGAGAGGGAGGGAAACTCTCCCCCAGCTATTTAGACCCCTTGCAGCCCTTGACTTACAAGGCGTTCAGGCGTCTCGCTGGGACACAGAGTTGGGACACAGGGGCATTTCAACTGGCGAAGCTTACGGACTATCTCCAGTGGCACGGGCAGCAATACCGGGTCCGCCTTCGGGTCCCAGCCAAGTTGCGCCCGCTCCTCGGAACCGCTCAGCTCATCGAGCCCCTTCACACTGACAACCTCCAAGAAGCCAACGAGCGGAAACACGCCATCGTGGGCCGCATGAAGGCGGAGATAAAGCTGGCCCGTAGCGCCCTTGGCAACGCCAACCCCCATTCAGCCGAGGCCCTCCAGTTGCGGCTCCGCCACCGGGAGCACGACCCGGACACTATCGCCCGCATAGAAGCCCGAGCCGAAGCCATAGGCGAACTTCACGGAGGCAGAGCCCAAGCCGAGTTCGCAGAGGTAGCCCGTGGGATTTTCACGCCGCTAGCACACCACGCAGACGCATTCCTCGCCTACAAGGCCACCTACCGCAAGAAGTCGAGCGGGGACTTCTACCGGGTCCTTGGATGGCTTGAGGGGTGGATGAAAGCTAATCATCATTCCGCCTTCATCGACTTTGTGGACCGCAAGAAGGCAGGCAGCTTCATAGACGAGGCCCTCAGCATCGGGCGGAGCCGGGACAAGGTGGCCGCCTACCTTGGGTTCCTGCGCGAATATTGGAAGTGGCTCAAGATGCGGGGGCACGTCGAGGAGAACCCATGGCTAGACCAGGAGCTTCCTCCCTCAGCCCGAGCCAGCCGAGACTCAGCGCCGGACAAGGGGAAGCGGCCTTATGTAGCCGCCGAGATTGCCGCCTTAGTTTATGGTCCCGTGGAGAGCCTGCTCCAGGCCCCGCCAAAAACCTACATGCGCGACCTCATGCACATCGCCGCCTTGAGCGGCATGAGGCTGGAGGAGATATGCCAGCTTCGCGTTGCCGACTGCGAGGGGGGCGAGTTTCGCATTCGCCATGGCAAGACAGATAATGCCAGCAGGGAGGTCCCGATCCATAGCCAGCTTGCGGCCATCGTGAAGCAGCGCACCGAGGGACGGAAGCCTGACGCTTTCCTCCTGGACGGTCTCCCCAAGACCCCAGAGTCGCGGGACACCCGGTCAGACCCCGCCTCCAAGGCCTTCACCCGGTATCGCCGCAAGGTGAAGGTGGACGAGAGGCCGAACGGTAAGGCCAAGTCCAATGTCGATTTCCATAGTTTCCGCCGTTGGTTCATCAAGGTGGCCCGTGACCGCCTGGACACCGGGGAGGCCGGTTACTCCCCATGGACCATAGCGGATGTGGTCGGACACGATGACGAGGGGGTCAAGGACTTCCTCAAGCTGACCATGAAGCATTACCCCGGACCAAGCTCCGGCGATGCAAAGCGGGCCTTGGTGGAGGCCGTTAAGCTCCCCGCACGTCCACCGTCACCCCAACCCGAAGGACCGACCACATGACCACCCAAGCCCCGACACGCTTTGTCCCCGAGTGGCCTTTCCCCGAGCCGTCAACAGGGGAGCTACTTGGTTATCTAGAGAACCCCAACTTCGCCATCGCTTTCGCCCTCTCCAAGCTCCCGGACTACGAGACCGCCTCGTTCCTGAGAGACTGGCGGGACCACAAGTCGCTCAAGCCCTGGCTGGACGCTATTGAGCAGGACCGCCGCCAAGTCGCAGGTGAACCGGAGTGACATTCAGAAGGGGCGGCTCAGGCCGCTCCTTCAAGCGTACCCTGTTGTGCAACAGTGAGTTTCCACCATGATAGATGTCATTTCAGCATACTACCGAGCCAACCAGCGCGTCCTGGAAGAGACACCCCACATCACCGTAGGCCTGCTCAACGTCCTCTTAGGGGTAGAGCGGTGGGGCTACGTCAAAGGCGACCGTCACGACCCTATGGCCTTGGAGGAGCTTGCCGCAAACCTAGGCGTAGCACCCACAACTGTGTCGCAAGGCATGAGAGACCTTGGAATGGTGAAGAGGGGTGGCCTGCCGGGGTTGGACCTAGTGAACACCTGGGAGAATGCCGATAACCACCGGAAGAAGGTCTTTGGGCTCACCACAAAGGGGTCGAACCTGATGGCCGATCTCCGCACTATTTTTGGCAGGAGCTGACCGCAAACCCACGTTTCGCCAGCCTCCCGGTCCAGCTTTTGGACATGATTTCTTTAGGCTGGCGAACCATCCCCTAAGACCATGTTATTGTTCAATAATGGGTCTTTTCGAGGAATTAGCCTTGTACTTGATAAGCAGCCAAGCGTTTTTGCTGCCTTCGTTGCGACCGAGTTAGGCGCGTACTTGATAAGCCAGCCGCCGCGCCACACCGTCCCAAGCTGACTGAATTACCCTCGTACTAGATAGCGCCAAGCGCGAGCCGCCGCTCTTGATCGCTGCCACCCCCACATCCCCACGCCTGCCCAACCCTCCTTGTCCTCTGTGACCTTGGAGGCGCTTCCGCATGGCCGGGGCTCTCACCTCACCCTCACCCGCAGGAGCCACCAAGTGGACCCCATCACGCCGACCGCCAACACGCCACCCGATGCAGCCGCCGAAGCCGAGAAGCAGCGCATCCGCCAGGCCTACATCCGGGCCGACGCCAAGCTTGCAGCCAGGCAAGCCGCAAACGAGCAGGCCGCCCGTGATCTCGCAGCCGGGGCCGACCGCCGCTCAGAGAAAGGCCTCCTCGCGAAATACGTGGACGTGAAGAAGTCCGAGTTTGGAGGCATGGCCGCCGCCGTGTTCGAGACCAAGGACTTCCTAGTGGGAGAGCCAGCTGAGGCCGACAAAAGTGGCATTCGCAAGTCCATCGAGGGGATGACCAAGGACCTCAACAACGAGTCACCCATCAACGCCATCACCTCCAGCATCAACCAGTTTGCCGTTGGTCTCATCGGAGCCGGGAAGGTCCTCGCCCCCGTGAAGCTCCTCCAAGGTGGAGCCAAGGCAAAGGCCGGCTTTGAGATTGCACGAGGAGCGCTAGCTGGGGGCGTTGTGATCGACCCGCACGAGGAGCGGCTCAGCGACCTCATCGAGACATACCCTAGCCTCAGGAACCCCGTGACGGCCTACCTCAAGTCCGACTCCAGAGACACCGACGCGGAGGGAAGGCTCAAGAACGCTCTGGAGGGCATTGGCTTGGATTTCGCCGTTGCCGGGATCTTGGGAGCCGCAGCAAAGGGCCTCAAGCTCCTCCGCATGGGCGAGACCGAGAAGGCCGCCGAGCAGTTTGCCGATTTGGAGCAGTACCGCGCCACTAGCCGCAGCGGAACCTTGAGCTTGACCGACCAGCGCACAGCCCCAGGCGGAGCCGTAGAGACCCCTCCAGCAGCAACGGCCCCAGATGGCACCGCCGTACCGATCAACCCTGAGAGGACTCCTAGCGCTGCTCCTGGAGTCAAAGGCGTGGATAGCGAGGCAGCCGCCCACCCTTCCCAGGCCAGCCCGGAGTCCCCAGGCGCGAAGTCGACCACACCGCCACCGTTTGAGGTCACACCGGAGACCGTCGCGGCGGCCCTTAAAGGCACCGATGACGACCTGAAGGCCATCGCGCAGTACGGCTCTAGGGAAGCCGCCAACGAGGCGGGCGCAGTGCTCGCTAAGGGCCGCCTCCCGTGGCAGAAGCTAACCGGCCCGGAGGAGGTCCAGACCTTTCTCGACAACGCCGCTGCCGCGCTCAAGGGCCAGATGGATGAGGCCAAGGGCGGAGCGATCCTTACCGACGCCGCCGTCAGCGCCCGCGTCCAGGAAATTGCCAAACACTTTGGCGATGACCCCCTGCTAGTCCTTGGACAGATCAGCGAGGCCGGGGCAGGGGCCGCCTCCATGGTCTCCAAGATGGACGCCGCCTATCTGCTATCCAACGCGATGGGGCAGGACGCTTACGGCACCGCCACAAGGATTCGGAACGGCCTCCTGGACGATTGGGGCGGGGATGCTGCCAAAGCCGCCGAAGCGCTCCGGGCTCAGGTCAAGGCGGCCATGAACCTAATGGCCAACGCCAAGGCCATCTCCTCCAACAGCGGGCGGGCCTTGCGACGCATGCGGGGCGGCTTCAAGCTCACCCCCGAGGACCTCGCCAAGGTGGACAGCCTGGACGCCACTCAGCTTGCCGACCTCCTCTATGCCACCAGGGGCGACCCCAAGCTCCTCGCCAAGACCGTCAACCCAGGTTTCTTCCGCCGCGCCATCAATGAGGGGACCTTCCTCCTTCAGAATAACCTCCTGTGGCTCCACCCAACCCACATCATGAACCTGACCAGCAGCGCCCTCATGATCGCAGGTAGACCTACCGAGAAGCTCCTAGGGTCCTTCGCCGTTGGAGGGCAGTCCGGGAACTTCATCCGTAAGCAGGCCATCAAGGAGTACGCCTACACGGTCGGGGCCTTAGGCGACGGGTGGACGGTCATGGTGGACGCCTTCATGCGGGGTGACTCCATCCTAAGCCCCCACAATACCGAGTTCTTCCAGGCCGGGGCCGCGACCGTCACTCAGAAGCCCATCAAGTGGAAGCCTACCCGGAACCTCATGGACCTCGTTGAGAACGGTTTCGCCGCTGCCAACTACCGCAACCTTATCGGCCTCCCCACCAGGAGTCTTGGAGCTGCCGACGAGTTCTTCAAGACGCTTCGCTATCGCGCCGTGGTCCAGGCTGAAGCTGCCATGCAGGCCGAGACGCGGGGCCTCACCGGGCAACCGTTCAGGGACTACGTGGCCGAGGCGATGGAGAAGGCGATAGACCCTGCCACCGGGCAAGCGTTGAACCAGCGAGCGCTCCTGGAGGCCCAGACAGCCACATTCCAACAAGAGCTATTCCCCGGCAGCGTGGGAGCCACCATCCAACAAGTCCGCTCCCGCCATCCGCTCCTCCATTTCGTGCTTCCATTCGTCAAGACCCCGATCAACGTCTTGCGCTACGGGCAGAAGATGACGCCCGGCCTCAATCTCCTCCAGCGCGAGTTCCGGGACGCCCTCATGGGAGCCAACGGAACGGAAGCCCAGGCGCAGGCCGTGGGGCAGATGGCCCTAGGCGGCATCTTCATGGGTCTCGCCGCGACGATGGCGCTGGACGGCAAGATCACTGGACCGGGACCCTCCAGGCCAGACCTCAAGCAGCAACTCACCGCAACCGGATGGCAGCCCTTCAGCTACGTCCTGGAGGATGAGGATGGCGGCAAGCGGTTTATCCCGATGGGCCGAGCCGACCCGGTTGGCATGGTGTTCGCCATGACCGCAACCCTAGTGGAGGCCATGCGGAACGACCCTGACGATACGGATGAGGACCAGGAACTCGGCATAGCCGCCCTTGGATACGCGCTCGCCAAGAACTTCACCGACAGGACATTCCTCGCCAACCTCAATCAGGCAGTCCAGGCCCTCAGCGAGCCGGGGAGGCGGGGCGAGAAGTGGTTAGCGAACACGGCGAGCAACCTTATCCCGTTCTCATCGGCCGTCCGGGGATACGCCAACCAGGACCCATACCTCAGGGAGGCCAACGGCTTCATTGAGACCCTCCTCAAGTCCATGCCCGGATACTCGGAGACGCTGCCTCCAGTGCGGGACGTGTTCGGGGAGCCGGTGGCGCGGAGGATTGGGCTCACATCAGACGAGGAGTCGGACATCGTGGAGGCCGAGCACAACCGCATCATCCTTGAGACCGGCAAGGGCATCGGAAAGCCGAGCTTCGCCTTTGAAGGTCTAGACCTCAGGGACGTCACCTTCACGGAGGGACCCAATGCGGGGCGGAATGCCTACGACCGGCTCCAGGAGCTTTCCGCGAAGTTGCCGCCGCATGGTCCCTTCGCCCGCCCGAGCCTCAAGGCCACACTCACCAAGATCATCAAATCGGCGGGCTACCAGGACCGTGCGGATGGTGACAGCGACGTGAAGGGAACGCGCCTCTTTGTCCTTGCTAGGGCGGTCCAGGAGTATCGCGAGGCCGCCAAAAGAGCCTTCCTCCAGGAGAACAAGGAGCTACAACCGATGGTCAAAGCCCGCCAGAGGGACGCCCGTGGAGCCTTCCTGGTGAACCGCGCGAAGCGGGGCGAGGGCCAGCCTGGAGCGCGTGAACTCCTGGACGCATTAGGAGCAACCAAATGACCGCCGTGCAAACGTGCCGCGAGGCTGACTGCGGGCGGATGGTATGCCGGACGGGGCGTTGCCGACCGTGCTTCATAGCTAGGAGCCTTGGATGGACCATCTCCGCAGACGAGCTGCGCTCCGTGCCACTAGGACGACTCACCGATGCCGAACTGCGACAGTTGCGCCGAGAGACCCAGGGCGCGAGCAGCGTCACCGACATCCTCACAGTCCTCATTCGGATTGCTCCACAAGCCCTAACCTCCAGCGTCACGGAGGATTTCATCGTGGCGTTGGAGGAGGAGGCGGAGGTTAAGGAGGCCGAGGAGTTGGCAGCCGCCGAGCACTACGACCCCGATCCGCTCAAAGACGACTACTCCGAGGTCCCGGAAGCCGGGCACCGGGAGACCGTCCGCTACGTGTCCGACTGGTTGGACGAGGAGTATGACCCCATGGAAGCCATGAGGAACGACCTACGGGGGCCAGACTTCTATGACCTCTAGAGCCCGCCGCCGAACCCAAGCCGTCGATGTAAAGCGCCGCGCTAAGGAGGCACCGCAAGACCCCGGCGAGTTCTGCCTCGTGCCATCGTGCAGGCGTCTGACACAGCGGGCCGACCAGCGAGGCCTCTCCATCAACTACTGCCGAACCCACACCGAGCATATACGGGCGCATGGCCACTCCACCGCCAAATCCTTCGACCGAGCCGCCCTGTTACCTTACCGCAGGGCAGCCAGAAGGTGGCTTCAAGTCCATGCCGACAGGCGCGACGTTCGGCAGGCCGTGGTGGAGCTGGATTGGCTTCTGGCAATCTCCGGGAGGGCGGAGTCGGCCACCTACATGCGGAGCCGACCGCCTAAGGAGAAGTGCCGCATCCAGCTCGCCAAGATACGAGACGCGGGCAAGACCGGGGGGCAGCTACTAGAGATAGTCCTCACCTCCCTTGCCGCCGTGGCCGAGAAAGGGCCTCCGGGCTCCCCTGCCTTCCGCTTCATGCAGACTGCCAAGCTCGCCAAGAGGCTCACAGGCGCTAGCGGTACGCACTTCCCAGGGAACACCGTGTGGCCCCCATCCTCACGTTACCCCCGAGCGCAGGGGGCTTACATGCGTATGCTTGGGGAGAAGCTGGAGGATACCGTGCGGCCCCTCCTGGACAGCGGAGCGGTGGCGGAGGTCGGGGCCATCGCTCACGCCGGGAAACGTGCTTGAGGCACGTTGACGAGTCATCCGGTGGAGGGAGAAAGGGCCTGAAAGACGATGGCCAGGAGGACGACTCAGAACAGGCACCGAGCCCAGCCAGCCAACATGACCCCTGGATCACCACCCACTCGGGATCACCTCTCGCCGTCCTCGCAGTAGACATCTGGCAGCAGCTTGAGGCCGCACGAGGCCCTACCTCCAGGAAGCCCAGAGGAGACGCCGCCGAGCGCCGCAAGGCCATCGTTCGGAATCTTCTTGCCAACCTCACGCTCCTCACCCTCCGCCACCCCAAGGACCACCGGCTGGCCATCTCCGCCGATAAGCAGGCCATGACGCGATACGACAGGCCGGACCTCCCCCGTGAGCCGCTCCTCCAGGCCGTTCGCGAGATGGAGTCGCATGGCCTTGTCCTCCTTTATCCGGGGGTCTCCAGGAAGCTCAGGACGACGATCACGCCGACCGAGGGGCTCCGGTCGATGCTAGCCTACGCGGGGGCGTCCCTAGAGCAGATCGACCGAGCACCGGGAGGCGAGACGATCATCCTCAAGGCGGACGTGGGGAGGAGACGGCCTAAGCTTCTTATCAACTACCGGGATAACCCCGAGGCCGACCGACTGCGGGCCGAGATGGCGACCATCAACGCGGCGCTTAATGCAGCGGACATTAGGCTGGACGGGGAGAGGCAGGAGCCCATCCACCTAGTCCGCATCTTCCTCATCGAGACCGGGGATGCTCCCCACACGTTCCACCGGCATGGGCGCTTGTTTCGGGGGCACTGGCAGCATGTTCGGCGCGAGAAGCGGGCGGGCCTCACCATCGACGGGGAGCGCCTTGCCGAGTTGGACTACAAGGCGGCCTATGTGCAGCTTGCCTACGCGCTAAACGGGGTCCCACTGCCACAAGGAGACCCCTACGCGGTCGCGGGGCTTGAGGAGCATCGCGCGGGCGTCAAGAAGGCCATGGCGTCCCTGTTCTTCCGCAGCGGCCCTATGGAGCGCCTCTCTGGGGAGCTTCGGGACTTGCTGCCGGTAGGCTGGACGGCCCGCCGCGTGGAGGAGGCAGTTGCGGCCCATCATCCTGCCATTGCACCACTGTTTGGCTCCGGCATCGGGGCGACATTGGCGCACACCGAGAGCAGCATTCTGGTGGCCGTGCTCCTACGTCTGATCCGCGAGGGCGTGGCCGCGTTACCCCTTCATGACTGCCTCTTGGTTTCCCAGCGCCACAAGGCCGCCGCCCTTGCCGCCATGCACGAGGAGTCGGCCAGGATTGTAGGCTTTGTGCTGCCCGTCGAGGAGAAGGCGCTGGCGGCCTAGACCAAATAACTCGCTGCTAAAGGCTTATGGTGTGGCTTAAGGCCTTGGCTGCATTAAGTCGCTGCTAAAGGCCTGAGGTGTGGCTTAAGGGGAAGGGAGCGGGCCGCGATCCTCGCCATCATCGGCCCTGCTACCAGATGGCGCCCATAGGCCAGGACCTGGGGCAAGACCCCCGGCCTCTTCGCTGGGTCTAGTGCTCAAAGTGACTGCCATGTGTACCGGCATTATGTAGGGGAGGAAGGGGGCGAAGCTGCCCCAACCAGGAGGCTCCTCCCAGTCACTCCCCAAACGGAAGTCCCGCCCGACCCCGCCACGTCTCCTCAGGCCACCCCCTCACGCCTACCAGGGGTCTCCCGCCACAGGCCCCCATCAAGCCCACCTCAGGCCATCTTGTGCCGGGGAAGCTTGGGGTCTCAACACGGGATGTCCCGCAAGGCCCGTAGGTGTGGCTCCAGGTGTTGAGGGAGGCGAGGACGACCGGTCCGACTAGCGGTGCTGCCACACCTTGAAGGCCGAGACCACGAGGATTAGCGCTAGGACAGGGAGGAGGAGACTGGACGATACAAGCCCTAGAAGTTGCCCACCCAAGAACGTCCCGAGGATTGAGCCCAAAGCCATCACGAGGACAAACTCACGGTTCCGGCCTAGCACGGTAAAGCTTTGGTCTCGGCTGTAGCGGGCAAACCCAACCAGCATTGTCGGCAAGCTGACAGCCAGGGACAAGCTTCCAGCCAGCTTGATGTCGGCCCCGAACAGCAGGACTAGCGTGGGAATAAGCAACTCCCCACCTGCGACCCCGAGGAGAGACGCCACGACGCCAATGCAGAACCCCGCAAGTGCCCCCGCGACCAAGAGGGGCACGCCCTGGAGGAGCGGGCTCCCGGCTGAGGAGGGATCGTGGCCGAATACAAGGACCACCGCGATGACGATCAGCAAAATAGCGATGATGCGGTAGAGCGTCCCCGACTTGAGCCTTGTCGCCCACCCCGCGCCGAACCATGCGCCCAGGAGGCTACCTGCAAGCAGGTTCAAGATCACAGGCCATTGTGCGGCTACCTCAATGAGAGGCACAGAACGCGCCCTAAAAGGCAACGCCGTAGCAACCACCACGAGGCTCATGGCCTTATTGAGGATGACGGCCTCAAGCGCTCCGAATCGAAAGGCCCCAATGAGTAAGGGCAATCGGAACTCCGCCCCGCCCAAGCCGATCATCCCCCCGAGCATACCGATGATGGTCCCGCCACCAAATGCCGCAAGCTTGTTGTCCCGCATCCCGACCGCCGCTCTTATGTTGCCGCTGGAAGCTACTAGCTGCCTCTGCCGGATCGTCGCAATGGGTCCGCCACGCGAATGCTCCAATATACGTGACAGTGGATGCGCTTCCCCCCGTGCCACCCCTCTAGGTTTGGACGTTACGATCTTGCTGGGGCTGCGGCCCCATGCCCTGCCTACCGAGACGCGGCACCCCTCCATCAATTGCTTTTTACAGTCACAACCTTCGTTGACATTTGTAATATCGCCGCCTAGACTCCCCTTGATGCCGCAAACCAAGGGCCAAGGCCATGAAGCAGTACGTAGTCTACACACGGGTCAGCACTGAGGAGCAGGGCCGCAGCGGGCTAGGCCTGGAGGCCCAGGAGCGGGACATCGGCATTTACCTGGAGACGTTCTCGGAGGTCCCGTGGGAGGTCATAGGGCGCTTCCAGGACCTGCTCTCCGGGGGCAGCGACGACAGGCCCCAATTGGCGGAGGCCATCAAGCTAGTGCGGGCGACGGGGGCGGAGCTACTAGTCGCCAAATTGGACCGCCTCAGCCGCGACGTGGCCTTCATAGCCACCCTCATCAAGGACAAGAAGGTCCGGCTCCGGGTGGCCCAGATGCCGAACGCGGACCCCTTCCAACTCCATCTCTATGCGGCCCTCGCGGAGCAGGAACGCAAGTTTATATCGGAGCGCACCAAGGCGGCTTTGAAGGCGGCCAAGGAGCGGGGGGTCCAATTGGGCGGCCTCCGGGACAAGACCATGAAGCGCAATGAGGCGATACAGAGGAAGGCGAAGGCCGAAGCAGAGAAGGCCATGAAGATCATCGGCCCATTGCGACAGGCCGGACAGACCCTCACCGCCATAGCCGACACGATGAATGACATGGGGGCCAAGACTTCACGCGGTGGCAAGTGGTCTGCTACTCAGGTAATGAGGGTATTGGGCAGAGTGGCTACAGGGGCCGTATCTTAGCTGGAAGAAAAGTGACAAGCGATGCCGGACCGCGAGCTTCTAGAGACCTTTCCGTTGTTTAGGAAGAAAAGGGTCGAAAAACCCTATTCCATGGGTCAGATCAAAAAGCCGACAATAAAGCGGCATTGCCCTGAGTGCGCTTCAGAGCAAACCTTTGTTATGACAAATAACTATTGGGACATTGTTGGCCAAAACTCTACAATGGAAGTTCACAGTCGACCTTATAGACTTATGTACCGATGCGTTGGTTGTCAGGAATTTGAGGTCTACTTCATCGTAATGTTCGTTGATGACGGCGCGGCAGTAATTAAGATCGGTCAGTACCCGCCCTGGGATGTCTCCGGCGATGCCGCAGTAGAAAAGCTCCTGGGGGATCACAAGCAATATCTTAGGCGAGCACTGATTTCGGAGTCGCAGGGGTACGGGATAGGAGCCTTCGCATACTACCGGCGAATAGTGGAAGAAATCATAGATGAACTTTTGAGCGAGATTGCCGACCTGATCGCGGTCGACGAGCGCACTCATTACCTTGAGGTGCTGGAGCAAGCTGCAAAGACGCGCATTACTGCGGAGAAAATAGAGCTTGTGAAAGACCTGCTTCCACCGATCCTCCGACCGGATGGTATGAACCCACTAAAGACTCTCCACGAAACGCTAAGTGAAGGTCTCCATGCTGAGACCGATGAGCGCTGCCTAGAGTTGTCGATGGAGGTCCGTGCAATATTGATCTTTCTCGCTACGCAGGTCGCGATAACTAAGGGCGCTGCGAAGTCATTCACGGCAAGCATGCGCACGCTGCTCGACAAGAAGGCCGGAAGGGCTGCGGCGACACTAAAGGCGGGAGTGGAATAAATTTTGGGACACAGCGCTGGGACACAATCCAAATCGGCCGTTCCACTAAGTTACTGATTGTGCAGATTTATCAGGCGTTTTGAGGCGATGGCGGAGAGGGAGGGATTCGAACCCCCGATGGGCTTGCACCCATGCCGCATTTCGAGTGCGGTGCATTCGACCACTCTGCCACCTCTCCGCGGTCGTGATCGGCCGTTGCCGGCGCGGCGCACTAGATAGCGGCTCATCGCCTGTCGCACAAGGCCAAATATGACTGTCGTCGCGCGTCTTTTCCGGTGGCTCCGAATTGGCCCGCAAGACGCTGCGTCAGATGTCCGGGCAATCTGGCGACAGTGGCGGCGTAAGTCGGTCTAAAGTCTCGCCCGCACCGGTTCCAGGGGTGCCCGGTTGGCTTGTTCCTTGCGGTTCGAGCGCGTATCCAAAAGGTGGCATTCTCGGTGATGCCATATCGGGATCAGCCGTGCTATGCCGCCGGAGGGCCATTTTCCGGCCTGTTTGCCTTGACTCGATAGCAACCTTCGGTTACGGGACGCCCTGCATTCGGCGTGGAGGATTCTCTGCGCCGTTTGTTTTGAACCCGTAACGACTGACAAAAAGACGGCCGGGACCGCTTCAAGTGGTTCAACAAGGTCGACCGAACAGCGAAAGGCATAAAATGTTCGCAGTCATCAAAACGGGCGGCAAGCAGTATCGCGTTGCCGCCAATGATGTGATCAAGATCGAGAAGCTCGTCGGCGTCGCTGGCGATACCGTTGAATTCGTCGAAGTGCTCGCCGTCGGCGAAGGCGACAACGCAGAGATCGGCGCGCCCTTCGTGGCCGGCGCCGTGGTGACGGCGGAAGTGGTCGAGCAGGGCCGCGCCAAGACCGTCATCGCCTTCAAGAAGCGTCGTCGCCAGAACTCGCGCCGTTCGCGCGGCCATCGCCAGCACCTGACCACTGTCCGGATCGCCGAGATCCTGACGGGCGGTGCGAAGCCTTCGAAGAAGGCGGCAGCCAAGATCGATGCCGTGGCCGAAGACGCCGCAGAGAAGCCCGCGAAGAAGGCAGCGCCGAAAAAGGCTGCAGCCGTCGCGGAATCAGAGTAATCAGAGCGACTGAAGGAGAACATCCATGGCACATAAAAAAGCTGGCGGTTCGTCGCGCAACGGTCGCGATTCAGAATCCAAGCGCCTTGGCGTCAAGAAGTTCGGCAGCGAAGCCGTGATTCCCGGCAACATTATCGTTCGTCAACGCGGCACCACCTGGCATCCCGGCGTCAACGTCGGCATGGGCAAGGATCACACCCTTTTTGCGCTCGAAGCCGGCGCCGTGACCTTCAATAAAAAAGCCAATGGCCGAACCTACGTATCGGTTAATCCGATTCTCAAGGCCGCGGAGTAGCCGGTTCCGCACTACAACACCGGCGCCCCATCTCGGGAACCGGTGTCTGGCCAAGCCAGGAAAAGGATCAGGGGAGATGGGTCGCCATCTCCCCTTTTTCATTTCCTGGAGGATATTTGACATGGTTGCCGAGAAGGACGACGTCGAAGACGAAAGACTGTCGATCGACTGCCCGATACTGCTGACCGAACGGCTGGTGCTGCGGCCGCCGCACGAGGACGACGTCCCCGAGCTGGTGCAGCTTGCCGACAACCGGCATGTCGCCGAAATGCTGTCGCGCATGCCGCACCCCTATGGTGAAGCCGAAGCGCGTGCCTTCCTGTCGATGGCGCGCGGCCAGCGCGGTGGCGTGGTCTATGCGATCACGCTTGCCGACACCGGTGCCTTCGTCGGTTCGGCCGGGCTCAACTACACCGACCGCGGCCTCGAACTCGGCTACTGGATCGGCGAACCCTACTGGAAGCATGGCTACGCCACCGAGGCGGCGCACGCGCTGGTCGATCTCGCCTTCCGTGCGACCGGCGTCAACGTGCTCAACGTCTCGTGCCGGGTCATCAATCCGGCGTCGCGCCGCGTCATCCACAAGTGCGGCTTCCAGTATGCCGGGCAGGGCATGCTGAACTCGATCGTCGCCGGCCAGGTGCCGGTCGAGCGCTACCGCCTCGACCGCAAGACCTGGGCGAGCCTCAGGTCGTGGGCGCGCAGCTGAGGTGAGCGCTAGGCCAGTTCGAGCCACACCGGCTGGTGGTCGGAGCCTTGCGCATCTTTGTCGATGCGGATGGATTTGACCCTGGCGGCGAGCCCGGCCTGGACGAAGGCGTAGTCGATGAGGCGGGATTTTTCCGGATGGGTCGTGTCGGTCCAGGAGACCGATCCGTCCGGAACGCCGCCTGCCAGCGCATAGGCGTCGACAGGGTGGTGGGCGACGATCTGGGCGCCCTCCACCGGGTCGGGCGCGCCGGCCATGACGACATGCTCGGGTGAGCTGGGGACCATGTTGAAGTCGCCCATCAATATGAATTCTTCCGGGCAGGGGAGCTCGGGGAAGCCATATTCGACAGCGCCCGAGATGGCGCCGCCTTCCATTGGATAGGCGTAGACCCGCTCCTTGAGGTGGCGGATCTGCGCAACCCTCTCTTCGAGATTGACGTGGTCGAGATGCACCGAATAGACGCGCAACGGACCGGACGGCGCCATGACGAGCGCTTCCAGCGCCGCGCGCTGCAGGTTGCCGCGGCTCAAGCGCCGGCTGCGCGGCAGAAGCAGGTTGCGCGACGCCACGATCGGCCAGCGCGACAGCACCATGTTGCCGAACTGCAGCCGTTTGTTTGCCGGCTTGCCGTCGTCGCC
The DNA here is from genome assembly GCF_045345995.1 of Aminobacter sp. P9b. NCBI lineage: Bacteria > Pseudomonadati > Pseudomonadota > Alphaproteobacteria > Hyphomicrobiales > Phyllobacteriaceae > Aminobacter > Aminobacter sp. P9b. The sequence continues at coordinate 492,542 of NZ_CP150082.1, read as the reverse complement.
GACCATGCCGAAGTCGATGTCCATGGCGACGCCGTAAACATGAAAGTAGTCGGGCAGCAGCCTTGCCAACCCTTCGACCATGTCGGCGCCATTGTTGCGCATGAAATTGCGGGTCACCTCCTGCAGCGCGACGATGTCGGCACCTTCGACCACGGCGGCAATGCGCCCGAGGTCGTAGCGTCCGTCGCGACCGACACCATATTGGGTGTTGTAGGTGACCAGTTTCATCTACTTCCTTTCCGTGCGCGGCTCCGCGCCCAATCCGCTCTCGCCCTTCGCCGCGCCTTGCGCTATGGCAAGTGCGCTGAAACAACGAAATAGCAGCAGAAGACGAAGAGTCCGATGAAATTTCTCGATCAGGCCAAGGTTTACATCCGCTCCGGCAATGGCGGCGCGGGCGCAGTGTCGTTCCGGCGCGAAAAATTCATCGAATTCGGTGGCCCGGACGGCGGCGACGGCGGCCGTGGTGGCGATGTCTGGCTGGAGGTGGTGGACGGTCTGAACACGCTGATCGACTATCGCTACCAGCAGCATTTCAAGGCGCAGACCGGCGTGCACGGCATGGGCCGCAACATGACCGGCGCCAAGGGCTCCGACATCATCCTGAAGGTGCCCGTCGGCACGCAGGTCTATGAAGAAGACAATGAGACGCTGATCTGCGACCTGACCCAGGTCGGCCAGCGCTACCTGCTGGCCAAGGGCGGCAATGGCGGCTTCGGCAACCAGCACTTCAAGACCTCGACCAACCAGGCGCCGCGGCGTGCCAATCCCGGCCTTGAAGGCCAGGAGATGTGGGTCTGGCTCAGGCTCAAGCTGATCGCCGATGCAGGCCTCGTCGGCCTGCCCAATGCCGGCAAGTCGACCTTCCTCGCTTCCGTCACCGCGGCCAAGCCCAAGATCGCCGACTATCCGTTCACCACGCTGCATCCGGGCCTCGGAGTCGCGCGCATCGACGCGCGCGAGTTCGTCATCGCCGACATTCCCGGCCTGATCGAGGGCGCCCATGAGGGTGTCGGCATCGGCGACCGCTTCCTCGGCCATGTCGAGCGCACGCGCGTGCTGCTGCATCTGGTTTCGGCGCAGGAAGAAAACCCGGGCAAGGCCTACAAGGTGGTGCGCGGCGAGCTTGAGGCCTATGGCCATGGGCTGACCGACAAGATCGAGATCGTGGCGCTTTCCCAGGTCGACACGCTCGACCCGGACGAGCGCAAGAAGAAGATCGCTTCGCTGAAGCGCGCTGCCGGCCGCGCACCGATCCTGCTGTCGGCGGTCACGCGCGAGGGCGTCGAGGAGACGCTGCGGGCGCTGATGAGCGTCGTCGAGGAAGCCCGCCTGGCAAGCGGCGATGTCGCACCTTCTGATGCGCGCTGGACGAAATAGGCCGACCGACATGACGATCCCTTCGCTGCGGACCTACAAGCGCATCACCGTCAAGATCGGCTCAGCGCTGCTGGTTGACCGTTCGACCGGCCTCAAACGCGAATGGCTGGCCTCGATGGCTGATGACATTGCGACGCTTGCAGAACGAGGCGCCGACGTGCTGGTGGTGTCCTCGGGCGCCATCGCGCTAGGCCGTACCATACTGGGCCTCGGCAAGCGGGCGCTGAAGCTCGAGGAGAGCCAGGCGGCGGCGGCCGTCGGCCAGATCGCACTGTCCAGCGCATGGGCGGAAGAGCTCGGGCGCAAGGGGCTGAAGTCGGGCCAGATCCTGGTGACGCTCGGCGACACCGAGGAACGCCGGCGCTATCTCAATGCACGCGCCACCATCTCGACGCTGCTCAAGATGAAGGCCGTGCCCGTCATCAACGAGAACGACACGGTCGCCACCACCGAGATCCGCTACGGCGACAACGACCGGCTGGCTGCACGCATGGCGACCATGATGGGCGCCGACCTGCTGGTGCTTTTGTCCGACATCGACGGGCTCTACACCGCGCCGCCGGCGCATGATCCGAACGCCAGGTTCATTCCGGTCGTCGATCGCATCACGCCCGACATCGAGGCGATGGCCGGTGCCGCAGCCTCCGAGCTGTCGCGCGGCGGCATGCGCACCAAGCTCGACGCCGGCAAGATCGCCACCGCCGCAGGCACGGCGATGATCATCACCGCCGGCACGCGGCTGTCGCCGCTGATGGCGATCGAGCGCGGCGAGCGCGCCACCTATTTCCGCCCGAGCGGCAATCCGGTGAAGGGTTACAAGACCTGGATCGCAGGCCAGCTCGAGCCGGCAGGCCGACTGACGGTCGATGCCGGTGCTGTTGGTGCGCTATTGTCCGGAAAGTCGCTGCTGCCGGCGGGCGTGAAGCTGGTCAGCGGTAATTTCTCGCGCGGCGATACGGTGGCCATCCTGGCGCCCGAGGGGCGCGAGATCGCGCGCGGGCTGGTTGCCTATGACGCAGCGGATGCCGTAAGGATCGCTGGACTGAAAACGGCGGAAATCGAAACCGTGCTTGGCTACGAGGCGCGTTCTGCGATGGTCCATCGCGACGATCTCGTTGTCAGCCACGCGGATGCGGTTGTGGTGCAAGCGGAAGGGTAGGACATGCTGAAGGCGCATGAGAGCGGAGATACGACGCGGCTGATGACTGAGATCGGGCGCAAGGCCCGTGCTGCCGCCCGCCCACTCGCCATCGCCAGTGCCGAACGCAAGCATGCCGCCCTGATCGGCATGGCCGACGCTATCCTGCGCCGTCAGGAGGACATCCTCGACGCCAACGCCATCGACGTGAAGAATGGCGAGGAGGCCGGGCTGAGCGGCTCGTTCATGGACCGGCTGAAGCTGACGCCGGGCCGTATTCGCGACATGGCCGACGGCATCCGCGCCATTGCCGACCTCAGGGATCCCGTCGGCGAAGTGATTGCTGAATGGGACCGCCCCAACGGGCTGCATATCGAGCGCGTGCGCACGCCGCTCGGCGTCATCGGCGTGATCTACGAGAGCCGTCCCAACGTGACTGCCGATGCCGGCGCGCTCTGCCTCAAGGCCGGCAATGCGGTAATCCTGCGCGGCGGCTCGGATTCGCTCAATTCGTCGCTGGCGATCCATGCCTGCCTGGTCGAGGGGCTGAAGGCGGCCAAGCTGCCCGAGGATGCGATCCAGTTGGTGCCGGTGGCAGACCGTGCCGCGGTCGGCGAGATACTGAAGGGCCTGTCGGGCAATCTCGACGTCATCATCCCGCGCGGCGGCAAGAGCCTTGTCGAGCGCGTCCAGAACGAGGCGCGGGTGCCGGTGTTCGCCCATCTCGAAGGCATCTGCCATCTCTACATCGACAAGTCGGCCAAGCTCGACATGGCGGTGGGCATTGCCGTCAACGCCAAGATGCGGCGCACCGGCATTTGCGGCGCGGCCGAGACCCTGCTTGTCGATCGCGCGGTTGCCGCGACCCATCTGGTGCCGGTGCTGGAAGCGCTGCGCAAGGCGGGTTGCGAAATCCATGCCGACGAGGAGGTCCTGGCTGCTTTCAATGATGCCAAGCCGGCGACCGATGCAGATTGGGTGACCGAGTATCTCGACGCCATCATCTCGGTGAAGCTTGTCGACGGCGTTGCCGGCGCCATCGAGCATATCGAGACGTTTTCCTCGCACCACACCGAGGCGCTCGTCGCCGAGGATGCCAAGGCCGTGGAGCGCTTCTTCAACGAAATCGACTCGGCGATCCTGCTGCACAACGCCTCGACGCAGTTCGCCGACGGCGGCGAGTTCGGCATGGGTGCCGAGATCGGCATCGCCACCGGCAAGATGCATGCGCGAGGGCCGGTCGGCGTCGAGCAGCTGACCTCGTTCAAGTACCGCGTGCGCGGCACCGGCCAGCTCAGGCCGTGACGGAAAGCATCGGGCTGGTGTGACGGCTTTGCGCGCAATCACCCCCCTCTGCCCTGCCGGGCATCTCCCCCTCAAGGGGGGCGCCTAGCATCATGCTCTCCCCCCTGGAGCCGCCAGTTCCCCAAAAATACCTGCGCATGCCGCATGCGATGAAGGGCATGCAGGTCGGGCTGTTCGGCGGCTCGTTCAATCCGCCGCATGCCGGCCATGGCCTCGTCGCCGAAATCGCCATGCGCCGCCTGCAGCTCGACCAGCTGTGGTGGATCGTCACCCCGGGCAATCCGCTGAAAAGCACGCGCGAACTTGCGCCGCTGGCAAGGCGGATCGAACTGTCGGAGCAGATCGCCAAAGACCCGCGCATCAAGGTCACCGCCTTCGAGGCGAGGCACAATGTGCGCTACACCGCCGACACGCTGGCGCTGATCAAGGCGCGAAATCCGGGCGTCGATTTCGTCTGGATCATGGGGGCCGACAATCTGCGCGATTTCCACCGCTGGCAGCGCTGGCGGCAGATCGTCATGACCTTTCCGATCGCGGTCATCGACCGGCCGGGGGCGACGCTGTCGTTCCTGTCGTCGGCGGTCGCCAAGACCTTCGACTATGCGCGCGTGGACGAGGGCGACGCGCCACGCCTGGCGCGAATGAAGGCCCCGGCCTGGACCTTCATCCACGGGCCGCGTTCGCTGCTGTCGTCGACGGCGCTGCGGAACGGCACGGCCAAGGACAAGCCTAGGTCTTGACCCTAGTCCCGGAGGGTCGGCAGCGGCCGATCCTTGTAGTACTCTTGGAGACTCTCCAGATTGGACTGGTGGACGTGCCTATAAGGCTCCCACACGCTTATCCATCCCTTCGTAAGGGACTCCTCGACAGCCGTCTCCAGCGGCATCGTTAGAAAATCGGCGTCCTTGGCTCTCAGAGTCATATTCCGCAGGTAGATTTTCGTGGCGTCGATCAGAGTGTCGTCGTAACCGCCCTTCTCGATTACGTCGATGTTCCCATGGTTGGGGTAGATGCGGGCGATCCCGAATTGCTTCAATGCTTCGAGATTGTCGATCTGAGCGGGCACGCTAGCTGGCGTAGAAATATACACCAGCGTGTCCTCCATAGTATCTCCGGCAAGTAGGATCTTGTCGGCAGGAAGGAAGGCCACCAGGCTGTCCGGCGTATGTATGTCGACATTGTGAAGTTCGACCTTCACGTCGCCGACCATGACTTCCATCTTTCCTTCGAACACCTTGTTGGGAAGAACGAGGGGCAGGATAGCGGGCGGCCCCCAGAGATTTCCGCTTTCGATGGCCGCCCGCTTTTCAAGGAGGCTCTCCAGCGTCCCCTTGCTCGCGATGATGGGGGCATTCGCATATGTGCCGTTACCGCCGATATGATCGAGATGGTAGTGGCTGTTCACGACGGTGATCCGCTTGATTCCCATCTGCTCAAGATGGTCGCGAACCCATTTCGACTGCTGCATGGTCGGAAACGTATCCCACACCAGGGCTTCGTCACCGCGATAGATCGCATAGGTCGCTACGCCGAGATCCATGGACCCGCTGTCAGCCCAATTCTCAGTTCCTCCAGTTTTGGGTGGCGTCGACGGTCTGCCATCGTAGAACGCCAACATGTAGTCCGTCACCTTGATGACACGGATATCCGAGTTGATCTGTGCATTCGCCGTTCCGGCGGCAAGTGCCGCACCGAACAAAAGAATGCCCAGCAGTTTTCGCAGTTCCGGTAACAACATTTCTCCCCCACTCCCTCACGTTCGCGCAGCCAGACAGCACAAGTCATGCTTTCTCCCAGCAAGGAGACATGAATTTCCGTCAGGTCGGCCAGTTAAGTGATCTCGATATGTGATCACAATAGACGGCGTTGTCAACTAAGTCTTGATCGGGATCCAGAGCTCGTAGCCGCCATGACCCGTCTCCGGGTCGAAGCTCTCGGGGTAGAGCTCGAAGTTCGGGCCGTCGGCGGCCTGATGTCCGGAACTTGGTAGCCACTTGCTCCAGACGGTGTGGGTGATGCGCCGGATCATCGAGATGTGGTCGGTGGTGGCGAACACGGCATAGCGCTGCGGCGCGATGCGGAGGCGGCCGTATTCCGACGTCAGGCCGGAGAAGTCGGAGACCTCGACGCCGGCGATGTATTCGAAACTGTCGTCGTCGAAATTGCAGCAGACGCCGTAGCCGACCATGCCCTTCTGGCCGGGAACGCTGCCGAAATGCGGTCCGAAACGCTGCCACAGCGCAGGTATGCCGTGGCTCGTTTCGCTGGTGTAGCGCTCACTGAAGCCGGCGATGAGCAAGGCGCCGCCGTCGACAAAGCGCGACGGGGCAAGGTTTTCGACAAAGGTTTCGTCCATCTTGAGATGCTCCACATATTCGGGTTGGGGAACGGTGCCATTGGCGCGCACGTCCTCGGGCGTCTGCCCGAAGCGGTCGCGGAAGGCCCGGGTGAACGCCTCGTGCGAGCCGTAACCGGCGTCGAGCGCGACCGCCAATATGTCGGGCGCTCCCTTGGCCAGCGAAAGCGCCGCGTCGGTCAGGCGGCGGGCCCTGATGTAGCCCATGATCGAATGGCCGGTGGCGGCCCCGAAGGCGCGGGACATGTGAAAGCGCGAGACACCCCCGATGGCGGCTATCTCGTCGAGCCCGATGTCGCTGGAATAGTGGCTTTCGATGAACCAGATGGCTTTCTGAACAGGGGTCATTGGTCTTTCCGGCACAAGGATGCCCCCGATATGCCCGCTTGCGGGGCGGTCCATTTGATCGCGCTTGCTGCCAGCGCTCTTTTTGCGCCGATGTCGATGGCAAAACGCGGGCCGCCGGCCTTTGATCCAGCCCGCTATATCGGCCAAGCCAGCGCCGTCCATGTCGCAATTGCAGCTGCGTAAATGCCACAGGCAGGCGAGACTTGGTACATGGATCAGCGGGACGATGTTGCGGTTGCGGTAGATGAGGGCGAACAGACGCCGGCCATAGCCGTTGCCGGCGTGATCCTGGCGATGGCGCTGGTTGCCGTCGGCAACGGGCTGATGTTCGGTTACATTCCCATCAGCCTCGGAGCGGCGGGTTATGCGCCGACCTGGGCAGGCTCGATCCTGACCGGCCTGTCGGCCGGCGGTCTCGCCGGCTGCCTGCTCACCGGCATGCTGGTCCGCCGCGTCGGCCATGCAAGGGCCTACATGGTGTTTTCCGCGCTGATTGTGCTGTCCAACGTGGCGATAGGGGCGGGCACATATCCTGTCGTTTGGATCGCGGCGCGGGTGCTCTACGGCTTTGCCATATGCGGACTGTTCATCGTCGCGCAGAGTTGGCTCAACGATGCCGTGGGCAACAACATTCGCGGCCGGGTCATGGCGATCTTCTATGTCGCCTACGTCGTCGGCCTGGGCGTCGGTTCGTTCCTGCTGCGCTTCGTCGACATCTCTGGCGCAGATGCGGCGCTGCTTGGCATCGCCTTCAATGCGATTTCCATCCTGCCGGTGGGGCTCACACGCCTGCGCCAGCCGCCGGCGCCGCAGGCGGCTTCGGTCGCCCTGGCCCGTGCCTGGCGCATCTCGCCCGTCGGCGTCGCCGGCATGCTGGCCGTCGGCGGCGTGTCGATGCTGGTCACCGGTTTCGCACCGATCCATGCGACGGCCAGCGGCTTCAGCCAGCAGGAGGTGGCGACGCTGTTGTTTGCCATGCCGCTCGGCACGCTGTTGTTCCAGATCCCGTTCGGCTGGATTTCCGACCGCACCGACCGGCGTCATGTTCTGGTGGCAGCCGGACTGCTGGTGGTGATCGGCGGCCTTGCCGCAAGCCGTTTCGACGGTAGCGCCCTGCCGATCATGGTTGCGATCTATGTCGTGTGGAGTGGAGCGAGCGAATCAATCTATTCGCTGTCGAGCGCGCATGCCAGCGACCGGGCCCACAAGGACGACCTGGTGGCGCTGTCGAGCAGCATGCTGTTCGCCTGGTCGCTGTCAGGTTTCGTCGTGCCCGGCCTTGGCACCGTGCTGACCGCGATCTACGGCACCCAGGCCTTCATGCACGTGGCGGTCGTGATAGCTGCCTTGTTCACGGCGTTCGTCCTGTGGCGGCTCCGCATCAGCCGCGCCGTACCGGCGGGTGAAGCGGGCAGCTTTTCGCCGATGTCCGCGCAGTTGCCGCCGTCTGTCGATCCGTAGGGAAAGTGGTGCACGGCCGGCCTTGGGAGATCAACTTGTTGGCCCTTGTCTTGAAACTGTACCCCAACTCTGCCTATCTAACTGGTGTTACCCGAGTTCAGGGTGATTTGGTTGTTCCTGTCGGAAAGGAAAGACACTGAGAACAGCACTTCGGAAGAGGGCGGAAATCCTGCCTTCGCCGGCCGGGATAGGCGAAATCGACGCCGTTGCCCGCGCCATCAAGACAGTCCTTGCCAGTCTGGAAGACTCCAAGGCCGAAGACATCGTCTCCATCGACATTCAGGGGAAATCGAGTCTGGGCGACTACATGGTCGTAGCCTCGGGCCGGTCGCACCGTCATGTCGCGGCGGTAGCCGATCATCTCCTCAAGGCGCTGAAGGATGCCGGTCTCGGCACGCCCCGCGTCGAGGGCATGTCGGGCGCCGACTGGGTGCTCATCGATTCCGGTGATGTCATCGTGCACGTCTTCCGGCCCGAGATCCGCGAGTTCTACAACATCGAAAAGATGTGGCAGGCACCGGATCTCGAGGAAGAAACGGTTCATTGAACCGTTAGACGACAGGGATGAAGGTCGCGATACATGCCGTGGGCCGGATGAAAGCCGGCCCCGAGAAGGAGCTTGCCGACCGCTATCTCGACCGGTTCTCGAAAAGCGGCGGGCCGCTTGGCCTCGATTTTTCAGGGGTCGCCGAGATTGCCGAAAGCCGGGCGCAGAATGTCGACGAACGGCGGCGTGAGGAAGCCGACAGGCTGCGCGCCCAGATGGTGTCCGGAACGGCACTGATCCTGCTCGACGAGCGCGGCAAGAACCTCTCATCACAACAATTCGCCGACAAGATCGCATCGCTGCGCGATGGCGGCCAGCGCGGGCTGATGATCGCCATCGGTGGCCCAGACGGTCATGACGAGGCGCTGCGCAACGAGGCGCAAATGCTGATCTCGTTCGGTGCCGCCACCTGGCCGCACCAGATGGTGCGCATCATGCTCGGCGAGCAGCTCTATCGCGCCGCGACCATTCTTTCAGGGCATCCGTACCATCGCGCTTGAGTGCCCGGAATTCGACAAAATGGCGGGGCAAAAGTCCACATGCGGTCGCGCCCGGCAAACATGGTTGATGGTTCGTTAACGATGCCGCCGCTAAGGTCGCAGACATAGAACCGGATCATCGCATGGCGCGGAATTTTCCCCTGAAGGCGTGGCTTCAGCCATGCCGCGGCATCGTCGCGGCGGGCTGGATTGCGCTCGCCTGCGGGGCCGCGTCCGCCCAGATGGGGCCGCCCTTGCCCGACCCGGACAGGACGCGATCGGAACTCGAAAACCTGTCGCGCGACATCCAGGTTTCGTCCGAACGTCGCGAGAAGCTGGCAGCCGAAATCGCCCAGGTGAAAAAGGACCACGCCTCGATCACCGCGGTGCTCATCCAGTCGGCCAAGACCGAACGCAAGCTTTCGCAGGACATCGAGGACATCGCCGGCAAGTTCGAAGGGCTGAAGGAGCAGGAGGCAGGCATCCGCACTTCGCTCAACATGCGCAAATCCGTGCTGGCCGAGGTGCTCGGCGCGTTGCAGCGCATGGGGCTCAATCCGCCGCCAGCGATCCTGGTCAAGCCGGAGGATGCATTGTCATCGGTGCGCAGCGCCATCTTGCTCGGCGCGGTGGTGCCTGAACTGCGATCCGAGACCGAGATCCTGATGGCCGACCTCAGGGAATTGTCGCGGGTCGTGACCTCGATCGAAGGCGAGCGCGACCGCCTGACCACAGCGATGACTGCGCAAGCCGGCGAAAAGGCGCGACTCGATCTGCTGCTCGAAGCCAAGAGCCGGCTGCGCTCGAATACCGAGACTGCACTTGCCGAAGAATCCAAAAATGCAGCCCAACTGGCCGCGCGCGCCGACAGTCTCAAAGATTTGATCGCTTCGCTCGACAAGCTGGCGGCCAAGAAAGCAGCCGATGCGGAGGCCGCGAGGAAGGCTGCCGAAGAGGCGGCAAAAGCTGCAAACGAACCGGTCGTCGCGGCAGTGCCGGAAGCCAACCAACTTGTTGCTTCCGCTCCATTTTCCGTTCTTCAAGGGCAAGTTTCGCTACCGGTCACGGGACGCATCAAGCGCCGCTTTGGCGCCGACGACGGCATCGGCGGAACCATGCTTGGGGACATGGTTGCGACACAATCGGGCGCCATCGTGACCGCTCCGGCGGATGGAAGCGTTCTTTATGCGGGGCCTTTCCGCTCCTATGGTCAACTCTTGATCCTCAATGCCGGCGACGGCTATCATGTCGTCCTGGCGGGGATGAGCAGAATCACCGTTGCGCCGGGTCAGTCCGTACTAGCTGGCGAACCGATCGGTGCGATGGGAGAGGCGAGGGTGGCGAGCACCTCTGCCTCTGACAATGCGAATGCGACGCCGGAACTCTATGTCGAGTTCCGCAAGGATGGAAAACCCGTCGATCCGACCCCGTGGTGGGCGGACCGCACCTCTGGAAGGACATGAAATGATGCGTAAACTGTCGCTTCTGCTTGCCGGGGCGCTGATGGGAGCCACGGCCATGGGCCTGGTGTATGGTGCGCCAGGCTCGACGGCAAACGCGGCAGGTTCGGAAACCTACCGCCAGCTCGCCATCTTCGGCGACATCTTCGAACGCGTGCGCGGCCAGTATGTGACCCCGCCGGACGAGAAGTCGCTGATCGAGAATGCCATCAACGGCATGCTGACGTCGCTCGACCCGCATTCATCGTATCTCAACGCCGAAGCGGCCAAGGACATGCGTGTCCAGACCAAGGGCGAATTCGGCGGCCTCGGCATCGAGGTGACGATGGAGAACGAACTCGTCAAGGTCATCACCCCGATCGACGACACCCCCGCCGCCAAGGCGGGCGTGCTGGCCGGCGACTTCATCTCCAAGATCGATGGCGAGGAAGTTCGCGGCCTGACGCTGAACGACGCGGTCGAGAAGATGCGCGGACTGGTCAATACGCCGATCAAGCTGACGATCCTGCGCGAAGGCGCCGACAAGCCGATCGAGATTTCGATCATGCGCGACGTCATCAAGGTCAAGGCGGTCAAGTTCCGCGTCGACAATGATGTCGGCTACATGAAAATCACCTCGTTTACCGAGAAGACGTTCGACGACCTGCAGAATGCCATCGAGCAGATCAAGAAGCAGGTGCCGGGCGACAAGCTCAAGGGCTACGTGCTCGACCTCCGCCTCAACCCGGGCGGTCTGCTCGACCAGGCGGTCAGCGTCTCCGACACATTCCTCGACCGCGGCGAGATCGTCTCGACGCGTGGTCGCGATCCGAAGGACATCACGCGCTTCGATTCGCGTGCCGGAGACGACATCGACGGCAAGCCGCTGATCGTTCTGGTCAACGGCGGTTCGGCGAGTGCTTCGGAAATCGTGGCGGGCGCGTTGCAGGACCACCGCCGGGCAACCGTGGTGGGCACGCAGTCCTTCGGCAAGGGGTCGGTGCAGACCATCATACCGCTGGCCGAGAACGGTGCGCTCCGCCTTACCACGGCGCTCTATTACACGCCGTCGGGCAAGTCGATCCAGGGCAAGGGCATCACGCCCGACATCAAGGTCGATCAGCCGCTGCCGGCCGACCTGCAGGGTCGCGACGTGACCCGCGGCGAATCGGAGCTCAAGGGCCACATCAAGGGTGCCGAGGAGAGCGATACCGGTTCGGGTTCGGCTGCCTATGTGCCGCCGGAGCCGAAGGACGATCTTCAGCTCAACTATGCGCTCGAGCTGCTCCGCGGCCAGAAGACCGATCCGGCATTCCCGCCGAATCCGGACAAGGCCGTGATGAACAACCAGTAAGCAATGGCCAGCGAAAAGCTGGCCTGCGTAGCTGGGCAATGCGATGCTGCCGGGACCGCAAGGTTCCGGCAGTTTGATTCGGGGGCTAGCCGCAGGGCACGGCGTGGTAAAGAACGACAAGGAAATCGACCGTCCGCTCGGACAGACGCCAGGGCGTCGTTCCGGAGGTGTGCGTGCGCCCCGGCTGCGCAAGGGGCCGGTTGTCGCCGGGATTTGCCTGCTGGCGGTCGTCGCGGCTTCGGCGGCTATCGCGCTGCGCGACAAGCCGTTTCGGGCGCCCGAGGTTGTTGCCGTGGCCAAGCCGGAGGCGGTTTCAGTCCCGGTCGAGGCGTTGGCGGCGAAGCCATCGAACCCAGCCTCCAACGGCGGCCCGGCGATCATCAAGGTCAATCCAACCGAAGGCGGTGGCGCCATCGTCATTCGCGACCCGTCGGCGGTGGGGCAGAACCCGCGGATGGCGCACCTTCCCGACAAGGCGCTGATCGAAGACAGCGCGACCGGGCCGTTGCCCATCCGCGCGGCCGACGGCCGGCGGGCGTTCGACGTCTATGCGGGGGCGTGGTCTGGCGCGCGCGGCGCACGGGTGGCGATCGTCATCGGCGGGCTCGGCCTGTCGCAGACCGGAACGCAAGAAGCGATCGGCAAGCTGCCGCCCGAGGTGACGCTGGGGTTTGCGCCGCAAGGCAACAGCCTTGGACGCTGGATGCAGACGGCGCGGCGCGAGGGCCACGAGATCGTCATGCAGGTGCCGCTCGAGCCGTTCGATTTTCCTAACGTCAATCCCGGTCGCAATACGCTGACCGTCGACGCGAGCGCCGACGAAAACCTCAAGAACCTGCGCTGGACGCTGTCGCGGACGACCAATTATACCGCCGTGATGAGCTATATGGGCGCGCGTTTTTCGACGAGCCCCGAAGCAATGGGCCTGCTGATGGCGGAACTCGGCAAGCGCGGCATCGGCTATGTCGACGACGGCTCGTCGGCGCGCAGCCTGGCGCCCGAGCAGGCGTTGAAGAACGGGGTTCCGTTCGCGGCAGGAGACGCAGTCATCGATGCCGTTCAGGATCGCGGCGCGATCCTGAGCAAGCTCGACGAACTGGAGCGGACAGCCCGCGCCAAGGGCTTTGCCATCGGCACGGGCAACGCTTTCGATGTCACCGTCGAAGCGGTGGCGTCATGGGCTAGCGAGGCGCGCAAGCGTGGCATCGAGATCGTGCCGATCTCGGCGGTCGCGAACGATCCGGAACGAGGATAGGAAGTGATGTCGAAGAACAAGATCGCTCCGGAGGATCTGCCTTACCGCCCTTGCGTCGGCATCATGGTGTTGAATGCCAAGGGCCTGGTCTGGGCAGGGCGCCGCATTGCCGAGCCCGACAGCGAACTGTCCGATACCAACCAGCTCTGGCAGATGCCGCAAGGCGGTATCGACAAGGGCGAGGAGCCCTATCCGGCAGCCACGCGCGAGCTCTACGAGGAAACCGGCATGCGCAGCGTCACGCTGCTCGCCGAGGCTCCTGAGTGGATCAACTACGACCTGCCGCCGCATCTCCTGGGCGTTGCGTTCAAGGGCAAATATCGTGGCCAGACGCAAAAATGGTTTGCCTTCCGCTTCGAGGGCCATGAGAACGAGATCGCCATCGACCCACCTCCGGGAGGGCATTCTGCCGAGTTCGACCGCTGGGCATGGAAGCCGATGGTCGAGTTGCCGGAGCTGATCGTGCCGTTCAAGCGCAGGGTCTATGACGAGGTCGTGGCGGCGTTCAGGCACCTCGTGGCATAGCCCCGCGGCCGCTGCCCTTGACAAGCCGTGCCGGGTCAGCGACCCTTCACGCATGTGCACCATCGCTCATATCGGCAGTTTTGCCCTGTTTCGGGTCTGCCCCATCGCGGGATCCTAGCCCCGGCTCGGTCGCCATGCGACTTCCGAGCCCTTGGGGCACATTCTTCAACGCATAAATCATGAGCAACGAACCGCATTGCGGTTCGGCTTGAACATTTAGGTAGTCCGTTCCGCGGACGACCGGTTGCGCGCGTTCGTATCGAAGCGCTGGCCGGGTGAGTATCCATGAGGCTTCCATTGCGCCAGAACATCAAGCAGCGTCGCGAGCACGAGATCGTGCTGAGCGAAAGCGACCACGCCAAGCTGACCGGGCTTGCCGAATCCAGCCTCGACCGGCTGCCCGAAATTGCCGAGGAACTGCTCTCGGAAATGGATCGGGCCAAGATCAAGCCGCTCAGCCGCATCCCGGCCAATGTCATCCGCATGGGCTCGAAGGTGACGTTCCGCAGTGGCGACGGCGAGGTCAAGACAGTCACGCTGGTCTATCCTGGCAAGGCCGATATCGCCGAGGGCAAAGTGTCCATCCTGACCCCGGTCGGTGCAGCATTGATCGGCCTGCGCGAGGGCCAGTCGGTTGCCTGGACCTCCAGGGCCGGCCGCCGCCTCGAGATCGAGATCGTTTCGGTGGAAGCACCAGTCGAAGGCGTCAACTGACCGCCCGTCCAACCCAGTTCCGAACTGTGCGAGTGCAGGGCCGATGGCAGCACTTGCGGAGACACGCCATGACCGAATGTCAGTTGACGACCAAGGACTTCGCCATCGTGAAAACGATGCTCGACCGCCTGGCCTGGTCGGGTGGCCCGCTCGTTGCGCTGCTGCGTCGCAAGCTCGCTTCGGCGCAGGTGGTGTTCTCCAACGAAGCGGACGCCGACGTGGTGACGCTGAACAGCCGAGTCACCTTCAGCGTCGACGGTGGCGCGCCTCACACCCGCATCGTGGCGCATGGGCCGATGGATGGCATGGTCGGCCAGATCATTCCGATCACCGTGCCGCGCGGCCTGGCCCTGCTTGGCTTGCGCAAGGGCCAGTCGATTTCGGTCGATTGCGGCCGCGGCGCGACCGAGACCATCCGGGTCGACGAGATCCATTATCAGCCGGAAGCGGCCCGCCCGGCAATCACGGCGCCGGAAGTCGACCCCGATACATCCATCCGTCGCTTCCCGGTGCTGGTGTTCAGCGCCGATGCGTCACAAACACTTGGCGCGCAGAAAAAAATCCGGCACAGCTCCAGCAATGGCGATGATCCAGGCCCTTCGGCGGCTTGAGGAGGCGCCCCCTACCGCATTGCGCATCCCCAAGCTGCGCAACAACGCTGTAGGATCTTGTGTTTGTGCATGGTCCCCTCCGAAAATCTGATATCGGAAGGACAAGCACCTGGGGGCGCAATGAAGGTCATAGTCGTCGGCGGCGGCGTCATCGGGGTGACGACTGCCTATTATCTTGCCGAGGCGGGGCATGAAGTGGTCGTCTGCGATCGACAGAAGGCGCCGGCGCAGGAGACCAGCTTTGCAAATTCGGGCGAGATTTCGTCCGGCTACGCCTCTCCTTTGGCTGCCCCCGGCGTGCCGCTCAAGGCGCTCAAATGGCTCGCCATGAAGGATGGGCCATTCTCCTTCCGGCCGAAATTCGATCCCAAGATGTGGTTGTGGCTGGCGAGGATGCTGCGCAACTGCACGGCGGCTCGCTATGCCGCCAACAAGGCGATTATGATGCCGCTCGCCGAATACAGCCGCGACATGCTACGGGTGCTGCGCGAAGGTACCGACATCTCCTACGACGAGCGTAGCCAAGGCACGTTGCAGCTGTTTCGCACCCAGCAACAGCTCGACGCCATTGCCTCCGGTGTCGCGGTGCTCGACAAGTTTGAAGTGCCTTACGAAATTCTCGATGCGGCGGGCTGCATCGCGGCCGAACCGGGCCTGGCCGGAGGGCATCAGAAGATAGCCGGCGGCCTGCGGCTGGCTGATGACGAGACCGGCGATTGCCGGCTGTTCACAGAGCGCCTTGCGGAGCTTTGCGCGCAACGCGGTGTCGTCTTCCGGTTCGGCAATGGCGTCCACTCGCTGGACCATAGGGATGGCCGGGTCCGGCAGATCGGCTGTACCGACGGCCACATTCGGGCCGACGCCGTGGTGCTGGCCACCGGCAGCTATACGGAACGTTTCATGCGCAAGCTGCATCAGCGTGTGCCTATCTATCCGCTCAAGGGCTACTCATTGACCGTTCCGGTCGCGGACGCGGAAAGTGCTCCGGTTTCAACGGTCATCGACGAAACTTACAAGGTTGCCATCACCCGGCTCGGCGATCGCATCCGCATCGGTGGCACGGTGGAGATGTCGGGCTTCGACCTGACCTTGTATGAATCGCGTCGCGCCCCACTCGAACGGTCGCTGCGCGAACTGTTTCCGGGCGCAGGCGATCTGCGCGAGGCGCATTTCTGGTGCGGCTTGCGGCCGATGACACCTGACGGGCCGCCCATTGTCGGCCGGACCAAGCTGACGAACCTCTACATCAATTCCGGCCACGGCATGCTTGGCTGGACGATGGCCTGCGGCTCGGGGAAAATCCTGGCCGACATGATCTCCGGTCGCGAGCCGGAGATCGACGTCAGGGGCCTCGGCCCCGAGCGCTATTGGGCCTGAGTTTTCACGCGACCTTCTTCAGCGAGCGCGGCACTTCCGTCGTCTGGTACATCGAGATGACGTGGCCGTCAGGATCGGCGAATTCGGACGACCAGCCGCCCGGCGCATGACTCACCGGGGTGACGATGGTCACGCCCTTGCCGGCCAGCGACGAGACGATGTCGTCGATGCCGCCGTCGGCGATTTCGAAGACGATGATGGGGGAGTTGCCCGGGTGCGATTCCATCTTGAAGAAGATGAGGTCGACGCCGTTGACGGTGCTTGCGATGAGCCAGTCGCCCTCGCCCTCTCCGTCGCCCTCCATGCGCTGGACATCCAGCCCCATGACGTCGCGGTAGAAGGCCTCGGTCCTGTCGATATCCGAGACGTAGTAGCAGATGTTGCCGAGTTTGCGTTTGCCGAACATTTTGGTCACTCCGTGATTTCGGTTGCACGTCTGTTGAGTTGCCGTGGCATAGGGTTTTGTGAGGTGCCGATCACAAAAAGATGCCCGTCGGGGTCGTGGCTTGCGAGCAGGGCGCCTGGTTGCTTCGTGATCGCCAGCAAGGAGCGCCGGATGCTTCCGAAGGCGAGCGCCCCGGCCAGGCCGGGGATTTCCGCAATGGGATCGCCACCAAAGGCCAGCCAGCGCCGCCGGATTTCGGCGATGCGCTGGCGAAGTGCCGGGTCGGCAAGGCGCTGCAGCCAGGCGATTTCCTGCCGCGTGTGACCGGTCAGGGCCAGCAGCGTCGTCGTGCGCAGGCTGGGCGGCAAGGTTGCCACGAAACGCACAGGCACGGTTTCGGGACTGGTCGGTTCGCAACTGCCGGCAGCAAACGGCGCCTCGCGCTTTCGGCGCCGCACGGTCGAACGCGCATCGAAGGCAGCGCGGCGCCGCAGCGCGCCTTCCAGCCAGCGTCGGTTCTCGATCTTCGACAGGTCGGTGCGCCCCGCTTCGAGCGCCGCGACAAGGACCGTTTGAAGCAGATCCTCAGCCTCGTCGGCGCGTCGTGTGGCGCGCCGGGCCTTGCGCAGCAATTCTGCGTAGGGGCGGGGCAGCAAATCGGGTTCCTCGTATGGAATGCGTGCATGATCCTTTCCGAAAATCGGAACCGATTTTCGGAAAGGATCATGCACATTTCAAAAATGCCACAGCGTCCTTTGCGCGTCCAATTGGACGCGGCGCTGTAGTGTTAGCGGATGTGCGAGATTGTCGGAAGGGACTAGATGAAAAGGGCCCGTTCGCGCTCCACCGCCTTGGTGATGAAGCCCGCCACCGTCTGGATGCGGCGCAGCGGCCGCACGGACTCGTGGTAGACCAGCCAGTAGGCGCGGCGGATCGGTGCGATGGCCGTCACCGGTACGATCTCGGCAATCGTGCGGGCAATGAAGGTGTGCAGGATGCCGATGCCGGCGCCGGAACGCACGGCCTCGACCTGTCCGAGCGCGGACGAAATCGAAAAGGCGGACTCCCACGAAGGGCTGAACTCGGCGGCATAGTCCAGCGACGGGCTGACCACGAGATCCGGCACGTAGCCGATCAGGCGGTGGGCTGAAAGCTCTTCGCGCGAGGTGGGCAGGCCGTGTTCTTCGACATAGGCGCGCGAGGCAAATAGGCCGAGCGAATAGTCGACGAGTTTGGCTGCCACCAGCCTGCCTTCGCTGGGCCGCTCGGTGGTGATGGCGATATCGGCTTCGCGTCGCGACAGCGAAAAGGTCCTCGGAACCGGTACCAGCTGGATGCGCAGGTCGGCGTGCTGGGCCGTCAGCGCGCCCAGGCGCTGCGCCAGGAAGGCGACGCCAAAGCCGTCGGGGGCGCCGATACGCACGGTGCCCGACACCTCGTCGCCTTCGCCTGAAATCTCGGCGCGGGCGGTCAGCATGTCGGCTTCCATGCGCTCGGCGACTTCGAGGAAGCGTTCGCCCGCCGGCGTCAGTTCGCTGCCGGTGGTCAGCCGCCGGAACAGCTTTGTCTTCAACGCCTCCTCGAGCGCCGCCACGCGACGCGAAACCGTTGCGTGGTTGAGCTCCAGGCGGCGCGCAGCACCCAAGATCTGGCCGGAGCGGGCGACAGCGAGGAAGATGCGTACGTCGTCCCAGTTCATCGGCGGTTCCCATGGTGAAGGCGAGGAAGGCTGCAGTCCGTTCACCCTACTATGCGTGAAATCGCATTCAAGCTCCCTGCGTACTTTATTCCATGCACAACGGTTGCGTTCGCCCTCGCGTTGCAAAGGCGCGTGTTAAGCGGGACAATGGGCCATCATCAAGGAATTGGGAGAGAAGCAATGGTCGACTACGGTCATTTCATCGGCGGCAAGCATGTTGCCGGCACCAGCGGACGCAAGCAGGACGTGCTGCAGCCGATGGACGGCTCGGTGCGCGCCACCGTGGCACTTGCCTCGGCGCAGGAACTGCGCGCCGCTGTCGAAAACGCCAAGGCAGCGCAGCCGGCATGGGCGGCGACCAATCCGCAGCGCCGCGTGCGCGTGCTGATGCGCTTCCTCGAACTGGTCAACAAGGAATACGACTCGCTGGCCGAACTGCTCGCTCGCGAGCATGGCAAGACCATTGCCGACGCCAAGGGCGACATCCAGCGCGGCCTTGAAGTGGTCGAAGTCTGCATCGGCGCCCCGCACATGATGAAGGGCGAGTTCACCGATGGCGCGGGCCCCGGCATCGACGTCTACTCGATGCGCCAGGCGCTTGGCGTTGTCGCTGGCATCACCCCGTTCAATTTCCCCGCGATGATCCCGCTGTGGAAGATCGCCCCGGCGATCGCCTGCGGCAACGCCTTCATCCTGAAGCCTTCCGAGCGCGATCCGGGCGTGCCGATGCGCATCGCCGAACTGTTCCTCGAAGCAGGCCTTCCTGCCGGCATTCTCAACGTCGTCAACGGCGACAAGACGGTTGTCGACGCCATCCTCGACGATCCAGATATCAAGGCTGTTGGCTTTGTCGGCTCGACGCCGATCGCGCAGTACATCTACAGCCGTGGCTGCGCCAACGGCAAGCGCGTGCAGTGCTTCGGCGGTGCCAAGAACCACATGATCATCATGCCCGATGCGGACATGGACCAGACCGTCGACGCGCTGATCGGCGCCGGCTACGGCTCGGCCGGCGAGCGCTGCATGGCGATCTCGGTGGCCGTGCCCGTCGGTCACGACACGGCTGAGCGGCTGATGGAAAAGCTCGTCCCGCGCGTCGAAAGCCTGAAGGTAGGGCCTTCGACCGACTCGTCGGCCGATTTCGGTCCGGTGGTGACGCGCGAGGCGCTCGAGCGCATCAAGGGTTACGTCGACATCGGCGTCAACGAAGGCGCCAAGCTGGTCGTCGACGGCCGCGGCTTCAAGATGCAGGGCTACGAGAACGGCTTCTACATGGGCGGCTGCCTGTTCGACCATGTCACATCGGACATGCGCATCTACAAGGAAGAGATCTTCGGCCCGGTGCTGTCGGTCGTCCGCGCGCCCTCCTATGAGAACGCGATCAAGCTCGCCAACGAGCACGAGATGGGCAACGGCGTTGCCATCTTCACCCGTGACGGCGACGCAGCGCGCGATTTCGCATCCCGCGTCCAGGTCGGCATGGTCGGTATCAACGTGCCGATCCCGGTGCCGATTGCCTACTACACCTTCGGCGGCTGGAAGGCGTCTTCCTTCGGCGACCTGAACCAGCATGGCACCGATGCCTTTCGCTTCTACACCAAGACCAAGACGGTGACGTCGCGCTGGCCGTCGGGTGTCAAGGACGGTGCGGAGTTCGTCATCCCGACGATGAACTGATCTGCTGAAACGTTAGAATGAGAGACGGCCCGGAACTCGCTTCCGGGCCGTTTTGTATGGGCCTTGCCGTCTGTTTCCAGGGTCACCATATCGAATCCAGGGAGCGCGATGATGCTCCCCTGTGACAGACCGGAAACAGAAAGGAGCGACGCGATGAAGACGTCGGAGCCGGGCTGGATCGTTCCGGTGGCGTGAGGCGACCGATGGCCTCCCTTTGCCGGGATGCGATGGCAAAGGAGGTGCCACATGGCACGCAATTGTTTGTTTCGATGGTTCAAGGTGGCCGCGCTTGGCGCGGTATTGACGTTGACGGCAGTTCCTGCCCAGGCGCAGTTCGTCTGCGACACACACGATGCTCTGGTCTTGCGGCTGGCCGAGGCCTTTCAAGAAAAGAAGATCGGCTATGGCGTGGTTGGAAACTCGGCCGTCATCGAGGTTTTCGTTTCGGCAACCGGTACCTGGACCATGCTGATGACCGACGTCAGGGGCCGGAGCTGCATCGTTGCTGCCGGTGACGGCTGGGAGAGCACGCTCGCGGTAGCCGTCAATGGCGGGCAGGCGTGATCTTTGACCAATCTAGCGCGTGGCCGCCGCCTCGGCGTGGGCGCGCAGCATTGACATCAGGCGCTCGGCTTCCTGGGCAGCGCCATCCTCGTCATGCTCGAGGATCGAGCGGATCAATGCGACATGGTGCTCGGCCGATGCGGCAAGACCGGTGTCGCGCTGGTAGCGGAACCAGAAGCGGCGGCTGTGGGTCTGCAACGGTGCCGCAAGCCGGGCCGCGAAATCATTGTCGGCGGCGAGGGCCAGCGCCTCGTCGAGCGCCTTGTCGGCTTCAAGGAAGCCGAGCACGTCGGCTGATATCACCGCCTTCTGCATGGCCAGTGCTGCGGCATGGAACTGGTTGGCGGCGTCGCGGGTGACGAAACGCGCCGCCGATCGGGCCAGCACCACCTCGATGCCGCGCCGCGCGTCGAGCACGCGCAGCCAGTCGCCGGGATGCAGTGGGGCGATCGCCAGGCCGGCACGCGGCCTGATCTCGACAAGCCCTTCCCATGCCAGTCGTTGGATCGCCTCGCGCACCGGCGTGCGGCCAAGGCCGAGCCGGTCGATCAGCCCGCCTTCGGTGGCGACGCTGCCGGGAGCGAGTTCAAGCGTCACGATCAGCCGTTCCAGCTCGTGATAGGCGCGTGTCGCTGCCGGTTCCAGTTTCTCAACTTGCATGATCGAATCGTTTGAAAGCGCAATGATATATTTTTGATATATCAGAGCCGAATCCGGATTGACAGCACTGGTTTTCTCGTCATATATCACTGATATATCAGACGGAGGAAGCGCCATGTGGGCCGGAGTCATTCCAGCAGTCACCACCAAGTTCACTGCGGACGACCGCCTCGACCACGCCGAGATGGAGCGCTGCTTTGCGCTGCAGATGGAGGCGGGATGCGACGGCCTGATCGTCGCCGGCTCGCTCGGCGAGGGCCCGATGCTGTCGCATGACGAAAAGATCGAAGTGCTGAAGACCGCCCAGAAGGTCGCCGCCGGCAAGCCGGTGCTGCTGACCGTCAACGAGGCCGGCACGCGAGAGGCTGCAGCGATCGCCAAGCGCGCCGCCAAGGAAGGCGCGTCAGGCCTGATGGTCGTGCCGAGCCCGATCTACCACACCAATCCGGAAGAGACGGTGGCGGCCCTTCGCGCCGTGGCCGAGGCCGGCGACCTGCCGGTCATGATCTATTCCAATCGTCTCGCCTACCGGGTCGACGTCACCGTCGACCAGATGGAGGAGCTGGCGTCTGACAAGCGCTTCGTCGCGGTCAAGGAATCGTCCGACGACATTCGCCGGTCGACCGAGATCATCAATCGCCTGGGCAACCGCTACGACCTGTTCACCGGCGTCGACAATCTTGCCTTCGAAGCGCTGTCGGTCGGCGCCATCGGCTGGGTCGCGGGCCTGGTCGTCGCCTTCCCGCGCGAGACTGTCGCCATCTACCAGCTGATGAAGCAAGGCCGCCGCGAAGAGGCGCTCGCCATCTACCGCTGGTTCCGCCCGCTGCTCGATCTCGACGTCTCGACCTATCTGGTCCAGAACATCAAGCTGGCGGAGGTGCTGGCGATCGGCTCCAATGATCGTGTGCGCATGCCGCGCAAGCCGCTTTCCGGCGAGCGTCGCAACGCGGCCGAGAAGATCATCAAGGATGCGCTGGCGATCCGGCCCAAACTGCCGTCGTTCTGATCGGGGAGGGGAGACCCCGGGGAGGAGCAAAGCATGAACGCAGCGGTCGAGGAGATCGACATCGCCATCATCGGTGCCGGCATCGTCGGCATCGCGGCAGCTGCCTATCTCGTCAATGCCGGGCGCAAGGTGACGGTGTTCGACCGTACCGGCATCTGCGAGGAAACCAGCTCCGGCAATGCCGGGGCTTTCGCCTTCTCTGACGTGCTGCCGCTCGCCCACAAGGGCATGATGCGCAACGTGCCGAAATGGCTGGCCGATCCGCTCGGCCCGCTCAGCATCCCGCCCTCCTACCTGCCAAAGCTCCTGCCCTGGCTCTATCGCTTCTGGCGTGCCGGCGCGCCGGCCGGTTATGAGGCGAGCCTTGCGACGCAAGCAGGGTTGATGAAGCTCGCCGAGCAGGAATGGGTGTCGCTGATGGCGCGCTCCGGCACCGGCTCGCTGCTGCGCGAAGACGGCTCGCTCGAGCTTTACGAGAGCGAGGCGGAGTTCAAGGAGGCGCTACCGAGCTGGGCAGCACGTGACCGTTTCGGCATCGCCCATCACCATCTCGACAGGGGCGAACTCGCCGACTACCAGCCCGGCCTTGCCGACCGTTTCACGCGCGGCACTTTCGTGCCAGTCTGGAAGACCGTCTCCGATCCAAAGGATCTCGGCAAGGCGGTGTGGCGTCATGTCGAAGCCCATGGTGCTATTTTCGTCAAAGGCGATGTCGGGCTGGTTCGTCCGGCCGGCGACCGCGTCCTGATCCAGCTCAAGCAGGGCCGCACGCTTTTTGCGCAAAAGGTGCTGATTGCTGCAGGGGCCTGGTCGCATCTGCTCGCGCGCCAGCTTGGCGATGTCATCCCGCTCGAAACCGAGCGCGGCTACAATACCACGCTTCCGACCACTGCCTTCGACGTGAAGCGGCAACTCATCTTCCCAGGCCACGGCTTCGTCATCACCCCGCTCGCCACCGGCCTGCGTGTCGGCGGGGCGGTCGAGCTCGGCGGCCTTTCGCGGGCGCCGAACTATGCCCGCTCGAAAGCGATGCTGGAGAAGGCCAAAATGTTCCTGCCGGGACTGGATCCGTCAGGCGGGCGCGAATGGATGGGGTTCCGTCCGTCGCTGCCCGACTCGCTGCCGGTCATCGGCGGCTCCCGCAATCACCCCAACGTGCACTACGCCTTCGGCCATGGTCACCTCGGCCTGACCCAGGCGGCGGCCACCGGCCGGCTGGTGCGGGACCATATGCTGGGCCAAAGGCCGGCGCTCGATCTCACCCCCTTTTCGGCCCAACGTTTCTGACGCAAGGTATCTCCCATCATGGCGCGCCATTCCTTCTTCTGTATCGACGGCCACACCTGCGGCAATCCGGTGCGGTTGGTGGCTGGCGGCGGTCCACGCCTCGAAGGCTCGACGATGATGGAGCGGCGGGCGCATTTCCTCGCTGAATTTGACTGGATCCGCACCGGGCTGATGTTCGAGCCGCGCGGCCACGACGTCATGTCCGGATCGATCCTCTACCCGCCGACACGCGAGGATTGCGACGTCGCCATCCTGTTCATTGAGACGTCGGGGTGCCTGCCGATGTGCGGACACGGCACCATCGGCACCGTCACCATGGCGATCGAGCACGGGCTGGTGAAACCGAAGACGCCGGGCATCCTTCGTCTCGACACGCCGGCCGGCCTGGTCATCGCCGAATACAAGCAGGTCGGCGACTATGTCGAGGAGGTGCGCATCACCAATGTGCCGTCCTTCCTCTACGCAGCAGGGCTGTCGGTCGAGTGCCCCGGTCTCGGCGAGATCAAGGTCGATGTCGCCTATGGCGGCAATTTCTACGCCATCGTCGAACCGCAAGAGAACTATCGCGACATGGCCGATTACGGCGCCGGCGATTTCATCGCCTGGAGCCCGATCGTGCGCCAGCGTCTCAACGACAAGTATTCGTTCGTCCATCCCGAGAATCCCGGCATCAACAGGCTGTCCCATTTGTTGTGGACCGGTGTCGCAAAACACCCTGAGGCGCATGCCCGAAATGCCGTCTTCTACGGCGACAAGGCGATCGACCGTTCGCCTTGCGGCACCGGAACGTCGGCGCGCATGGCGCAGCTTCATGGCAAGGGCAGGCTCAAGGCCGGTGACGATTTCGTGCACGAATCGGTCATCGGTTCGCTGTTCAAGGGACGCGTCGAGCGCGAGGTCGAAGTGGCCGGCAAACCGGCTATCATCCCCTCGATCGGTGGTTGGGCGCGGATGACCGGATTGAACACCATCTTCATCGACGACCGCGATCCGTTCGCCCATGGCTTTGTAGTCACTTAGTCGTATGGCGGGAGGCAGAAACGGCAAATATGTCTAGACAATCTTAAGGAGGATATCGGCGGCAAGGCGCAAGGAAGTATTGCCGGGGTGTATTTTGACGCTACATTCTTCGAAATTGGCGCGCAAAATCACCGGAATCGGCAAAGACATTGCGTTGAGCCAATGATAGGTTGCGCAATGGTCCAGGGCCTGGACAACATAAAAACAGAGGCGGCTTCAAGTGCCGTCCGGCAGGCGGCAACGGGTGTAAGAATCACGTTGCAATCCAGGCTCGAAACTTTAGGACTAGGGGAAATATCAAAAGGAATGCGTGCATAGCGCGACATTCCAGGGGAGCCGCATTCACATGCAGTACTTCGTCCAGCAGATGGTCAACGGGCTGACGCTGGGGTCCATCTATGGCCTCATCGCTATCGGCTACACGATGGTCTACGGCATCATCGGGATGATCAATTTCGCCCACGGCGACATTTTCATGCTTGGGGCATTCGTCGCCCTGATCGTGTTCCTGACCCTCACCGCCATGTTCTATTCGGTGCCCGTGGTCGTCGCCTTGCTGGTCATGATGGTCGTGGCGATGCTGATGACCAGCCTCTACAACTGGACCATCGAAAAGGTCGCCTATCGGCCGCTGCGTGGTTCGTTCCGGCTGGCGCCGCTGATCACTGCAATCGGCATGTCGATCGCGCTGTCGAACTTCGTCCAGGTGACGCAAGGTCCGCGCAACAAGCCGATCCCGCCGATGGTCTCGACGGTCTACAATGTCGGCGGCATCTCGATCTCGCTCAAGCAGATCATCATCGTCATCGTCACCGTCTCGCTGCTGGCGCTGTTCTGGTACCTGGTCAACAAGACCTCGCTCGGCCGGGCCCAAAGGGCCTGTGAGCAGGACCGCAAGATGGCCGCCCTGCTCGGCGTCGACGTCGACCGCACGATCTCCATCACCTTCATCATGGGCGCGGCCCTTGCCGCCGTCGCCGGCACGCTGTTCCTGATGTACTACGGCGTCGTCGCCTTCTCCGACGGCTTCGTGCCAGGCGTCAAAGCGTTCACCGCAGCCGTTCTCGGCGGCATCGGCTCGCTGCCCGGCGCCATGTTGGGTGGGCTGTTGATCGGCTTCATCGAAAGCATGTGGTCGGCGTACTTCTCGATCGACTACAAGGACGTCGCGGCGTTCTCGATCCTTGCGATCGTGCTGATCTTCCTGCCCTCCGGCATCCTTGGCCGGCCCGAAGTCGAGAAGGTCTGAGCTCATGGCCAACATCGCTCAAGCCACACGCGAAGCATCCGCTACCCCATTCCAGCGCGGCATCAAGGAGGCGCTCTACGCGGGCGCCATCTCCTTCGGCCTGTTCTTCCTGTTCATCGGGCTGCGGACCGACCAGAACATCCGCAACGAACTGATCCTGGTTCCGCGCTGGGGACTGCTCGCCATCGTCGTCGGCCTGGTGATGCTCGGACGCTTCGTCTACGTCGCCTACGGCCAGCCGTTCATGGCGAGGCAGAAGATCGTCAATGTTGCCAGCGGCCTGTTGCCGGACAGCGTGGCGACGCGGTTCTTCAAGTTGCCCTACTTCATCGCGTCACTCGTTGTCGTCGGGCTGCTCATGGTTTTCGCCGGGTCGCTCGATGGGATCTTCGGGCCTGCGCTCGCCGGCTACATGCGCTTCTTCCGCGCGCTGGCGATCATCTACGCGCTGGCATCGGTGATGTTCTATTTCCGCGCCTTCATCCAGGCGCATTTCTCGGCGCTGGGCATCGGCGTTCTGGTGGCCTATCCGATCGTCGTGGTGGTGGCCCTGACCCTGATCTCGGGCTCGATGGCAGGCGGCTTCCAGGGCTCGCTCAAATGGGTCGACAATTTCGGCATCCAGATCCTGATCTATGTGATGCTCGCCTGGGGCCTGAACATCGTCGTCGGCCTCGCCGGCCTGCTCGACCTCGGCTATGTCGCCTTCTACGCCGTCGGCGCCTACGCCTATGCGCTGCTGGCGACGCAACTCGGATGGTCGTTCTGGATCCTGCTGCCGGTAGCCGGCATCATGGCCGCCTTCTGGGGCGTCATGCTCGGGTTCCCGGTGCTACGTCTTCGAGGCGACTATCTGGCGATCGTGACGCTGGCGTTCGGCGAAATCATCCGCCTGGTGTTGATCAACTGGCGCGAAGTGACCAACGGCGCTGCCGGCATCTCCGGCATTCCCAAGGTCAGCTTCTTCGGCCTGATTTCGTTCAACGTGTCCGACCCCAACTACATCGCCAAGGTGTTCGGCATCGCCCAGTCCGGCGCCTACTACAAGATCTTCCTCTACTACCTCATCCTCGGCCTGGCCCTACTGACCGCATTCGTCACCATCCGGCTGCGGCGCATGCCTGTCGGCCGTGCCTGGGAAGCGCTGCGCGAGGACGAGATCGCCTGCCGTTCGCTCGGCATCAACACGACCACGACCAAGCTCACTGCCTTCGCCACCGGTGCGATGTTCGGCGGTTTCGCCGGCTCGTTCTTCGCTGCGCGCCAGGGTTTCGTGTCGCCCGAATCCTTCGTCTTCCTGGAATCGGCGATCATCCTTGCCATCGTCGTGCTCGGCGGCATGGGCTCGCTGGTCGGCATCGCGGTAGCGGCGGCGGTGATGATCGGCGGCACCGAGATCCTGCGCGAGATGGAGTTCCTGAAGGCGGTGTTCGGGTCGGACTTCACGCCCGAACTCTACCGCATGCTATTGTTCGGCATGGCGATGGTCATCGTGATGCTGTGGAAGCCGCGAGGTTTCGTCGGCAGTCGAGAACCCACAGCCTTCCTGCATGAGCGAAAATCCGTCTCCAGTTCCTTCACCAAGGAAGGACACGGCTGATGAACGCGAGCACCTCCATGAACAATGCGATCCTGCAGGTCGAGCATCTGTCGATGAAGTTCGGCGGCCTGGTTGCCATCGGCGACCTGTCGTTCGAAGCCAAGCGCGGCGAGATCACCGCGCTGATCGGCCCGAACGGCGCCGGCAAGACGACGGTCTTCAACTGCATCACCGGCTTCTACAAGCCGACGGAAGGGATGATCCGTTTCAACGGTCGGGAAGGCGGCGAGTTTCTGCTCGAACGCATGCCCGATTTCCAGATCACTGCCAAGGCGAAGGTGGCGCGCACGTTCCAGAACATCCGGCTGTTTTCGGGCATGACGCTGCTCGAAAACCTCCTGGTGGCGCAGCACAACAAGCTGATGAAGGCCTCGGGCTACACCGTCATGGGCCTGCTGGGACTTGGCGGCTACCGCAAGGCGTCGGCAGAATCGGTCGAGCTTGCCAAGCACTGGCTCGAAAAGGCCGAGCTGATCGAGCGGGCGGACGATCCGGCGGGCGACCTGCCCTACGGCGCGCAACGGCGGCTCGAGATCGCACGCGCCATGTGCACCGGGCCGGAACTGCTCTGCCTCGACGAGCCGGCGGCCGGTCTCAATCCGAAGGAGTCGCTGGCGCTCAACACGCTGCTCAACGACATCAAGGATAATACCGGTACATCGATCTTGCTCATCGAGCACGACATGTCGGTGGTCATGCAGATTTCCGACCACGTCGTCGTGCTCGAATACGGCCGCAAGATTTCCGACGGCGACCCGATGTCGGTCAGGACCGATCCGAAGGTCATTGCAGCTTATCTCGGCGTCGACGATGAGGAAGTCGCGACCGTCCTGGTCGAAGTCGGCGACGAGCAGGTGATCGAAGAACTGGAGGGCGTGCCCGATCCGGCACATGGCCCGAGCTCGTCTTCCTCGATGATGGCGGGTCCGGTCAGCGATACGATCAGCCACAGCGACGGGCACGGCGAGATCGTTACCGTTTCCAAGGGCGCGTCGAAGGCGGCACAGGTCGAGGCGCGCGACGCCAGGGCCGCGTCCAAGCCGGCGACAAAGGCCGCCCCTGCCAAGACGCCCAAGGCCAAGTCGACGGCCGCGCCACCTGCCGGCCTGATGGCTGCGCCAAAGCCTGCGAAGGGGGCGCCTGCGAAGGCTCCGGCCAAGGCCACGGCGGCTCCCATCGCGAAGGTCGTGGTATCGGCCTCCAAGGCGCCGACCAAGCCGGCGACGGTTAAGGCAGAGCCGGCGAAGGTGGTTTCCAAGCCGGTCAAGGCCGCAGCCCCGAAGGCAGTGGCGAAACCCGTGGCAAAGCCTGCAGCGGCGGCTCCGAAAGCGGCGGCCAAGCCGGCTAAGGCCGAGGCGCCAAAGGCGCCTCCGGTTCCCAAGCCTGCTCCGGCCAAGGCATCTGCGAAGCCTGTGCCTGCAGCTAAGGCACAAGCGAAGCCGGCGGCGGTGAAGGCAGAGGCGACGAAGGTTGCTTCCAAGCCGGGCAAGGCGCCGGCCGCGAAGGCCGCTGCGAAACCCGTGGCAAAGCCTGCGGCAGCTCCAAAAGCCGCAGCCAAACCTGTAAAGGCCGAGGCGCCAAAGGCAGCCAAGGCCGCTCCTGCTGCGTCGAAGGCATCTCCGAAGCCCGCGCCAGCAGCCAAGGCGGCCACGAAATCGGCAACCAAGACCCCCGCAGCCAAGACTGCGGCGCCCAAGGCTCCGGCTGGCAAGGCACCTGCGGCTAAGGCCCCGGCTGCCAAGACCATCTCCAATGTGCTCGCCGCTCCGCGCGGCGGGGTGCCGGACCGGCTGATCCTGATCAAGGGCATCGGACCGGTCAACGAGAAGAAGCTCAACGAACACGGCATCTTCCATTTCGACCAGGTGGCGGCGTGGAAGAAGTCGGACATCGCGGCGGCGGAGGCCTATCTTGCCTTCGACGGCCGGATAGAGCGTGAAGACTGGGTGGGGCAGGCCAAGGCGCTGGCGCGTGAAGCGGCCAAGCCGGCGAAAGCCAAGCGCGGAGGTGGCAAGTGACGGCGGGTAAGAGCTTGCTCGACATCAGGGGTGTCGAGACCTACTACGGCAACATTCGCGCGCTGAACGGCGTCGACGTTTCGGTCAACGAAGGCGAGATCGTTGCCTTGATCGGCGCCAACGGCGCCGGCAAGTCGACGCTGATGATGACCATCTTCGGCACGCCTCGGGCGCGCCGCGGTACCATCACCTTTGCCGGTACCGACATCACCGATTTGCCGACGCACGAGATCGCCCGGATGCGCATCGCGCAGTCACCCGAGGGACGGCGCATCTTCCCGCGCATGACGGTGATGGAAAACCTGCAGATGGGGGCCAGCCTCGACAACCTCAAATTCTTCGATGAGGACGTCGAGAAGGTATTCACCCTGTTCCCGAGGCTCAAGGAACGCATCGCCCAACGCGGTGGCACGCTGTCAGGCGGCGAGCAGCAGATGCTGTCCATCGGCCGTGCGCTGATGGCGCGGCCCAAGCTGCTTCTGCTCGACGAGCCGTCGCTGGGCCTGGCGCCGCTGATCGTCAAGCAGATCTTCGACGCCATTCGCGAGCTCAACCGCACCCAGGGCCTGACCGTCTTCCTCGTCGAGCAGAACGCCTTCGGCGCGCTCAAGCTCGCCACGCGCGGTTACGTCATGGTCAACGGCGTCGTCACTATGAGCGGCACCGGCAAGGACCTGCTCGCCGATCCCGAGGTTCGCGCTGCCTATCTCGAAGGCGGGCGTCACTAGGAGATTCCATCATGCAGGGCATTCTCTACGAGGAACCCTCGATCTGGCAGTTCTTTTTCGTCACCTGCCTGCTGGGCGGATGGGCGGCCTGGATGACCGGCCGCGCCTGCGCCCAGACATGGCGCAGCTACGGCAAGCTGGTGCTCTACATTCTGGGCCTTGGCATTGCGGTTCGCTTCATCCATCACGCGCTGTTCGACGGCACGATGTTCACGCTGCAATATTACATCGTCGACACTATCGTGCTGATGGCGTTTGCAATCCTTGGATATAAATACACCCGCACCAACCAGATGGTGACGCAATACAACTGGCTTTATGAAAAGGTATCGCCGCTTTCTTGGAAATCGAAGTCCTGAACACCAGAACTTCAATATCGACGCCGGTTCGCCAATGAATCGGCGTGACAACTGCCGGAAAATCGGCAAACTCACCTTTCTGCGATATGGGTGGGCATCGCACGAAAGAAACTCCACGCCCACTCAATTAATGGGAGTGTTTCAATGAAAAAGTCACTTTTGTCGGCTGTTGCGCTGACCGCGCTCGTAGCGTTCAGCGGCAGCGCATGGGCCGATATCCTGGTCGGCGTCGCCGGTCCGATCACCGGCCCGAACGCGGCCTTTGGTGCGCAACTCCAGAAGGGCGCCGAGCAGGCGGTCGCCGACATCAACGCGGCTGGCGGCATCAACGGCGAGCAGATCAAGCTCGTCGTCGGCGACGACGTCTCCGATCCGAAGCAGGGCATCTCGGTTGCTAACAAGTTCGTCGCTGACGGCGTCAAGTTCGTGGTCGGCCACTTCAACTCGGGCGTTTCGATCCCGGCCTCGGAAGTCTACGCCGAGAACGGCATCCTCGAAGTCACCCCGGCGGCGACCAACCCGACCTTCACCGAGCGTGGCCTGTGGAACGTGTTCCGCACCTGCGGCCGCGACGACCAGCAAGGCGGCATTGCCGGTGCGTACCTCGCTGAGAAGTTCAAGGACGCCAAGATCGCCGTCATCCACGACAAGACGCCTTACGGCCAGGGCCTCGCTGACGAAACCAAGAAGGCGATGAACGCCGCGGGCGTCACCGAAGTCATGTATGAAGGCGTCAACATCGGCGACAAGGACTTCTCGGCGCTCATCGCCAAGATGAAGGAAGCCGGCGTTTCGATCATTTATTGGGGCGGTCTTCACACCGAAGCCGGCCTGATCATCCGCCAGTCGGCCGACCAGGGCCTCAAGGCAACGCTCGTTTCGGGTGACGGCATCGTCTCCAACGAACTGGCCTCGATCGCTGGCGACGCCGTTGCCGGCACGCTCAACACCTTCGGCCCGGACCCGCGCCTGATCCCCGAGAACAAGGATCTGGTCGAGAAATTCCGCGCCGCTGGCTTCGAGCCGGAAGCCTACACGCTCTACTCCTACGCCGCGATGCAGTCGATCGCAGCGGCCGCCGCTGCTGCCGGCTCGATCGACACGCAGGAAGTGGCCAAGGCTCTCAAGGAGAAGGGCCCGTTCAAGACGGCGCTCGGCGATATCTCCTTCGACGAGAAGGGCGATCCGAAGCTCCCCGGCTACGTCATGTACGAGTGGCAGAAGGGTGCCGACGGCAAGTACACCTACGTGCAGCAGAAGTAATTCTCCAGCACAGCTAACCGATAGATGCCCGGCGCTTTGCGCCGGGCATTTTTTTGTGGCCGTGGAAAAAATATCTATCTGACGCTGCGGAAATTAAATCGATTTAAGGGGGTGTGATTTCGGTTGCACCGCAGCATTTTCCCGCTAATCATGCGCCGCCTCTTAAATATCCGGTTTCTGGAGTGTTTTCGTGCCGATCAGCAAGATCCTCGTCGCCAACCGATCCGAAATTGCCATTCGCGTGTTCCGCGCGGCCAACGAGCTGGGCATCAAAACCGTGGCGATCTGGGCTGAAGAGGACAAATACTCGCTGCATCGCTTCAAGGCCGACGAAAGCTACCAGGTCGGGCGCGGTCCGCATCTTGCCAAGGACATGGGGCCGATCGAAAGCTACCTGTCGATCGAAGAAATCATGCGCGTCGCCAAATTGTCGGGCGCCGACGCGATCCATCCCGGCTACGGCCTGTTGTCGGAAAGCCCCGAATTCGTCGATGCCTGCGCTGCAAACGGCATCACGTTTATCGGACCGAAGGCCGAAACGATGCGCCGGCTTGGCAACAAGGTTGCCGCGCGCAATCTGGCGATCGAAGTCGGCGTGCCGGTCATTCCAGCCACTGATCCTCTGCCTGACGACATGGACGAGGTGAAGAGGCTTGCCGCACAGGTCGGCTATCCGGTCATGCTCAAGGCGTCATGGGGCGGCGGCGGCCGCGGCATGCGCGCCATTCGGAGCGAGGCCGACCTCGTCCGCGAAGTGGTGGAAGGCAAGCGCGAGGCCAAGGCGGCGTTCGGCAAGGACGAGGTCTATCTGGAGAAACTGATCGAGCGTGCCCGCCACGTCGAAGTGCAGATCCTCGGCGACACGCATGGCAATGCGGTACACCTGTTCGAGCGCGACTGCTCGATCCAGCGCCGCAACCAGAAGGTCGTCGAGCGGGCGCCTGCGCCCTATCTCAGCGAGGAACTGCGCCAGGAGCTGTGTGGTTATGCCCTCAAGCTTGCGCGAGACACCGCCTATATCGGCGCCGGCACGGTCGAGTTCCTGCAGGACGCCGATACCGGCAAGTTCTATTTCATCGAGGTCAATCCGCGTATCCAGGTCGAGCACACCGTCACCGAGCAGGTGACCGGCATCGACATCGTCAAGGCGCAGATCCACATCCTCGACGGCTTCGCCATAGGTACGCCGGAATCGGGCGTGCCTGTCCAGGCCGACATCAGGCTGAACGGCCACGCGCTGCAGTGCCGCATCACGACCGAGGATCCGGAGCAGAACTTCATTCCCGACTATGGCCGCATCACCGCCTATCGCGGCGCCACCGGCTTCGGCATCCGCCTCGACGGCGGCACGGCCTATTCGGGCGCGGTCATCACTCGTTTCTATGACCCGCTGCTGGAGAAGGTCACGGCCTGGGCGCCGACACCGCACGAGACCATCGCGCGCATGCACCGGGCACTGCGCGAGTTCCGTATCCGCGGGGTGGCGACCAACCTGACCTTCCTCGAGGCGATCATCACGCACCCGGCCTTCCACGATAATTCCTATACGACGAGGTTCATCGACTCGACGCCGGAACTGTTCGCCCAGGTCAAGCGCCAGGACCGCGCCACCAAGCTGCTCAACTATCTCGCCGACGTTACCGTCAACGGCCACCCGGAAACGCGTGGCCGCGCACTGCCCAACCCGGAAGCGGCTGCGCCGGTGGTGCCTTGGTTCACCGGCCCGATCCCGGACGGCACCAAGCAGCGGCTCGATGATCTTGGCCCGGAGAAATTCGCCGCCTGGATGCGCGGCCAGAAGCAGGTGCTGATCACCGACACGACGATGCGCGATGGCCATCAATCGCTGCTCGCCACCCGTGTCCGCACCCATGACATCGCCAGGATCGCAGGCACCTACGCGCGGGCGCTGCCGCAGCTCCTGTCGCTCGAATGCTGGGGCGGGGCGACATTCGACGTCGCCATGCGCTTCCTGACCGAGGATCCGTGGGAGCGGCTGGACAAGGTGCGCCAGGCGGCACCGAACATCCTGCTGCAGATGCTGCTGCGCGGCGCCAACGGCGTCGGCTACACCAACTACCCCGACAATGTCGTCCAGCATTTCGTGCGCCAGGCGGCGGCCGGCGGCGTCGACCTGTTCCGCGTCTTCGACTGCCTGAACTGGGTCGACAACATGCGCGTGTCGATGGATGCCGTAGGCGCCGAGGGCAAGCTGTGCGAAGCGGCAATCTGCTACACCGGCGATATCCTCGACCCGAACCGCGCCAAGTACGATCTCAAATATTACGTCGGGCTGGCCAAGGAACTCGAGGCCGCCGGCGCTCACATCATTGCCGTCAAGGACATGGCCGGCCTGCTCAAGCCGGCGGCGGCGCGGGTGCTGTTCAAGGCGTTGCGCGAGGCGACCGACCTGCCGATCCATTTCCACACCCACGACACGTCGGGCCTGTCGGCGGCAACGGTGCTGGCTGCGGTGGAGAGCGGTGTCGATGCCATCGACGCGGCAATGGATGCCTTTTCGGGCAATACCTCGCAGCCTTGCCTGGGCTCGATCGTCGAGGCGCTGCGCGGCTCAGATCGCGATCCGGGCTTGGCGCCCGAATGGATCCGCCGCATCTCGTTCTATTGGGAAGCCGTACGCAACCAGTATGCCGCCTTTGAGAGCGACCTGAAGGGGCCGGCCTCC
The DNA here is from genome assembly GCF_045345995.1 of Aminobacter sp. P9b. Lineage (NCBI taxonomy): Bacteria > Pseudomonadati > Pseudomonadota > Alphaproteobacteria > Hyphomicrobiales > Phyllobacteriaceae > Aminobacter > Aminobacter sp. P9b. The sequence goes on along the minus strand of NZ_CP150082.1, from coordinate 458,049 downwards.
GAAGTCTACCTGCACGAGATGCCGGGCGGCCAGTTCACCAACCTCAAGGAACAGGCGCGCTCGCTCGGCCTCGAAACCCGCTGGCACGAGGTGGCTCAGGCCTATCACGACGTCAACCTGATGTTCGGCGACATCGTCAAGGTAACGCCGTCGTCCAAGGTCGTCGGCGACATGGCGCTGATGATGGTGAGCCAGGAACTCACCGTCGCCGATGTCGAGAGCCCGGCCAAGGACATTGCCTTCCCGGACTCGGTCGTGTCGATGCTGCGTGGCGATCTCGGCCAGTCGCCCGGCGGCTGGCCGGCAGCGCTGCAGAAGAAGGTGCTGAAGGGCGAGAAGCCGATCATCGCTCGCCCCGGTTCGCTGCTCAAGGCGGCCGATCTCAAGGCCAACCGCAGCGACGTCGAGACCAAGCTCGGCCGCAAGCTCTCGGAAAACGAGTTCGCTTCCTTCCTGATGTATCCGAAGGTGTTCTCGGACTTCGTCGGCGCGCAGGACAATTATGGCCCGGTCAGCGTGCTGCCGACGCCGGTCTATTTCTACGGCATGAAGCCCGAGGACGAGGTCTTCGTCGACATCGAGAAGGGCAAGACGCTGGTCATCCGCTGCCTCGCCGTCGGCGATGTCGACGAAAAGGGCATGGTGACGGTGTTCTTCGAACTCAACGGCCAGCCGCGCCGCGTCAAGGTGCCGGATCGGGCGCATGGCGCATCCGCTTCCAAGGCAAGGCGCAAGGCAGAGCCCGGCAATGATGCCCATATCGGCGCGCCGATGCCGGGTGTCGTCTCGACGCTCGCCGTCGCGGCCGGCCAGCCCATCAAGGCCGGCGACGTGCTGCTGTCGATCGAGGCGATGAAGATGGAAACCGCACTGCACGCCGAGCGCGACGGCACGATCGCCGAAGTGCTGGTGCGCGCCGGCGACCAGATCGACGCCAAGGACCTGCTCGTCGTTTACGGCTGACAAGTGCAGGCCGGGTACGTTCGACGTCGCCCGGCCTGTCCTGCTTCCGTTCTAGAACAAGCCCTGGCCGGCGGCGGCCTCTTCCTTGACGCTGCGGCGGATCAGGCTCTTGAACATGTAGCCGCGCTGGCCGTTGTAGACGACGGTGCACCAGTTGCAGCCGGTCTCGGCTTCTATGGCGGCATTGGCCGGCACCACCACGATCACCTTCGCTTCATCGGCGGGGCCGTCGCGCAGGTTGGCATATTTCGCGGCCTTAGCCGGGCTCATGTCGGGCAGGGGCCCTTCGATGGCTGCGGTCGCGTCAATCATTCCGGTCGATGCTTCGAGCATCGCTATTTCCGCCTCGGTTTCGGCGACCTGCACGTCCAGCGTTCCGCGCAGGCCGTCAGGGACAATCGACGCGGTGTCGGAGGTATCGGGAGCCTCGGCGGTTGCCGGCACGCTTGTATCGGCCAGGGCGACGGTGCCAGAACTGCGCTCGTCCGGTCCCGTCGCGCTGTCGGGCACGTTGGACACGATGGGCGGTGAAGGGCTGAATTGGGCCTTCGGCGTCTCCCCTGAAATCAGCGGGGCTGCCGCCAGTTTCGACGATGCGGGTTGGCTGGGCTGGACTGTGGCGGCCGGCTTCTCATCTTGCGCTACAGGCGCGGGGCTGACCGGTTGGGGCTGCGTCACGCGGGGCGGCACGGCAGCCGTCTGGGTCGGGTCCGGCTCCGAAGTGCCTATGATCAGGAAACCGGCCAGCGCAACCGCCACGGCGGCTGCGCCCACCACGAGCGCGATGCCTGATCTGGAGGGCAGGCTGGCGCCCGACTGGCGCAGTTGCTCGGCCAGGCGACTTGGTATTCCGGCGCGCCGGAAAGCTAGGGTATTCATGGTACAACACTCCACAACGGTGCGACCCGGCGTCCAGCCGGCATCGACCCCCAACCCGCGCAAGCATGCATAGAGCGGAACCAAGCGCGCGAGCGGAAAGTGTTGCCTGTCCGCCGCCATTCCTCGAAAGTTCGCGTACAACGGCTATTGGACGGAATTCGGGCAAAAATTAACCTTGGTTAACCGTCTGGCCCAATGATTGCCTCCACTTACAGCTTGAGCCTATGCTAAATCGATTTAAATTCATGGTGACCCGACATCTGCGCACACCGCCCGGTGCAAGCGCGGTAACATTTTGAATCCGCCGCTCACGCTGATCTGAAATCGATTTCAGGTGCCGGATCCATGTGCTAGGAGACGCGGCGATGGACGCCACCGACACAACCGCCCCTGCCAGCCGGGCCCGCTGGGCCGTAGCTGCTGCCTTCTTCATCAACGGTTTCATCACCGGAAGCTGGGCGCCGCAGATCCCGCTGCTGCTGACGCGGCTCGAGATCAGCGAGTTCGTGCTCGGCCTGCTGATCCTGGTGTTCGGTCTCGGTGCGCTGACGGCAATGCCGTTCTCCGGCTACCTGATGACCAAGCGGGGTTCGCGGCCGGTGGTGATCGGCTTTGCCTGGATCGTGGTCTTTGCCCTGCTCCTGGTGGTGCTCTCGCCAAATGTCTGGGTGGCGGCCGTCACGATGTTCATCTTCGGCGGGTCGATCGGCGCCATGGACGTGGCGATGAACGCCAATGCGGTGGCCGTCGAAAGGAAGCTGTCGCGCGCGATCATGTCGTCGTCGCATGGTTTCTGGAGCCTTGGCGGCTTTGCCGGCGGAGGGCTTGGCGGCATCTTCATCCTCAGTTTCGGTCATCTGCCGCATGCGATGTTCGTCACCGTCGCGGCCGCGGCGATGACGGCATTCGCCCTGCCTCACCTGATCGGCGAGGACAAGCCGGTGGCGCATGAGCACCATCACTTCCGCTTGCCGCGACTTCCCACCATCTACCTGGTTGGCATCATGGCGCTGTTTTCGATGATCCCGGAAGGCGCCGTGCTCGATTGGGCAGCGCTCTATCTCAAGCAGGAACTCGGCGCCGACATTGCCACCGCTGGCTTCGCGTTCGCCGCCTTCTCCGGCATCATGGCCCTGATGCGGTTTCTCGGCGACGGCGTGCGCAACCGCTTCGGCGCGGTGACGACGCTGCGCGTGTCGGCGCTCATCGCGGCGTGCGGCATGCTCGCGGCGGGTCTTGCGCCGAACCCATGGGTCGCGATCGCGGCATTCGCCTTCTGCGGGCTGGGCGTGGCCAACATGGTGCCGATCGCCTTTTCCGCCGCCGGCAACCAGCCGGGCGTGCCGTCGAACATCGGCATGAGCGTCGTAACGACCATGGGTTATTCCGGCATATTGGTTGCCCCGTCGGGGATAGGCTTCGTTGCCGGGCATGTCGGCTTCGCGCCTGTCTTCGTGACGTTGTCGGGGTTCCTGGTGGTCGTCTGCCTGATGGCGGGGCTGGCCCGTCACGCCGATTTCAGGGCCATGCCTCAGACTGCGCCGGCCGAATAGCAGGCCCTCTCACTCTAGCGTTACGGCCCGAGGAGGCTCGCTTTTCGGCCGCCCCCTGGTCCAGCATCAACGCGCGCAGCTTTGAGCCTGCGCCGCTTCGATCGCAGCAAGGCCGCCGGCCAGTGCGGTCAGATGCGGCCCATCAGCATCAGCACCAGAAGCACGACGAGCAACACGCCGACGATGCCGGAAGGGCCGTAGCCCCAGCCGCGGGAATGGGGCCATGCGGGCACTGCGCCGAGCAGGATCAGGATCAGGATGATCAAAAGCAGCGTCGAGATGGTCATTGTTGGTGCCTCGCAATTTCGTGTTGCATCAAGGCAGCAACGCAAAAGGCCGCCCGGTCGTTCCGGGCGGCCTTTTTCAACCTGATTGCAGAATGTTTATTCGGCGGCCTTGGGGAAGGCGACCTCAGGTTCGGCATCCTTGGTTTCCGCCGGCGTGGCGGTTCCCTTGGAGATACGATCCCTGCCCCAGCTGAACAGCCTGCCGAACCAGCCGCGCTGGCCGGGCTTGCGTTTCTCGCGGGTGAACACCATCAGCATCGCCGGCGTCACCACCAGCGTCAGCACGGTGGCGAAGGACAGGCCGAAGACGATTGCCGACGACAGCGCGATCCACCACTGGGTCGACGGCGCATTGATCGTCGTCTCATGATGGAAGATCTCCAGGCCAAGCCCGAATGCGATGGGCAGCACCCCGAGGATCGCAGACAACGCCGTCAGAACCACCGGACGGGCACGCTCACGGCACGTCTGGAGCACGGCGTCGAGCTTGTTCCAGCCTTCGTCGCGCAACCTGTCGTAGGTGTCGATCAGCACGATGTTGTTGTTCACCACCACGCCCGCCAGCGCGATCATGCCGATGCCCGACATGACGATGACGAAGGACTGGCCGGTCAACAGCATGCCGAGCAGCGCACCCACCGTCGCCATGACAACGCAGGTCAGCACCAGGATGACGCTGGTGAACTTGTTGAACTGCGCCAGGAGCACGATGAAGATCAGGAAGATCGCCGCGCCGAAGGCGTTGCCGAGGAACGCACTGGCCTCGGCACTGTCCTCGTTGGAGCCGGCCAGCTTCCAGTCGATTCCCGGCTGGGCCATCTGCTCGACCACCTTGGTGACCTCGGCCTGCACCGCGGCAACCTGGTAACCGGAGGCGACGTTGCCCTGGATGGTGATCGTACGCTTGGCGTCGATGCGGTTCAGGACACCGACCGTCGGCTCGGGCTTGCGCGAGACGAAGTTCGAGATCGGCACCGAGCCTTGCGGGGTGACGATGCGCAACTGGTCGAGCGCGGCAAGCGTGCGGCGGTCCTCCGGCAGCCGCAGCCGGATGTCGACGGCATCGTCGGCGCCGGCCGGGCGATAGTCGGTGAGCTTGAGACCGGTGGTCACGAGCTGCACGACGGTACCGACCGCCGTCGGGCTGACGCCATACTGGGCCGCCTTGGAACGGTCGACTTCCAGCGCCCAGTCGATGCCGGGCGGAGGCAGGCCGTCGGAGATGTCGATGACACCGGGTACCTTGGCGACCGCCGCCGCGACGTCCTTGGCGTAGTCGTTGAGGCCCGTCGGGTCGACGGCCGCAAGCTGCACCTGGATCGCCTTGCCGGTCGGCGGTCCCGCGTCAGGAACGCGGACTTCGACGTCCACACCCGGGATGCCGGCCATCGTGGCGCGCAGTTCGTCGAGGATGACATGCGCCGATTTGCGTTCGCGCCAGTCGACGAACTCATACTGGATCACGCCGACGACGTCTTCGGGGATGTCCTGGCCGCCGCGGCTCTTGCCGGAGCGGGTGTACACCGATTTGATGCCCGGCCAGCCGAGGATCCGCTTTTCGGCCTCGAGCGTGGCGGCGTCCATCTCTGCGAGCGAGAGGTTGCCGCGCGCATGGACGTAGAGCAAGCCATAGTCTGGCTCGACCGTCGGGAAGAACTCCACGCCGTTGCCGAACTTGACATAGGCATAGGTGCCGCCGGTGAGCAGGGCCACCGTCAGCACCAGCGCGGTGATCGGATAGGTGACCGCTTTCTTGACGACCCCCATGTAGACGCCGTCCTTGAGGTCGTCCTCATGATGCTTCGGTGCCTTGGCGAACAGGGCGCCGATGGTCGGCGCGAAGATAAGCGCATAGGCCATCGACGCTGCCAGCGTGACGATCAGCGTGATCGGCAGATACTTCATGAAGTCGCCGATGATGCCGGGCCAGAACAGCAGCGGCGAGAACGCCGCGATACGGGTCATGGTGGCGGCAATGACGGGACCTGCCATGCGCTTGGCGGCCAGTTCGAACGCCTCTTCCTTGGGCATGCCTTCCGACATGCGCCGTTCGGCGAATTCGGTGACGATGATCGCATCGTCGACCAGCATGCCGACGGCCAGGATCAGGCTGAAGAGCACGATCATGTTGATCGTGTAGCCCATCAGCGCCAGCGCCAGGATGCCCATCAGGAACGACGACGGGATGGCGAGGCCGATCAGCAGCGAAGCCCGGCCCGACAGCGCATAGAGGATGACGATGAAGACCAGGATGACGGCAATCAGCACGTGGTTCTGCAGGTCGTTCAGCAGCTGGTTGACGAAGACCGACTTGTCCTGGGTGTAGGTGACCTTCATGCCTTCCGGCGCAGTCTTGACGAACGCGTCGGCGACGGCCTTTGCACCGTCGATCGTCTCGACGATGTTGGCGCCGATGCGCTTCTTGACCTCGATGGCGATTGCCGGCTTGCCGTCGAGACGGGTGATCGTCTCGGCATCCTTGAAGGTCGAGCGGACCGTGGCCAGATCCTGGACGCGCACGACGGCATTCGGCGTCGCCACCACGGGCAGGCGCGCCACGTCCTCCGGCGTTTCGATCAGTGCCGGCACCTTGACGGCGTATTTGCCTTCCGAGCCTTCGATGGCGCCAGCGGCGACAAGGCTGTTGGACTGGCCGATGCCCTGGATCATCTGGTCGAGCTGCAGGCCATAGGACGACAGCTTGACCGGATCGATGATCGCCTCGACGAGTTCGTCGCGCGAGCCCTGCAGCGTGCCTTCGAGCACGCCGGGTACTTCCTCGATCTGGTCGCGCAACACCTTGGCGGCAGCGGTCAGCGCCCGCTCGGGCACGTCGCCCGACAGGGTGACGACCAGGACCGGAAACTCCGACAGGTTCACTTCGTTGACCGTCGGCTCCTCGACGCCGGCCGGCAGGTCGCGCTTGGCGTCCTGCACCTTGTTGCGGGTGTCGATCAGGGCATCACCCAGATCCACCGACGGGTCGAACTCGACGATGACGTTGGCGCCGCCCTGATAGGCGTTCGACTTCATCTCCTTGAGCCCCTTGAGGTTCTTGAGCTGTGACTCGACCGGTCTCAGCAGCAGGCGCTCGGCGTCCTCAGGCGAGATACCCTGATAGACGAGGCTGACATACATAATCGGAATGGCGACGTCCGGCTCGGCTTCCTTCGGCACGGCGCGGTACGCGAGCGTACCGGCGATAACGAGGAAAAGCAGGACCGAAAGGGTCAGTCGCGCATTGCGGATCGCAAGCTTGACGATATCCATTTTTTACTGCGTCCCGGTCGCATCTTCGGCGAGCTTCTTAAGTACGGCCTCGTTGGCCGGTTCGGCCTTCACCTCGTCGCCTTCCTTGACCAGGTCCTGGCCGGCGATGATGATCTGTGCGGTGGCAGGAATGCCGCCGAGCACCAGCCCGTTCTGCGTGTCGTCGACAAGGTCGATCGGGTAGAAGACCACCTTCGAGGCGCCATCGACGGCGCGGATGCCGAGGTCGCCATTTTCGCCCAGCGTCACTACGGAACGTGGGAGCATCACGGCATCCACCGGCTTGGCGCGCACTGTAATCTCGGCAGTCATGCCGGCGGGGATCGCGCCATCGGCGTTCGGGATGGCGATCTCCACCGGGAAGGTGCGGGTCTGGGACGTGGCGTCACGGCTGATGTAGCGCACCTTGCCGTTCACGACCTCGCCATTGACCAGCTTCACTTCCGCTTCGTCGCCGATCTTGACGTAGCGCAGGTCGCGTTCGCTGATCTCGCCTTTGCCCAGGATCGGATCGAGGTTCAGGATCGTGGCCACTTCGCCGCCCTGGATGACGGAGGAGCCAAGCTCGACCGCAACGCGGTCGACGACGCCGTCGAAAGGCGCCTTGACCTGGTTGCGCGACAGTTCGGACTCCGCCGCCTGCAGCTGCGACAGCGCGGTCTGGTAGTTGGACCATGCGCTATCGGCCTGCAATTTCGCGACCGAGCCGGCCTTCATCAGCTTTTCGGTGGCTTCCCATTCAGCCTTGCGCTGGACGAGCACGGCCTTGGCCGTGTCGACGGCGGCAGTCTTTTCCTCGGCGTCGAGCATCAGTACAAGGTCGCCTTGCTTGATGTGATCGCCCTGTTTGACCGGCAGTTCGGCAATTATGCCGGCGGCACGCGTTGCCAGTGTCGCACGCTTGTTGGCCTCGGTCTGGCCGGAGATACGTATCGCACGGGCATGGTCCAGTCGCGGTGGCGCCACGACCATCACGGTGCGCAGCGGCGCCTTGGGCTGTTCGGCCTGAACAGGCTTTTCATCAGGAGATGGCTGTGCACTGCCCACCGACGAGAATTTGCCGGTGCCCATCCAGGCGGCGAAACCGACGAGCACGACCAAGGCTGCAAGCTTATGGAACCTAATCTTCGACATTGTCGCTATATCCATTAAGGACGGTTGCGGCTCACCGCGATCTTGCCTGGCGCGTCGTCCCGATATGGTGGCGCGCAATGCCGCATTCAATCCGCCGCGGGGGCAAAGGGGCGGAAGGGCGTCTTCTACATCAAATGTGCATCGCAAAATAGTGATAAAAAGTAATGGAAATATCATCCTGACAAAACTGGCAGGAGCTGTCAGCACGCTGCGGTTGCTGCCGCGGAAAGCCCCGGTTTCCCGGCCTAGTTGTGTTGCCGCACGGCAGCCGGCTTCGTTCTGGTGGCCAGGAATTCACGTACGCGGCGGCCGACGGAAGGTCCGCGCAACGGCTTGAAACCGTCGTCGAGTTGCCCGGACAGGTCGAGCGTGGCGCGCTTGCCGACCGAATCAAAGTTGTCTTCCAGCCAGTCGCTAGCTGATGTGCGGCCAAGGTCGCGCAAGTATTCGAGGAATGCCCATTCGGCATTGACCTTCGAGGACGCCGAAAGATCCTTGAAGGCCTCGTCGGCATCGATGCGATGCATGCGGATGTCGCGGAATTCACCTTCCGGCAAGCGTCCTGCAGCGATCAGTTCCTTGATGAAGGCAATGGCGCGGAATTCGCGCAGGAGACCGGCGTTGAAGGTGATCTCGTCAATGCGGTTCTGGATTTCGTTGGCCGTCTTCGGCGTCTGCTCGCGGATCACGGGGTTGATCTGGACAAGCAGCACGTCGTCGCTGTCGTTGGCCTTGAAGAACGGATAGATCGCCGGATTGCCGCCGTAGCCGCCATCCCAGTAAGGCACGCCCTTGATCTGGACCGCCTGGAAGATCTGCGGCAAGCAGGCCGAGGCCATGACGGTGTCGAGGTCGATCTCGCCGTCGCTGAAGACGCGCAGCTGACCGGTCTCGACATTGGTGGCCGAGATGAACAGGTCGATCTCCTTGCAGGCCCGCACGTTGCGGAAGTCGATCTCCTCGGCAACGACGTCGCGCAGCGGGTTGAGGTTCATCGGGTTGGCGACATAGGGCGAGAACACCCGCGACATGGTGTCGAACCAGATGTAGCCGGGCGTGTTCTCGATCGACCAGTTGCCCCACAACACATCCCAGGGCGAGCGCTGCACCGGGCTGAAACGCCCCTTGCGAGCCACCGCGCGCCAGAAGTCAGCGAGCTTGGCGCGGGCGCCGTCGGCACCGCCGCGGACCCAGCCGTCGGCAAGCGCGACCGCGTTCATCGCGCCTGCGCTAGTGCCTGACACCGCCTTGATGTCGAGGCGCCCGTCTTCCAGCAAGCGATCGAGCACGCCCCAGGAGAAGGCGCCGTGCGAGCCGCCGCCCTGCAGCGCGATGTTGATCGGCTTTGTCTCCTCCGCCTTGCCGTTTCCAGTCATGGCGTGTTGTTCCTTTTGGGCGGTCACTGGGCGGTCCAGCCACCATCGACCGAGATGTGCGTGCCGTTTATCTGTGCGGCTGCCGGCGAGGCAAGGAAGACTGCGGTCGCCGCGATCTCCTCCACGGTGACGAATTCCTTGGTCGGCTGGCGGTCGAGCATGACCTCGCGGATCACCGTCTCGCGGTCCATGCCGTGCGCCTTCATCTGGTCCGGGATCTGCGCCTCGACCAGCGGGGTCAGCACATAGCCCGGGCAGATGGCGTTGCAAGTGATCTTGTCGAGTGCGACTTCGAGCGCCACGGTCTTGGTCAGGCCCATGATGCCGTGTTTGGCCGAAACGTAGGCCGACTTGTAGGCCGAGGCGACCAGGCCGTGGGCGGAGGCGATGTTGATGATGCGGCCGCCACCGGCCTTCTTCATCAGGGGAATCGCGGCTGCAGTCGTATGGAAAGCCGAGGTCAGGTTGATGGCGATGATCGCATCCCACTTCTCGGTCGGGAATTCTTCGACCGGCGCGACATGCTGGATGCCGGCATTGTTGACCAGAACGTCGACCGAGCCGAACCGCGCGGCGGCCTTGGCGACGAGGTCGCGGCACTCCGCACCCTTGGACATGTCGGCCTTGATATAGACCACTCTTGCCCCGTGCTCCTTGGCGAGTTTTTCCGCCAGCGCGTGGTCGGCCGGCGTATCCGAGAAGGAATTGAGGACGACGTTCAAACCGTCCCTGGCGAATGCCTCGGCAATGGCGAGGCCGATGCCGGACGTCGAGCCGGTGACGATGGCGGTTCTGGTCGTGGTCATGACGAGTGGGTCCTTCCGAAATGCCTATATTGCGATGCAACATATACGTGCTGTGCGGCGCAATAAAAGCATCGCCGCAGCACGGTTTCGTGAAATTGTGGGGCGAGCGGCCCGTTGAACCCTACCAGTCGTCGTAGGCCGGGCACTTGGCTTGAGGCATTTTCGACAACAGGAAACGCTTGTCGTCCGCGCCTGGCGTCAGCTCGAACGCATTGGCTTCGTCCTCGCCGCAGTCGAGCGTCATGCGCAGCCGCCCGAGCGCCTCGAGATCGACGAGCACCTTGTCGGCGCCGTTTCGTTTGACGATCACGCCGCCGCCGTCGCAGTCGACGCCGCAAAAGATAGACTTGCCGTCGTCCGCCACGCTGCACTCGCCCATGGCGGTCAGTGGCTTGCCTTGTTGAGCATCGCGCAGCCTGGCCAGGATCTGGAAATAGTAGTTGCGCTGGCCCTTGGCCGCGAACTCGTCCGGATCGTGGATGTAGTAGGCGATGCGGAACTGCATTTCCGTCACCTGCTGCTTCGGGTGGTTCTTCAGATGCGCGGCATCGTAGGCGCGGCCGAAGCAGGCGCGTGCCCCTGACTGCGGCGGAATGAAATTGGCAAGTTCGCCTTCCTTGCCGGGCTCGATGGCCTGGGCAAAAGCCTGTCCGGCGACAAACAGGCCGAACGCAAGGGCGAGCGACAGTGCGGGTCCGCGAAGCATCATCGGCATGGCATCCCCCCATGGAATGACCCCATCATAGCCCAATCGCCGTTGCTGTTAAGCGGGTCGGCGAGGTGGAGCGGCTGTCCGTTCGTTGACAAGCACGGTCCGGTTGGCCACTCATCGCGCCATGACCGACCAGAGCTACAGCGACCTGCGTCTTGCCTCCGTCTATGACGCCCTCAATCCTGCCGGCAGGGACACGGATTTCTATCTCGATGTCGCTGGCGACAATCCCAGGACGATCCTCGACATGGGCTGCGGCACCGGCCTGCTCGCTGTCGAATTTGCCCGCCGCGGCCACAGGGTAACAGGCGCCGATCCGGCCGCCGGCATGATGGCCATCGCCCGCGCAAGGCCTGGAGGCGATGTGGTTGCGTGGATCGAAAGCGACGCGGCCGGACTTGCGACGGACGCACGCTTCGACCTGATCGTCATGACCGGCCACGTGTTTCAGGTATTTCTCACCGATGAAGCCATCGCCGCGACGCTGGCCAATCTGCGCCGTCATCTCGCGCCGAACGGCCGACTGGTCTTCGAGACGCGCAATCCGGCAGTGCGCGAATGGGAAGAATGGACGGCTGCAGATACGTCCACGCGTGTGGAGGTGGATGGTGTCGGCCCGGTCGATGTCCACTACGACGTGACCTCGGTCGAAGGCCAGTTCGTTCGCTTCGAGACGCATTTCGGATTTGCCGATGGCGACAAGGTGGTGACGCCGAGCGAGTTGCGCTTCATCGAGCGTGACCAACTGGCAGAAGCGCTCGCCCGGGCCGGTTTCGCCGAGGTCGAGTGGTATGGCGACTGGGATCGTTCGCCCGCACGTCCTGACAGCCCTGAAATCATCGTGATTGCGGGCTAGTGACGGCCGCCCTTGGCGGGCGCGACCTCCTGCGATATTGACATCGCAACCAGTGCGCGCCACCTCAGGCGCTGATATCTCGAGCTTAAGAAGGCCGTCCGATGACCGGCTACTTTTCTTCTCCCTTTCCTCGCCGCCAATCGGTCGGCGTCAGCGTCGGCGGCGTGATCGTCGGTGGCGAGGCGCCGGTCGTCGTGCAGTCGATGACCAACACCGACACCGCCGACATCGACAAGACGGTGGCCCAGGTGGCGGCGCTGCATCGGGCCGGCTCGGAGATCGTACGCATCACGGTCGACCGCGACGAGAGCGCTGCCGCCGTCCCGCATATCCGCGACCGGCTGGCCCGCCTCGGCATCGACGTGCCCTTGGTCGGCGACTTCCACTACATCGGCCACAAGCTGCTGGCCGACCATCCGGCCTGCGCAGAGGCGCTGGCGAAATACCGCATCAATCCGGGCAATGTCGGCTTCAAGGACAAGAAGGACAAGCAGTTCGCCGACATCGTCGAGATGGCGATCCGCCACGACAAGCCGGTCCGCATCGGCGTCAACTGGGGTTCGCTCGACCAGGACCTTTTGACCAGGCTGATGGACGAGAACCAGGAGAAGGGTTCGCCGCTCACCGCCAACCAGGTGATGCGCGAGGCGATCGTGCAGTCGGCGCTGATCTCGGCCGACCTTGCCGAGGAGATCGGACTTTCGCGCGACAAGATCATCCTGTCGGCCAAGGTCAGCCAGGTGCAGGATCTGATCGCCGTCTACACCATGCTTGCCGCCCGCTCCGACCACGCGCTGCATCTCGGCCTGACCGAGGCCGGCATGGGCTCCAAGGGCATCGTTGCCTCGTCGGCGGCCATGGGCATCCTTCTGCAGCAGGGCATCGGCGACACCATCCGCATCTCGCTGACACCGGAGCCGAATGGCGATCGCACACGCGAGGTGCAGGTGTCGCAGGAACTGCTCCAGACCATGGGCTTCCGCCAGTTCGTGCCGATCGTCGCGGCCTGCCCGGGCTGCGGCCGCACCACCTCGACCGTGTTCCAGGAACTGGCCCAGACCATCCAGGAAGACCTGCGCAAGAACATGCCGGTCTGGCGCGAGAAATATCCCGGCGTCGAGGAGCTCAAGGTCGCGGTGATGGGCTGCATCGTCAACGGGCCTGGCGAATCCAAGCATGCCGATATCGGCATCTCGCTGCCGGGCACCGGCGAAACGCCGTCCGCGCCAGTCTTCATCGACGGCAAGAAGGCCGCCACCCTGCGTGGCCCCGCCATCGCCGCCGATTTCGAGAAGATGGTTGCCGACTATATTGAGCGGCGCTTCGGCGGCGGCAGGGCGGCGGCCGAATAAAGATGCGCAGCCTGGCGGGGACAGCGCTGGCTTTCCTCGTCACCCTGGCCCTGTGTGTGCCATCGCTCGCCGATCCGCCGCGCCCGCGCAAAAAGGATCATGTCGCCCGCGTCTGCGACCTGATCGACACCCACGCCAGGCGCCATGGCCTGCCCAGCGAGTTCTTCGCCCGGCTGATCTGGAAGGAAAGCCGCTTCGACCCGAACGCGGTCAGCCCGGCGGGCGCCGAAGGCATAGCCCAGTTCATGCCCGGTACCGCTCGCATGCGCGGCCTCGCCAATCCCTTCGACATGGATCAGGCGATCCCCGCCTCGGCGCGCTATCTCGGCGAACTCAGATCGGGCTTCGGCAATCTCGGACTGGCGGCCGCGGCCTACAATGCCGGCGAAAACCGCGTCGCACGCTGGCTGTCGTCGGGCGGTTTCCTGCCGCTCGAAACCGAGGACTACGTGCTCGACATCATGGGCGAGCCGGCCGACAATTTTTCCGACAAGACCTATGCCGGCACCAACCGGCCGCTCGATCCGAAGATGGCGTTCATCGTCGCCTGCCGCAATTTGCCAGTCATCATGTCGTCGACGGTCGCCATGGCGAGCGTGCATGTGAAGCCCTGGGGCATCCAGGTCGCGGGCAATTTCCGACGCTCGGCGGCCATCAAGCAATGGCAGCGCCTCGAAAGGCGCTTCCCGGCGCTGCTTTCATCGCATGACCCCGTCGTCAGCCGGGTGCGGACGCCGATCGGCCGCCGCGGCATCTATGCCGTTCGCATCGGCGCCGACGATCGCGGCGAGGCTGCGGTCGTCTGCCAGAAGCTGCGCAGCGTCGGCGGTTCCTGCCTCGTCGTCAGGAACCGTTGAAGCCCCTTCAGGCGGCCGATGGCGTTCGCTCGGCGACGAGCAGACGACGATAGACGATTGCGGTATCGTTTTCCTGGCGCAGTTTTGCCACCAGACCGGGCTCGCGCAGCGTCCGGACGATCCTGGACAGCAGATTGAGATATTCACGCGGCGCGGCTTCCGGCAAAAGCAAGAGCACGACGATATCGACATCCTGGTCATCGATGGCCTCGAAAGGGCAGGGCGTTACCAGCCGGACGAAGGCGCCGAACGGTCTCTGCAGGCCGCTCAGCTTTGCGTGCGGGATGGCAATGCCTTGTCCCAACCCGGTGGAGCCGAGCTTTTCGCGTGACGCCAGCGCCGTCGTGATTTCGGCGGCGCTGGCGCCGGTGCGCGCTGCGGCGTGCCGTGCCATTTCCTTGAGAAGCCTCGTCTTGCCTTCGGCCTGGAAGCCAAGGATGACGTCGTCGGGCTGCAGGACGTCGGAGATGTTCATGGCCGGCGGCCGTCAACTGGAAAGCATGGCGGCAAGCGCCAGGCTGCCGAGCAGCACGCCGGTGACGAAGAACAGGCGGGTGAACATGAAGGGTTCGGTCTGGCCGGTGACGGGCTTGGCCTGCTGCCCGACCGTGTCAGCGACTTCAGAGCTGACGAACCGGTCCGGAATGTGGGTGCGAAGCATCTCGGTCTTCCTTGTTGCTTGCCGGTTCGGCAGGAATTGCCGCCGTCGGGCACGCTCGGGAAGCTAGAAGCTGCGACATCAGGATTCGAGAGAGGCGAACGCCCCAAGAAATAGGAAAGTCATAAAGGCGCGGGATCCCGCGCCGATCGATCTTGCTCGTCAGGCCGACCGCACCAGTTCGGCGCTCTCGCTCAGCCAGGTGCCGATCTTGGCGCCGAGCTTGTCCGGCGACACCGGCTTGGGCAGGTAGTCGTCCATGCCGGCGTCGAGGCACTTCTCGCGGTCGCCCTTCAGCGCATGGGCGGTCACGCCGATGATCGGCGTTCGGCTGCCATTGGCCGCTTCCTCGGCACGGATGGCACGCGTCGCCTCGTAGCCGTTCAGCTCCGGCATCGAGACATCCATCAGGATCAGCTTCGGCTTGAAGGTGCGATACATCTCCACTGCCGTGCGGCCGTTGCCGGCGATGCGGTGGCTGAGACCCAGCCCGGAGAGGATCTGGCCGAAGACCAGCTGGTTGACCTCGTTGTCCTCGGCCACCAGCACGTCGAGCCCACCGCTTTGCAGCGGCGCCGGTTCCGGCTGGGCGAGCGGCGCCGGCGCCGGGCCGCGGATGACGGTGAAGGCCGGCGAGGCCTGGCGGACCGGTTCGCGCACGAACTCGGTGCGGCCTGCCTGCGACCGCGCCTTCTGCACCGCTGCGATCACCGTGCCGAGCAGCACGGCGGAGCGCGCCGGCTTGGTCAAATGCGCGGCGATGCCGAAATCGAGCACCATGCGGCCGAAATCGACCTGGTCGACCGAAGTCAGCAGCACCACGGGTATGGAGGCTGTGCGGCTGTCGGCGGCGATCGCCTTGGCGACGTCGGCGCCGTTCATGCCCGGCATCTGGTAGTCGAGGATGACGCAGTCGACGCTGGCGCCGAGCTGGGCGGCGCGGTCGAGGAATGCGAGGCCGATGGCACCGCTTTCGGCGGCGGCGCAGTCGAAGCCCCAGCTCTTCAGCTGTTCGAGCAGGATCTCGCGGTTGACCGGGTTGTCGTCGATGACCAGCACGCGCGCGCCGGTGACATCGACCGGCACCGCGCTGCTCGCCTGCTGCGCCTCGTACAGCGGCAGCAAGGCGGTGAACCAGAACACCGAGCCCTTGCCGAGCTCGCTTTCCACGCCGATATGGCCGCTCATCAGGTCGACGAGGCGGGCGGCGATGGCAAGGCCGAGGCCAGTGCCCTCGTGGCGGCGGGTCGAGCTGCCGTCGACTTGGGCGAACTTCTCGAACACGCTCTGCAGCTTGTCTGCGGGAATGCCGATGCCTGTGTCCTCGACGCGCACCTTCAGCGCCACCGTATCGCCGACCAGTTCGCCCGAGACGTCGACCAGGACATGACCGCGCTCGGTGAATTTCACGGCGTTGCCGACCATGTTGGTGATGATCTGGCGGAAACGTCCGACATCGCCCATCACATGCGTCGGCAGGCGCGGATCGATGCGGACGATGAGTTCGAGGTTCTTTTCGGCGACACGCGCAGAGATCAGCGTCGCGACGTCCTCGACGGCCTCGCCAAGATGGAAAGGGGCGGGGTCGAGCGTCAGCTGGCCGGCGTTGATCTTGGAGAAGTCGAGCACGTCGTTGATGATGGTGAGCAGCGCATTGCCCGACTTGACGATGACATCGGTAAAGGTCTTCTGGCGCGGGGTCAGGTCGGTGCGGGCCAGCAGCTCCGCCATGCCGAGTACGCCGTTCATCGGCGTGCGGATCTCGTGGCTCATATTGGCGAGGAATTCCGACTTGGCGCGGTCGGCGGCCTCCGCCTTGGACAGCGACTCGGCACTCTCGGCAAACGCCTTGCGGATGGCGTGCTCCATCGGCCGGAAGACCCAAATCGCGACACCGCCTATCACCAGCACCAGCAGGGCGGCCGCTGCCATCAGCAGCCTGTCGCTACGGGCCTCGGCAAAGCGGCGCTCTTTTTCCATTGCCGCACTGGCGCGCAACAGCATGGGTTGGGCGAACAGGTCGTTCTGGTTGCGGATCTCGCGATAGCTCCATTCGTCCGGGCTCTGGGCCGTGGCCAGGGCACCGAGATTGCGGGCGATATCGCGTGCCGACCAGAACAGGTCGCCGTTGACCGAGGCGCTGTCGATCTCGCGCAACGAGCTTTGCGCCAGCTGGGGCCGTACCGAGTTGATGGCGCCGGTCAGGTTGTCGATGCCGGCTTCGAGCCGTGCCGCATGGTTGCGCCCGGCAGCCATCAAGGCATCGCGGGTTTCGGGGCGCCAGGCGGTGGTCGTCGTCTCGGCGAAGTTGGTGGCGTTGCGCAGGTCGCGGGTGAACGACAGGAGCTCGCTGGCGATGGCATCGACATCGCGGCGGTAGGCGTTGCCCTGGCTGAAGGCCATCATCACGGCCATCGAGGTAAGCGCGAAGATCAGCAGACCCGAAAGGTATCTGATCCGTATCGAACGGATGAACGACGAGTGCTCCGGCATGCGCAACCCCAACACATACGCACAATTTTACAGAGCCGGAATAGACACCATTAACATTAAGAGTTTCTGACCCGCTAAACTGGTCGTCAAAGTAGTGCCTGAAGATCCGCTCCCGGATCAGCTGTTGCGTTCGGCGATGAAACTTGCGGCCGCCTTGAGCATGATTGCGCGCTCGCCATAGGGTTCAAGCAGGGCATGGGCCTGGCTGACCAGTCCGGACAGCTGCGACCGGGCCCAGTCGGCACCGTGCAGCGAAACCAGCGTCGCCTTGCCGGCAGCAGCATCCTTGCCTGTGGCCTTGCCCATGGTTTCGGCATCGGCGGTGAGGTCGAGCAGATCGTCGGCGAGCTGGAAGGCAAGGCCGATCGCCGACCCAAACTCGGCCAGCCTTTCGCGGTCCGCCGTGGATGCGCCGGCAATGATGGCGCCGGCCTCGCAGGCGAAGCGGATCAGCGCGCCGGTCTTCATTGCCTGCAGGCGAATGATGCCGGCCTCGTCGGGCTTGTTGCGTTCGGCGTCGAGGTCGAGGGCCTGGCCGCCGACCATGCCGCCGGGACCGGCAGCACGGGCCAGCGCCAGCACCAGCGCCGCCCGGCGTTCCGCCGGCAGTGGCGTGGTCTCGTCGGCGATGATGTCGAAGGCGTGGGTCAAGAGGCCGTCACCGGCCAGGATCGCGGTCGCCTCGTCGAAGGCCTTGTGCACGGTGGGCTGGCCGCGACGCAGGTCGTCGTCGTCCATCGCCGGCAGGTCGTCATGGATCAGCGAATAGCAGTGCACGCATTCGAGCGCCGTGGCGACACGAAGGGCTGCGTCGCCGTCGGCGTCGAACAGCGCGGCACTTTCCAGCACCAGGAATGGCCTCAGCCGCTTGCCACCGTTGAGCGCGCCGTGGCGCATGGCGGCCATCAGGTGGGCGGGCCGTACAATCTCGCCGGGCAGGATGCGGTCGTCGAGCAAAAGCCGGAGCTCGGTCTCGACGGTGTCGGCGCGCATGCGAAGGGCGGCTTCGAACAGGATATGGCTGTCGTTCGTCATGGCGGCGAGCGGTAGCCGACAGTCAGACGTTGCGCAAGAAGCCAAGCGCCTTTATGCCGAGAGGCTGAGAGGCAAGGGCGGACGGGTTGGCGGAACCGATCATAGAGCCGGAAACCGAAAGGCTGGACATGGCAGCTGCACGACGCGGGATGTTCTCGCGTGGGGGTCTGCGCCGCTGGGTGCGGCTCGGCGTGCTGACTGTCGCCATCATGGCCGCGCTGCCGGTCGTGCTGACCGTCCTCTACATACCGCCCGTCGTTCGCCCGATCTCGACCTTGATGATCAAGGACCTCGTCACCCTGCAGGGCTATGACCGGCAATGGGTGGCGCTCGACGACATCGCCCCGGTGCTGGCGCATTCGGTCATCATGTCGGAGGACGGGCAGTTCTGCACCCATCGCGGCGTCGACCTGGGCGAACTCAAGGGCGTCATCAGCGATGCCCTGGACGGCGAGGCGACCCGCGGCGCTTCCACCATTCCGATGCAGACTGTTAAGAACCTGTTCCTCTGGAACGGCCGCTCCTTCCTGCGCAAGGTGGTCGAGCTGCCGCTGGCGATCTATTTCGATGCCCTGGTGCCGAAGCGCCGCATCATGGAAATCTATCTCAACATCGCCGAATGGGGGCCCAACATCTACGGCATCGAGGCCGCCTCGCAGCATTATTTCGGCAAGCCGGCGAGCCAGCTTTCCCGCCGCCAGGCGGCGCTGCTTGCCGTGACATTGCCCAACCCGGCGGCACGCAACCCGGCCAAGGCCGGCCCGGGCCTGAGGCGCCTGGCGACGGTCATCGAGCGCCGGGCCGGCAAGGCCGGTGCCTATGTCCAGTGCCTGAACTAGGAAGACGCTGGCCGCGACCGAAAAAAGAGTCGCTTCGGGCTGGTCAAGTTCCGTCTCGCCGTGTATAGGCTCGCCAACTTTCTCAGTTTCCGGCCCTTGCGCGGCCCTTTCACGAGGGCGGAGGGTCATTTGACCGATTGGTGGAGTATATCCATGGCTGTTCCGAAACGAAAAACCTCCCCGTCCAAGCGCGGCATGCGCCGCTCGGCCGACGCGCTCAAGGCCCCGACCTATGTCGAGGACAAGAATTCCGGCGAGATGCGCCGTCCGCATCACATCGACCTGAAGACCGGCATGTATCGCGGTCGCCAGGTTCTGACGCCGAAGGAAAGCTGAGACAGCTTTTCCAAGGAAAGCTGATTGGCTTTTCCTTAGCACGCCTATCAAGAAAGGAC
Source organism: Aminobacter sp. P9b (assembly GCF_045345995.1). Taxonomy (NCBI): domain Bacteria; kingdom Pseudomonadati; phylum Pseudomonadota; class Alphaproteobacteria; order Hyphomicrobiales; family Phyllobacteriaceae; genus Aminobacter; species Aminobacter sp. P9b. The sequence goes on along the minus strand of NZ_CP150082.1, from coordinate 438,584 downwards.
CGGCTCAAGCCGGTCCTTTCTTTTTGCGTGTCCGGATGGTGCTGAAATCTCTTGACGCCAAGGCGGCTGGGGATTCTAGAAGGTGCCGGCGCAACGCGGAGACCGGTCCATGCTCGCGGGCATTCCCCTACTGATCATCCCCTTCATTCTCTACAATGCCGGCGTCGCCGGCCTGTTCGGCAGCGGCCCCGATGGCAACCCCTGGGCGACCGAGATTCTCACGCTGGGAATGATGTCGGGCGGCAGTTTCGCGCTCACTCTCGGCGACCTGCTGATCGTGGTGGCGCTGCTGCTTTTCTTCGTCGAGATCGTCAAGGCGACCCGCACGGGCAGCGCCTCGGTCGTCGATCACCTGCTCTCGACCTTTGTCTTCGTTGCGTTCCTGGTCGAGTTCCTGCTGGTGCGCGGCGCCACCAGCTCGGTCTTCTTCATATTGATGGTGATCGCGCTGCTCGACGTGCTGGCCGGCTTCTCGGTGTCGATCCGCTCGGCCAACCGGGACGTTACGTTCGGACGCGAGTAGGAGCGCGTCCCCCAAGGGAACGCGCTCGCCGTTCAGACCTTGGCGATGAAGCCGGCCGATTCGATGCCGGCCATCGCCGCCAGTTCGTCATTGTCCGACGTGTCGCCGGAGATGCCGACTGCGCCGAGCACGGCGCCATCCTTGTTGCGGATGAGCACGCCGCCCGGAACCGGCACGATCTTGCCGCCGGAAACCGCTGAAAGCCCCTGGAAGAAATGCGGCCGTTCGACCGCGGCAACGCCGAGTGCACGCGAGCTTGAGCCTACGGCGAGCGCGCCATAGGCCTTGCCCGAAGCGACTTCGGCGCGGATGAACGGAGAGCCGTCCTGGCGCTGGAAGGCGAGCAGGTGGCCGCCGGCGTCGAGCACGGCGATGCCGAGCGGCTTGAAGTTGCTCTTGCCGCCCAGCTCGAACGCGGTGGCGATGATGGCGTTGGCCTTGGCCAGCGTCAGTTCTGTCATGGTTGGTCCTCCGATTGATGGCCGCCTAGCAAACACGCTTGGGCGGCCGAGCAAAACCCTGCGTCAGGTTGAAAATCTCTCGCCCAAAGGGTAGGGACCCGCGCGCTGGCGATGCGATGCCAACGGCATTCGCTGTGGATTTCAGAAGTCAGCTTGGAGATTTTGTCGGCCCTTGGCCAAGAGTGCCCTTGCCGGACCTGACTGGTTGCAGCAGTCCCGCTGGTCGCACCTTCACATCGGCCCGGTCTTCGCTATCGCTCCGGGCGCTCGACGCTCGGAAAGCCAAGCAATTGGCTTTCCGCCGCCTTTGGCCGACCGTGCCTCACCCCATCGAGTCGATCTTCCGCTGCATCGCGGCAAGCTGTTCCTTGAGTTCCTTCAACTCGTCCGGCTTTTCATGGGCGTCTTTCCTGGCCGGTTCGGCGGGAGCGGTGCCTGTGCCGGGCGCCGGGAAGGGGGTGAACATGCGCATCGCGTTCTGGAACAGTTCCATGTTGCGGCGCGTCTGTTCCTCGAGCGCCTTCATCGGCGTCGCGCCCTTGATCATGTCGGTCGGCGCCTTGCCGAAGGCCGACTTCATCTGCTCGCGGAAACGCTCCTGCTCCTTGGAGAAGGCAAGCATCGACTGTTCGAGGAAGCTCGGCACCACCATCTGCATCTGGTCGCCGTAGAAGGAGATCAACTGCCGCAGGAACGGGATCGGCAGCATGTTCTGGCCGTCCTTGTTCTCCAGTTCGAAGATGATCTGCGTCAGCACCGGATGGGTGATGTCTTCGCCGGTCTTGGCATCCTGTACGGTGAATTCTTCACCTTTCTTGACCATCTCGGCCAAGTCTTCGAGCGTCACATAAGTACTCGTGCCGGTATTGTAGAGCCGACGGTTGGCGTATTTCTTGATGACGATCGGCGTGTCTTTAGCAGGCATCAGCATCCTCCCCCGGAAGACCGGTATGCCATGTAAGCAGCCGGTAACATTTCGCCGGAAAGCAGGATAAGCGCAAAGCAACCGCAAATCCAAGCGGTTTGTGCACTGCAAGAAGGCCAGGCGGGTCAACGCCGGCAAAAAAATGCTGCGCAGCATTTGCTGCAGTGCGGCCGCAGCATCGGCATTCCAGCGATTTTCCGGTTTGACTCGGGTCCTGGAACGGGCAAGAAAAGTCAGGAGCGCCAACGTCCTCGACGCGCAACAAACCATTCGTCTCACGAAGTCTGGAGAGAAACATGTCCGCCTCGTCCTCCATCGTCGTCGCCAGCGCCGCCCGCACGCCGGTAGGCTCGTTCAACGGCGCCTTCGCCAACACGCCGGCACACGAACTGGGCGCCATCGCCGTCAGGGAAGTACTGGCCCGCGCCGGTGTCGATCCCAAGGAAGTCGACGAGGTCATCCTTGGCCAGATCCTCGCCGCTGGCGCCGGCCAGAACCCGGCCCGCCAGGCCGCGATGGCCGCGGGCGTGCCGCAGGAAGCGACAGCCTGGGGTCTCAATCAGCTTTGCGGCTCGGGCCTGCGCACCATCGCCATCGGCATGCAGCAGATCGCCACGGGCGACGCCAAGATCATCGTCGCCGGCGGCCAGGAATCGATGTCCATGGCGCCGCACTGCCAGCATCTGCGCGGCGGGGTGAAGATGGGCGACTTCAAGATGATCGACACGATGATCAAGGATGGCCTGACCGACGCCTTCTACGGCTACCACATGGGCAACACCGCCGAGAACGTTGCCCGCCAGTGGCAGTTGACGCGCGACGAGCAGGATCAGTTCGCCGTCGCCTCGCAGAACAAGGCCGAAGCGGCCCAGAAGGCCGGGCGTTTTGCCGACGAGATCGTCCCCGTCACCATCAAGGGCAAGAAGGGCGACACCATCGTCGACCAGGACGAATATATCCGCCATGGCGCGACGCTCGATTCACTGGCCAAGCTGCGGCCGGCCTTCGACAAGGAAGGCACCGTCACAGCCGGAAACGCTTCCGGAATCAATGACGGGGCTGCGGCGGTCGTGTTGATGACCGAAGCCGAAGCCGTGCGCCGCGGCCTCACCCCGCTGGTCCGCATCGTCTCCTGGGCAACCGCCGGCGTCGATCCGCAGATCATGGGCACCGGCCCGATCCCGGCATCGCGCAAGGCGCTCGAAAAGGCCGGCTGGTCGGTCGGCGACCTCGACCTCGTCGAGGCCAACGAGGCGTTCGCGGCGCAGGCCTGCGCGGTCAACAAGGACATGGGCTGGGATCCGGCGATCGTCAACGTTAATGGCGGCGCCATCGCCATCGGCCATCCGGTTGGCGCTTCCGGTGCCCGCGTCTTCAACACGCTGGTCTACGAGATGCGGCGACGCAGCGCCAAGAAGGGTCTCGCGACCCTGTGCATCGGCGGCGGCATGGGCGTCGCGATGTGTGTCGAGGCGATGTAACTCGGAAACAAGAAAAGGGCGGCCAATGTGCCGCCCTTTTTGCCTCTAAAGGTCTGTCGCGAAGGCAGGCCATAAAGCAGCAGAAAAGGGGAAGCGCATGAGCAAGGTTGCACTCGTCACTGGCGGAACCCGCGGCATTGGCGCCGCGATTTCGGTCGCGCTGAAGAACGCAGGCTACAAGGTCGCCGCCAACTATGCCGGCAACGACGAGGCTGCGCAGAAGTTCAAGGCCGAGACGGGCATCCCGGTCTACAAATGGTCGGTTGCCGACTACGATGCCTGCGAGGCCGGCATCAAGCAGGTCGAGGCCGACCTCGGCCCGGTCTCGGTGCTGGTCAACAACGCCGGCATCACGCGCGACTCGATGTTCCACAAGATGACGCGCGAGCAGTGGAAAGAGGTCATCGACACCAACCTGAACGGTGCCTTCAACATGACCCATCCGCTGTGGAGTGGTATGCGCGACCGCAAGTTCGGCCGCGTCATCACCATTTCCTCAATCAACGGCCAGAAGGGCCAGGCCGGACAGGCCAACTACTCGGCGTCGAAGGCCGGCGACATCGGCTTCACCAAGGCGCTGGCCCAAGAAGGGGCACGCGCGGGCATCACCGTCAACGTCATCTGTCCGGGCTACATCGCCACCGAAATGGTGATGGCGGTGCCGGAAAAGGTGCGCGAATCAATCATCGCCCAGATCCCGGTCGGCCGGCTTGGCGAACCGGAAGAGATTGCTCGCTGCGTGGTGTTCCTGGCCTCCGAAGAGTCCGGCTTCGTTACCGGCGCGACCCTTTCGGCCAATGGCGGGCAATATTTCGTCTGATAACAGGCAATCATCTCCATAAAGGAAACGGCGCCGCGAGGCGCCGTTTCCGTTTGGTGCGGTGGTTCGGCTACTTGTCGCCGAACAGCGACTTGTGGGCGATGCCGGCAAGCGCTGCACCGACGATCGGGGCGACCCAGAACAGCCAGAGCTGTTGCAGGGCGACACCGCCGACGAACAGCGCCGGGCCGGTCGAGCGCGCAGGGTTGACCGAAGTGTTGGTCACCGGAATCGAGATCAGGTGGATGAGCGTCAAGGCGAGGCCGATGGCGATCGGCGCAAAGCCGGTCGGAACGCGTTCGCTGGTCGAGCCGAGGATGATCATCAGGAACATGAAGGTCAGCACGACCTCGATGATCAGCGCCGAGGACAGGCCAAATTTGCCCGGCGAGGCGTCGCCATAGCCGTTGGTGGCAAAGCCGCCGATACCGGCGAAATCGGCCTTGCCGCTGATGATGAGGTACAGCACCGTGGAAGCGGCGACCGCGCCGATCAACTGGGCGATGACGTAGGGGACCAGATCCTTGGCCTCGAAACGCCCGGCCATCATCAGGCCGACCGAGACGGCGGGATTGAAATGACCGCCGGAGATGCCGCCGACCGCATAGGCCATGGTCAGCACGGTGAGGCCGAACGCTAACGCAACGCCGGAAAAACCGATACCCAGTTCGGGGAACGCAGCGGCCAGGACAGCGCTGCCGCAGCCGCCGAAGACGAGCCAGAATGTGCCGAGGAACTCGGCGAATAGACGTTTGGACATGATATTCCCTCCAATATCGTGCGCCTGCGTGGTGCGCCGCATTTTCCGGAGGCCCCGCCTGGGCATCCCCCGCCGCGCAGACTCAACGTCGCAATGGAGACATGCTCCGATCCCGGGCACAACGGGTGTGGTTCCCTTAACGTAATGCAATCACAGGTATTTTTGCTGAAGCGCGGGTGTGCCGCCATGGCACGCAAAAGTTAATGCGGCGATCGAGCCGCTGTGGACAGCGCGGTGCATAGGCTGTGGATAATAGGTGGAGAAGCCGGCCTGATACTACATCTAGTGGTGAACAAATCGGGAAAATTGCCCGAACAGTGATTCGTCGCCTGTTCGTTCCGCATTTGGTTCAAATCTTAACTAAATGCCGCGGACGCCGGCTCCGACCGTTAACTCGCCGGTAGGAAACGTCAACAAATTCATTATTTTGCACGCGGTTGACGCGCAGGTTTCTTCGCTTGGCCGGCAAAGGTTAACGGCGGGCGTGCAGAAGCACGAAACGGGCCACTTTAGAGATTCTGCATGTGGTGCGGCTTGCAAGGGTGTCATCTATATGTTGGGGTGAACAAAACCTGAATCTGCCGGAGTCAGTGATTCGTCGCTGATTCGTTCCAGACTCGTTCCAACTCTTAAATCTGGAACATTCCGCTTTCGCTTCGGCTTGCAAATCCCTATGTGTCCACTCGTCGCGACAGGCGGCGCAACGCCGGGCTGTCCCCGGCGCCGAGGGCGGTTCTCTAGTATGAATGTTCACTCCAGGCCCAACGACCCGCTGATCCTGTCAGGCCGCGATGTGACCGCGGTTCTGGGGCCCACCAATACCGGCAAGACCCATCTCGCCATCGAGCGCATGGTCGCGCACGAAAGCGGCATCATCGGCCTGCCGCTCAGGCTGCTCGCACGCGAAGTCTATGGGCGACTTTGCGAAAAGGTCGGGGCCCACAAGGTGGCGCTGGTCACCGGCGAAGAGAAGATCCTGCCGGCCGGCGCCAGATATTCGGTCTGCACCGTCGAGGCCATGCCGCGCCAGACGGATGCCGCTTTCGTCGCCATCGACGAGGTCCAGCTTGCCGGCGACCTCGAGCGCGGCCACATCTTCACCGACCGCATCCTGCATCTGCGCGGCAAGCAAGAGACGCTGCTGCTCGGCGCAGCCACCATGCACGGCATCCTGCAGAAGCTGTTGAAGGGCGTGTCGGTGGTCACCCGTCCGCGGCTGTCGCATCTTGCCTATGCCGGTTCCAAGAAGCTGACGCGGCTGCCGCGCCGTTCGGCCATCGTCGCCTTCTCCGCCGACGAGGTTTACGGCATCGCCGAGCTGATCCGCCGACAGCAGGGCGGTGCGGCGGTGGTGCTCGGCGCGCTCAGCCCGCGCACCCGCAATGCCCAGGTCGAGCTCTACCAGTCCGGCGACGTCGACTACCTGATCGCCACCGATGCCATCGGCATGGGCCTCAATCTCGACGTTGACCATGTCGCCTTTGCCCAGAACCGCAAGTTCGACGGCTACCAGTATCGCCAGCTGACCGCAGCCGAGCTTGGCCAGATTGCCGGCCGTGCCGGCCGCCATCTCCGCGACGGCACGTTCGGCGTCACCGGCCAAGTCGATCCGTTCGAGGAAGACCTGATCGAAAAGATCGAGGGCCATGATTTCGAGCCGGTGAAGGTGCTGCAGTGGCGCACCGCCAACTTCGATTTCACCAGCCTCGACACGCTCAAGCGCTCGATCGACACCGTCGCGCCGGTCGAGGGCCTGACACGCGCGCTGCCTGCTGTCGACGCGCAGGCGCTCGAACATCTCTCGCGCGACGAAAACATCCGATCGCTCGCCACCAACCACGAGCGAGTTGCCCTTTTGTGGGAAACCTGCGCGCTGCCCGACTATCGCAGGATCGCGCCGGCGCAACACGCCGACCTGATCGCCTCGATGTATGACGACCTCGCCCGGCGCGGCCATGTCGACGAGACCTACATGGCCGAGCAGGTGCGTCGCGCCGATTCCACCGAAGGCGACATCGACACGCTTTCGCACCGGATCGCACAGATCCGGACTTGGACATTTGTCTCAAACCGCCCCGGCTGGCTTGCCGATCCGGCACACTGGCAAGAAAAAACGCGCGACATCGAAGACAGATTGTCGGATGCGCTGCATGAGCGGTTGACGAAACGCTTTGTAGACCGCAGGACTTCCGTCCTCATGCGCCGCCTTAGAGAAAACACTATGCTTGAAGCCGAAATCAGCCCGTCCGGAACCGTCCTCGTCGAGGGCCACCATGTCGGCGAACTGCAAGGGTTCCGTTTCACCGCCGACCAGAGCGCGGGCGGAGAAGATGCCAAGGCGGTGCGCACGGCGGCCCAGAAGGCGCTTGCAACCGAATTCGACACACGCGCCGAACGGTTCTCGGCGTCGTCCAATGGCGACATCGCTCTCGGTTCCGATGGCGTGCTGCGCTGGATCGGCGCGCCCATCGGCACGTTGGTCGAAGGCGAGGATGCGCTCAAGCCGCGCATCGTCCTTTTGGCCGATGAGCAACTGACCGGCCCGTCACGCGACAAGGTCGCAGCGCGCGCCGAACGCTTCGTCAATTTCCAGATCGAGTCGCTGCTCAAGCCGCTGGTCGATCTCAAAGCCGCCGAGCAGCTGTCCGGCATCGGTCGTGGCATCGCTTTCCAGCTGGTCGAGAATTTCGGCCTGATCAATCGCCGCGACATCGCCGAGGACGTGAAGTCGCTCGACCAGGAAGGCCGCGCAGCGCTTCGCCGTCTCGGCGTGCGCTTCGGTGCCTATCACGTCTTTGTCCCGGCCTTGATCAAGCCGGCGCCTGCCGGCCTGGTGACGCTGCTGTGGGCGCTCAAGAATGACGGCAAGGACAAGCCGGGCTTCGGCGATGTTGTCCATGCGCTCGCCGCTGGCCGTACCTCCGTGGTCATCGACCCGACCTTCGACAAGACGTTCTACAAGCTCGCCGGATTCCGAAATCTCGGCCGCCGCGCCGTGCGTGTCGACATCCTCGAGCGTCTCGCCGACCTCATTCGCCCCGCACTCGCCTGGAAGCAGGGCACCGGCGCCCGTCCGGAAGGCGCCTATGACGGCAGCTCGTTCATCGTCACGCCGCAGATGATGTCGATCCTCGGCGCCACCGGCGACGACATGGAAGAGATCCTCAAGGGCCTCGGCTATCGCGCCGAGCCCAAGCCGGCCGCCGAGGTCAAGGGAAAGCTCGAAACGATCGACACCGCGGCACGTGAAGCAGTGGCCAAGGCGCAGGCAGACAGGGCCGCAGCCGCAGAGGCTGTGGCCAAAAGCGACGAAGTCTCCGCCGAACCCTTCATCGAGACGGCCGAAACCACTGAGCAAGCGGCTTCCGACGGCGCCGAACAGGCGCCCGAGAGCGAGCGGGCCGAACAGGTGCCCGAGGTGGCTGTCGAGCAAGTCGAAGCCATTGCTGAACCTGCGGCCGAGGTTGCCGTTGAGCTGGTGGTCGAAGCCGAGCCTGAATCAGCGTCCGAGCCGGAAGTGGTGACTGCCGCCGCTGACGCTCCTGTTGACGAAGCACCTCCGGTGGAAGCCGTCGCCGCAGACGCCTCCGAAATCGCGGAAGAGCCCAAGCCGATCCTTCTGTGGCGCCAGGGCCGCTTCGAGCAGCGCCCGCGCCATCGCCAGGACAACCGCCCGCGCGGCGGCCAGCGCGAGCCGCGTGTTGCTGGCGCGCCCGCCGCCCGGCAGGGCGAGGGCAACCGCAATGGTGGGCGCGAGGGTGGCGAAGGCCGCGATGGCGGTCGTCCGCGCTTCGATCGCAAGCCCGGCGGCAAGCCGCAGGGCGAGGGCGGACGTCCGGATAACCGTGGCCGTGGCGAGCGCCCGCAGGGCGAAAAGCATGGCGGCGACCGCAGCGGCTTCAAGGGCAAGCCGGCGTTCCAGCAGAAGCCGCGCGAAGAGCGTCCGGTGCGCATCGATCCCGATCTCGCCCTTTGCCAAGCTCGCCGCGCTGCGCGACCAGCTCAAGAAGTAGCAGCCTTGGCCGGCGAGGGAAGACAGCGCATCGACAAGTGGCTGTTCTTCTCGCGCGCGGTTAAGTCGCGTTCGCTTGGCGCCAAGCTGGCGCAATCAGGCGGCGTCAGGTGCAACGGCCAGAAGCTTGGCCAGGCCTCCGACATGGTCAAGTCGGGCGATGTGCTGACGATCACGCTCGACCGACGCATCCTGGTCTATAAGGTTCTGCTCCCTGGCGAGCGGCGCGGGCCCGCCGAAGAGGCGCGCAAGCTCTATGAGGACATTTCGCCGGTTCCGACACCGAAGGACCAGGCGCCGCCCGATGCCCGGCCGCCATTGCGCGAGGCCGGAAGCGGACGTCCGACCAAGAAGGAACGGCGAGCCACAGACCGGCTGCGCAGCGAGTAACGCAAAGCCGTTGAAGGCTCTGCCGTCAAGATGAGAATTGCGTTCCGCCAAGCGGCTTCTGCGCGGAATGACCGCCCTTGCAAGACCCCTTTAAAGGGGATACCTCACCGAAAGATACGAAATACGGGAAGTCCCGGAGCCTGCCTCATGACCTACGTCGTCACCGACAATTGCATCAAGTGCAAGTACACCGACTGCGTCGAGGTGTGTCCGGTCGACTGTTTCTATGAAGGCGAGAACATGCTCGTCATTCATCCCGACGAGTGCATCGACTGCGGCGTCTGCGAGCCCGAGTGCCCGGCGGATGCGATCAAGCCCGACACCGAGCCGGGGCTCGACAAATGGCTCAAGATCAACACCGAATACGCCAGCAAGTGGCCGAACCTGACCGTCAAGAAGGACGAACTGCCCGAAGCCAAGGAATTCGACGGCGTCGAAGGCAAGTTCGAACAGTATTTCTCCGAGGCGCCCGGCGAAGGCAACTGAAAGTCGCCATACTAGCTCGTTGCATCAAGGCTTTGCGCGTCGTCGGTTGCTCTTGACGTCGTGCGCTCTTCGCGCATGCAGCAAAACCTTGATTCTTCCGACTTTTTGTGTTAGAGCTAGATCAACATGCCGATGACACAACGTCGATCTATGGCGCGAAGCCTAAATCACTGAAAGGTGACAGCCCCAATTCGGACCAGAGTAATCTGGCCCGGAGGCCGCTGCTTTAGCGGTTTACCGGTCCAAGCTCTTCCCGGTTGGGGGTCGATTGTCGTGCGGCACAAGGTCGCGTTAGCCGACCATCCTCGTTCAGCCGGCCTCGGCGGGCCGGTGTTACAAGAAGGAGTTCAGGGCGTATGGCAACTTCCATCCCGCAGAAGAAATCCGCAGCGCGTCACGGTTTCAAGACCGGCGAGTACATTGTCTACCCGGCGCATGGCGTCGGCCAGATCGTATCCATCGACGAGCAGGAAGTGGCGGGACACAAGCTTGAGCTGTTCGTGATCGATTTCCAGAAGGATAAGATGCGCCTGAAGGTGCCGGTCGCCAAGGCGACCTCGATCGGCATGCGCAAGCTGTCCGAGACCGACTATGTCGAACGTGCTCTGAAAGTCGTGCAGGGCCGAGCCCGCGTCAAGCGCACCATGTGGTCGCGCCGCGCCCAGGAATACGATGCGAAGATCAATTCGGGCGACCTGATCTCGATCTCGGAAGTCGTGCGCGATCTCTACCGTGCCGACAACCAGCCGGAGCAGTCGTATTCTGAGCGCCAGCTCTATGAAGCCGCGCTCGACCGCATGGCGCGCGAACTGGCAGCCGTCAATCGCCTGTCGGAGACCGAAGCCGTTCGCCTGATCGAGGCCAACCTCAACAAGGGTCCGAAGCGTGGCGCCAAGGCCGACAATGAGGAAGCCGACGCCGAGCAGGAAGAAGCAGCCTGATCTGGCATGCTTCTATAGATTACGAAAAACCCGGCCAATGGCCGGGTTTTTTGTTTCAGGCAGGTGTGGCGACGTCAGCTTTCGCCACCCTTGCCGTGGTCGTGCTGATGCGTGATCGTCGCGATGAAGCGCTTGGTGCGCTGATGCGTCGGATTGCCGAACACCTCGCTCGCAGGACCCTTCTCGACGACCGTTCCCGCTTCGAGGAACACCACCTCGTGGGCGATCTTCGAGGCCAGGCGCAGGTCGTGTGTCGCGATCACCATGGTCGTGCCCTCGCGCGCCAGCTGGCCGAGCACGTCGACCACCTCCTGGGCGAGTTCAGGGTCCAGTGCCGACGTAGGCTCGTCGCACAGCAGCACCTTCGGCGACGGCGCCAGTGCCCGGGCTATTGCCACGCGCTGCTGCTGGCCGCCGGACAGCGTTGCCGGCCAGGCATCGATTTTGTGCGCCATGCCGACCTTTTCGAGCAGGGCCAAAGCGCGTTCGTGGGCCTTGGCCTCCGGCCATCTCAGCACGGTCACCAGCCCTTCCATCACGTTCTCGACCGCCGTGCGATGCGGGAACAGCTGGAAGTTCTGGAACACCATGCCGGTCTGGCGGCGCAGTTGCTGGATCGCTCTGGTCGGCACCCTGACATCCGGGCGAAACTCGAGCGTGTCGTCGCCGATGCGTACCGTGCCGGAGGTCGGGATCTCCAGCAGGTTGATGCAGCGCAGAAGCGTGCTCTTGCCGCCGCCGGACGGGCCGACGAGGGCGGTGACGCTGCCTTCCCGGATCTCGACCGAGACGCCCTTGAGCACGGTATTGTCGCCGAAGCTCTTGACGATGTTGGAAAGCCCGATCATGTCCGCGCCTCCAGGAAGCCGCCATAACGGTTGAGCCGCTTCTCCAGCCTGACCTGCAGGGCCGACAGCACCGAACTCATGGCGAGATAGAGCAGGGCTGCCTCGACATAGAGGATCAGCGGCTCGTAGGTGGTGGCGACGATGCGCTGTGCTGCCTGGAACATCTCCGGTACGGTGATGGCGGCTGCCAGCGAGGTGTCCTTGACCAGCGAGATGAAGGTATTGGACAGCGGCGGCACCGCTACGCGCGCCGCCTGCGGCAGGATGGTCCGGCGCATCGCCTGCGACCATGTCATACCGATCGAATAGGCCGCTTCCCATTGTCCCTTGGCGACCGAACTGATGGCGGCGCGGATGATCTCGGAGGAGTAGGCGCCGACATTGAGCGTGAAGCCGATCAGCGCGGCCGGGAAGGCGTCGAGCACGACGCCCATGCTCGGCAGGCCGTAGAAGATCAGGAACAGCTGCACCAGAAGCGGCGTACCGCGGATAATCCAGACATAGAAGCGTACGATCGCCGATAGCCAGGCCGGCCCGAACAGCCGGGCAAGCGCTGCCCCCAGCCCAACCGTCAGGCCGAAAGCGAAAGAGAGAAGCGTCAGCGGTGCGGTGAAAACGAGGGCGGCCCACAACAGGGGGCCGAGCGATTCCAGCATCAATTGCAGCCAGTGTGGCAAGATGAATGCTCCCTCCCCACAACAAACGAGCCCGGAAAATCGCAGATTTTCCGGGCAAGTTCATGGGAAAAATGAGAGGTGGAAAAATCAATGCCCATCGGCTGCCGCAGCCCGATGGGCAATGCGGTTACTGCGAGACGTCCGTGCCGAAGTAGGTCTCGGAGATCTTCTTGTAGGTGCCGTCGGCCTTGATCTCGGCCAGCGCCTTGTTGATCGCCTCGACCAGCTCCGGTTCGCCCTTGCGCACGATGACGCCGGAGGAGTCGGCCTTTTCTTCCTCGGCGACGATCTTCACGTCTGCGTCGGGCTTGTGCTTCTTGAAGTCGTAGAAGGACAGGCTGTCGTTGATGGTGGCGTCGGCGCGGCCGTTGAGCACCAGCTGGATCGACTGGTCGAAGCCGTCGGTGCCGACGAGTTCGGCGCCATTGGCTTCGGCAATCTTACCGAAATTGCTGGTCAGCGACTGGGCCGACTTCTTGCCCTTGAGATCGGCGAAGCCTTTGATGTCCTCGTTCTTGCCGCTGACGATGAGAACGGCCTTGGACGTGATGTAGGGCTCGGAGAAGTCGTACTTGGCCTGGCGCGCCTCGGTGATGCCGACCTGGTTGATGACGGCGTCGTAGCGCTTGGCGTCGATGCCGGCGATCAGGCCGTCCCACTTGCCTTCGAGGAATTCGGCCTTGACGCCGAGGCGCTTGGCGATCTCGCGACCAATCTCGACGTCGAAGCCGACCAGGGCGCCCGAGGCGTCATGATAGGTGAATGGCGCATAGGTGCCTTCGGTGCCGATCTTGAACACGCCGGCAGCCTTGATCTCATTGAGGTTCTCGCCTGCGTGGCTTGCGCCAACGGCTACAATCTGGAGCGTTGCGGCAACGGCCAGCGATTTCAACCAGTTCATTTCATGCGATCCCGATTTTGGGCCGGCAACGAGGGCCGGCGAAGTTGTGATTGGGTGCAATCTCGCAGATGCCGGCGGTCAAGATAAGGAATGAAATTTCAATTATGCATCGTTGTTGGAATCTGAATCTACGCACATGCGCTGTGCCCGGCCCTTGTGGAACATTGTCCGGCATCTTGCGTTAATAGCCTTGCGGGGCAGCGTCCGCATTCACGGTGCGCCCGGCTTGCTCACGCAACAAGGGGCGAAGCATGTATATGGACCGGGCAGGCCTTGCTGGCGAACAGATGATGCTGCGGGCCGCGTCGCGCGCGCCCTATCTGGAACGTGGCGAAGAGCTGGAACTGGCGATCCGCTGGAAAGAACAGCACGACCAGGACGCGCTGAACCGCATCACCACCGCCCATATGCGCCTCGTCATCGCCATGGCGGTCAAGTTCCGGCGCTATGGACTGCCGATTGGCGATCTCATCCAGGAAGGCCATGTCGGGCTGCTCGAGGCTGCCGCGCGCTTCGACCCGCAGCGGGAAGTGCGCTTTTCGACCTATGCCAGCTGGTGGATACGGGCTTCCATGCAGGACTACATCCTGCGCAACTGGTCGATCGTCAGGGGCGGCACGAGCTCGGCCCAGAAATCACTGTTCTTCAACCTGCGCCGCATGCGCGCGCGCCTTGCACAGGGTGGCGGTCCGCTCGGCAACAGTTCGGCCTATCAGGAAATATCCTTGGCGCTCGGGGTGTCGGAAGCGGACGTCGCCATGATGGACATGCGCCTGTCGGTGCCTGATACCTCGCTCAACGCGCCGCTAAGCGACGATGGCGATGCAGGCGAGCGCATGGATCTTTTGGTCTCCGACGATCCATTGCCGGATGAACTCGTCGGCGATGCGATCGATATCGAACGGCGGTCGGGCTGGCTGCACGACGCGCTCGGCGTGCTCAACGCGCGCGAACTGCAGATCATCGAGGAGCGCCGGCTGAGCGAGGAGGGCGCGACGCTGGAAGAGCTGGGCACTACGCTCGGTATCTCCAAGGAGCGGGTTCGACAGATCGAAACCCGTGCCATGGAAAAGCTGAAGTCGGCCCTTGTGCGGCAGAACTCGGCATTCCTGGCCGCGTAGCTGACTACCTGTCGGTGACGACCTTGACCTTGTCGCCGGCCGAAACGGTGGCTCCGGGGGCGAGCGCGTTCAACACCCGAAACAGATCGAGCTTGCGGTCGACGCCGACCATGCTGGCGGCGAGCGCCCCCATGTTCTGGCCCGGCTGCACGGTGACGACGCGGATGCGCAGCGGCTTGAGCGCAGCCTTTTCCGCAGCCGTCATGACCTGGAAGCTGGAACTCACCGAGCGGGCGACCGCGTCGAGATTGGGACTGGCGGTTGGAGCCGCCGTCAGCAGGCGGTACACCTGTGCGCCGGCGCGGATCACCATGATGTCGAATTGCCAGCCTTCGGCGCTGGCGCGGGCAAACGCCGCCTCGTTGCCGTTGATCGTTTCCGAGCGGACGCTTGCCGGATCGAGCCCGGCGACCCAGCCGCTCTTGACGTAGTCGGGCAGCGACAGCTTGCTGTCGATGGTCACGCCGTCGAAGCGGATGGCCATGTTGCCCGGCCCTGTCGCGGTGACGGCAGCGGCGGTGTTGTCGATGATGAAGCCCTGCGGCACCGAGAACGAGATGCCGAGCTTGGGATGCAGGAAGGTAGTTCCACGCACATAGCCCTCGTCGGGCGTGTCGCCGAACAGCAGCCCGTCGATGCCGGCGAGGAAGGAATCGCGGTCGCGCTTGCCGATGCCCGGAGCGCCGAACTGGCGGGCATGGCGCTGGGCCAGGTCGATACGCTGTGGCGCATTGGGATGGCTGGCCAGGAAGTCGAGGCTGGCGTCGGTGGCGCCGCTGACGGCGCGCAGGTCGCTATAGGCGGCCATCGACTGCAGGAAGCGACCCGCGGCGAACGGATCGTAGCCGGACTGGCCGCTCATCTTGATGCCGATGCCGTCGGCCTCGAGCTCCTGGTTGCGCGAGAACTGGGCAAGCCTCAGCTTGCCGCGGATCAGTGCTGCCTTGGCTGTCGGGCTTTCACCCAGCACGTCGGTGACGACCTTGGTCGCCAGCACTTCCTCGGCTTCCTTCTGCTGGCGCTGGATACCGTGGTTGGCGGTGACGTGGCCCATCTCGTGCGAGATGACGGCGGCCAGTTCGGCCGAATCGTTGGCCAGCGCGAGAAGTCCGCGGGTCACGTAGAGGTAGCCGCCCGGCAGCGCGAAGGCGTTGACGTTGGGCGAGTTGAGGATGGTGATGCGATAGGTCTGGTTCGGGTTGCCCGAAACGGTGGTCAGGCTGCCGACGACCTTGGCGACCATGCGCTCCAGCTTGGGGTCGGAGTATTCTCCGCCATAAGTGGCCAGGATGCGCGGGTGCTGGGCCTTGGCGATCTCGGCCAGCTTGTCGTTGCGCGAGACATTGTCGACCGTCACCGGATTGTTGGACGGCTGGAAGCCGGATTCGCGAACGTCCGACGAGTTGAGCACCTGGCAACCGGCGACAAGCGCCGACAGCGCCACGGCGACGGCAAGTCGCGCGCAGCGTGTCGTTATCGTCCTGGTCAGTCCGTCGCGGCAGATGGGCAGAGCTCGTCCTTTCAAATTCAACACATGCGGGCGAAGCAGGCCCGCATGGTGTGGACGTAGCCACACTCGCCTTGCCGACACAATAAGGCCGCCGCCGCGAACATGGCGATTTGGCTGTAAATTATGTCCGCTTCCGGGCAACTTGGCGTGATCGTGTCACTGCCGTTCATTGCCGATATAGTGTCTGAAGGCTTCAGGTCCAGAACTTGTAAAGAAATCCGCAGTCTTTCCTGCCGCGGCAACCCTTCCAGCTTCGACGAAAACCATGTTTTCGGCGAGTTTTCGCGCATCTTCGGGTTGGTGTGTCACGAAAAGCACGGTCATCCTGCGTTCTGCTTGGACGCTTGCCAAAAGGTCCAGCATGTCGTCGCGCAAGGCTGGTCCAAGCGAGGCAAAGGGTTCATCCAGCAGGAGAATCGGGCGGTCGCGCACAAGAACGCGTGCCAAGGCCACACGCTGGCGCTCGCCGCCAGAGAGTTCGCGCGGCAGGCGGTGCTCCATGCCAGCCAGCCCGACGCGCGCAAGGGCGCTGGCTACATCCTGCTTGTCCGTCGCGCCCAGGCGCAAGCCAGGCGAGCGCCCCAGCCCGACATTGCTGGCGACATCGAGATGGGCGAAGAGGTTGTTTTCCTGAAACACCATCGACACCGGCCGGTCGGCAGGAGGCGCCGAGGTCACATCCGTTTCGCCGATCAGCACGCGGCCTTCGCGGGGCGTCTCGAAGCCGGCAACGAGATTGAGCAGGGTCGACTTGCCGGCCCCGCTCGGTCCCATGATGGCGGTGATCTCGCCGGGCGCGAAAGTCACGTCGAAACGCACCATGGTGTCGGCATAGCTGAACACCACTTGGTCGAAGCGCACGGCCGCACTGGTCGCGGTCATCTGGAAGTCTCCTTGCCGAGGCGGTCGGCCAACATCATCAAAGCCAGGCACAACAGTCCGAGCATCAGTGCCAGGCCCGCCGCGTCGTCTGTGCGATAGCTGCCCATGCGGGCGAGTAGTAGATAGGGCAGCGTCTGCACGGCGTCGCTGCCGAAGAGGGCGATGACACCAAGGTCGCCAAGTGACAGCGCCATGGCAAAGGCGAAGGCGGTGGCCAGCGGGCGCCTGAGTACCGGCCAGTCGATCAGCCGCAACCGGCTCCAGCCGGAAATGCCGAGCTGGGCACAAAGCCGCTCGTGGCGCTCGCTCCCCGCATCGTAAGCAGGCCGGATGGCGCGAACCGCAAAGGGCATCGCCATGACGGCATTGACGGTGACCACCATGACTGGGGCCAGCGCAAACACGTCGACCGACTGCCTCACCAGCACGAACCAGCCGGCGCCGATGACGATCGGCGGCACCACCAGCACGAAGCCGGCGCCGGTGTCGGTGAACCGTTCGAGGAGTGTTTTTTTGTCACTCTGCCGGCTGCCTGCCAGCGCTCGGCGCGCCATGACCAGCGCCAGCGCGATCATTGCCGCGAGCGTCGCCGATATTGTGGCCAGCACGATGCTGGTCAGCGTTGCGCGCTGGACGGAGGCTTCGCCGGCCAGCCGACCGAGATCAGCCTTGAGCCCGGAGGCGACGGTCGCCAGCATCGGCCCACCGACGAAGACGAGGGCAAGAAGGATGGCTGCGACGTTGAATGCGGTCTCGCCGGCCTTGGCCTGGATGAAGCTACGTCGTGCCACTGGCAGGTTGGCGTCGCCTGTCGTGTTGGCGCCGAGCCGCATCAGCGCCAGGACCACGACGGCAGTCAGTGCGATTTGCAGCACGGTGAGGGCGACCGCCCGGGCAGGGTCGAAATCGAAGCGCAGCGCCTGGTAGATCGCCACTTCCAGCGTCGTTGCAGCCGGGCCGCCGCCAAGTGTCAGGACGATGGTGAAGGAGGTGATGCAGAGCATGAACACCAGTCCGGCGATGCCGGGCAGGGCTGCGCGCATTGCCGGCCATTCAATGAACCGGAAGCTCGCCCGCGCGCCCATGCCCAGTTGGCTCGCCAGTCGCCACTGGTCGGTCGGCACGGTCTGCAGCGCCTCGAGCATCAGCCGCGTCGCCAGCGGCAGGTTGAAGAAGACATGGGCGACCAGAATGCCTGACAGGCCATAGATGCCAGGCCATGTGCCACCGGTCAGCGCCGTCAATGGTTCGGCGAAATAGCCGGCGCGGCCATAGAGCGAGAGGATACCGAGGGCTGCGACGATTGCCGGCAAGGCGAGAGGAACGGCAAACAGGCGCAGGATCAGCCCGCGGCCGGGGAACTGCGGGTGCCGCGACAGGGCGCGGGCGACGAAGATCGCTGGCGCAAGTGACAACAAAGTCGACAGCAGCGCCTGCCACAGCGTGAAGCGCGCGACGCGGAAGAGATAACCGTCGAAAGCCGCTGCGGCTCCTTGCGGGTTACGCGCGGCCTCGATGCCAAGCCCGGCAAACGCGCCGCCGATCAGGATGCCGATGGCCACCAGCGCAATTATGCCAGCGGCGATGCGGGGATCGGAGGTGCGAATGCTCATGCCGACCTAGAAGCAGTTGGAGCGGGGCAGGTGCCGAACGGCCACGTTCTGCTCTACGTCGCCCCCCTCGGTCCTGCCGGTCATCTCCCCCACAAGGGGGGAGATCATCTGCGTCGCTGCGTCCGCTCCTACTTTGCAACCCCAGCTTGGCGGGGGCCAAGCCACTGCCAATCTCCCCCCTTGTGGGGGAGATGACCGGCAGGACAGAGGGGGGCGACGTAGGGCGTTCACGCTGGAGCTTTTCGTGCTTACTTGCTCATCACGCCAAGCCACTCGTCGACCCAGGCCTTGCGGTTGGCGGCGACTTCGTCGGCGCTGAAGATCAGCGTCTTGGCCGGCTTCACAAGCTTGTCGAAGGCCGGGTTGAGCGGCTTGTCGGTCTTGCCGGCGGGCAGCATCCAGTTGGTCTCGGGGATGACGTCCTGGAAGCCGGGACCGGTCATGAAGGCCATGAACTTCTCGGCCAGCGGGTTCTTGGCGCCCGTCGTGGTGATGCCGGCAACCTCGATCTGCAGATAGTGGCCTTCTTCGAAGGACGCGGCCTGGTAGCGCTCGGATTTGTCCGCGACCATATGGTAGGCGGGCGAGGTGGTGTAGGACAGCACCATCGGCGCTTCGCCCTTGGTGAACAGGCCATAGGCCTCGCTCCAACCCGGCGTGACCGTCAGCACGCGGCCCTTGAGCTTGGCCCAGGCTTCCGGTGCCTTGTCGCCATAGACCGACTTGACCCACAAGAGCAGGCCGAGGCCGGGCGTCGAGGTGCGGGGGTCCTGGATGGCGATCTTCTGCTCAGGGTCGCCTTCGACCAGCTCCTTGAGGCTCTTCGGCGGGGTCTTCAGCTTTTCGGTATCGTAGACGACGGCGAAATAGCTGTAGTCGTAAGGCACGAAGGTGTCGTCCTTCCAGTCGCCCGGAACCTTGACGTTTTCGCCCGCCGAACCGTGCGGCACGAACAGGCCGGTCGCCTTGGCTTCGGCGGTCAAATTGGTGTCGAGACCGAGTACGATGTCGGCCTTGGTGGCCGCACCTTCGAGCTTGACGCGGTTGAGCAGGGCGACGCCGTCGGCAACCGAGACGAAATCGACCTCGCAGGCGCATTCGGCCTCGAACGCCTTCTTGACCTGCGGGCCGGGGCCCCACTCGGCGGTAAAGCTTTCATAGGTGTAGACCGTGAGCATGCCTTCGGCAGCGGCCGGAAAGGCAATAGCGGCGAGCGCCAGGGCGGAAGTCAGGGACAGAACGGGCGAGCGCATCGGCGCCTCCTTCATTGGTGTTGAAAGGGAATTTGAAGCGCCGGGCGTCCGAAGCATCTAATCCCTCCGCCGGTACAAACCGGATCAGGTTCAGCGGGTTGGCCGGAACTCTCCATGCCTCTCAGCCTGCCCGCTTGCGCGTGACAGGCACCCCGTTAGAGCGGTCCCACAAATAGAGCCGCGTGGAAGGCCGCGCAAGCAGTAGTTTGCCGGCCACGCGCCGCCTCGCGGCCTTCCGTTTCGGCTGCCGGGCTGGTAATGCGCTTGCCATGACCCGGTTCACCCTACTTCTCGGCGGCGAGCTCCTCCGCACGCCGCGCCTCGACCGTCAGGTCGCGGGCAGCCGCGTCATCGCGGCCGATTCCGGTATCCGTCATGCCGCAACGCTCGGCCTGCTGCCGGAACTCTGGCTCGGCGACTTCGACTCGGCGCCCGCCGAGATCGACCCGAGCTTCGCTTCCGTGCCGCGCGAGATGTTTCCCGCCGACAAGGACAAGACCGACGGCGAACTGGCGATCGCGGCTGCGCTCGCCCGCGGGGCGACCTCGCTGGTGCTGGTCGGCGCCTTTGGCGGAGCTCGTGCCGACCACGCCTTTCTTCATCTCGCGCTGGCGCTGCGCCTTGCCGAAGCAGGCACGGAGGTTCTGTTGACCAGCGGCCGCCAGGAGGCGCATCCGCTTTTGCCTGGCACTTCCGGCTTCGACTATGAAGACGGTACGCTGTTTTCGGTACTTGCCTTCTCCGAGCTTTCCGGGCTCACCGAAGAGGGCGCCAAATGGCCGCTCGACAGCGTCCAGGTGCCTTTCGGCTCGTCGCTGACGCTTTCCAACGAAGTGCGCGGCAGTTTGCGCGTCTCGCTAGGCAGTGGCCGCGCGCTGCTCCTTGCCCATCCCTTTCCTGCCTCGGATTTCTGAAACATGGCCCCTCCGCTTCTCAATCTCGATGGCATTCGCCTGACCTTTGGCGGCGTGCCGCTGCTCGACGGCGCGGCGCTGTCGGCCTCGACCGGCGACAAGATCGCGCTTGTCGGCCGCAACGGTTCGGGCAAGTCGACGCTGCTCAAGATCGCCGCCGGCATGGTCGAGCCTACGGACGGCGAGGTGTTCCGCCAGCCCTCGGCGACGATCCGCTATTTGCCGCAGGCGCCCGACATGGACGGCTTTGCCAGCGTGCGCGCCTATGTCGAATCTGGCCTCGGGCCGGCCGACGACGCGCATCGCGCCACCTATCTGCTTGACCATCTCGGCCTCACCGGCGAGGAGCGGCCTGGCGACTTGTCCGGCGGCGAGGCACGCCGTGCCGCACTTGCCCGCGTCATGGCGCCCGAGCCCGACATCCTTTTGCTCGACGAGCCGACCAACCATCTCGACCTCTCCGTCATCGAGTGGCTGGAAGAGGAGCTTATCCGGACCTCCTCGGCGCTGATCCTGATTTCGCATGATCGCCGCTTCCTCGAACGCGTCAGCCGCAACACCGTCTGGCTCGACCGCGGCCAGACGCGCCGGCTCGACCGTGGCTTTGCCCACTTCGAAGAATGGCGCGACCAGATACTCGAGGAAGAGGAGCGCGATCAGCACAAGCTTGGCCGCCAGATCGTGCGCGAGGAGCATTGGCTGCGCTACGGCGTGACGGCGCGGCGCAAGCGCAACATGCGCCGCCTCGGCGAACTGCAGACAATGCGCCAGAAATTCCGTGGCCATCGCGGAGCCGAAGGGGTGGCGACGATGGTCGCCAGCGATGCCGCAGAATCCGGCAAGCTCGTCATCGAGGCCAAGAACATCGAAAAGAGCTTCGGCGACCTGACGGTGGTGAAGGGCTTCTCGACCCGCATCCAGCGTGGTGACCGCATCGGCCTCGTCGGTCCCAACGGTGCCGGCAAGACGACGCTGCTCAAGATGCTGACCGGCGAGCTGGAGCCCGATGCGGGCAACGTGCGGCTCGGCGTCAACCTGGAGATCGCCACGCTCGACCAGAAGCGCGAGGCGGTCGACCCGAACGAAACCCTGACCAGCTACCTGACCGACGGTCGTGGCGAGAACCTCGTCATCAACGGCGAGCAGCGCCACGTCGTGTCCTACATGAAGGACTTCCTGTTCAAGCCCGAGCAGGCGCGCACGCCGGTGCGTGAACTCTCGGGCGGCGAGCGCGCCCGGCTGATCCTGGCACGCGTTCTGGCGCGCCCGGCCAACTTGCTTGTGCTCGACGAACCGACCAACGATCTCGACATGGAGACGCTGGAACTGCTGCAGGAACTGGTCGCTGGTTTCGCCGGCACCGTCATCCTGGTCAGCCACGACCGTGACTTCCTCGACCGCACGGTAACCAGCATCATTGCACCCGACAACGATGGCAAATGGGTCGAATATGCCGGCGGCTATTCCGACATGCTGGCCCAGCGCGGCGGCACCAGGCTCGATGACCGCAAGTCGCGCAAGGCGAATGCCGAGACGTCGAGCGCGTCGCGCAGCGAACCCGACGCACCCAAGGCTGCTGCCAAGAAGCTGTCCTTCAAGCAGAAATTCGCGCTCGAAAGCCTGCCCAAGAAGATGGAAGCAGTGACCGCTTCGATCTCGCGGCTGGAAAACCAGATTGCCGATCCGGCCTTCTACGAGCGCGACCCCCATGGCTTCCAGAAGACCATCGCCGCCCTCGACAAGGAACGGGTGACGCTGACAGGGCTTGAGGAAGAATGGCTGGAGCTGGAGATGCTGCGCGAGGAACTCGAAGGTTAGTCCGATTCTTGCTCTCGGTCGGTCATGCGCATATTGTATGTGCATGACCGACGGAGAGTCTCATGCTTCAAAAGGCAGCCAAACCTACGCGCAAACCAACGAATGTGTCCCTCGATTCTAGACTGGTCGAGGAGGCCAAGGCGCTTGGTATCAATATGTCCCAAGCCGCCGAAGCTGGACTGGCGAAAGCGATTTCCGAGGAGAAATCGCGCCAGTGGCTGGAGGAAAACAGGGAAGCCATCGAAAGCTCGAACGAGTATGTGGAACGTAACGGATTGCCGTTAGCCAAGTACCGGATGTTCTGATGGCGCGCTTCGATCTGTATCGTAATGCAGACGCCGACGCTTATTTTCTCGATGTTCAGGCCGATCTACTCCGGCACTTAAACACCCGCGTGGTAGTTCCAATCTTGCCGCTGAACATGGCGCCCAAGCCGGCGCACAGATTGAATCCGATATTCGCGATTGGCGGCAAGGACTACGTCATGGTGACGCAATTCATATCGGCCGTGATGGCTTCCGAGTTGCCTGCGGCAGTTGAAAATCTATCGAAACAACACGACAAAATTACCGACGCCCTCGATATGCTGTTCCAGGGCTTCTGACGCGGGACGGCCCGCGTCAGAATTATGCGCACGCTACGGTGCGCCGGCCTTATCCCGCAGCCTTGGCCTGCCAGGCCTTCATCGCGTCTTCGAACACCTTGTCGCCGGGGATGCCCTTTTCCAGCGTGAACAAGGCGCGGCGACCGGACTTGTAGACGACGGGCACGTCGATCCAGCTCTGGCGACGCAGAAGGTTCAGGTTGGCGTCGACTTCGGCCTTGGTGTCGTTGAGCGCGACGAGGAAGAAGCCGTCGGCAATCTTGGCCGGAATGCCGAGCAAGGAGTTGCCGGCGTCCTGTTCGGAACTCTTCATCGCCACACGCAGGATATTCTCGATGCCGCCGCCTTCGAAACCGTCAGGCGTCAGGAAGATCATTTCGAGGATATGGCTCGCCGGCAGCGTCTTGTCGGCGTTGCGGCGGATGGTCATGCGCAGCTGAATATCCTTGCCCGGGATCGTCGCCTCGGCGCGGATCGCCGGTTCGGGCGGCAGGTCGCCGCCGGGAGATTCCTGCACAACGGTCCAGACGACTGCACCGGGCTCGGCCGACCCCTGCGCCACGTTGGTACGTTCTTCGTAGAAGATCGCCTTCTGTCCGACGGCGACGGGTGCGTTTTCGCTCGCCGCAGGCGGCGTCGGAGCCGTGCCCTCTGCGGGCGTCGTCGCCGGTGTCTCTGGCGCGGGCTGGTCCGGTTCGGGCGTGGTCGCCGGTGCTGCTGGCGGCTGCTGGGTCAAGGCGGCGACGGAGGTTCCTTCGCCAACGCCGTTGCTGCCGCTTGCCGGACCCGGGTCGACTTCGTTGCCGTCCGCCGTCATGCGCTGGGTGAACTTGCCCGGTTCGCCACCGGCCGGGGCCTGGGCGTTCTGGCCGCCATTGGCTGGCGGGGGTGTCGCCGCTTCCTTCGCGGGCGCGGTCGCCGCCGGCTTGTCGTCGCTGGAGCCGACGAACGCGTCGCCGTTCGACCACAGTGCATAGCCGCCACCGCCAATCACCACGACTGCAAGGGCAGCGGCAATCAGGCCGCCGCTGACGCGCTTGCGTGGTCTTTGCCGGGTGTTCTGGAATGGATCGACGTCCTCAGGCGCCTCATCGCCGAAACGGTTGTCGCCCTCCGCTTCTGGCGCCCCGTTGCCGAAATCGTGGCTGGCCGAGAAGTCGGGCAGTGGCTCACGTGCCTGCGGTGCATAGGTCGGCGCAGGGACGGCTGCGGGCGACGGCGGCACGGGCGCAACGGGAGTCGCAGGGCGCCGAATCTCCGGCTCGGGCGCGGGCCGGCTGTAGGCCGGCTGGTCCTTGTTGCGGGCGATCGATGTGAAGACGTTTTCGAGCTCGGCCAGCGGGTCGTCTTCGACCGGCTTTGCTGTGAACGACGCCTCGACGGTGGCGATGGCGTCCTCGAGCGATTTCGTCTGTCGTTCGGCGACGGCGGCAGGCGGCTGCGGGTCGAGGGCGGCAAGCTTGGCAGCGATCGTGCTGCGGGCCTTGTCATATACCCGCGCGCGCATTGCCGGCGTGGTGTCGCCCATGCCATCCAGCGTCTTCTTCAGGACCGCTACGAAGTCTGCCATTCTCTCGTCGACCTATCTTTTCTTCTGGGCCGCGCCGCGTCCGGCAGCTGGCGCCGCCGGAAAGCTGCCAAAACTAGTCTTCAAACGGGTCGGTCACAAGTATCGTGTCCTCCCGCTCCGGGCTGGTGGAAAGCATCGCCACGGGTGCGCCGATCAGCTCTTCGATATAGCGCACGTACTTCACCGCCTGGGCGGGCAGGGCGTTCCAGCTGCGGGCGCCGGCGGTGGTGCCTTTCCAGCCTTCGAGCGTCTCGTAGACAGGCTCGACGCGTGCCTGCGCGCCCTGACTCGCGGGCAGGTAGTCGATCAGCTCGCCGTCGAGCATGTAGCCGGTGCAGACCTTGATCTCGTCGAGGCCGTCGAGCACGTCGAGCTTGGTCAGCGCGATGCCCTTGATGCCGTTGACGGCAACCGCCTGGCGCACCAGCACGGCGTCGAACCAGCCGCAGCGCCGCTTGCGCCCGGTGACAACTCCAAACTCGTGGCCACGGGTGCCCAGGAATTCGCCGATCTCGTTCTGTTGCTCGGTCGGGAACGGGCCTTCGCCGACGCGCGTCGTATAGGCCTTGGTGATGCCGAGGACATAGTTGATCGCGCCCGGGCCGACGCCCGATCCGGCGGCTGCCTGGCCGGCAACCGTGTTCGACGAGGTGACGAACGGATAGGTGCCGTGGTCGATGTCGAGCAGGGTACCCTGCGCGCCCTCGAACAGGATGCGTTCGCCGGCACGGCGCTTGTCGTCGAGTACCTTCCAGACGCGGTCCATGTAAGGCAGGATCTGGTCGGCGATCGAGGTCAGCTCGGCCATGATGGCGTCATGCGTCACTTCCGCATGGCCGAGGCCGCGGCGCAGCGCATTGTGGTGCGTGAGCAACCTGTCGACCTTGTGGGGCAGTGTGTCCAAATCCGCCAAGTCCATCACCCTGACAGCACGGCGTCCCACCTTGTCCTCGTAGGCGGGGCCGATGCCGCGACGGGTCGTGCCAATCTTCGTTCCGGAGTTGGAGGCGGCGTCCTCGCGGAAGCCATCCAATTCGCGATGCAAGGACAGGATAAGCGCAGTGTTTTCGGCGATTTTCAGGCGGTCGGGGCCGATCTCGACGCCCTGGGCGCGGATCTTCTCCAATTCTGCGACGAAGGCATGCGGATCGAAGACCACGCCGTTGCCGATGATCGACAGCTTGCCCTCGCGGACGACGCCGGAGGGCAGGAGCGAAAGCTTGTAGACCACGCCGTCGACCACCAGCGTGTGACCGGCGTTATGCCCGCCCTGGAACCGCACCACCACATCGGCGCGCTCGGACAGCCAGTCCACGATCTTGCCCTTGCCTTCGTCGCCCCACTGGGAACCGACGACCACCACATTGGCCATGATATTTTCCTTCCGACATCGCGGGCCGGGCCGCGAACAGTGCAAAATGACAGGCCTCTATAACGCCAAGCAATTGCAAGCGCGACCTTTCTTTGCCGCCTCAGGCACAACAAATTCTGCCTTTGGAGGCATTTACTTGCCGGGATCGGCCACTTAGGCCCGGGCTATAGCCTGTCGCCCGCGAAAGTTCGTCCGGATGTTCCGAAATGCCTATGTCCTGCTGTTGCTGACAACCCTGTTCTGGGGCGGCAACTCGGTGGCGGGCAAGCTCGCGGTCGGCCACGTGTCGCCGATGCTGTTCACCACCATGCGCTGGGCCTTCGCTGCCGCCCTGCTCGTTGCCATCGGCTGGCCGCGGCTGCGTGCCGACTGGCCCGTGGTTCGCAAGCATATCTGGGTGCTCGCCAGCCTGGGCGCGCTCGGCTTCACCGTGTTCAACGCAGCGCTCTACACCGCGCTGAATTTCACCACCGCAATCAACACCAGCATCGAGCAGGCGGGCATGCCGATGCTGATCTTCGCCGCCAACTTCCTGCTGTTCCGAATGCGCGTCGCCCTCGGCCAGATCCTCGGCTTCCTGCTTTCGCTGCTTGGCGTCGCGCTGACGGCGAGCCATGGCAACCTCTCGAACCTGGTGGTGCTGGACCTGAATTTCGGCGACGCGCTGATGCTGGTCGCTGTGCTCGTCTACAGCGCCTATACGGTGGCGCTTCGCTTCAAGCCCGACATCCACTGGCAAAGCCTGATGATCATGCTGGCGGCGTCGGCCTTCGTCACCTCGATCCCGTTCACGGCGTGGGAGATCGCCACCGATCGGGTCATTGCGCCCGATCTCTATGGCTGGGCGCTCACCGCCTATGTCGTGATATTCCCGTCGATCATGGCGCAGATGTTCTACATCCGCGGTGTCGAACTCATCGGCGCCAATCGGGCCGGCTTGTTCATCAATATGGTTCCCATCTTCGGGACTCTGCTCTCGGTTCTGATCCTCGGCGAGGATTTCCAGCTCTACCATGCGCTGGCCATCGCCCTGGTGTTCGGCGGCATCTGGCTGGCCGAGCACAGCGGACGCAAGATGGCGAGCGCCGAGGAGCTGATGGCTCGCAGCACCGTCGATCGCGGTTCCTGAAAGAAAAAGGCGCGGACCAAGCCGCGCCCTCTTCAGCCTTGGGAGGCAATGCTGTTCAGCCGGCCGATCAGAAGCCGTTGACGTCGAACTGCAGGCGCTTGGCCGAGTCGATCGACTTGTGGTCGCGCACCTTGGCAAGCACGTCCTCCGGGAAGGGCGCGTCGAGATACAGCAGCGCGATGGCGTCCCCGCCCGGGCGGTCGCGGCCAAGCTGGAAGTTGGCGATGTTGACGCCGTTCTCGCCGCAGACGGTGCCGAGCAGGCCGATGATGCCGGGCGCATCGGCATTGGTGGTGTAGAGCATGTGCTGGCCGACCTCGGCATCGAGATTGATGCCCTTGATCTGGATGAACCGCGGCTTGCCGTCGGAGAAGCAGGTGCCGGCGATCGAACGGGTCATGTGCTCGGTCTTGACCGTCAGCTTGATGTAGCCGTCGAAGACGCCCGACTTGTCGCGCTTGACCTCGGCGACGATGATGCCGCGCTCCTTCACCATGATCGGCGCCGACACCATGTTGACGTCGGAGAGCTGCGGACGGATCAGGCCGGCAAGGGCAGCGCTGATCAGCGCCTTGGTGTTCATCTGCGCGGTCTGGCCGTCGAACAGGATCTCGACCTCGGTGATCGGGTCTTCCGTCACCTGGCCGACAAAGGCGCCTAGAACTTCGGCGAGCTTGACGAAGGGCTTCAGCCGCGGGGCTTCTTCCGCCGTGATCGAGGGCATGTTGATGGCGTTGGTGACCGCACCCTTGACCAGATAGTCGGCCATCTGCTCGGCGACTTGCAGTGCCACGTTCTCCTGCGCTTCCGATGTCGAGGCGCCGAGATGTGGCGTGCAGACCACGTTGTCCATGCCGAACAGCTCGTTCTGCTCGGCCGGCTCGATCTCGAACACGTCGATGCCGGCACCCGCCACCTTGCCGCTCTTCAGCCCGGCGATCAGGTCCTTCTCGACGATCAGGCCGCCGCGGGCGCAGTTGATGATGCGCACGCCGGTCTTCATCCTGGCGATGGAATCGGCATTGATGATGTTGCGCGTCTTGTCGGTCAGCGGCGTGTGCAGGGTGATGAAGTCGGCGCGGGCAAGCAACTCGTCGAGCTCGACCTTCTCGACGCCCAGTTCCTCGGCGCGATGCTCGGAGAGGAACGGGTCGAAGGCGACGACATGCATCTTGAGACCAACGGCGCGGGTGGCGACGATCGAGCCGATATTGCCGCAGCCGATCAGGCCGAGCGTCTTGCCGGTGATTTCGACGCCCATAAAGCGGTTCTTCTCCCACTTGCCGGCATGCGTCGACACGCTGGCT
The DNA here is from genome assembly GCF_045345995.1 of Aminobacter sp. P9b. Taxonomy (NCBI): domain Bacteria; kingdom Pseudomonadati; phylum Pseudomonadota; class Alphaproteobacteria; order Hyphomicrobiales; family Phyllobacteriaceae; genus Aminobacter; species Aminobacter sp. P9b. Next base: position 410,266 of record NZ_CP150082.1, on the reverse strand, counting down.
TCGGGGATCTGGCGCGCAACCGCGAACATCAGCGCGATGGCGTGCTCGGCGGTGGTGATCGAATTGCCGAAGGGCGTGTTCATGACGATGATGCCGCGCCGCGAGGCGGCGGGAATGTCGACATTGTCGACGCCGATGCCGGCGCGGCCGATGACCTTGAGATTGGTCGCGGCCGCGATCAGCTTTTCGGTGACCTTGGTCGCCGAGCGAATGGCAAGGCCGTCATACTGGCCGATGACTTCGAGCAGCTTTTCCTTGTCCTTGCCGAGGTCGGGGAGATAGTCGACCTCGACGCCACGATCCCTGAAGATCTGGACGGCGGTGGGGGAGAGTTTGTCGGAAACGAGAACGCGGGGCATGGGCAAATCCTCTTGCGATTGGCCTACCTCCCCCTTGTGGGGAGGTCGGTCGCGCAGCGACCGGGTTGGGGGCAAATGGGTGAACGCAGGGATGGGAGCAAAGTCTAACGGATGCACCCCCACCCCGATCCGCTTAGCGGATCGACCCTCCCCACAAGGGGGAGGGTAAAGACCGTCAGGCCGCGGCCTTGAGTGCGGCTTTCTGATTGGCGAAGGCCCAGTCGAGCCACGGCATCAGCGCCACAAGATCCGACGTCTCGACGGTGGCGCCGGCCCAGATGCGCAGGCCGGGAGGGGCGTCGCGATAGGCGCCGATGTCGAAGGCGACGCCTTCCTTTTCGAGTGCCGAGACCATGCCCTTGGCGAATGCCGCCTGGCCGTCCTTGTCGAGGTTTGCCACCTCAGGATCGACGATAGACAAGCAGACCGAAGTGTTCGAGCGCGTTTCCGGCACGACGGCGAGATGGCCGAGCCAGCCGGCTTCGTTCACGAAGGCGTCGATGGCGGCGAAATTGGCGTCAGCGCGGGCGACCAGCCCGTCAAGCCCACCGACCGACTTGGCCCAGTTCAGCGCATCGACATAGTCCTCGACGCACAGCATCGACGGTGTGTTGATGGTCTCGCCCTTGAAGATGCCTTCGATCAGCTTGCCACCCGAGGTCATGCGGAAAATCTTGGGCAGCGGCCAGGCCGGCTTGTAGGTTTCGAGCCGCTCGACGGCGCGGGGGCTGAGGATCAGCATGCCATGCGCGCCTTCGCCACCGAGCACCTTCTGCCAGGAGAAGGTGACGACATCGAGCTTGGCGTAGTCGAGGCGCTGGGCAAAGGCCGCCGAGGTCGCGTCGCAGATGGTCAGTCCCTTGCGGTCGGCCGGGATGAAGTCGCCGTTGGCGACGCGCACGCCCGAGGTCGTGCCGTTCCAGGTGAAGACCACGTCGCGGTCGAAATCGACCTTGGTCAGGTCCGGCAGCTCGCCATAGGCGGCTTCGAACTTGCGCACGTCCTCAAGCTTCAACTGCTTGACTACGTCGGTGATCCAGCCGGCGCCGAACGACTCCCAGGCGACCATGTCAACGCCGCGCTCGCCGAGCAGCGACCACAGCGCCATCTCGACAGCGCCCGTGTCAGAGGCTGGAACGATGCCGATGCGATAGTCGGCGGGAACCTTGAGGATTTCGCGCGTCAGCTCGATCGCCTGTTCGAGCTTGGTCTTGCCGATCTTGGCGCGGTGCGAACGGCCGAGCGGTGCGTCGGCGAGGGCCTGGAACGACCAGCCGGGACGTTTTGCGCAGGGACCTGAGGAGAAATTGGGATTTGCCGGACGGAGTCCGGGCTTGGCGACGATCGTCATCGTGGTTCTATCCTTCCAGATAGTTGGCCCCTCGTTGGGGAGGGGTGGCCCACGGACGGCGATATTAGGAGCGGCCTCCGGCGTCAAGAGGAAATTGCGCGTCGCATCTGGAACAGTTTTCCAAATGCAAAGGCGGCGGGCCAAAACCCGCCGCCTTTTGAATGGCTTGGTCGAAAAGGCCGGCTACCAGAGATCGTAGCGCAGGCCGACCTTGACCTGATGGTAGTCGACGCCCTTCTTGACCGTCAGCGTGTCGATGTCGACATATTCGAGGTCGGGAGCGGTGAGGTACTGGTAGCCGACGTCGACCGAGGTGTTCTGCGCCACCTGGTAATTGATGCCGGCGCCGACCGAATAGGCGACCTTGTACTGGGTGTCGTCGAGGTTGAACGTCGCGGGAATCGAGGGCGCGTTGTAGTTGACCGTCGTGCTCGAATAGATCAGGCCGACGCCGGCGCCGACATAGGGCGTGAAGCCGGCGATGGTGCCAAGGTCGGCATAGACATTGGCCATGCCGTTCCAGACGTTGTTCTCAAACTGCATCGTGTCGGGCCCGAGCGATGCATCCAGCTTGTCATAGGAAACGAAGCCGAAATTCAGTTCGCCGCGCAGGAAGTCGTTGAAGTGGTAACCGGCGCCGATGCTGCCGTTGACGTGGATGTTGCGCGTTTCCTCGCCCAGCAGCGTGAACTGGTAGGGCGTGTCGCTGAAATTGTAGCCGATATCGCCGCGCAGGTACCAGCCGGAGCCGACCTCGACGGGGACATATTCCGGTGCCTCTTCGATGACGACAGGCGGATCGTAGTCGGCAGCGCTTGCCGCCAGCGGCCACAGCATGGTCGCCGTCAGCGCCAGCGCTATGCGAGACTTCAATGTCATGATCGCATTCTCCCGAAATGGCGCCAGGGTGTTGCCCGAGAATCCAGCAGCCGTTCGAGTCATTGTTAACCATAGAGGTTAAGTCGCGGTTAAGGATAATGGTTGGTTAGCGTGGGTGGCTCCGTCGGCAACCGGACAACGAAAAACCGCCCGGCTTGCCGGGCGGTTTTGCAGATTGGCGCTCCATGCGTCGCGATGACGCCAGGGCGATCAGTTCAACGAATAGCGGACGCCAAGCTTGAAGTCGTGCGAGGTGATGTCCTTGAAGCGGATGCCGCTGTTTCCGGCTGGCGGGAACGGCTCGGCCGGATCGTCGTTCTTGAGTTCCCCGGTCTGGCCATCGCCAAGCGAGAGGAAGCTGTAGCCGAGGTCGATAGTCATGCGCTCGGTTGCCTTGATGCCGACACCGGCGTGTAGTGCCCAGGCGAGATCCCAGCGCGACTTGTCGTCGGCATAGGCGCCGCCATTGTTGATGATGTTGATGTCGCGGAAGCTGGAGATCGTGTTCCGCGATGCGCCGATACCGGCGCCGAGATAGGGCGTTACGCCGTAGAAGTCGCCGAGGTCGGCATAGGCGTTGGCCAGGAACAGCCACTCCGACTTCTTGCCGCGGTAGTCATTGGTGGTGATGACACCGCCATTATCCTGCCAGTCCAGGGCGTTGAACTCGGAATTGCCGCGGTATTCGACCGTCAGGTCGCCGCGGAGGAAATCGTTGAACTGGTAGCCGACGCCGGCACCGAATGTCGGGGCGGAGCCGAAGCTGCCCTCGTCGTACCAGCCATGAGCATCCGGGAATGCGAACAGCTCCGACTCCAGCCGCTTGATACGCTGGTTGCTCATGCCGATGTGGCCACGCAGGTACCAGCCGCCGTAAGATGGCTGTTCTACCTCGATGATCGGCTCGGGCATGTCCGCGGCGAATGCCGGGGCAGTGACGCTGGCAAGCAGCGCGGCGGCGAACGCCTTCTTTCCAAAATTGCGCATGATAAAAACCCCATACCTGCGGACCCGCTACGCGCCCGACCATGACTAACCGCCATGGATAATGCTTGGTATAGGTTAAGGGCTGCTTAACCCTGACGATTAACCACGTTTTCTTGCGCTTCATGGTTGCCGGACTGTGCGAGCGGCTTCTGCTGCAAGCAAAAAAGCCCGCGCGAGGCGGGCTTTGCTTGATCGGCTAAGTTCTTGAAAGGATCAGGCGGCCGAGCGGCTCTCGGAAATGACGCCGACGATGTCGTTGACTACGGTTTCGACCAGCTGCGGGTCGTCGCCCTCGGCCATGACGCGGATCAGCGGTTCGGTGCCCGAAGGGCGGATCACCAGGCGGCCGGTCTTGCCGAGCCGGCTGCGGCCGTCCTCGATCGCCGCCTTGACGAGTGCCTCTTCGAGCGGCTTGCCGCCGGAGAAGCGCACGTTCTTGAGCAGCTGCGGCACCGGCTCGAAGGTGCGGCTCAACTCGCTCATCGGCTTGTTGGAGCGCTTGATGCAGGCCAGCACCTGGAGGGCTGCCACCAGCCCGTCGCCGGTGGTCGAGAAATCCGACAGCACGATGTGGCCGGACTGTTCGCCGCCGATGTTGAGGCCGTGCGCGCGCATGTGCTCGACGACATAGCGGTCGCCGACCTTGGTGCGGTGCAGTTCGAGGTTGAGGTCGCCGAGATAGCGCTCGAGCCCGAGGTTCGACATCACGGTTGCGACCACGCCGCCGCCGGCAAGGCGGCCGCTCTGCTGCCAAGACTGCGCGATCAGCGCCATGATCTGGTCGCCGTCGACGATGGTGCCGTTCTCGTCGACGATGACGACGCGGTCGGCGTCGCCGTCGAGGGCGATGCCGATGTCGGCGCGCACCTCGTGGATCTTCTTCTGCAGGCCGGCCGGATGGGTCGAGCCGCACTCCTGGTTGATGTTGAAGCCGTTGGGCTCGACATTGATCGCGATCACTTCCGCGCCGAGTTCCCACAGTGCTGCCGGCGCCACCTTGTAGGCCGCGCCGTTGGCGCAGTCGACGACGATGCGCAGGCCCGACAGCGACATCGAGCGGGGCAGGGTGCGCTTGGCGAATTCGATGTAGCGGTCATGCACGCCGTCGACGCGCTTGGCCCGGCCGAGGCCGTCGGAATCGGCCAGCAGCGCCTCGACGTCCTGGTCGAGCATCGCCTCGATGCGTTCCTCGATCTCGTCGGACAGCTTGTAGCTGTCGGGGCCGAACAGCTTGATGCCGTTGTCGTAATAGGGATTGTGCGAGGCTGAGATCATCACGCCGATGTCGGCGCGCAGCGAGCGCACCAGCATGGCGACAGCCGGCGTCGGGATCGGGCCGAGCAGGAACACGTCCATGCCGGCGGCGCAAAGCCCGGCGACCAGCGCGTTCTCGATCATGTAGCCCGACAGCCGCGTGTCCTTGCCCAGCACCACGCGATGGCGGTGGTTGCCGCGCTGGAACGACAGGCCGGCGGCCATGCCGACCTTCATCGCGATCTCTGCCGTCATCGGAAATTTGTTGGCCCGTCCGCGAATGCCGTCGGTGCCGAAATAGCGTCCAGCCATGATTAGCCTGTCCCCGTGAAGTCCACCCGCGATTGCTTTGCCACAACCTGGGGCGACCAACGCATCACATTTGGTGATTTTATGTCACAAAACCTTAGAAAAGGGTTGGGGTTTTTGAGGGAGGGGATCCTATCCTAGGCCCCGTTCTCCAGCGGAGTGCAGCGCGTAGCCAAGGTGCGCATGAAAAATACGACGCAGTTCAAAATGTGCTGTGCTTCCGCGTCTGTATAAAAAGACTCTACGTGCATGGTATTATTTCGCCAAGGGTTCTTCACCGCATCGAGTGACGCGTACAACGTTTCGAATGCAGCCCCATCGCTGTTGGGTAGGCGTCTCTTGGATGGGAATAGGTTGTCTATTTTCTCTTTGATCTTCGACAGTATTATTCCCCAGTTGCGATCAGCAGGTTTAATTGGGTTCGGAATATCTAGGATTTCTGCTATTTTTTGTATGCCGATTTCAAGAATCCTCATTGAATGAAACACGCTGGCTGTAGGTCTCTGCAATGCCAAGCACTTTGCGGATTCTTCCAACTCTCGCGCAGCATCTGGAAAAATTGCAAGAATATCCCATCCGACGAGCTGGTTTGCATCGGAAAAAAGGTTCTTTTGATTCCGATTGAGAATTACGAACGACACAAGTTGGCATTCGTCCCGAAGCCGGCTTTCGACGTCTTCGATAGTGTCGCGAATTTCTCCCATTGTTACATTCAGTAGAGGATCATTCAGGCGCGTCTTCATTCGTCCGGCGGCCATTGCTGAAACTTCGGCACCAACGAAAAGAGTTGCGTCTTCTAGGTCCTGAAAATTTGATGCCAACATGGTTCTGATGGCCTCCACTACCATCTCAGTCCGACCGCTTTCGTCAAATTGATCGATTACAGTTTTTACGCGTCGTACCTCGCCCATTGTATCTAAGAACTTGGCGGCATTCAGCTCAAGCATAGGTTTCGTCTCACGCTTCTGAGTTTATGCAAGATGAGACTACCATATACTCTCCATCGCAATGCAAAAACGCCGCCGAGTTTCCTCGGCGGCGTTTTTCATTCAGTTGGCGTCCAGCCCTCAGTTCGAGGGCTGAGGCTCCATGCCGCCTTCGGGCTCGGAGCCCTTCTTCTTGCCGCGGGTCGAGCCGGCCTTGGGCACGGCCGAGCCGCGCGAGGTCGGGGTGTCGTCGCCCATGTCACGGGCAGGCTTGTTGCCGGCGATCAGTTGCTTGATCTCCTCGCCCGACAGCGTCTCGTATTCGAGCAGGCCTTCGGCGAGGGCGATCCAGTCCTTCTTCTTCTTGGTCAAGATCTTGCGGGCTTCGTTGTAGGCTTCGTCGATCAGGCGGCGCACTTCGGCGTCGATGATCTGTGCGGTCTCTTCCGACACGTTCTGGGTGCGGGCCACCGAATGACCGAGGAAGACCTCTTCCTGGTTGTCGCCATAAGCGACATGGCCAAGCTTGTCGGAGAAGCCCCAGCGGGTGACCATGGCGCGGGCCAGCTTGGTCGCCTGCTCGATGTCGGAGGACGCACCCGAGGTGATGTTTTCCTTGCCGAACTTGAACTCCTCGGCGACGCGGCCGCCCATCATGATCGCCAGGCGCGAGATCATGTACTTGTAGCTCATCGAGTAGCGGTCGCCTTCCGGCAGCTGCATGACCATGCCGAGCGCGCGGCCGCGCGGGATGATGGTCGCCTTGTGCAGAGGGTCGGCGGCCGGCACGTTGAGCGCCAGGATGGCGTGGCCGGATTCGTGATAGGCGGTCAGCTCCTTCTCGGCCTGGGTCATGGCCGAGGAGCGGCGCTCGGCGCCCATCATGATCTTGTCCTTGGCGTCCTCGAATTCCTGCATGGTGACGAGGCGCTTGTTGCGGCGCGCTGCCATCAGGGCGGATTCGTTGACGAGGTTCATCAAGTCGGCACCCGAGAAGCCGGGCGTGCCGCGTGCAACGACCTTGAGGTCGACATTGGGCGCCAGCGGAACGTTGCGGACATGGACCTTGAGGATCTTCTCGCGGCCGACGATGTCGGGGTTCGGCACCACGACCTGGCGGTCGAAGCGGCCCGGACGCAGCAGCGCGGGATCGAGAACGTCGGGACGGTTGGTCGCGGCGATCAGGATGATGCTCTCGTTGGCCTCGAAGCCGTCCATCTCGACCAGCAGCTGGTTCAGCGTCTGCTCGCGCTCGTCGTTGCCGCCGCCGAGGCCGGCGCCACGATGGCGGCCGACGGCGTCGATTTCGTCGATGAAGATGATGCAGGGCGCGTTCTTCTTGGCCTGCTCGAACATGTCGCGGACACGGCTTGCGCCGACGCCGACGAACATTTCGACAAAGTCCGAGCCGGAGATGGTGAAGAACGGCACATTGGCTTCACCGGCGACAGAACGGGCAAGCAGGGTCTTGCCGGTACCGGGAGGGCCAACGAGCAGCACGCCGCGCGGGATCTTGCCGCCGAGGCGCTGGAACTTCTGCGGGTCGCGCAGGAATTCGACGATCTCCTCGAGGTCTTCCTTGGCCTCGTCGACACCGGCGACGTCACCAAAGGTGACGCGGCCATGCGCTTCGGTCAGAAGCTTGGCCTTGGACTTGCCAAAACCCATGGCGCGGCCGGAGCCCGACTGCATCTGGCGCATGAAGAAAATCCACACGCCGAGGATCAGGATCATTGGCAGCCAGGACAATAGCACGGAGAAGATCGAGCCGGAGCCGTCATTTTCGGGGCGGGCGTTGATGGTGACGCTCTTTTCCTCAAGCCGCGACACCAGCGTGGGGTCGCCAGGCGAGTAGGTCTGGAAGCCGGTCGAGTTGTCGATATAGGTGCCGCTGATGCGGTCGCCGGCAATCGTCACCGTCTTGACGCGGCCCGAATTCAGGTCCTGGAGGAACTGCGAATAGGCCACTTCGCTCGACGCGCCGCGGGTCTGCGGGGTCTGGAACAGGTTGAACAAGGCGATGAGTAGAACGGCTATGATCGCCCACAGCGCGAAGTTGCGATAGTTCGGATTCATCGAGTGTCCCGTTGGCGTTCGCGGGGAACGCGCATGGTGTGAGTAAGCTTGCCCCTAACATAGGCACGGGCTGCCACATTGCCAAGCGCGTCCCTAAGTCTCGGTTAAGCTCCAACGCCAATGTGGCCACGGCATGGCGGGTCCGGCACATGTGCCGTGCCGATCAATTTTTGGAGAGCCCATGCAGGGGCGAGATCGAAGGCCGGCAGGAACCGTGCCCAGGGCGCGGCAACCGGGGTGGCACCCGCCTCCGACAGCAAGCCGGCGAACGTTCCCCCGCGCCACGACCCAGGCTCGGCCGCAAGTGCGTTCCTGACAAGACTTTCCGGCGCTGTTGTTTCGATCGATATCGTCCTCGCCGCGAGCGGACCGACTGGTGCGACGGCCGATCCTGTTCCTTGCCCCGCCGGCATGAGCCTGTAGCGGCCGTCCCAGATACCGCCAGCCAGCGTTGCCGGAGCCGGCAGGCCGCGGCCTTCGCGCAGGACAAAGATCCCGGTTCGGCGTGCGTCGACCAGGGCGCGCGACAATGTGGCGCGGGCCGGTTTTTCGTCTGCAATACCGTTCGCCAGCCGCGCCAGTAGGTCCTGGGTACGGGCCTCATCGGGCAGGTGGGGCACGCCGCCGGCGACCGCGACCAGGATGCGCAGGGCGTAACATGCTGCGTCATTGTCGGGCGCTTGCAGGAATGAAGCATCGAGGCAGAGCAGTCCGGGGGCAACCCTGCTTGTCAGCTCGGTCAACAAGGTGGCTGCGCGCCGGCCGAGTTCTGTCCGCGTTTCACCGGCCTGCCGGGCTTCGGCGAGCGCCGTCGTGATACGCGTTTCGCTCTGGTCGCCGAGCGACAGCCGCATGCGCGGGCGCTCATAGGCGACATCGGTGTTGGTCGGATCGTCGATCCAGCCGATGCCTAGTGCGCTCAGTGCCGCGCGCAGCCTGTCGCGGCGCTGGCCCAGCAGCGGGCGGACGATCCAGATGTCGCCATCGAACAGCGTTGCCGGCGCCATGCCGGCGCTGCCGCGGCCGGTGCCGCGCATGCCGCGCATCAGCACCGTCTCGGCCTGGTCGTTGGCGGTATGGCCGGTGGTGACGATCGTCGCGCCGGCCTCGCGCGCGGCCTCGGCCAGGAGATCGTAGCGCGCGTCCCGCGCTGCGGCCGGGATGCCTGCCTGTGGTTTGTCGCCGAGCCATCGCATCGTGCGGTGGGCGATGCCATGAGCAGCGCAAAGCTTTGCCACCTGTTCGGCCTCCGCGCCCGAGCCGGGCCGGAGTCCGTGGTCGACGGTGACGGCCAGCAGCCGCGTCAAGGGCGCGTGCCAGGCGAGATGGGCTTTGAGAATGAGAAGCAGGGCAGTCGAATCGCTGCCGCCGGAAACCGCTGCGACGATCGTCTTGTGCGCGGCGAAGTCGAAACCGGAAAAGTCTGGGAAAAAATCAGCGTCGATAGGCTGCGTCAGCACGCGGCGAGGGCCCGTTCCTGCTTGACCCGCTCCTTGATCGCGCCGGAAACGTTGGGGTAGCGCTTGCCGATTTCGCCGAAAGTGGCGCAGGCAACTTCGCGCTGCTTCAGGCCGACCAGCGAAACGCCGAGCTTCAGCATCATTTCGGGGGCCTTCTTGGACTTCGGGTATTCCTTGCTGGCGCTGAGGAAGATTTCGGCAGCGTCGCGGTATTTCTTCTGGCCAAGCAGCGACTCGCCGAGCCAGAAACGTGCGTCAGCCGTCTTGGGGTCGGCTGGGAAGCGCTGGATGTGGTCGCGGAAGCCTTCTTCGGCGGTGGTGTAGTCGCCGGAAAGCACGAACTGGTAGGAGTTGCGGTAGAGCTCGTCCGGGTCGTCGGTCGACGGCAGTGCCGCAACCGCCGTGCCATTGGCCTTGGGCTGGGCCGGCTGCGCTGTGGCAGGCGTCTGCGGCTGCACTGGCGTTGCCGCTTGCTGGTCGATCGAGTCGGAGACGACATTGCCGTTCTTGTCGACGGTGATGGTGCCGAAGGTCCGCGGCGGTGTACCCGTACCGCCCTCGATCGTGGTGCCGGGTTCGCCGGTGCCGGAATCGACGATGACGTCCTCGACGCTCTGGCCGTTGGTGGCGGGCGCGGTGGCCTGCGCCTGACCCGATTGAGGCGCCGTGGGCGCCTCAACGATCGAGCTGTTGTTGTTGGTGGTGCCGGAGGCGTCGGACTTCTTTTGTCCGCCGCCCTCGAGTTCCTGGAAGCGGAACTCGTTGTCTTCCTGCATTTTCCGCATCTGTTCTTGCATCTGCAGGATCTGGAAGTTCAGTTCCTCGATGCTGCCGTTGAGCTTGCGGATTTCCTCTTCGAGCGCGGTCACGCGGGGATCGCCTGCCTGGGCAAGCTGGATCGGCGCTTCGTGGCTCTCCGTCTTGCTGCCGAAGACGCCCGGCAGGCCGAATTTCGGGAGGTCGATGCCGATGCCGTCGCGCGCATGCGCCGCGGCCCCGGATAATAGGAAGATGGCAAGCGTGCCACTCAGGATTGATCGAAAATGCATTAGCCTCTCGCCGTGGAACGGAAATGGTTGCTTCGCGCCGATGCGCTCTCGTCGTTTATCAGGACCGGAGACTTCGGCCAAATTTTGTTTCGGTCGTCCAGATAAGCAAAAGGCGGCCCGAAGACCGCCTTTCGTTCGACTGTGTAACTTTTCGGCCGCTCAGCTGCCTGCGCCGGAGAGCGTCGTGACAGCACGACGGTTCTGCGACCAGCAGGAGATGTCGTCGCAAACCGCGACCGGACGTTCCTTGCCGTAGGAGATCGTCTTCAGGCGGTTCGAGGCAACGCCCTGCGAGATCAGGTAGTCGCGGGTGGCTGCGGCGCGACGGGCGCCGAGGGCCAGGTTGTACTCGCGGGTGCCGCGCTCGTCGGCATGGCCTTCGACCACGATCGCATACTGGCGATACTGGTTCAGCCACTGGGCCTGACGGCTCAGGATGCCCTGCGCATCGGCACGAACCGACGACGAGTCGGTGTCGAAGAAGATGCGGTCGCCGACATTGACGGTGAAGTCCTGGGACGAGCCCGGGGTCGCTGCACCGGCGCTGCCGCCGAGGCCGAGATCGGCCGCGTTGTTAGGGGTTTTCTTCGAGGCACAGCCGGCAATCGCCAGCGAGGCGATGAGCGCCACGACCACGGGGTTGGTTGCAAATTTTGCGATACGGCGCATCCCGCCTCTCCTTCGCATTCAAGTGATTTCGTTGAACATCCAGTAACCACGTTGGGGTTAACCGGCATTCAAGAAACATGGTTAAAATTTCGTTGCCGCTCGTTGTAGCGTCCCCGCATACGGCAGTCGTCGAACATGCACTTCGCCGCGCACCGTAGGCGAAAATACGGCAGAAAGGCGGCGTCATTGGGCAAATGACGCCGCCTGGTCCTTTCGTCGCGCCTGGGGCGCTAGGTTAACTATCAGGCTGCTCAGTCGAGCAGCGGCGACCAGGCCGGGTCGGAGGCGAAGCCCGAGGTCGGAATCGCCTGTTCGTTGCGGCCGGTGAGGTCGACTGAATAGAGCTTGGGACCGCCGCCGCCGGGCTGGTCGCGGAAGAACATCACGACGCGGCCGTTTGGCGCCCAGGTCGGGCCTTCCTGCTGGAAGCCGGTCGACAGGATGCGTTCGCCCGAGCCGTCGGTCTTCATCACGCCGATCTGGAACTGGCCGCCCGACTGCTTGGTGAAGGCGATCAGGTCGCCGCGCGGCGACCACACCGGCGTCGAATAGCTGCCGCCACCGAAGGAGACGCGGGTCTGGCCCGAGCCGTCGGCGCCCATGACGTAGATCTGCGGCTGGCCGCCACGGTCGGAGGTGAAGACGACCTTCGAACCGTCAGGCGAATAGGAAGGCGAGGTGTCAATGGCGCTGGAATTGGTCAGGCGCGTGGTGGTGCGGCTGCGCAGGTCCATCGAGAACACGTTGGAATTGCCGTCGTCGCGCAGCAGGCTCATGATCACCTTCTGGCCGTCGGGCGAAAAGCGCGGCGCAAACGTCATGCCGGGGAAGTTGCCGACGAGTTCGCGCTGGCCGGTCTCGATCTGCAGGAGATAGACCTGCGGCTGGCCGCTCTCGTAGGACATGTAGGTGATTTCCTGACGCGTCGGCGAGAAGCGCGGCGTCATGGCCATCGAACGGCCGTCCGAGAGATAGCGCACATTGGCGCCGTCCTGGTCCATGATGGCGAGGCGCTTCTTGCGCGCGGTCTTGGCGCCCGATTCGTCGATGAACACGACGCGGGTGTCGAAATAGCCCTTCTCGCCGGTCAGGCGCTCATAGATGGCGTCGGCGATGATGTGGGCGATGCGGCGCGAATTGGTCTTGTTGGCGAAGAACTGCTCGCCGGCAAGCTGCTGGCCGGCAAAGGTGTCCCACAGCCGGAACTCGGCCTTGAGCCGGCCGTCGGCCTCCTGGCTGACGCGGCCGGTAACCAGCGCCTGGGCGTTGATGACCTTCCAGTCGTCGAAGCGCGGGGCGACGTCGGGGTTGGAGATCTTTTCGATGAAGGCGCCCTTGTCGATCGGCGCGAACAGGCCCGAGCGCTGCAGGTCGGCGGCGACGATGCCGGCGATCTCGGCGCCCATCGCATCGCCCGACAGGAAGTCGGTGATGGCGATCGGCAGCGGCTCGACATTGCCCTTGTTGACGTCGATCTCGACCAGCGCGCGAGCGGGCAAGGTGGCGAACGCGGTCATGCCGCTCGCCATGGCGCCGATCAGAAGGATCGCTTTGATTACATGCTTCATAAGACAGGCCTCTTAGTTCCGGGTGAGCGCCAGGCGCTCAGAACATCTCGCTTGGGTCGAAGTTGACGATGACATCCGCCCAGGCTTCGTATTTGTCGGCGGGAAGGTTGTAGGGCGCGCATTGCAGCACGGCGCGACGCGCCGATTCCGCTGCCGCACGTTCGATGCCGGCGGCGCCACCGCCGGAGATGATCTCGGGCCGGCCTTCGATCTCGCCGGTCTGGGTCAGCTTGAACTGGACGGAAACCTTCAGCGCGCCGCCATCCATGGCGCCCGCCGGCACGTTCCAGCAGCGCTGGATCTGGCCGCGCAGCGCATCCATCTCGCTCTGGCTGAGCTTGCTGCCGCCGGTGTCCTTCTTGCCGCCCAGCGATGCCTGTTCGGTCGAGCGCTTGGCGCCGCCACCCGAGGGCTTCTGCTTGTTGAGCAGGGCAGCGACCTCGTCGGCGTTGAATTCCTTCTCTTCCGACTTCGGCTTCGACGCGGCCTCCTGGGCCTGCTTGTCGTCCTGCTTGCGGTCGGGCGTCTTGGCCGTCTGGGCCTGCGGCGGCTTGGGCTTGGCCTCGGGCGCAGGCGCGTTTTCCGGCAGCTTCACGGCTTCCGCTTCGGCCTGGTCGTTGACGATCGTCTCGGCAACCGGGTCCGGCTTCACGTCCTGCTTGGGCTGCGGTTCGGGCGTCACTTCCGTCGCCGGCACGGGCGTCGGCTTGGGCTCGGCCTGCTTGGCCGGCTCGGGCTTGGGTTTTTCGGCCGGTTTTGGCTCGGGCTTGGGCGAGGGCGGCGGAGCAGCCGCGACGTCGACCTCCTTCTGGGTCGGCTCGGGCGTCGGCGGCTTGTCGCTGTCGATCTTGTTGTCGCCGACATTTTGGGCGTCGGGCACGATGTCGGGTCGGCTTGTCGGCTTGGGCGCCGGCTTTTCATTGACCGGGGCCTTCTTGTCGCCCTTCTGGATCTGGGTGATCGATTCCACTGGCACGATGTCGACCGGGAACGCCTCGACGTCGGCGACTTCGAGGGCGCTGGGTGCCGACAGCGTGAACAGGCCGAAGCCCAGCATCGCTGCATGCAGAACCACAGATGTCGTGAGGCCGGTCTTCATTTTGCGGGCTACTGGTCCTGTTCCTGCAGCGTGACGAGGCCGATCTTGTTGTAACCGGCGGCCTGGATGCGGGCCATGACCTTCATCACCGTGCCGTAGTCGGCGGTCTTGTCGCCGCGCACATAGATGCGCTCCTCGTAGCCGGCCTTGGCGATGGCGCCGAGCTTGGCGACGACCTCGTCGATCGGGATCTCAGTTTCCTGGATGTGGATCTGGCCGGCTTCGTTGATCGAGATGGTGATCGGCTGCGTTTCCGAGTTCAGCGCCTTGGCTGCGGTCTCGGGCAGATCGATCGGCACGCCGACGGTCATCAGCGGCGCTGCCACCATGAAGATGATGAGCAGCACCAGCATGACGTCGACGAACGGCGTCACGTTGATTTCGGACATCAGGCCATGATGGCGGCCACGCCGCCGGTGGCCGCGCCCGCCGCGGCCCGAACCGCCCGCGCTAACTGACATACCCATGGTCTACTCCTCAGGCCCGCGGCGCGACTTTTTCATCGATTTGGCGCGAGAGTATGGCGGAGAACTCGTCGGCGAAGCCCTCCATCCGCAGAGCGATCTTGCCGGCGTCGGATGACAGCTTGTTGTAGGCGATGACGGCGGGAATGGCGGCGAGCAGGCCGATGGCGGTGGCCAGCAGCGCTTCGGCGATACCAGGTGCGACGACCGCGAGGTTGGTCGACTTCGAGCCGGCGATGGCCTGGAAGGAGGTCATGATGCCGACGACGGTGCCGAACAGGCCGATGAAGGGGGCGGCCGAACCGATGGTGGCGAGGAAGCCGAGCCGGCCTTCCAGCCGCTCCATCTCGCGCGTCAGCGCCAGGTCCATTGCCTTGTCGATACGGGTCTGCAGCGCCAGCGGCGACTTGGCGCCCTTCTCGAAGCTCTTCTTCCACTCGCGCATGGCAGAGACGAAGATCGCGCTCATGCCCGTGGTCTTGCGGTCGGAAAGGTTGCGGTAGAGCTCTTCGAGCGACTGGCCGGACCAGAAGATCTGCTCAAAGCGGTTCAGCGCCGCGCGCATGCGGTTATAGGCGACCAGCTTGTCGACGATGATGGCCCAGGTCCACACCGACGCGCCGAGCAGGCCCAGCATCACCAGCTTGACCACCCAGCCGGCCTGCCAGAACAGCGCCCAGATCGACAATTCCGCGCCGGTCTGGGCGAGAGGTAGGTTTTCCATCTTGTAACAGTCCTTAAGATTTCCGGGGCCCGCTTTCGGCTAGCCCTTGCGCATCATCCCGTCGTGGCCCGTTCGCGCGAAGCTTCCGGAAGTCCCCAAAGTGCGCCTTTTGGGCCTTTTCGGGACGAAATTTGGTGAAAGGAAGGCCGCTCGGAATCCTTACGACTTTCACCGCTCCCTTAATGGACCGTTATGGTTAAAGATGTGTTAGGAACTTAAGGCCTGGCTGATGCGATAGCCCGAGGCGACTGGGTTTGGCGAGGCGGACGGGCAGCCATCCGGCTTTTGTGTCACACAATCTTGTGATCGGCTGGGCTTGTGATCGGCTGGGACCGTGCGGGCGATCATTGCCCCGGCATGAAGGCTTCGACCCAGTCCTTGGGGAAACGCCTGGGGCGCCCGTTTTCGCCGACGATCGCCGCCTCCACCCGGGCTTCGACCAGCACCTCGTCGCCGCGCTTCAATTGCTGGGCCATGGTGATGCGGGCACCCGAGATATCCACGGTGCGGGTGTCGACGGTCAGCACGTCGTCGATCCGGGCCGACGCGCGGAAGTCGATCTCCATGCGGCGCACTATCCAGACGATCTTTTCGCCATGCTTGCCGTCGGCGAGCTCGGTGTGGTGAACGCCGGCAAGGCGCAGGAAGTCCGAACGTCCGCGCTCGAAGAATTCGAGATAGCGCGCATGGTAGACCACGCCCGAGAAGTCGGTGTCGGCATAATAGACCCGCGCCATCAGCCGATGGCCGAACGGCGTTAGCGCGCCGGAAAGGCCGGCAGCCAGCGCGTCTTCTTCACCATGATCGGCCATGGGGCTTTCCTTTTTCGGGGCTTTTCGGCACCAGTCTTGTCTGCAGCGAACCGGATGGCAGCAATAGTGGCGATGATCAAGACCTCACTTGTGGCGTTGCTGGCGCTGGCGCTGTCGGTCTGTGCGGCCGCTGCTGCGACGTTTTCGATGAAGCGCGGCATCAATCTCGACATCTGGGACACCTGGCCCGACGAGGCCCGCTGGGGCGACGCCGAGGTCATCCTGCCCTTTCCGGAATGGCGCAAGCGGCTCGGCGCGGCCGACCTCGAGGCACTCAAGGCCGACGGTTTCGATGTCGTGCGCATTCCCGTCGATCCCTCGGTCTTCCTGTCGGAAAAGACTGGGGCGCTGCACGAACAATTGTTCGAAAGCGTCCTGGAATCCGTTCGCCAGATCAACATTGCCGGGCTCAAGGCGGTCGTCGATCTCCATCTCATTCCCGCCGGCGGCAACCGCAAGATCGGCATGGCCGAGGTGATGGATGACCCTGCCTTGTTCGACGGCTATGTCGAACTGGTCCGTCAGATGGGGCTCACCTTATCGAAGGAAGATCCGGCCCAGGTCGCGTTCGAATTGATGAACGAGCCGGTCGTCGATTGCGAGCCCGGGCAAGCCAAAGTCTGGCCCGAGCGCCTCAAGCGCCTCCATGCTGCTGCCCGTGCCTCGGCGACACGGCTGACGCTGGTGCTTTCGGGCGGCTGCTGGGCCAGCGCCGAAGGGCTCGCGGCCATCGACCCCAAGGATATCCCGGACGACAACATCATCTGGACGTTCCATTCCTACGCACCCTTCCTGCTCACCCACCAGGGCGCGACCTGGGCCGGCGACTTCATTCCCTACGTCACAGGGCTGCCTTATCCGCCCCATGCCGTGCCGCGCACCGAACTTGACGCCGCGCTCGACAAGGTCAGGGAAAAGATCAGGGCCGAGGCACCCTTGTCGCGCCGTTCCGGCCTGTTGTCCTATCTCGACGAGCAGGTGGCCACGGTGGATACCAAGGCCAAGCTCGACGCGCTGCTCGACACGCCGTTTCGCCTGGTCGCCGACTGGGCCGGGAAACATGGCGTTGCGCCCGAAAACATCTACCTCGGCGAGTTCGGCATGATCCGCCAGGAATATGGCAATCCTCATGTCATGCCCGGCGCCTGGCGCGCTGGCTATGTCAAAGACATGATCGCCCGCGCCGAGACGCATGGTTTTGCCTGGTCGATCTGGGGCTATGGCGGCGCCTTCGGCATCGTCGACGAGTTCGAGGGCCGGAAGGCCGAGCCGGACGTGCTGGAGGCGGTCAGGGGATTGAAGTAGAGGGCGCTTCAATCATTGATTGTAGGAATATTTTCTTGTACTATCGCTTTGACTTGGCGATGGGACGAGCATGACGAACACAAACGATGAAGAGACGGCTCTCAGGAAATTCCGCACGAGGCATGTCGGCCTCGACCTCGACGTCAAACTGCTGCGGCTGCGGCTGAAGGCAGGCTTCAACCCCGCCCAACCGAGAGTGCCATCGGGCAATCATGATGGCGGCCAGTGGACCGATGCTGGTGGAGGTGCCGGGCGCTCGCGACCGAACCGAAATCTGTCTGGCGCCCGAGCGTCGCCAAGCGTTACACCCGGCCAGAGAGGCGGGGCGGCTTCCTCAAGCAAACCTGCCATCGACCGCGCGCGGATCGTGACGCGTGTTGGACTATCCAACCGACCGGGAAGTCCGCATGTACGGCACACGGTAAGCCTTCCAGGTGGACGGCGTTTCGTCTTCCAGACCGAGGGCACGAGCCAAACCGTGCTTGACGGTGCCGGCAATCCGATCAGCAAAACGCTGTGGACGCCTCACGGGCCGATGTCGCTACCAGTGATCCAGCGCGCAAATGCGCCGGTTGCTCGGCAAGCCTTCGAGGCTGGGCGACAGCTCTACAACAGTTTATCGGCTGGCAACACGCGGGACCAAAGGGCCTGCTTGGCCTTCACGGCGAAGGAGTTTCGGCCGAACGGGTCGTTGCTGACATCGTTGAGCTTCGTCGGCATGCTCTCGCGCGCCGAGACGGAGAAGGTCTGCACCAAGCTCGAACTCGTCCAGAGCCTTTCGAACGAAGCCATGTCAGACGCCAAGCTCGCAGGCCCATATAAAAATGCAGCTGTGTTTGGAACAGCTGTGCATGTGCGGCTTCACCAGAAGATTGAGGCCTTGCTGGACCCAGCTCTGAAGTCGGAACACTCGCTTCTGAAGAAGGTCGAGGAGGCGCCGCTGGATTTCAGGGCGATCCGCGTCGACGTATTAGAAGATCGCGGTAGTGGTCCAATTTGCGTTTACGATCTCAAGACTGGGCGACGAGGTTTGAGCAGCGCGCGAACGGTCGAGTTTGCCGCCCGGCTGTTGCGCTACGGGCGTCCCATCATCGTCATCGAAGTGAGGCCATACGAATGACCGCGTCGCAGTTGATCAAACGTCATCTGCAACCGCTGCTGGCGCGCCACTCCGACATGGAGGTTATCGGCCGCTGGCTGGTGATGAAGCCGATACGGCACGTGCTGCGCGGTATCGTCATACTGAGCCGCAACCATGATACCTATTTTGTCCCCCAATGGGCAGTTACCCATTTCTGTGAGCCTGTCGGGCACTTTCCTCTCAACTGGGGCGACCGTATCTTTCGCGACAGCCCCGGCTTGTGGCTGTGGGACGATCCAGCCATGCCGGAATATTTCATGAGCAAGCTCGAGCATGAAGTTCTCCCGCTCTTCCGCAGCATCGTAACGCTGGACGATATGGTCGCCTATCTGGCCACCAAACCCATTCGATATCGCCACTTCGACATCGACGAATTGCGGGGCGTGTCGCTGCATGCCGCGCGCGGCGATCTCGATACTGCACGTGCCAAGCTCGACGATCTCAGGAACGGTCGCTCCCTGTGGTGCATTCCCGGCTTTGCCGAGGCGGAAGTGGCTTCGGTCGTTGATGCGCTCGGTCCCTTGTTGGACAAAGGCGACAGGGCCGGCATCGCCCGACAGCTTGCGGCCTGGGAGGCGATGCGTATCGCCAGGCTGCCCAAGGGTTTTGCCCGGATCTGGGAGCCGACACCGTTCCCGGTGGAAAAGGAATAGGTTCTCTCCCCGGCAGGCGGGCCACTTCTCGGATGTTCGGGAGGGAGAACTGAGCGTGGCTACCGCGTCCTCGGGCGCTCGAAGCGCTGCTCGCGCACGCCGCCGGACCACTGGTCGCGTTCTTCTTCCGCCACAAGCGCAAAGCCGAAGGACTCGTAGAGGTGGCGCGCGGGACTGAGCCCGGCGAAGGTCGTGAGATAGACCCTGGGAAAGCCCTTCATGTCGGCATGCTCGATCGCTGCGCCCATCAGCCGGCGCCCCAGTCCGGTGCCACGCGCATTGTCGCTGGTGATGAACCAGCGCAGATGCGCCAACGGCGCGGCTGCGGTCGGTGCCTCGATGCTGATCGTGCCCAGCAGGGCACCATCCTCGTCGTATTCGGCTGCGAAGAAATCCTGGCCCGGCCTGAAATCGCGCATGAAGGCGGAAAGTTCGCCTGCCACCTTGGCTTCGAAGGGCAGGCCGAAACCCCAGTCGCGGGCGTAATATTCGGCGTGCAGCCGAACGATGTCGGCGATCAGCCCGGGACGATAGCCAGCCGGGCTCATTCCTCTTCCTGGAACAGGTTGATCTGTTGCACGGCGAGATCGCGCGGGATTTCGAGGCCAAGGTGCTTCCAGGCGTTGGCGGTCAGCATGCGGCCGCGCGGCGTGCGCTGGATGAAGCCCTGCTGGATCAGATAGGGCTCGATGATGTCTTCGATGGCATCGCGCGGCTCGGACAGGCCGGCCGCGATGGTCTCGATGCCGACCGGACCGCCGCCGAAATTCATCGCGATCATCGAGAGATAGCGCCGGTCGAGCGAATCGAGGCCGAGTGCGTCGACTTCAAGGCGCGACAGCGCCTCGTCGGCAATGCGGCGGTCGACGGGGCCGGAACCGGCGACGGAGGCGAAATCGCGGACGCGGCGCAGCAGGCGGCCGGCGATGCGCGGCGTGCCGCGGGCACGCCGCGCAATTTCGATGGCGCCGTCGTCGGCGAGTGGCATGCCGAGGATGCGCGCGCCGCGGCGCACGATCAGCTCCAACTCCTCGACGGTGTAGAAGTTGAGCCGGGTCGGGATGCCGAAGCGGTCGCGCAGCGGGTTGGTGAGCAGGCCGAGGCGCGTCGTTGCGGCCACCAGCGTGAACTTGGCGAGGTCGATCTTCACCGAGCGAGCCGCCGGGCCTTCGCCGATGATCAGGTCGAGCTGGTAGTCCTCCATCGCCGGGTAGAGGATTTCCTCGACCGCCGGGTTGAGCCGGTGGATCTCGTCGATGAACAGCACGTCGCGCTCTTCGAGATTGGTCAGAAGGGCTGCGAGGTCGCCGGCCTTGGCGATCACCGGGCCTGAGGTCGAGCGGAAATTGACGCCGAGCTCGCGCGCCATGATCTGGGCGAGCGTCGTCTTGCCGAGGCCGGGCGGGCCGACGAACAGCACGTGGTCGAGCGCCTCGCCACGGCCCTTGGCCGCCTCGATAAAGATCTTCAGGTTGGCGCGCGCAGCCGCCTGGCCGACGAAATCGTCGAGCGTCTGCGGGCGCAGGCTGTTGTCGGCGTCCTCGCCGCGCTTTTCAGGTGTAATGAGGCGGGTGGGCGTGTTCACGAAAGCAGTTCCATGGATGGGATGGACTTTGCGGCAGACAAGTCGAACGTCACCGTGTGCGAGCAGCCGAGTTGCAGATTGTGCTCGGCGATCAACGCATCGGCAAAGTCCACTTGCGGGGCGGCCGCGCGCTCCAGCGCGCGGACGACCGCATCGAAGTCCTCGAAGGCGAGCGTCCTCACCTTCAGCAGCCTGTGAATGGTGGTCAAGGTCTGGTCCTTCGTCTGCCGGTAACGCGATGCAAGAGCCCAACTGAATTCAACCAGCACAATCAGGCTGATGAACCCGGGGGTCTCCTCGCTCAGGCCGCTCCCGAATGCGAGTGCTTTCGCCTGCTCATCGGGGTCGTCGTTCAGCACCATGCGCAGCAGAATGTTGGTGTCGATGCCGACCTGCGTCACGGGGCATCCCCCGCCAAATCTTTGCCAAGTGCATGCGTTGCCACGGCATCGCGAACCGCCTCGTCGATTTCCGCCAGCGTTGCCGGCCCGCCGGGCGGGTCGCCAAGGATGCCGGCGAGGTCGGCGAAGGCAAGATTACGCGGCGTGCCGACGAGATGGTTGTCAACAACGGTCCAGGCGATGGCATCGCCGGGCTTCAGCGACAGCATGTCTCTCACGTCTTTCGGAATGGTGAGCTGGCCCTTGGAGGTCAAGGTGGCTTCGGCACCCATATTTCTTACTCCTGACCAGAATACTTACTTTTGGCAATATAGTAAGAAAATCGAGGTGCTGCAATGGTCACCGCGCCAGCTCCTTCAGGCCGAAACGGATCAGCTTGGAGGAATCGGCATCCTCGCCGGCCGTCTTCATGGCGGCGGCAATGGCATTGGCGGCGATGTCGCGGGAATAGCCGAGATTGACCAGCGCCGAAACCGCATCGGCGATGGGGGCGGGGGCCACGCCCTCGCCGAGTTCCTGCTTCAGGCCGATGGTGCCCGAGGCTTCGCCGGCGAAGGCCGGGGCCTTGTTCTTGAGTTCGGTGACGATGCGCTCGGCGACCTTCTTGCCGACGCCGGGGGCACGGCTGACCATGGCGATGTCGCGCAGCGCGATCGCGTTGGCGAGGTCGGATGGCGCCAGCGTCGACAGGATGGCGAGCGCGACCTTGGCGCCGACACCGGGGACATTGTTCTGCAGCAGCCTGAACCACTCGCGCTCCAGCTCGGCCTTGAAGCCATAGAGGCGGATCATGTCCTCGCGGACATAGGTTTCTATATAGAGGACTGCGGCTTCGCCGGCGCCGGGCAGGGCGGCCAGCGTGCGCGCCGAGCAATAGGCGACGTAGCCGACGCCATGGACGTCGAGCACGCAATAATCCTCGCCAATCTCGTCGACGGTGCCCTTCAACTTGCCGATCATTTGGTGCGTCCCGTCATGGATGGGTGTCTGGTGCGATGATGTCGAGGTCGGGGAAATAGCTGCGGTAGCGCAAGGCGTCGCGCGTCAGCAGCCGGTGCCCCGCCACCTGCGCATGCGCGCCGATGAGGAAATCGGGCAGGGTGCGTTCGCGCGCTCCCCCATTCTGGCGATATGCCAGATGCGCCTTGCCGGCCATGAAAGCGGCTTCATAAGGGATCGGCGCCTTGTGCAGCGAAAGTCCGGCCAGAGAATCGACGAGGTCGGCCTCCGCCGGAAACCGAACCGAAATTTCCGACCAGATCACCGGGTTTACGACCAGTGCGGCGACGCTTCCCTCTTTCACGAGGTTGCCTCGCGACCAGTTGCTTGTCGCGCCGCCCTGGAACATGTCCAGGAAAATGTTGGAATCAACGAGGACCGAGGTCATCGCGCGGCCCCCTCAGCCAGTCCATATATTCATCGGTTGTCATGCCGCCGAGGTCGATCGTCCCGGCTACCTTGTCTGCCCAGGCACCGATGGCCTTCGCCCGGCGCTGCCGGGCCTCGTCGCCTTGAAGGGCAACGAGTGTGACAACGTCGTCGGACACGACAAAATCCACCTCCGAGCCGGGCTCGATTCCCAGCCGGTCGCGGATTTCCTTAGGGATGGTCACCTGGCCTTTTGTGGTCACGCGCATGGTAATACCTCGTAGGTATTACTTAGCTGCCGCATGAGAACAAGTCAAGAACATGGCGCGGCTGCCTTCAGCGCTCCCTGGTGAGCGCCGCCAGTTCGTCGGGGCTGGTCGCTGGGTCGGCCGCGCCCTCGAGGCGGTCGAGAATAGCCAGGAACCGGTCCAGCCGGTCGCGATCGGCCAATCTGTTGATGTCGTCCTTGGGCACGATGGTGATCTTGCCGCCCTCGATGCCGAAGATCACTTCGGTGTTGGCGCCGATGCCGAAAGTTTCGCGCAGATCGCGCGGAATCGTCACCTGTCCCTTGCTCGTCACCCGCATGGAATCATCCTTCTCTTACGAGGAAGGAATGTCCCCATGACCGGAACAAGTCAAGAACATCAGGCCTGAGCGGCCAGTGCTGCAAGCCGATAGGCCGGGCTCTGGCGATGGTGCGCGTGGCAGATGGCGATGGCCAGCGCGTCGGCCGCGTCGGCCGAGTCGAAACCGGCCTTGGGCAACAGCACCTTGACCATCATGGCGATCTGCTTCTTGTCGCCGTGGCCGACGCCGATCACCGCCTTCTTGACGGCGTTGGGCGAA
Source organism: Aminobacter sp. P9b (assembly GCF_045345995.1). Classification (NCBI taxonomy): domain Bacteria; kingdom Pseudomonadati; phylum Pseudomonadota; class Alphaproteobacteria; order Hyphomicrobiales; family Phyllobacteriaceae; genus Aminobacter; species Aminobacter sp. P9b. Next base: position 386,978 of record NZ_CP150082.1, on the reverse strand, counting down.
TACTCGGCGACCGCCAGCCCGGCGCGTGCGGGCACCAGCATGGCGATGCCGCGGGCCTGGCCGAGCTTCAGCGTGGCGGTGGCGTCCTTGTTGACGAAGGTCGCCTCGACGGCTGCCTCATGCGGCATCTCGCGATGGATCACGTCGGCAAGACCGTCGTGCAACTGGCACAGCCTGCTGGCAAGCGCGGCCTTGTCGTCGGACCGTACGGTGCCTGCGGCGACGAAACGCAGCGAATTGCCGAGCGATTCGATGATGCCCCAGCCGGTGCGCCGAAGCCCGGGGTCGATGCCGATGATGCGAATCGTCTCTTTCATCCGTGAACTCTATCTCCACGGGTGCAGGACGCCAGAAAAATGTGAACAAAACAGAAACAATCCCCGCGCGTGGCAGGGTTGCCGAGCCTAGTTGCGGGCGAACGCCGTGTTGAGCAGGCTGATCTGGTCGGAGACGGGGTTGCTGCGGCGCATCGCCTGCACCGGCACGACCGTAGCGCCGTTGCCGTAGATCTCCTCGTCCATGCGGCGCACATGCGCCTGCAGCCTGAGCGAGCGGCGGACGAGGTCGACGAAATCGGCCGGCAATTCGTTCCAGCCGGCGGCGTCGTCATGGGCGGAGGCGGTGTCGAGGCGCACCTTCGATTTCTCGGAGGCGACCTGGTCGCGGGTCATCTCGCCGGAATTGGCGGCGCGCTGCAGCAGCAGCCAAGATGCGATCTGCATCAGCCGCGTGGTCAGCCGCATCGATTCGGCGGCGTAAAGCGTGGCGGCAAGCCGCGACAGCTTCTTGGCCTCGACGCGTCCGGCGCCATCGAGATACTCGGCGGCTTGTTCGACCAGCCCCATGCCCTCGTTGTAGAGGGGCTTGAAGGACGGCGAAAACACCCGCCTTTCGGCGAGCTTGATGGTATTTCCGCTTTCCCTCGAAGGCTCGTTCATCATCGCTACCCTGCAACCCTGATCCCGCGTTACCGCCCGTCTTTGGCGACGGATTCTGCGCGGTCCGCTCCTATACGCCAAGCCCGATGAAAATGCGCTTCCGCTCATGCGAACGCAAGCGCATGTTTAACAAAGGGTTAACGCGACAGATTGGAGCGCTTTTGGAGGGCGTTCCACGGACCTAGGCGCGAAAAAAAGAGCCGCGGAAAAGCGCGGCTCTCAGGAGTTTAACAGGGAGGCGTCAAACAAAGTGGCTCCAACCACTCGGTAAGAATCCAGATGACTGGATACGCACAGTAAACAACTGGAATGCTTAATGGACGCTTAAGAACGTTGCTGATTTGTCGTTGACTGTGCCGACACGGCACACCGGCGCGGCAGCGGATGCCACGCCGGCGTTACGCCGACTCACGACTTCCAGACGACCGGAAGAGCGATGACGGCAAACAGCAGCATCGCCGCGTAGAAGCCCATCGACGACATCGCGACAACGGGCTCGATCGCGGCATTGCCGCCGAGCAGGAAGAACAGTCCGACCAGAAGGCCGATGCCGCTGATGGCCGTCAGCCAGAAGTGGATCTTCGCCAGCACCTTGTCCCGCGCGACGGGAAACAGGTGATAGAAGACGGCGAACACAGCCGACATCAGCCATCCTGCCACCATGGTATGGGCATGGACCGGCATCTGCGTATGGTCCTGGCTGATCGACATGTGCAGGCCGAGCGCCATGCCGCATAGCGCATAGACGATCGCGAGTGTGAAGAAATTCCGTGCTACCCCTTGCATATCCTTGCTCCGATTGCCTTTTCCCCCCGCAGGGAATGGGTTGGTGACGACGAGTAAGTCGGTGCCGGCGCATTAGCACCGGCCGTGTTTCCGCCGCATGCCGCGCTGCTGCATGGCATGCTACCGGTCTCGTTACATTGGAAGCTGGGTGAGCCGGCCGTTGCCTCCCCGCGGCCGGGTTCCGGATGCGCGCCGTCCCCACGGCGCATCTAAACATACCATGCTTTGCGGCCCGCTGTTACGTCCGTTGCAGGGCTGTCACTATGGTCGGCGGCTGGAATTTCCGCAGTTTTCCGGGGTCTGTCGCATCATTCCAGCAGACGGCCGGCACCGCTGTTGTACAGACTTGCTGGCCCGCGCGCTGACGGGGCAAGCAGTCATGCGGGCATCGGCGTCGCTTCAGCATCTGCGGTCGTGACCGCCGAAACATTCAGCGATCCGTGCCGACACAATGCCGAAACAGCGCCGGCGCTATTTGCCGGCGCCGCAACGAGCGACGGGTGAAACAGCTGCTGCCGTTGTCGGAAAACCGGATTGGAAAGGTTTGGAATATGGATTTGTATTCTCTCTTCAAGTTGCTGCACATCGTCGCCGCCGTCGTTTGGGCCGGCGGCGGTTTTGCGCTGATGCTGCTTGCCTTTCGCGCCGACCGCGCAGGCAATGTCGAGGGCATGCTGCAAGCCATGGGCTCGATTGGTCAGCTGGGTAAGCGACTGTTCGTGCCGGCGTCGCTGGCGACCCTGGTGTTCGGGCTCATCATGTGCACGTTTTGGGTCGGCTTCCGTGACCTGTGGGTCGTCATCGGCCTTGCCGGCTACGCGACGACGTTTTTGGTTGGAACGCTCATTTTCCAGCCGACCGGTGACCGCATGGCGGCGATGATCGCCCGCGACGGTGTAACGCCTGCCGCGCTCGACCAGAGCCGGCGCATCCTCAAGGTCGCGCGCTTCGACTATGCGGTGATGCTCATCATTGTCGCCGACATGGTGCTCAAGCCGACGCTGTCGGACGTGCCTGTCCTGTCGGCCATGGCGGTTCTTTTCGTCGCGGGCGCATGGGCCGCCTTCGGCAGCCAGCGCGGAGTGGCAGTGCCGGCTGCTTGAACCAAAGGAGCCGGCGCCGGTACGGACGCCGCCTCTCGTTCTACTGTCTACCCCTTGGCCATGTCGCGCAGGCGGAACTTCTGGATTTTGCCGGTCGAGGTCTTGGGGATCTCGGCGAAGATCACTGCCTTCGGCACTTTGAAACGGGCAAGCAGCGAACGGCAATGCTCGATGATCTCGGCCTCCGTCGCTTCCTTGCCCGGCTTCAGCTCGACATAGGCTATGGGCACCTCGCCCCATTTGTCGTCCGGCCTTGCCACCACGCCGCAGGAGGCGACGGCGGGGTGCTTGTAGAGCGCGTCCTCGACCTCGATCGAAGAGATGTTCTCGCCGCCGGAGATGATGATGTCCTTGGAGCGGTCCTTGAGCTGGATGTAGCCGTCGGGATGCATCACGCCGAGGTCGCCGGAGTGGAACCAGCCGCCGGCAAAGGCCTCGTCGGTGGCCTTCCTGTTCTTGAGGTAGCCCTTCATGACGATGTTGCCGCGGAACATCACCTCGCCGATGGTCTCGCCGTCATCGGGCGTCTTCTCCATGGTCTCGGGATCCATCACCGTCAGGTCTTCGAGCGCGGCATAGCGCACGCCCTGCCGCGCCTTCCTGGCCGTACGCGGACCTTTTTCCAGCTCGTCCCATTCGCCGTGCCATTCGTTGACCACGGCCGGGCCATAGGTCTCGGTCAGGCCGTAGAGGTGGGTGACGGCGAAGCCGGCATCGGCCATGCCGGAAAGTACGGCTTCAGGCGGTGGTGCCGCGGCGGTGTTGAAGGTCACCAGTTGCGGAAACGCGCGCTTTTCTTCGTCCTTGGCATTGATCAGCAACGACATGACGACAGGCGCACCGCAGAGATGGGTGACGCCTAGCTCGGCGATGGCGTCATATATCTGCTTGGCGCGCACCCAGCGCAGGCAGACATGGGTGCCGGCCTGGACCGCGAGCGTCCAGGGAAAGCACCAGCCGTTGCAGTGGAACATCGGCAGCGTCCAGAGATAGACGCAGTGCTTGGCCATGCCGGCATGGATGGTGTTGGTGTAGGCCATCAGTGCGGCACCGCGGTGATGGTAGACCACGCCCTTGGGATTGCCTGTCGTGCCCGAGGTGTAGTTGAGCGAGATGGCGTCCCACTCGTCATCCGGCATCGACCAGGCGAAGGTCTCGTCGCCCGAGCCCACAAAGGCCTCGTAGTCGATCGTGCCGATGCGCTCACCCTTGGGATAGGGCGCGTCGGCGGGATATTCGGGGTCGTCATAGTCGATCACCAGCGGCTTGACCTTGGCAAGCGCCAGCGCCTCCTTGACCACGCCGGAAAACTCGCGGTCGACGATCAGGAGCTTGGTCTCGGCATGGTCGAGCTGGAAGGCGATGATCGCCGCATCGAGCCTGGTGTTGAGCGAATGCAGCACGGCCTTGGTCATCGGCACGCCGAAATGCGCTTCGAGCATCGGCGGCGTGTTGGACAGCATTACCGTTACAGTGTCGCCCTTGCCGATACCGGTCTTCGCCAGTGCGGAGGCGAGTTTCAGCGAGCGCTGCCACCACTGGTGGTAACTGGTGCGGCGGTCGCCGTGAATGATCGCCGCATGGTCGGGAAAGGTCTTCGCCGCCCGTTCGAGAAAGCTCAGCGGTGTCAGCGGCTGGTGGTTGGCGGGGTTCTTGTCGAGGTTTTCCTCGTATGGCCGACCCATCGGTGTTCTCCCTGATCTGCCGCATCAAGATAAGAGACTGGCTGCATCGCCCTCAAATGAATTCGGCGATCCCGTCATAAAGCAGTTTCAGCGCCACGATTGCCACCGTGGCGTAGGTGAAGGGATAGAAGATTTCCGGCCGCATCCGCCTGACGAGCCAGGCGCCGGCAAGCGTCGCCAGGGGCGCCAGCGGCATCAGTGCCAGCGAGGCGGTGAGGTTGGCGGTATCGAACTGGCCGAGGGCGAAGTAGGGGACCAGCTTGATGGCATTGGTCACGGCAAAGAAGATGACGCTGGTGCCCGTCAGCACTTTCGGGTCCATTCGCAGCGGCAATGTGTAGACCTGGAAAGGCGGGCCGCCGACATGGGCAACGAAGCTGGTGAAACCGGCGACCGAGCCCCAGAAGGCGGCGGCGATGCCGTTCGGTTCGGCCTTGTGGTCGGCGCCGTGGCGCAGGCTGGTGTAGATCCAGCGCGCAACGAAGACGAAGGCGATGGCGCCGACGATGAAGCGTACATTGTCCGCCGTCACCACCGAGGCCATCAGCCAGCCGATGCCGATGCCGACGATCGAACCCGGCAGCATCTGCCATAGGATCGTGCGGTCGAAGACGCCGCGCCAGCTCCACAGCGACACGACGTCCATCAGGATCAGGATGGGAAGAAGGATGGCGGCGGCCTGCACCGGCGACATTACCAGCGCCATCAGCGGCACACCGACGAATCCGACCGCGCCGCCGAAGCCGCCCTTGGACAGGCCGACGAGAATCACCGCCGGCACCGCCGCCGCGTAAAACCACGGATCGAGCAGAAGCGAAATCATGGACAGCCGCCTTTCGCGTCCGCAATAGCCGCACGGCAGCGCCTTGGCGAGTGCCGCGCCAATCTTTTCATATGCTTGGGTTCAGCTGCGTGTCCTGTTCAACGGCACCACTTTGTTCTATGCCCCAATGCAAACATGATCGCCTTGCATAGGCGTCGAGCACCGGATCGAAGAACATGAACCCAAATACGCCGCCCAATCGCTGCCGCATCGTGCTGATTGCGCCGCCCTCGGTGCAGCCCGGGGATGTCGAGGCCGCGCTTGCCGGCGGCGACGTCGCTTCGCTCATCCTTCCCGCCGAGGGCACCGATGAAGTGTCCTTCCAGAACTTCGCCGAAAAAGTAGCAGCTGCGGCACGCGAAGCCGGCGTGGCCGTGGTGGTCGCCGGCGACACCCGCGTTGCCGGCCGCATCCAGGCCGACGGCATCCATGTCGAGGGCAAGAAGGCGGCGCTCGCCGAAGCCGTCGAACATTACCAGGAGCGCATGATGGTCGGCGTCGGCGGCGCCAAGACGCGCGACGATGCGCTGGAACTCGGCGAGGAGCGGCCCGACTACATCTTCTTCGGACGCTTCGGCTACGACAACAAGCCTGAGCCCCATTCGCGCAACCTCTCGCTCGGCCAATGGTGGGCAGAGATGATCGAGATTCCCTGCATCGTGATGGCCGGTTCTGACCTTGCCTCTGTCGAGGCGGTGGCGGCGACAGGCGTGGAATTCGTCGCGCTGTCGTCGGCGGTGTTCGGCGAAGGCATCGATCCGCGCGAGGCGGTGGCTCGCGCCAATGCGCTGCTCGACGAGACTGCGCCGCACTTCGAGGGCTGACGATGGACCGTTCGCGCTTCCTTGCCGCGCTTGTGTGCCTGGGCTTCGGGCTCGAGCCCGCGATTGCCGTTGAAAGCGCGCCGGTCCCGCCGTCCGACCAGGGTGCGGTTCCCTCACTCGGCAAGCCTGTCGACATCGTCGACCCCAGCCGCTTCGGACCCGCGCCGACGCCGGAGGCGGTCCCCGCACTGCAGCCCGCTCCGGCTGCTCCCGCCACGCCTGATCTCGGCGCCAATCCGGCGGCCAAGGCGCCCGACGGCATCGACCCCAACCGTTTTGGCGGCAAGCATTCGGACGAGGCCTATGGCGCCTTCCAGCGTGGACTCTACAAGACGGCCTACAATCTGGCGCTGCCACGGGCCGAGGCGGGAGACTCCGCCGCCCAGACGTTGATTGCCGAAATCCTGTCGCGCGGCCTGGGTGTGGCGCGCAACGATTCCGAGGCAGCCAAGTGGTACGAGCGCGCCGCCGAACAGGGCGTTCCCGAAGCGCAGTTCCAATATGCGCTGCTGCTGCTCGATGGGAAATACGTGACCCGCGACGACAAGGCGGCAAATGCCCTGATGCAGGCCGCGGCCGAGGCCGGCAACCGGCTCGCCCAGTTCAACTATGCCCAGATGTTGGTGCAGCGCGAGCCAGGCGGCCGGGGCCTGGAGAAGGCCGTGCCCTATTATGAACGGGCCGCGGCGACAGGGCTCGCGGACGCGCAATATGCGATGGCCCAGGTGCTTGGCAACGGCGTCGGCGGCAAGCTGCGCGACGACAAGCAGGCAAGGCTGATGCTCGTCCGCGCGGCACGCCAGAACTACGACACCGCCCAGTTCGACCTTGGCCTGTGGATGGCCGACGGCCGCGGCGGCGACCGCGACCTGAAATCGGCTTTCGGCTGGATGAAGCTCGCCGCCGACAGCGGCAATGTCGCGGCGCAGAACCGGCTCGCCAAGTTCTATATGGGAGGGATCGGCGTTGATCCCGATCCGATCCTCGCCGGCGCGTGGTACATCAATGCCCGCCGTGCCGGGCTCAACGATCCCGAGATGGACGACTTCCTGCGCGGCCTGACCGACGTCGAGATGAAACAGGCGCTGGAGCGCGCCAACCGCATCCGCTGAGATCAGCGAAAATCGCGACTTCTCTTGCCTAAAAAGCCATTTTGTGGTCTTGGAGGCGCCGATAGCGCCCCTTCCGGCGCAAACCTCTCTTCCGGAAACCAACCATGGCCAAGATCAACGGCAACGAAATCCGTCCCGGCAACGTCATCGAGCATGACGGCGGCCTCTGGGTGGCGGTCAGGACCAATCACGTCAAGCCCGGCAAGGGCGGCGCCTACAATCAGGTCGAACTCAAGAACCTCATCAACGGCACCAAGCTCAACGAGCGTTTCCGCTCGGCCGAGACGGTCGAAAAGGTTCGCCTCGAGCAGAAGGACTTTTCGTTCCTCTACGAGCAGGGCGATGCGCTGGTGTTCATGGACACCGCTAGCTACGAGCAGCTCGAACTGCTCAAGGATTTCGTCGGCGACCGCGCCGCCTTCCTGCAGGACGGCATGATGGTCACGGTCGAGCTCTATGACGAGCGTCCGATCGGCATCGCGCTGCCCGACCAGGTGACGCTGACGATCACCGAGGCCGACCCGGTCGTGAAGGGCCAGACGGCCGCTTCGTCCTACAAGCCGGCGGTGCTGGAAAACGGTGTCCGCGTGCTGGTGCCGCCCTTCATCTCGTCGGGCGAGCGCATCATCGTCGACACCAACGAGATCACCTACGTCCGCCGCGCGGATTGAGCACGGTAACGGAGAGGTCTAGATAATGGCGCGTTCAGCGATCCTAAATGTCATGGTGCAGGCCGCCATGAAGGCCGGCCGCTCGCTGGCTCGCGACTTCGGCGAAGTGCAGAACCTGCAGGTCTCGCTCAAGGGACCTGGCGACTATGTCAGCCAGGCCGACCGCAAGGCCGAAGACATCCTGTTTGCCGAGCTGTCGAAGGCCCGCGCAGGTTATGGCTTCCTGATGGAAGAGCGTGGCGTGGTCGCCGGCGAGGACGACCAGCACCGCTGGATCGTCGACCCGCTCGACGGCACCACCAACTTCCTGCACGGCATTCCGGTGTTCTCGATCTCGATCGCGCTGGAACGCCAGGGCCAAATCGTCGCCGCAGTCGTCTACAACCCGGCGATGGACGAACTCTACACCGCCGAACGCGGTGGTGGCGCCTTCCTCAATGACCGCCGCCTGCGCGTCTCCGGCCGCACCAAGCTTTCCGATGCGGTCATCGGTTGTGGCGCACCGCATCTCGGCCGCGGCCATCATGGCAACTTCCTGCTCGAGCTGCGCAACGTCATGGGCGAGGTCGCGGGCATCCGCCGCCTCGGCTCGGCGGCGCTCGATCTCGCCTATGTCGCTGCCGGCCGCATGGACGGCTTCTGGGAGACGGCATTGTCGCCCTGGGACGTCGCAGCCGGCATCCTTCTGGTGCGCGAAGCCGGCGGCTTCGTCTCCGACGACAAGGGCGGCCAGGACATGCTCGATGGCGGCTCGATCGTCGTCGGCAACGAGACCATCCACCGCGCGCTGCTCAAGACCCTGAAGAAGCCGGTCACGCCGCGCTGATCCGCCGCGCAGCGCACTGTTTGCGCATCGTGCCTGCGCCTGCCCATATTAGGCAAGGCGCAGGGACGAACGATGACGGACAATCTCCGCAAGCCTGAGACAGCTGTGCCCTTCATCGGGCGCTACAGCCATTCGCGCGCCGAACTCATCGCCGACGGCGTCGTCCACGCGATCGGCATCCTGCTCGCCGTCGCCGCCGGTTCGGTCCTGCTTTCGATCTCCGCATTCTACACCGCCACCGGCGAGTATCTCGCCGCCGTGGTTTTCGTGGTGGCGCTGCTGACCGTGCTTTCGGTGTCGTGCGCCTACAATCTGTGGCCGATCTCGCCGGCCAAGTGGGTACTGCGCCGCTTCGACCATGCCGGCATTTACCTGCTGATCGCCGCCACCTACACGCCGTTCCTGGCCCAACTCGAGGACCGCGTCACGGCAGGGTGGATGGCGGGTATCGTCTGGTCGGCGGCCATCGCCGGCATGGCGATCAAGCTTTTCCTGCCCGGCAGGCTCGACCGGCTGGCGGTCGCCTTCTACCTCGCCATGGGCTGGAGCGGCGTCGTCATCCTGCGCCCGCTGGTCGCAACACTGCCTTCGGCAACGCTGTGGCTGCTGTTTGCCGGCGGCATGGTCTATTCCTGCGGCGTGATCTTCTATGCCTGGCAGCGTCTGCGTTTCCAGAGTGCCCTTTGGCACGGCTTCGTCGTCACCGGCGCGGGCCTTCACGTGGCGGCGATGATCGACCTTCTGGTGGTCGCGCGGCTGTGATCGCGGGGCGATGCGCGCCACCAAGCGCAAGCGTCTTTCATTTTCGTCACATTTCCGCTTACAGTCGTGGTCCACTAACGCGTCGGTGCAACTTAACAAAAGCACCATGCGTAGATTGAAAGCGGCGAAGCGTCCTTTGCGTGTCCGGATGGATGTGCGACGCTTTGGCCGCGCGGAACTGGAACCGGGGCGCCGATGTCATTCTTGAAATCTCTCGGAGTAGGCAGGGGCTCCGATGTGCTCAACTACGATCCGCATCGCCTGTCCAGTCCGCAGGTGTTCCTGCTGACGATGATGATCTTCCTGGCGATCGTCGCCTTCATAGCGGCAATCCTGACACGGCAGATCTCCAACGCCTTCGTCACCAATCCCGGCCTCAACGGGCTGATCATCGGCGTGCTTGTCGTCGGCATCGGCCTTGCCTTCGTCCAGGTCGGCCGCCTGTTTCGTGAAGTCCGCTGGATCAACTCGTTCCGGGCCGGCTCGGAAGTCAACGAACCGGTGCTGCTGGCGCCGATGAAGGCGATGCTCGGCCGTTCGTCGTCGATGGCGTTCTCGACCAGTTCGATGCGGACGATGCTCGATTCGATCGCCACCCGCCTCGACGAAAGCCGCGACGTCTCGCGCTATCTCGTCGGCCTGCTCGTCTTCCTCGGCCTGCTTGGCACGTTCTGGGGCCTGCTCGAGACCATCGGCTCGATCGGCGACACCATCCAGTCGCTCGATCCCGGCACGGGCGATGCCGCCGCGGTGCTCGAAGCGCTGAAGGCGGGGCTCGCCGCGCCGCTGCAAGGCATGGGCACCGCGTTCTCGTCGTCGCTGTTCGGCTTGTCCGGCTCGCTGGTGCTGGGGTTCCTCGATCTCCAGGCCGGTCGCGCCCAGACGCGTTTCTACACCGAGCTGGAAAACTGGCTCTCGACAGTTGCCGACCTCTCCTCCGACATCGTCGTCGCCGATGCCAAGAACGGCTCGACGGACGAGATCCGGGCGCTCAGCGAGCGTTTGCGCAACATGCAGGAGCAGGGTGGGTCGAACCCACGCATCGCCGCTGCCATGGCCAGCCTCGCCGACGGCATTTCGGGCCTCGTCAAGAACATGCGCAGCGAACAGCAGATTATGCGCGACTGGGTCGAGGCGCAATCCGACGAGCAGAAGGCGATGCGCAGCACGCTCGAAAAGATCGCCGACGCCCTCAAGAAAGAGGGAGTCCACTAAGTGGCTCTTGCGCGTGGGCGGCGGGGCGACCGTCGCATCGACTATTGGCCGGGTTTCGTCGACGCGCTGTCGACGCTGCTTCTGGCCATCATGTTCCTGCTCTCGGTCTTCGTGCTGGCGCAGTTCCTGCTCAGCCGCGAAATCTCCGGCAAGGACGAGGTGCTGACCCGGCTCAATTCGCAGATCAACGAGCTGACGCAGCTGCTCGCGCTCGAAAAGTCCAATTCGCAGGACGTCGAGGACGCGCTCGCCAACCTTCAGGCATCGCTGTCGGCTGCGGAGAGCGAAAAGAGCCGGCTCGAACGGTTGTTGTCCCAGGGATCGGGCGCCGGTGCCGAGGCCACGGCGCGGATAGGTTCGCTGACCGGCGAACTCGACAGCGAGCGCCAGATCAGCCAGCGCGCACTCAGCCAGGTCGAACTGCTCAACCAGCAGATCGCCGCCCTGCGCCGGCAGATCGGTGCCCTTGAAGAAGCACTCAACGCTTCGGAGACCCGAGACAAGGAATCCAACACCAAGATCGCCGATCTTGGCCGCCGCCTGAACGTGGCGCTGGCCCAGCGTGTGCAGGAGCTCAACCGCTACCGCTCCGACTTCTTCGGCCGCCTGCGCGAGATCCTGTCCGACCGCGAAAATATCCGCATCGTCGGCGACCGTTTCGTGTTCCAGTCGGAAGTGCTGTTCCCGACGGGCTCCGAGCAGATCAACGAGGCAGGCCAGGGCGAGATGAAGAAGCTCGCCGACGCCATCCTCGAACTGCAGAAGGAAATCCCGCCGGAGATCAACTGGGTGCTGCGCGTCGACGGCCACACCGACAACATCCCGCTGTCGGGCACCGGCCGCTATCGCGACAACTGGGAGCTTTCGTCGGCGCGCTCGACCTCGGTGGTGAAATTCCTGATCGAAAATGGCGTGCCGGCCAATCGACTGGTCGCGGCCGGCTTCGGCGAGTTCCAGCCGCTGGACGAAAGCGGCACCGACGAGGCGCGTTCCAGGAACCGACGCATCGAACTCAAGCTCACCGAGCGATAAGACGGCATCCGCAACATCGGAACCGGGCGAACCCGGTCTCAATATTTCGTGTGCGAGAAGCCTGCCTCAACCGGGGCGGTGGTGCGGCATTGGCAGCGTGATTGTGGCGGCCAAGATTATCTTTTCTTAATTGGGCTTCCCGGCTGCGCGAACCTAGACTCCAGATGCAGTCCGGGAACCGCCGGCGACGACCTCCCGCCGCGACACGACGGAACTTGACGGGCTGCGATCGACGGGACGCCAGTTGTAACGCGACCCGCAAGTTCGGGAGACGCAATCATGCGCTCTTTGACCCTCAAGGCGGCGCTTGCCGCATTCCTCGTCTCGGCTCCTCTCGGCATCGCCTTCGCGGCACCCATGCACGAGCCGCATTTCCGTTCGTCGGACCATGACGACAGCGACGCACCTCCGCCTACGACCTATGTCACTGGCGGACAGTTGAGCGCCGTGCTCAACGATCTGCGCGACGCTGATGCGCGCATCCAGTCCGACCAGCACCTCAAGCTGATCACGCCGGCAGAGGCACGCGGGCTGGAAGCGCAGGCGACAACGATCCGCAAGGCGGCGGTTGCCGACTCAGTGCGCGACGGCGGCATGATCCCGGCAGGCGAATACCACCAGCTGATGGCGCGGATCTCAGGCCTGGACGATCAGGTCGGTCACGACGCCTTCCGCGGCTAGTCTCGTTACAGTCCTTATCAGGCGCCTTCGGTGCAAACCGGGGGCGCCTGTTTGGCGTCCGGCTACCAGCCGATCCAGAGGGCGGCGAGTGCCAGCGCAGCCGGCACGGTCTGGATGTAGAGGATCTTGCGGCTGACGGTGGCCGCGCCATAAAGGCCGGCGATGGCGATGCAGAGCAGGAAGAATACCTTCACCTGGAAGCCTGCCTCGCCCAGCCATAGGCCCCAGATCAGGCCGGCGGCGAGAAATCCGTTGTAGAGCCCCTGGTTGGCGGCCAGCACCTTGGAGGCCATGGCGAAGTCGGGCTTCAGGCCAAAGGCCTTGTGCCCGCGCGGCGTGTCCCACAGCACCATTTCGAGATAGACGATGTAGAGGTGGATCAAGGCCACCAGCCCGACCAGGATGTTCGCTAGCATAACCGGTCCCCTTCGATCTCCGGGATGACTTGAGCATGCCGGCTGCCGCACCGGCAAGTGGTGGACCAGCCGAACAGTCTTGCGAATGCGCGCGCTTTGGTATCCTCTCGCCGCGATTTTGAGACAGAGGAAGAGCCATGTCCTTCGCAAAACTTGACGAACTCGGCCGCAAGCTCGAAGCGCTGGAGCACGCGCTCGCCATTCTCGGCGCCGACGAGGCCACCCACATGGCGGTGGGCGGCGGCGCCAAGCGCGCCGAGGCGCTGTCGGCGCTCGCCGGCATGCATCATCGCCAGGCGACCGCACCCGAAATCGCCGATTGGATCGCCGCCGCCGAAGCGGAAACGCTCAACGACGAGCAGGCCGTGGCACTGCGGGAGTTCCGCCGCCAGTACACCAACATGACCTGCCTGCCGTCGGAGTTCGTCGAACGCCAGACCTCGGCGCGCCTGCGCTGCGAGCAGCTGTGGCGCGACCTGCGCGCCAAGAACGACTGGGCCGGTTTCCAGCCGGCGCTGGAGGGCATCGTCACGCTGGTGCGCGAGGAGGCCGCGCTGCGCTCGGCAGCGCTCGGGCTCGCGCCTTACGATGCGCTGATGGAACAATACGATCCCGGCAACCGCACCGCCGACATCACTCCCGTGTTCACCGACCTCAAGGCATTCCTGAGGGATTTCGTGCCGGAAGCCCTTGCCGTTCAGGCCGAGCGCCGCGCCAAGAACCCGCCGCGCGCCCTGTCAGGCGTCTATGCCGTCGAGCGCCAGCGTGAGCTTGGCCTCGCGATGATGGGCGCCGTCGGTTTCGACCTCACCCGCGGCAGCCTGTCGGTGTCGCATCATCCGTTCTGCGGCGGCGTGCCGTCGGACGTGCGCATCACCACGCGCTACAAGACCTCCGACTTCCTCTCGGCACTGATGGGCGTGCTGCACGAGACCGGCCATGCGCTCTACGAGCAGAACCTGCCCGAGGCATGGGCGCACTGGCCACTCGGCAAGGCGCGCGGCATGGCCGTGCACGAGAGCCAGAGCCTGTTCGTCGAAAAGCAGCTCGGCCGCAATCCGGCCTTCTGGCACTGGGCACTGCCCATGGTCGAACAGCATCTCGGCGAGCGTTGGACGATCGGCGAGATCCTGCCCCACGTCCATCATGTCGAGCGCGGCCTGATCCGCGTCGACGCCGACGAGGTCACCTACCCGCTGCACGTCATCCTGCGCTACGAGCTGGAGCAGGAGCTCGTTTCGGGCCGCCTGGCTGTGTCCGACCTGCCCGAGGCATGGGACGCCAAGATGCGCGAGTATCTCGGCCTGTCGACCATCGACAATCCGGCGGACGGGCCGATGCAGGACGTGCACTGGCCGAGCGGTGCCTTCGGCTATTTCCCGTCCTACACACTGGGCGCGATGATGGCGGCGCAGCAATGGGCGGCCATCGTGAAGGCGCATCCATCCGTCGACGACGAGATCGCGCGCGGCCACTTCGACACCGTCAACAACTGGCGCCGCGACAAGATCTGGTCGCAGGCTTCGCTGTGGTCGACGCCGGAACTGCTCGAACGCGCCACGGGTGAGAAGCTGAACGCAGCGCATTTCACGTCGCATCTGAAGAAGCGCTACGGAGCATAATATCTCTGCTTCATCAGGCCTCCGCTTCGGCACGGAGGCCTGGCAACGGGTATTCATCTGCCGCAGCGGAACATCTGCGGCGCGACTTTCCGCTTGATCCTGAAAATCTTTGCCCGAAACTCCCGCAACACCAAAGACCTTGGGAGGGGCAGGTGGCGGATCATGCGGATGCGATCGTCATAGGCGGCGGGCTCGCCGGCCTTGTCGCCGCGGCCGAACTCGCCGACGCCGGCAAGCGCGTCATCATCCTCGAGCAGGAAGGCGAGAACTCGCTCGGCGGCCAGGCGTTCTGGTCGCTCGGCGGTCTGTTCTTCGTGGACAGCCCCGAGCAGCGCCGGATGCGCATCAAGGATAGCCGCGAACTCGCCTTGCAGGACTGGCTGGGTTCGGCGCAGTTCGACCGACCCGAAGACCACTGGCCGCGCAAGGTGGCCGAAGCCTTCATCGATTTCGCGGCCGGCGAGATGCGGCCCTGGCTGCATGCGCAGGGCATGCGCTGGTTTCCGGTCGTCGGCTGGGCCGAGCGTGGCGGCGCGGCAGCCCACGGCCACGGCAATTCGGTGCCGCGCTTCCACGTCACCTGGGGCACCGGGCCCGGCGTACTGGCGCCATTTTTGCGCCGCGTCCGCGAGCACGCGGCCGCCGGCCGAATCGCGCTCAAATTCCGGCACCGGGCGAGCCGTCTCATCAAGACGGGTGGGGCCGTCAGCGGCGTTTCCGGCGAAATCCTGGAACCCTCCACCGTCGACCGCGGCCGGCAATCCGGCCGCACGGTGGCCGGCGCGTTCGAGTTCCACGCGGGCGCAGTGATTGTCACATCAGGCGGCATCGGCGGCGATCATGAGCTCGTGCGCAAGGCATGGCCCGCCGAGCGCCTCGGCCCTGCGCCGAAGAAGATGGTGGCCGGCGTGCCGCATCACGTCGACGGCCGCATGATCGCCATCACGGAAGCCGCCGGCGGCACCGTCATCAACCGCGACCGCATGTGGCACTACACCGAGGGCCTGATTAACTGGAACCCGATCTGGCCGAACCACGGCATCCGCATCCTGCCCGGGCCGTCGTCGATGTGGTTCGACGCGCTCGGGCAGCGGCTGGAGGCGCCGTTCCTGCCCGGCTTCGACACGCTGGGCACGCTCAGGCGCATCCTGTCCACAGGCCACGAATACTCATGGTTCGTCCTGACCCAGAAGATCATCAAGAAGGAGTTCGCGCTGTCAGGCTCCGAGCAGAATCCTGACTTGACCTCCGGGCGCTGGATCGAGGTGCTGAAGAGCCGCCGGGCCAAGGGCGCACCGCCGTCGGTCGAAGCCTTCAAACAGCATGGCGAGGATTTCGTCGTGCGCGACAATCTGCGTGATCTCGTTGCCGGCATGAACGCGCTTGCCGGGAACAGCCTGATCGACCATGACCGCCTCCACGCCCAGATCGCGGCGCGCGACCGCGAGATCGACAATCCGTTCTGCAAGGACGCCCAGGTCACCGCCATCCATGGGGCGCTGAAATATCTTGGCGACCGGCTGGTGCGCACGGCCAAGCCGCACAAGATCCTCGACCCTGCAAACGGCCCGCTGATCGCCGTGCGGCTCAACGTGCTCACACGCAAGACGCTGGGCGGCTTGCACACCAATCTGGATGGCCAGGTGCTCGACGCCTCGGGCGAACCCGTTCCGGGTCTTTACGCTGCGGGCGAGGTCGCCGGCTTCGGCGGCGGCGGCTACCACGGCTACAATGCTCTGGAAGGCACCTTCCTCGGTGGCTGCATTTTCTCAGGCAGGAATGCGGGAAGGCATGTCGCTCGAGGCTGAGCCTCTCGCCAAAAGCTGGCGCGGTACGGTCCATTGACGACACCAGCCATTTTCCCGAATGTCCACCGACACGATCAAACAATGAGAAACATCCCGATGACCGTTCAGTCCGCCCACAGCTACCGCACCGTTCCACTGCCCGACTTCGAAGAGAAGCCGCTGGAGGAGATGCGTGCCGGTGCGCAGTTGTTCTACGACGAGATCAGGACACGCCACACGGTGCGTGATTTCTCGACCCGGCCGGTGCCTCGCGACATCATTGAAACCTGCATCATGGCGGCCGGTACCGCGCCCAACGGCGCCAACCACCAGCCTTGGCATTTCGCCGTTATCGGCGACGCGGACATCAAGCGGCAGATCCGCGAGGCGGCCGAGATCGAGGAGCGCGCTTTCTATGAAGGCCGCGCCGGCGAGGAGTGGCTCAAGGCGCTGGCGCCGCTCGGCACCGATGCCTCCAAGCCGTTCCTGGAAGAGGCGCCGTGGCTGATCTGCATCTTCGGTGAGCGCAGGAGCCGTTCGGCCGACGGCGTCACCCGCAAGAACTACTACGTGCCGGAATCGGTCAGCATCGCCACCGGCTTCCTGATCGCCGCACTCCACCGCGCCGGGCTTGCCACGCTCACGCACACGCCCAACCCGATGAGTTTCCTCAACCAGATCTGCGGCCGCGACCCGCACGACAAACCCTACATCCTGATGGTCGTCGGCTACCCCAAGGAAGGCGCCACCATCCCTGCCCACGCCATGGACAAGCGGCCATTGTCGGAGATTGCGACCTTCCTGTGAGGCTAGCTGCCCGCGAAGGGGTTGAGGATACGCAGGCGTCCGTCGATGACGCGGCCGTGCTGCATATCCTCCGACCATAACGTCGTGCAATTGGCGCGAAGTGCCGCCGCGACGACCAGCGCATCGTAGAATGACAGGCCAAGGCGCTCGGCCTGGGTCACGGCTTCGGCATGCGTTTCAACGTCGAGCGGCAGGATGCGTGGGCAAAGCGTGCGAATGATCGCCAAGGCGTCGCCGATCTCGCGCCAGTTCATGCCGAGCTTGCGGCGCGCGACATTGGCGAATTCGTTCAGCCCCTGGACGCTGACGGTGCATCCCTTGGCTAGGAGCTTCTCCGCCGTCACGCTGCGCGGGTCGATGGTGAAAGCATAGACGAGGACGTTGGTGTCGAGCAGTTCGTCTGCCGCAGCCATTACCGCAGGTTCGCCTCGTCGCGGTCGAGGTGCCAGCCCGACGGCAGAGGCTTGCGCAAGGCGCGGATGCGTTCGAGCGCGCGCTCGCGGCTCTGGTCGCGCTCTATGTCGAATGCGCGTTCACCGGCGATCCGGATGTCGATCTCGTCGCCTTCCTTGAGGTCGAGCGCCTCGACGACCTGCGCCGGCAGGCGGATCGCGAGGCTGTTGCCCCATTTCGAAACCTGCATGGCATTCTCCTGGATATACAGTTGTAATGTATATCCTGCAGAGCGAAGCGCCAAGGGCTTCCGAACTACTCCGCCGCCCCCTGGAAAGCGCCGGCGCCGGCATGGAACTGCAGCCTGGCGAGACGGGCATAGATGCCGCCCTTGGCGACCAGGCTCTGGTGCGTGCCTTCCTCGACGATTGCGCCGCCATCCATGACCAGGATGCGGTCGGCCTTCAGCACCGTCGCCAGCCTGTGGGCGATGACGATGGTGGTGCGGCCCTGCATCAGGTGTTCAAGCGCCGTCTGCACCTGCTTTTCGCTTTCGGCGTCGAGGGCCGAAGTTGCCTCGTCGAGCAGCAGGATCGGCGCGTCGCGCAGGATGGCGCGGGCGATGGCGATGCGCTGGCGCTGGCCGCCCGAGAGCGTCACACCACGCTCGCCTACTTGCGTTTCATAGCCGTCCTGCAGCTTTTCGATGAAACCGTCGGCCAGGGCCGCCTTGGCTGCGGCTTCGATCTCCGGACGCGATGCGCCGGGCCGGCCGAAGCCGATATTCTCGGCTGCCGTGCTGGCAAATACCGTCACGTCCTGGGGCACGATGGCGATGCGCTCGCGCACCGCCTGCGGATCGGCCTTTTGCAGGTCGACGCCGTCGATCAGCACGGAACCGTTCTCAGGGTCGTAGAAGCGCAGCAGAAGCGAAAACACGGTGCTCTTGCCGGCACCGGAAGGGCCGACGATGGCGACCGTTTCACCCGGCTTGACGACGAAGCTCAGCCCGTGCACGGCGGCGCGGTCCGGTCGGACCGGGTAGGAGAAGGTCACGTCGCGGAATTCGATCGCGCCGGTGCTCTTGGCGGGCAGGGCGACAGGCGAGGCCGGTGCGGCGACGGTCGGCTTTTCGGCCAGGATCTCGGTGATGCGCTCGGCGGCACCTGCAGCGGAACTCAGTTCGCCCCACACTTCCGACAGGCTGCCCAGCGCGCCGGCGGCGAAGACCGAATAGAGCAGGAACTGGCCGAGCGTGCCCGGCGACAGCGTGCCGTCGAGGACGTCGCGCGAGCCGAACCACAGCACCGCCACGACCGAGGCGAAGATGGTGAAGATGGCAAAGAAGGTCAGCACCGAACGCGCCAGCACCGAGGCACGGGCCGCGCTGAAGGCCGTTTCCACCGCGGCGGCGAACTTGCCTGTCACCAGCCGTTCGTTGGTGAAGGCCTGGAGCGTGCGGATCGCTCCGATCTGCTCACTGGCAAAGGCGGTGGCGTCGGCCAGCGTATCCTGCGCCGTGCGCGACTTGCGCCGCACCGAGCGGCCGAAGGCGACGAGCGGCAACACGATCAGCGGGATCGCCGCGATCACCAGCCCTGAAAGCTTCGGGCTGGTCACCACCATCATGGCGAGGGCGCCAAGGAAAAGGATGAGGTTGCGCAGCGCGACCGAGGCGGTGGCGCCGACGGCGGCCTTGATCTGGGTGGTGTCGGCGGTCAGCCGCGAGACGATCTCGCCCGACATTGCCGTGTCGAAGAAGGCCGGCGACAGGCTGGTGACGTGGGTGAAGACGTCGCGGCGGATGTCGGAGACGACGCGCTCGCCCAGCGTGATGACGAAAAAATAGCGGCAGGCCGAGGCCAGCGCGAGCAGGGCCGCGATCGCCACCAGCATGGCGAAATATTGGGCGATGAAGGTCGAATCGACCGAGGAGAAGCCGTGGTCGATCATGCGGCGCACGGCGAGCGGCAGGGTCAGCGTGGTGACGGCAGCGGCAACCAGCGAAATGATGGCGCCGACGACAAGCCTGGGGTAGCGATAAAGATAGGGTGACAGGCGATTCAACGGGCGGAGCGAACGCCGGCGCTCTTCGTTGGCGGCCGTTGTCGTGTTCGCCATGATGTTTCCCTCTCGGCCGCGGCCCATTTGCCGGCTGCGCGGCCTTGTGATTCGAAATCGGCTGATGTATAGGCACGCCGACCGTTTCTGAAGCCTTGGCCTATCTAGCCGTGGCTTCGAATTTTCGAAAGAGGCGCATCGCCGCAGGATACCTGCGCAAGCCGCGCCGCGACAGCAGGAACAGAGCGATGAAAGCCGATATCCATCCCGACTACCACGCCATCAAGATCGTCATGACCAATGGCACCGAATACATGACCCGCTCCACCTGGGGCAAGGAAGGCGATACGATGAACCTCGATATCGATCCGACCACGCACCCGGCCTGGACCGGCGGCCAGCACAACCTGCTCGACCGCGGCGGCCGTCTGTCGAAGTTCAAGAAGCGTTACGAAGGCCTCGGCATCTAAGCCGACCTGTATCGCCGGCTATCAAGAACCCGCCCTCGTGGCGGGTTTTTTTGTTGTGCAAGTCAGCAGGCGCATGAAGACGGGCACGGCGTCGACGCCCTCCCTCCCCCTTGTGGGGAGGGATAAAGGGTGGGGTATGTCACCTCTTCTCGGTCTGCCGGCTGAATTGGTGAGCGCGAACTACCCCCAACCCGTACCCCTCCCCACAAGGGGGAGGGGAACCTCGTCTACAGCGCCGCGATCTCCCTCAGTGCCATCGCTTTGTAGTCGGCCACCAGCAGATCGCCTTCGGCGCGTTCGACAGATATGGCGAGCCGCATCGCCGATTCCCCCAGCGACATGATCAGGAACGCCTTGCGCTCGATTTCGGCCGCATCGACGGCGGGCGCGACGCGCCGCCACGCCTCGGCCAGAAGCGCGCCATTGGCCCTGGAGTCGCGCATGTCGATGTCGCGTAGCGCCTTGTCGGCCTGTGTTCCCGACCAGATGTCGCGCATCACCGGCTCGGCCAGGAAGATGCCGTAATAGACGTCGATCAGCCCGCCGAATGCTTCGATCAGGCCCTTCATGTCGCGCACGCCGGCAAGGCCGTCGGCGATGCAGGCGCGGCCTTCGGCGTTGTAGCGTTCGGCCAGGGTGCGGATGATTGCGCCCTTGTCGGGAAAATACTGGTAAAGCGAGCCGATCGATACGCTGGCGCGTTCGGCCACTTCCCCCATCCGCATGGCGTCGCTGCCGCCTTCCGAGATCAGCGCGCGTGCCGCTTGCAGCATGCGCTCGACGCGCTCCTGGCTGCGCTTCTGGCTCGGCGCGCGCCGCAGGGTCTGGCCTGAGTTGTCCTCAATCGCTTCCATGTTCTTTTGCCCGCAACGAATCCGCTTGACCTCCATAATATGAGGGTTTATCACATTTGCAAATGTGAGCATTACTCACATTAATGAAGGAGGCCCAAATGACCGTAACCCAGCAAAGCATGAAGCCCATTCTGATACTTGGCGGCACCGGCAAGACCGGCCGCCGCATCGCAGAACAGCTTGTCGCGCGCGACCTGCCCGTCCGCATCGGTTCGCGTGGCAGTACTCCGTCGTTCGATTGGGAAAACCGCGCCACCTGGGCCGGCGCGCTCGAGGGCGTCGGCGCGGTCTACGTGTCCTACTACCCTGACCTCGCAGCGCCGGGCGCTGCCGAAGCGGTCGGCGCATTCGCCAAGCTTGCCGTCGCCATGGGGGGCAATCGCCTCGTACTTCTCTCCGGGCGCGGCGAGCCCGAGGCACAGCGGGCGGAGGAAACGGTCAAGCAGTCCGGCGCCGAATGGACGATCCTGCGCTGCAGCTGGTTCATGCAGAATTTCAGTGAGAGTTTCATGCTCGATGCGGTGCTGGCGGGCGAGGTGGCCTTGCCGGTGGGGGCAGTCCGTGAACCCTTCGTCGATGCCGACGACATCGCAGATGCGGCCGTCGCCGCCTTCACCGACAATCGCCATATCGGCCAGTTCTACGAACTCACCGGCCCGCGCTTCATCACCTTCGCCGAGGCTGTTGCAGACATTGCCGAGGTGGCCGGCCGTGAAATCCGTTTCGTCGAGCTGACCACCGCGCAGTTCGCTGCACGCCTTGCCGAACAGCAATTGCCCCAGGATCTCATAGATCTCCTGATGATGCTGTTCACCGAAGTGCTGGATGGCCGCAATGAACATCTTACCGATGGCGTCGAGCGGGCGCTTGGCCGCCCGGCGCGCGATTTCCGCGACTATGCCAGCGCGGTCGCAGCAACCGGTATCTGGGGAGGCGCGAAATGACCGGCATGCTGTTTTCGGCGCTCACCTTCGCCGCCGTGCTCGGCAGCGGCATCGCCGCCGGCCTGTTCTTCATTTTCTCGAACACCATCATGGCATCGCTGGCGCGGCTGCCCGCCGCCCATGGCATTGCCGCCATGCAACAGGTCAACCTCACCATCATCAACCCGTTTTTCATGACGGTGTTCATGGGTATGGTGGCGATATCGCTGGCGCTTGCCGCCAAGGCGGTCCTCGGCTGGAGCGAGGCCGGTTCGGCCTGGTTGCTCGCTGGCAGCCTCGCCTATCTCCTGGGCTGCTTCCTGGTGACGATGGTCTTCAACGTGCCGCTCAACGACGCACTCGCCGCTACCGACCCGGCTAGCGCCGAGGGTGCTGCGCTATGGGCGCGCTATCTCGCCGAATGGCTGCCGTGGAACCACGTCCGCAC
Source organism: Aminobacter sp. P9b (assembly GCF_045345995.1). NCBI lineage: Bacteria > Pseudomonadati > Pseudomonadota > Alphaproteobacteria > Hyphomicrobiales > Phyllobacteriaceae > Aminobacter > Aminobacter sp. P9b. The sequence goes on along the minus strand of NZ_CP150082.1, from coordinate 364,739 downwards.
GGTCGCCTGCCTGGCCTCGCTGGCGTCCTTTGCCATGGCCTTCTCGGCCGCCCGCGGATGAATTTGCGGGGCCAGCCGGAGGATCATCCTCCCGGTCGGCCCGCAATCACGCCTGGCGTCTGGCACGGTCGATGGCATGCTCGATCAGCCGGCCGACGAGGTCGGGATAGGCAATGCCGCTGGCTCCGAGCGTCTTGGGGTACATGCTGATGTTGGTGAAGCCGGGGATGGTGTTGATCTCGTTGATCAGCGCCGAGCCGTCGGCACGGACGAAGAAGTCGACCCGGGCCATGCCCTCGCAGCCGAGCGCGAGAAACCCTTTTCGCGACATGTCCTGAAGCTGCCGCGTCGCTGCTTCGGGAAGCTCAGCCGGTATGCGCAAGGCCGCGCCGTCGGCATCGATGTACTTTGCCTCATAGGTATAGAAACCGTGGCTGGCGGCTGGCGCGATCTCGCCCGGCAGCGAAACGGTCAGCGAACCGTCGAGGTTTTCAAGCACACCGAACTCGATCTCGCGGCCATCGACGAACTCCTCGATCAGCACCTTGCGGTCGTGCTTGAACGCTTCGTCCAAAGCTGCCTTCAACTGCTCGGCGGTACCTGCCTTGCTGACGCCGACAGACGAACCCTGGCGTGCCGGCTTGACGAAAACCGGCAGGCTAAGTGCGGCGGCCACCGCGTCGAATTCCGGCTGCTCTCCGGCATGCACGGCAATTCCCCGCGCCACCGGTACGCCGGCCTCCTTCAGCAGCCGCTTGGCCGCGTCCTTGTCCATCGCGTTGGCGGATCCGAGCACGCCGCAGCCGACATAAGGCACGCCGGCGACTTCGGCCAGGCCCTGCACCGTTCCATCCTCGCCGAACGGGCCGTGCAACACCGGAAACAGCACGTCGATGCTGGGCAACTCGAACGGCGCCTCGCCTTCGGGAACGGCAACCAGCCGACCCTTGCCGCCCGGCAAAAGGCTCACCTCGGTGCCACGCTCTGGCACGGCCTTGGGTAGCGCGCCGTCACGGTCGAGTTCGGCCAGCAGCCACTTGCCCTGGCGGCTGACGCCGATCGGCACGACCTCATATCTGGAGGCGTCGATCGCCTTGACCACATTGCTTGCGGACATGATGGAAACGTCGTGTTCGGCGGAACGTCCGCCGAACAGAACTGCAATGCGCGGTCTCGTGGTCATGAATGCTGTTCCGTCCCTGTGGATTTTCCGGGCAACGCGCGTGCCGTGTGGTGCGGTCCCATGCCCTGGTTGCGCAGGAAATGGAACTTATCTGTGGCGCTGTCGCGGGCCCTGCACGATTTCCGCAGCGGCCGTTCAGGCCGGGTCCTTTGCCTTGTGGCCCTTGCGGTCGGAATGGCCGAGGTCGCGCTCGGGGTCGATCATGTCGCGCACCAGCTGTTTGAGCTGGGCCGCGTCGGGAAAACCGCCGTCGCGCTTGCGGTCCCAGATCAGTTCGCCGTTGCAGGTGACGGTGAAGATGCCGCCGGTGCCCGGCACCAGGGTCACTTCGCCGAGTTCCTGGCCAAAGGTCGAGAGCAGCTCCTGCGCCATCCAGCCGGCGCGGAGAAGCCACATGCACTGGGTGCAATAGGTGATGCGGATCTGGGGAAGGGTGTCGTTGGTCATGAGCAGCTCCGAGACCGAAGGTTGTTCTCTGGCTTGCTGCGCGTTCCTGGAGGCCTTGGCCGGAGAGGAACAGCGGTGGCTTGCTGATGTTTGGCCCAGCCGCGGAGGCGGGCGTTTTTCGCGGCGGACGGGTTCATCCGCCGCGAAGAGGCCGTCCTGTTACGCCGCGCTGAGCTTGGCCAGCGTTGCTTCGTCGACTTCGAAGTTGGCGTAGACGTTCTGCACGTCGTCGTCGTCTTCCAGCGTGCCGACCAGCTTCATCAGCGACTGGGCCCGCTCTTCGTCGACAGGGATGTTGTTCTGCGGCTTCCAGATGATCTTAACCGACTCGGCGTCGCCGAGCGAGCTTTCCAGCGCCTTGGACACTTCGCCGAGGTTTTCGAAAGCGCAGGTGATGGTGTGGCCGTCCTCGTCGGACTGCACATCATCGGCGCCGGCCTCGATCGCGGCGTCCATGACCTTGTCGGCGTCGCCGGCCTTGGCGGCATAGACGATCTCGCCGACGCGGTCCCACATGAACGAGACCGAGCCGGTTTCGCCCATTGCACCACCGGACTTGGTGAAGGCGGCACGCACGTTGGAGGCGGTGCGGTTGCGGTTGTCGGTCAGCGCCTCGACGATGAGGGCCACGCCACCCGGACCGTAGCCCTCGTAGCGCACTTCTTCGTAGTTCTCGGCGTCGCCCATCGAGGCCTTGGAAATGGCGCGCGCGATGTTGTCCTTGGGCATCGACACGGCCTTGGCGTTCTGTACCGCCAGGCGCAGGCGCGGGTTCATTGTCGCGTCGGGCACGCCGGTCTTTGCGGCAACGGTGATTTCGCGAGCGAGCTTGGAGAACATCTTGGACCGCACCGCATCCTGGCGGCCCTTGCGGTGCATGATGTTCTTGAACTGTGAATGGCCGGCCATGGGACCCCTGTTTGTCGCTTCGGCAGTGTTTGAATGGGCCGCCTTATAGATAAATCGGCTCAATACGTCCAGAGTTTCGGGCTTTCAGGCACTCGCGAAAACGTGACTACGCGCCGCTTGCCTCGGCTGAGATAGTGCGGCCACGCCCCGAACGCACGAGAGCGCCATGCCCGTCCGCCTGTTCGCTGCCTGCCTTGTCGCCCTGCTTGCGCTGGCTCGGCCTGCCGCTGCCGCAGAAGACCCGGTGCCGAGCAGATGCATGGCCATCGCCCAGGCCCTGCCCCGAGCCACCTATGCCAGCTTCACTCCGGCGCAGGCATTCGTCGACGGCGACGTCACCATCACCTATGCCGGCCACTCGACCTATGTCATCGAGACGCCGGGCGGCGTGCGCATCGCCACCGACTATAGCGGCCTCTACGGTTCGAACCCGCTGCCGCGGATCGTCACCATGAACAAGGCGCACCGTACACATTACACCGACTTTCCCGACAAGGGCATCGAGCACGTGCTGCGCGGCTGGAACCCCGATGGCGGGCCGGCCAGGCATGCGCTGGTGGTCGACGACGTCTATGTCCGCAACGTGCCGACCGACATCAGGCGCTTCGGCGAGATGGAGGCTAACGGCAATTCGATCTTCATCTTCGAGGTTGCTGGTCTGTGCATCGGCCATCTCGGCCATCTGCATCACCGGCTGGAGGACGCACATTACGGCGCCATCGGCCGGCTCGACGTGGTGATGGTGCCGATCGACGGCGGCATGACGCTGTCGATCGACGCGATGACCGAGATCACCACGCGGCTCTACTCCTCGATGATCCTGCCAATGCACCGGCATGCGACGCCAATGGCCGAGTTCACCGGCATGATGGGCGACGGTTTCGCCGTCGAGTTCCGCCCCAGCCGCTCGCTCAAGGTGTCACTCAGATCGCTGCCCGCGCGGCCAACGATCATCGTTCTCGAAGGCATCTGAAGGCTTGTCAGCTGCGGACGCGGACCTGGTTGCGGCCGCCTGCCTTGGCTTCGTAGAGCGCCTGGTCGGCGGCCGCCAGCATCGCGTCGATGGATGTTGAGGCATCTGCCTTGTGCGCCGAGACGCCGATGCTCACCGTGAATTTCAGCGCTTCGCCGGAGGGCAGTGCCACTTCGGTGGCCTCGACCGCGAGCCGTATGCGCTCGGCCAGCGCCGTCGCCTCGATCATGTCGGCCGAGGGCATCAGCACGGCAAATTCCTCCCCGCCCAGCCGTCCGATCAGGTCACCCGCGCGCAGGTGCTTGGACGCCTGCGGGAAGAAGGCTTTCAGCGCAGCGTCACCGACACCGTGGCCATGCTCGTCGTTGACACGCTTGAAGTGGTCGAGGTCGATCATCAGCACGGCGATGTTGCCGTGGCCCTGGATGAGCTCGTCCAGCCGCGCCTGCCCGCGCTCGAAGAAGGCGCCGCGTGAGAGTGCGCCGGTCAGCGCATCGTAGTTGGCGATGTGCTGGAGCCTGGCGATCAGCTCCCTGCGTCCGGTGTTGATGCTCGCCACCGTCAGCGGCCCGAGCGCCATCAGCGCGATGCCGAGGCGGATCGAGTCGAGCGAGCGGATGGGGTCCGCCGGTGCTGCGAGATCGACGAGACCGGCGGGTATCGAGATCAGCAGCCAGATGCACAACAGCAGGGTCATCACGGAGGTGGTGAACAGGCTGTAGGTGAGCGCGCACCACAACAGGGCCGGGATTGGAAAAGCCAGTGCCCCTGGACCGCCGATCAGCACGCCTCCAGCGACGGACAGGATGAGGGCAAGACATGGGGCGCCCCGCAGTATGGTTTCCAGCGACAGGCCGTCGTCGGAAGGCGGCCAGCGTACGGACAGCGACCGAACCCCGGGAAATGTCAGTATCGCCGGCAGGATCACCAGGGTGTTGACCAATTCGGTGACGAACCACAGTTTGAACCCGACCGCGAAGGTGCGGTCGAACAACAGGCCAACTGCACCACCGCCCGCAAATGCGGCGGCCACCGCTGCCATGCAGCAGATGCCAAAGAGATAGAGGACGGAGACAGGGTGCTGCAGCTTCCTGTCGTTCTCGCTGACGAGACGGAACAGCAGATAGCCCGTGATGGCGGAAACCATGTTTGCTGCGGTCAGCCACGCCGTGACGTACCACCCGCCACCGGTCAGAATGTCCGCTGCGACGTAGCCGACGAACGCTGCCGCCCAGCCGGCCGGGCCGGCATAGCGCGGATTGCGCACCATCATGCCGAGCAGAATGGCGTTGGCCGGCCAGAAACTGGCGAGAAAGCCTACCGGGCGGGTAAGGATCCCAAACAGGGCGGCGGCGAATATAACGCCACCGACGATCAATATGCCGGGTATCCGCTGCGCCGCGTTCGGTGCGGCGAGCCGGCTTTTGGCCTCAGTTACAGACATCGGACCCTAAATACGTGTTGCAGACGTCCCTTGATGCCTATGGTTGCAGCAAGGGGTTCAAAACGCCTTAACGCATATCAGGAATGTTGAATATCGAAGCAGTTTCGCCAGGCTTTCTGCGGTGCCGGCTGCGATGCCCGTTTCGGGCAAGCACGCTCCCCCATGAAATCCACGGGGGAGCGTCTGCAAGGCGGTCAGGCGGCCAGCCGTGTGTCCAGTTCCTGCACGGTCAGTTGTCCGCGAAAGCCGCCGGACGATTCATGCGGCGTCTCGTCCTCGATAGCGTGGGCGAAGATCACCGCCGGATCGGCTTCGAGCCTGGCCATGTGCTTGTGGATGCCGGGGAACTCCCTGGCGATATCGAACAGGCCGAGGTCCTCGCCCCAGCGGGCGATCCCGATGAAATAGGCGTCGGCCACGGTCTTCGTGTCGCCGACCAGCCACTCCCGGCCTTCGAGCACCCTCTGCAGATAGGCGTAGGCTTCGGCCGACTTTTCACGGGCGAGACGGCGCAGGAACGCCTTGCCGGCATGGTCGTCCTCCTCCAGCTTGTAGGCATTCCAGCCGTAGCCGAGGGCCGAATGCAGGGTCGTGTGCAGATAGGAGAGCATCCAGTTGAGTTCGTCGAACTTCTTGGTGCCCTGGGCGAAGCCCAGCCCCTTGTCGAGGCCGCGCGCGGCGATGTTGTGCAGGATCGCCAGGCTCTCGGTCAGCGGTTTGCCGTCCTTGGTGATCATCGCCGGGTGTCTGTCCCAGCGGGCTCACCGTGGCGAAGCTGTAGGAGCGACTCGACAGCATGTCGATGCGGTGCAGGCGGTAGGGTTGGCCGAGCCATTCGAGTGCCACGATCGAGCCGAAGGAGCAGCCGTGGGGCACGCCGTAGAAGAGCACAGGTTCCATTTCACGTCCCTTTTGAATTTGGGCCGCGATCCATTCGCGGCGTGCCTCAGAAGCTATGCATTGCTTTCGTTTCAGCAAGTACCTACAATTTTGTAAGGTACTGACTTCAAAGTAAGAATTGAGGAATTCCATGGCAAAGATGCAGCCAGAAAGTTGTGGCCTCGGTCCCGCCTTCCAGGTCATCGGCGGCAAATGGAAGGCGCTGATCCTGTGGCTGGTGCACACCGAGCCGCGCCGCTTCGGTGAGTTGAAGCGGCTGGTCCCCGACATCAGCGAGAAGATGCTGATCCAGCAGTTGCGCGAGATGGAGGCCGATGGCCTTGTTCACCGCGAGGTGTTCCACGAGGTGCCGCCAAGGGTCGAGTATTCGGCCACGCCGCTTGGCCAGTCGCTCGACGATGCTCTCGTTCCACTTGCCAACTGGGGCAAGGAGCATGGCGCCGCCATCGAGGCGCGCAAGACGAAGGTCGCCTAAGCTGCAATAGCTGAGGTCCGCTCAGCCTTCCAGGTCGAGCTTCAGCCGGTCGAGAATGCTCATCGCATGGCTGGCATATTCACTGATCCAGCGGTCGTGAATCTGCTTGATCGGCAGCGAGTTGAGGTGGTTCCAGCGCTCGCGCCCCTCACGCCGGGCGACCACCAGATCTGCCTCCTCCAGAACCTTCAGGTGCTGCATCACCGTGCAGCGGTCCATGTCGTCGAAGCGTTCGCACATGGCGCCCGTGGTGAGCGGGCCATCCTTCAGACAATCGAGCATCAAGCGCCGGCGCGGATGAGCCAGGGCTTTGAAAACATTGTCATCTTTCGAATCGATTGACATGTTATGTTTTTATAACACATTATCGCGAAGTGCAAGCAGAGGAGATCACAATGTCCCTTGGATTCAAGGTTTCGGGCCGGATAGCCAAGCCAGTCCATGAGGTGTTCGACGCGGTCGTCAACCCGACGAAGCTCAGCGCCTATTTCACCACCATCCGCGGCGCCAGCGCGCCGCTGGTCGCAGGCACCACGGTCACCTGGTGGGGCTCGGTGCCGGTCGAGGTCGAGGAAATCGAACAGGACAAGCGCATCGTGCTGCGCTGGGATGCCGAAGTTTCCGAGGGCCAGCCCGCCTACAAGACGAGGATCGAGATGGGCTTCGAAGTGCTCGAGGACGGATCGACCTTCGTCACCATCGGCGAGTCGGGCTGGGTCGAGGACGCAGTCGGGCGCAAGGCGTCCTACGGCAATTGCGAGGGCTGGGCCGAGATGCTGTCGGCGATGAAGGCGTGGCTCGAATACGGGATCAACCTGCGCGAGGGCTTCTATCCCTCCGAGATGCGCGGCGAGCTGCCGACGACGAGCGAGCGCAAGTGAGGAGCGGGAACATGAGTGCAACAATCGAAGGCGGCATCAACATCGCGATGAAGGTGCCGAGCCACCAGTATGAGGCGACGATCGCCTTCTATCGCAACGTTGTCGGCCTCGAAGGCATTCCGGAGAAGGCGCCTGCGGTCGGCTTCAAGCTCGGCCCGAACCAGCTCTGGATCGACGAGGCTCCGACCATGAGCCAGGCCGAGGTCTGGCTGGAGCTGTTCACGCCTGATTTCGCCGGCACGCTCAAGCAACTCGGCGATGCCGGCGCGGTGCGCTGCGACCCGATCGAGCCGCTGGGCGAGAGCTTCCGTGGTGGCTGGATCATGAACCCGGCCAACATTGTGCATATGGTGCGCGAACCCGACGCTTGGTGAGCGCTGCCCACAGCGTCTCGGGCGGCGGCGATTGCTCGCCGCCCGATCTCGTCAAACTGTCTGGAACCGCACCTCGCCCTGGTTCAGGAAGCATGCCTTGTCGAACAGCTTGAGGTCGAGCGGATTGGGCAGCCTGACATCGTCCAGGTCCGGCACCGCTTTCGCTGACGGATCATAGGTGCGGTCGATCTGCGAGATCATGATGACGATCAGTCCCTTGTCGCGCGCCAGTGACTTCAGCGCCTGAACCTGATCCATCAATACCGGGTTCTCGCGCTTCTGGTCGAGCAGTTGCAGATAGTCGACTACTACCACGGTTCCGCGTGGCGCCATGGCCATGCGCCTGGCGATATGGGCGGCGCTGATCGTGTCGGAACTGTCGAGTTCGAACAGGCCGCCGAACTGCGCCCTGTCGGCGCCGATGGCGCTAAAGCGGTCGAGCACTTCGCTCTCGGTGTACTCCAGCGTGAAGAAGGTGCTGCGCTGGCCCGCCTTCATCGCCTCCACGGCAAGTTCGAGCCCCATCAGCGTCTTGCCCTGGCCTGGCCGCGCGCCGAGCAGCACCAGGTCGCCGGGCGCGAGGCGCGCAAACAGCTTGCCGGCCGGCCGGGTGGCCGCTGATGTGGCGGCGAGCAGGCTCCATGCGCCAAAGCCTTCTTCGGCCGCGATGCGGTCGAGCGCCTGGTGCAGCGGGATATGGCCGGTCCTGGCGAGAAGCCTGGCCTTGCGCTTCAGCGTGGGAATGGGTGCGGAAAGTTTCATCCGGCGAACCTCCTATCGCGAGCAGTCGTCGCAACCCCTCCTTATGCAAGTGCTCGAACAGTTGGCTCGGAAATCGAGACACCCTGCACGAACTGTACTTTCCCGGTGGAGGGGGGAGGCGTGGGCGGCGCCAGAATCAGATGATAGCCCAGAATTCGGCGGCCTGAAATCGGCGCGGAAACGAAAACGGCGGGCACTTGGCCCGCCGTTTGTTTTGTCCGTCAGTGGCCGTCGCTGCGTTGCTGCCTGCGGCGGTTCCGCTGCAGCATGTTGAGGCCCTCGACCAGCGCCGAGAAGCCCATGGCGGCGTAGATGTAGCCCTTGGGCACATGGTAGCCGAAGCCGTCGGCAATCAGCGTCATGCCGATCATCAAGAGGAAGCCGAGCGCCAGCATGACGATGGTCGGGTTCTTCTCGATGAACTGGGCGAGCGGGGTCGCCGCCAGAAGCATCACCGTCACGGCCACGATCACGGCGATGTACATGATGCCGATCTCGTCGGTCATGCCGACGGCGGTGATGATCGAGTCGATCGAGAACACAAGGTCGAGCAGCAGGATCTGGAAGATCGCCGCGCCCATCGAAAGCTGCAGCGTGCGCGACACCATTTCGTCCTTTTGATCCTCGGGGTCGACCGAGTGGTGGATCTCCTTGGTCGCCTTCCAGACCAGGAACAGGCCGCCGGCGATCAGGATCAGGTCGCGCCAGGAGAAACCGTGGCCGAAGGCGGTGAACACCGGTGCCGTCAGCGCAACGATGAAGGAAATCGTGGCAAGCAGCACCAGGCGCATGATCAGCGCCGCGCCGATGCCCAGCCGCCGCGCCTTGGCGCGCTGGCCTTCCGGCAATTTGTTGGTCAGGATCGAGATGAAGATCAGGTTGTCGATGCCGAGCACGACCTCGAGCGCAATCAGGGTCAACAGCGCCACCCAGGCGGTGGGGTCGTTGACGAAGGCGAAATACGGCGCCAGGAATTCGATCATCAGAGTGTCCCCGTGTTCTTCTAAATGGCAATCGAGCGGCCGCGGGGCCGCTCTCGCTGCATCGACCCGAAAATCGAATAGATTTTCGGAAAGCACGATGCGCAACTAAAAAGTGTTGGAGCGGCCTTTGCACGGCCTACCGGGCCGCGCAAAGGCCGCTCTAACATTTGCTGACGTGTTGCGGGCAAGTAAGTATCCACCGGCCCCTCGTCAATGTCAGGACCAGAAGGAAGGCGCGGTTTCTTCGAGCCGCGGGCCGCGGCGCAGCGGCGCGATCCGCTCGGCGAGGCCAGTGCGGTCGGAGATGTCGAGGCCGACGCCGCAGATCGTCGCCGGCCCGTTGGCCGCCTCGAAGCGGCCTTTCGGCACCTTGGAGAGGAATCGGTTGAGCGGCTCCTCCTTGTCCATGCCGAGCGAGGAATCGTAGTCCCCGCACATGCCGGCGTCGGTCAGATAGGCGGTGCCGCCGTTGAGGATCTGGTGGTCGGCGGTCGGCTGGTGTGTGTGCGTGCCGACGACGAGGCTGGCGCGGCCGTCGACGAAATGGGCGAAGCACATCTTCTCGCTGGTCGCCTCGGCGTGGAAGTCCACCACTACCGCATCCGCCTGCTCGCCGAGCGGGCAGGCGGACAGTTCGCGCTCGCCGGCCTGGAACGGATCGTCGAGCTCAGGATGCATGAACACCCGGCCCATGATGTTCGACACCAGCACGCGGGCGCCGTTCTTGGCGATGTAGAGGCCCGAGCCGCGGCCGGGCGTGCCCTTGGGAAAATTCGCCGGGCGCAGGAAGCGGTCCTCGCGCGGGGCAAAGGCCAGTGCCTCGCGCTGGTCCCAGACGTGGTTGCCGGTGGTCACGACGTCGGCGCCGGCATTGATGGTCTCGCGGAAGATCTCCTCGGTGATGCCGAAGCCGCCGGCGGCGTTCTCGCCGTTGACGATGACGAAATCGAGCCGGAAATCCGAGATCAGGCCGGGCAATTGCGCCCACACCGCCGTACGGCCCGCCTTGCCCACCATGTCGCCCAGAAAAAGAAGTCTCATGAAATCATCTACAATTCAGGGGCGAAGCGACGCAACCCGCTTTCGGTCAGTATTTCGGGGATGATAACGTCATGGTTCTCGTCGGGAACACGCTCGACTTCCTGGCAGTCGAAGGCGATGCCGATCAGCCTGGGCTCGATGCCCTTGTCCTGCAGCTTGGCGATCGCCCGATCGTAATAACCCGCGCCGTAGCCGATGCGGTGGCCACGCGCGTCGAAGGCGGCCAGCGGCACCAGCATGATCTGCGGGTCGAGCACCTCGGCCTCCTCATGCGGCCCGACGGTGCCAAAACCCATGTCGACCATCGGCGCGCCGCGCACCAGTTCGCGGAAGACGATGGTGTGCTTGTCGAGGATCGCCGGCAGGCACAGCCGCGCGCCATGCTCACGCAGGGCAAACATCATCGGACGCACGTCGACCTCGGAGCGCATCGGCCAGAAGCCGGAAACGATGGTGCCGGGCGCGAACTGGATGTTGTCGCGGGCGGTCTCGGCCATCTCCAGCGACGCCTCGATGCGCCAGAACTCGTCGAGCCTGTCGCGACGGGCCAGCGCTTCCTTGCGCAGTTGCTTCTTGATCTCGCGGTGGGAAGTCATGCGGAGGGCAGCCGGTTCGTTTCGTTGCCCGTGTTTCGCATATCGGCAACAGTGGCTGCAAGCAGCTATCGTTTGCCCAAAAGGAGAGGTGACGATCCACACGACCGGTGGAGAAGTCGATCCCGGAGACCTACAAAGTAGGTGGGCGCCGTGTGAAAAGACCCACGGGTCTTCCCAGGGACAGCTCCCTAAGGATCGTTAAGGCCCCGGGGAAAATGCTCTCCTGCCGGGAAGTGCAGACCGTCCAGACCAATATAGGCGCTGTGGCGGCGATGCGCCATGGCAATGGGGCCGTTGAGGCAACGATATTTGGGGGCAGGATGAGTCTGGACCGTAGCTGAAGCCGCAACATCACGGCATGGAGTGGCACGAGAAGGGTCCAATGCCAACCGCCACCTCGGAGATTGGCGGCAACGCCTATGCGTTCGTCATCCTCGGGCGGAGCAGGAGCGAAGCAAAGTGCGGAGACCCGGGGATCCATGCCGTGTCACTGAAGTCGCTCGGCGGTGCAGAATACTGCCGCTCCCATCAGGCTTGCGCGCACTAGCTCTGCTCCTTAGGGTCGCCGCGATAGTTACGAGGAATTCGCATGCGTTTTGAAGGTACGTCGGCCTATGTCGCCGACAAGGATCTGATGGTGGCGGTCAATGCGGCGATCGCGCTGGAGCGGCCGCTGCTGGTCAAGGGCGAACCCGGCACCGGCAAGACCGAGCTTGCGCGCCAGGTGGCGGCCGGCCTCGGCCTCGAAATGATCGAATGGAACGTCAAGTCGACCACCAAGGCGCAGCAGGGCCTCTACGAATACGATGCGGTTTCGCGCCTGCGCGACAGCCAGCTCGGCGACGGCCGCTTCAACGACATCAAGAACTACATCAAGCGCGGCAAGCTGTGGGACGCCTTTGCGGCCGGCAGGAAGGTCGTGCTGCTGATCGACGAGATCGACAAGGCCGACATCGAGTTCCCCAACGACCTGTTGCAGGAACTCGATCGCATGGAGTTCTTCGTCTACGAGACCGGCGAGACGATCCGCGCCGACGTGCGCCCCATCGTCATCATCACCTCGAACAACGAGAAGGAACTACCCGACGCCTTCCTGCGGCGCTGCTTCTTCCACTACATCCGCTTCCCCGACGTCGACACGCTGCACAAGATCGTCGAGGTGCATTATCCCGGCATCAAGCAGAACCTGGTGCGCGCGGCACTGACCCAGTTCTACGAGATCCGCGACGTGGCCGGCCTCAAGAAGAAACCGTCGACTTCCGAGGCGCTCGACTGGATCCGCCTGCTCGTCGCCGACGATGTGGCGCCGGAAGATCTGCGCGCCGACCCCAAGAACGCGCTGCCCAAGCTGCACGGCGCATTGCTCAAGAACGAGCAGGACGTGCATCTGTTCGAGCGCCTCGCGTTCATGGCCAGACGGCAGGGGTGATCTGAAAGATCATGCGTTGCAGGTACCCCGCGTAGACTCGGCCAGCGCATTTCCGTCCTGTGGACCGTTGGCCGCGCAGCTCCGCTCGGGCAGTTTGCCGCGCAATCAACCAATCACCGAAGGCAAAGCCATGACCGACATCACCATTCGCCCGCTTCAGCTCGCCGACCATGCCGAATGGCGCCGGTTGTGGACCGCCTATCTCGATTTCTACAACACGGTGCTTCCCGAGAATATCTACGAGCTCGCCTGGAAGCGCCTGTTCACCGAAGGCGAGTTCGAGCCCAAGGGGCTGATCGCCATCGTCGATGGCAAGGCGGTCGGGCTGACGCATTACCTCTACCACCGCTCGGGCTGGTCCGAGGCCAACAACTGCTACCTGCAGGATCTGTTCGCCGACCCGGCATCGCGCGGCAAGGGCGTCGGTGCCGCCCTGATCGAGGCGGTCAGGCAGGAGGCGGCGAAGATCGGTGTCACCAATGTCTACTGGATGACCCACGAGACCAACGCCACGGCGCGCAAGCTCTATGACCGCGTCGCCCGCCGCACCGGTTTCATCGAATACGACCTGCTCTAGGATTCAGCGGGCGCTGAGCGGCCGCTTCAGGCGGTCGTTTCAGCCCGCTGACCTCGACACCCACCGGTGCCAGTCGCTGGCGCTGCCGCGGAAGACGTTGAGGTCGATCTTGCCTTCGACGCCATGCGACAGGCCCGAGCCCGAATACTGCCAGAACACCCACTTGCGGCCGGGATAGACCTTGGACGGGGGCTCGGCGACGGCGCGGAGCCAGAACGGATAGTCCAGGAACTCGCCGCGGAGGTTATCGCGGTAGAAGTCGGGCGCGGTGTAGATGATGGGACGCTGGCCGTAGTGGCGCTCCAGCTTGTCCATGAAGACCTGCATCTTCTCCAGCGTCTTTGCACGCGACAGCCGGCGCTTGCAGCTCGACTCGCCATTGTATTCGACGTCGATAACCGGCGGCAGCGCGCCGGCGACCTTGGGCACGTTGCGGATGAACCAGTCGGCCTGCTCGCCGGCGGTGCGGCACCAGTAGAAGAAGTGATAGGCGCCTCGGCGTAGGCCGGCGGCCTCTGCGGCGCGCCAGTTCTTCCTGAACATCGGGTCGAGATGGTCGCCGCCGTCGGTCGCCTTGATGTAGGCGAAGTTCGCGCCTTGCGTGCGCAGCTTCGGCCAGTCGATCTTGCCCTGCCAGCGCGAGACGTCGACGCCGTGGACGGCAAAATTCCTGGGCGACGCGGCCTTGCCGAAATTGATCGGCTTGGCGTCGCGGAAGCGGCGGCCGTAGATCTGGCCCGGCGCAAAGGGCGTGGCCTTCATCGGGTTGGACGGAGCGATCAGCGCGATCGGCTTGGTGTCGGGTGTCGGAACGGTGTCGAGTTCGATCCGCGGTGCCGCCATCGCGACCTGCACCGGTTCTTCAGTCACCATCGTCGCCGGCATGGGCGGCGCCACCAAAATACCAGCCTGCGGCATCGGGGCTGACATGGCCTGCTGGACCGGCATGGAAGGCGCGGCTGCGGCGATGTCCGCCTGTGGCACCGGGCTCGCCGGGCGGGCGACCGAAGCGGTCGTTTCCTTCGACGGGCCAGACGACATGATGTCGCTGAGCCCCATGCTCGAGGTGCAGCCGGCCAAGGCCAGGCTGGCGAGAACGATCGCTGACGCCGCTGAGAAACGCATAGGTACCCGTACGCAAGAACAACTCGGATCGGAGGCAGACTCGCCCCCGCTTCCCCACTGACGGCAATTGCTAACGGGAAATTACCAAGAAAGACTGAATCCGATTTTTACTTTAATTAGATTTTGGGTGTTGCAGGCATGCCAAGGCCGGCGTCAGCGCTTGCGTGCAGGGCTGGCTCGCCAGCTTGTCGTACCAACAGGGTCTTGTACAATCACGACTGCGCAAATGGATTGGGTGGGTCGTGGCACAGCAACCTCTGCGAGTTGATGCCGTTCTGAGGCCGGCTAGAGCGTCAGCGAGAATTTTTGAAGCGGTATTCAACCTGCCGTTTCACTATCTCTCGGCGTTTGTTCTTTCAGTCATTGGCGCCACAACGGTCGTGTTTTCGATCTACGCGATGTCTTTCGGGTTTGGGTTTCTCGGGCATCTGGACATCTATTCGTTCACCCAGTTTTCCTGGTCGATGCTAGTGGTCTGGACGGTTGCGCATCTTGTTGCGAGGTGCGTGGTGTACCTTCTGTTTCCGACAGTTGCTCACCTGATTGAAGTGTTCGCTCACGTTCCAATCGAGGATTCTGGACTGTTCAATCTGACCTATTGGGACATCATCAAGATTCTCGCAGAACGACTACTGAAGATTGAGCACGCAGAGGACGCATTCAAGCTGATGGGCGTCATAGAGAAACGTGTCGATGGCTCCGCCGTCGTCTACGCCCTCTCGTTCCTCCTCTTCGCTGTCTTGTTCTGCGGAGTGTTTTACGGTGCGATACTCATCGTGTCGGCGGTGGTTATCGTCGTGGCTGTAATTGGGTTGGTGGTTTCCTACTTGGCCCGCGTCGCCACGGCGGAAACTGCTGACGCAGCAAGCGAGAAGGCAACTTCCTTCCTTGGCTCATTCCGTAGGTTTCCCTTCAAGGGCGTTCCGGCACTGATAATCCTGCTTTGTGTGCTTACGGGATTGACAAAGGGCTGCAGTGTGATGAACCAGCCGGCGAGCATGATCTGGCTGTCGGATGGAAGGTCGTTTTCGCGAGTCGTTGTGCTCAATTCGGAAGCCGGTCTTTTTACCTATGAGGCAGCTTCAAAGACCGTCTCGCTGGTCCCGTGGCATCGCATCTCCGAGATGACCGTGGTCAGTGGCGCCAAAGGCGGGTGACTGGAGTCGGCTAGGTCAATGTTCATACCCTTCTTCCTCGAACTCAAGGCGGCCAAGGTTCCGGTGTCGCTACGGGAATATCTGGCGCTGCTCGAGGCGCTCGACGCCGATCTCGTCAGCTATGACGTCGAGGGCTTCTATTATCTCGCCCGTGCCGCACTGGTGAAGGACGAGCGCCATATCGACCGCTTCGACCAGGTTTTTTCGCATTATTTCAAGGGCGTCGAGGCGGTGTCGGGCGAGGGTGGCGTCGATGTCGCCAACATTCCCGAGGAATGGCTGCGGCGGCTGGCCGAAAAGACCCTTAGCGACGAGGAGAAAAGGTTGGTCGAGGCGCTCGGTGGCTTCGAAAAGCTGATGGAGACGCTGAAGCAGCGGCTGGAGGAGCAGAAGGGGCGCCATCAGGGCGGGTCCAAATGGATCGGCACCGCCGGCACCTCGCCCTTCGGCGCCTATGGCTACAATCCCGAGGGTGTGCGCATCGGGCAAGCCGAGAGCCGACATCGCCGCGCAGTCAAGGTGTGGGACAAGCGCGAGTTCAGGAACTTCGACGATTCCGTCGAGCTCGGCACGCGCAACATCAAGGTGGCGCTCAAGCGCCTGCGCCGCTGGGTGCGCGAGGGCGCCGAGGAAGAGCTCGACCTGCCCGGCACCATCCACGCCACCGCCGACCACGGCTATCTCGACGTCAAGACGCGGCCCGAGCGGCGCAACGCGGTCAAGCTTTTGATGTTCTTCGACGTCGGCGGTTCGATGGACGACCACATCAAGGTCGTGGAGGAGCTGTTCTCGGCGGCGCGCGTCGAGTTCCGCCAGCTCGAATATTTCTACTTCCATAATTGCCTCTACGAAGGCGTGTGGAAGGACAACCGGCGCCGCCATGCCGAGGTCCTGCCGACGCTCGACGTGCTCCACAAATACGGCCACGACTACAAGGTGATCTTTGTCGGCGACGCTTCGATGAGCCCCTATGAGATCGCCTATGCCGGCGGCTCGGTCGAGCACTGGAACCCCGAACCGGGTGCCGCGTGGCTGCGCCGCGTGCTCGAGCAATGGCCAAATGCCGTCTGGCTCAACCCGACGCAGGAAAAGCACTGGGGCTACACCAGCTCGATCAAGATGATTTCCGACATCTTCGCCAACCGCATGTACCCGCTGACGCTGGCCGGGCTCGAAGCGGCAACGAAACAGCTGTCGCGCAAACACTGATCCGGCTCACCATGAAGTGATGCCCTGTCAGGCGGTGCCTCTCGTAACTATCTGTGCGAAGAACGCGATAAAGAAGAATAAGTCCGGGAGACCCTGAATGGACGCCAAGACCTATCCCGTCACCCGCACCGACGCCGAGTGGCGCGCGATGCTGACCCCCGAGCAGTACCAGGTGATGCGCAACCACGGCACCGAGCGGCCGGGCAGCTGCGCGCTGCTTCATGAAAAGCGCGCCGGCACCTTCACCTGCGCCGGCTGCGACCAGCCGCTGTTCGAATCCAAGCTCAAGTTCGAGAGCGGCACCGGCTGGCCGAGCTTCAACGATCCTGTCGAGGGGTCGGTGGAAAACACCGTCGACCGCAGCTACGGCATGGTGCGGACGGAATGTCATTGCGCGCGCTGTGGCAGCCATCTCGGCCACGTCTTCCCCGACGGTCCGCCGCCGACCGGCCTGCGCTATTGCATCAACGGCGTGGCGCTGAATTTCAAGCCGGCAGCCTGATCCCCAGAGCGTTTCCGCTTATCTTCGAATCGCGAAAACGCTTTGACGCAATTCCGGACGGAAAACCGCTTCGCACTTTTTCTGGGCTTGCCCCTAGAGCAGGCTGGCGAGGATGATCCACACGGTGGCGCCGAGCTTCACCGTGTTGGCGTTGTGGTTGGCGCTGACGTCGGCGGTGCGCAGCACGCTGCCATAGAGGAAAAGATTGTAGGGCAGGGGCAGCAGATGGACTGCCACGGCAAGCAAGGCCGAGCCCTTGGCCGCCAGGATGGCGAGCGCGACGACCGTCGTGGCGACGTTGATCAGGCTGCCGACGGTGACCATGTCGCGCCAGAACAGCTGGCCGAGCGGCATCTCGCCATGCCAGCGGCGTGAAAAGAACGCCGCCAGGCCATTCGGCCCGGCTCGTGCCGGACCGGTATTGTCGGAAGGATGGAACTGCCCTGTACCTGTCATCGCTCATGACCTCGCACCGCCTTTGACCGGCGAACGGTGCCACCCGAGTTTCGGGATCGGGCAGCCAGCTATCACACCATGCCGAGGGCAGCTTTGTACAGGTCGAGGATCGCCTCGGCCTCGTCGCGCTCGGCCTGGTCCTGCTTGCGCAGGCGGATCAGCGTGCGGACAGCCTTGGTGTCGAAGCCGGTGCCCTTGGCCTCGGCATAGACGTCCTTGATGTCGTCGGAGATCGTCTTCTTTTCTTCCTCAAGCCGCTCGATGCGCTCGATGAAGGCGCGCAACTGGCCGGCGGCAACGGTCTGGCTGGTATCGGTGATTTCGTCGGCCATGGGGCACTCCGCAAATTGTGACTGGGAAAAGCGCGACTCGGCGCGCCAAGGGAATTTCGGCGGTTTCGATGCCTGATGATGAGGGGAGGGTCAAGGGTACGCGGGAGCGCAGCTGACACGACCCTGCGGAAATATCGGTCAGTGATCGCGCGGGCGGCTGGCCTCGAAGGCGGCCTTCTGCGCGTCGGTGGCCTCGCGCTGGTGCTTGGCCTGCCATTCGGCATAAGGCATGCCGTAGACGATCTCGCGCGAGGCGTCCTTGGACAGCTCGACGCCGGCCTCGGCGGCCGCGTCGCGATACCAGTTGGACAGGCAATTGCGGCAGAATCCGGCGAGATTCATCATGTCGATGTTCTGCACGTCGGAACGCTCGCTCAGGTGCTGGAGCAACCGGCGGAAGGCTGCGGCCTCGAATTCGCGCTGCTGCGCTTCGCTGAGTTCGGCCATCTGGTCCTCCATCACAGCGGCCCGGTACGCGAGCCGAATTGTCTGACTTCATGTATATCGGGGCGGCGGTTGATCGCGTCAATGATCGGCGCCAGCCGCCTGGCCCAATCCGTCGTTCCGGCCTCATCGCCGATCAGGTCCTGCCGGATCTCGATCAGCGCATGGGCAAAGCCGTTGACGATGGCGTGGCGGAACATGGTGTCGCCGCGCAGCGCCCCGTCATAGGGCTCGTTGTCGCCGACCACCAGCGCCTTGTCCTCGGCCAGCATCTCGATCAGCGGCCAGGCGGCGCGGTGGTCCATGTCCCACAACACGCCGGCGTGCCAAGGCCTGGCGCGCCCCTGCATGACGGGCGTGAAGGAATGCACCGACAAGATGAAGGGCGCGGTGCCGGTCTGCTTGTGAACCGAGGCGACCATGGCGCCGACCGCGTCGTGATAGGGGCGGTAGAAATTGTCGAGGCGGCGCGCGCGCTCCTCCTCAGACATCGGATAATTGCCCGGGATGACCGAGCCGTCATAGAGTTGGCGGATCAGCGTCGGGTCGTCCTCGCCGCGGTTGGGGTCGATCAGCAGGCGCGAAAAGTTGGCGAGGACCGTCGGCGCGCCCATGATCGCGGCAAGCTTGCGGGTCACCTGTTCGGCGCCGATGTCGTAGGCGATGTGGCGCTCGAACTCCTCGGGCGGCAGGCCGAGATCGCCATATTCCTGCGGCAGGTCGCGCCTGGCATGGTCGCACAGAAGCACGATGCCCCTGCTGCGGTCGCCTTCGATGATCTCGAAAGGGGCAAAGATTGCGGTTCGCGTCATCGGCGGCAATTTGTCCTTCGGCACGGCTTGGGTGTAGTTTCGCGCCCGTCCCTGATGTGGGGATATGTGCTAACGCCGTTGTTTTGCCAACCTTTTTTCGAATATGCCAGATGAGGCAGCAAATCACCGCGGCTGAGCGCACCTAAATCGATTGGATAAGCGCGCAGCCACGCGTTGACATGCGCCCGCACATTGCCGAAAAGGGCTCCAGAAATGCAGAAATCGTCGAAGAGGGGCTTGGGGATGGAACTTGCCGGGAGGCCGCGGACACGCTCAGCCCTGGCATCGCTCTTCCTTTTTCTCTCCGTTCCACTGTTTATGGCCGTCGCGGCCACGCCGGCACGCGCCGACTTCAGGGTCTGCAACGCGACCCAGAGCCTGGTCGGAGTCGGCATCGGCTACCGCGCCAAGGCGGGCTGGATCACCGAAGGCTGGTGGCACATCGAAGGTTCCACCTGCAAGACGCTGATCGAGGGGCCGCTGTCATCGAGGTTTTATTATCTCTATGCAGAAGATGCCGAGCGCGGCGGACGCTGGGATGGCCCGATCAACATGTGCGTGGCTGAAAAAGAGTTCAAGATCGCCGGCGTCACCGACTGCGTAGCGCGCGGCTTCCAGCGCGCCGGCTTCCAGGAATACGACACGGGCGAACAGGCGAACTGGATGGTCCAGCTCACCGACGAGCCCGCAACGGGCGGCCCAACGGCCGCCTCGGGAACGAACGGTCAATGAGACGTAGCCGCAAGGTCAAGATACTCGCAACACTCGGTCCCGCCTCGTCCGACGAGGCGATGATCCGCAAGCTCTTCGATGCGGGCGCAGACGTCTTCCGCATCAATATGAGCCATACCGACCACGATTCGATGCGCACGCTCGTCGGCCGCATCCGCTCGGTCGAAGAGGCGGTCGGCCGTCCGATCGGCATTCTCGCCGACCTGCAGGGCCCGAAGCTCCGCGTCGGCAAGTTCGCCAATGGCAAGGAAGAGCTGACCGTCGGCCAGACCTTCACCCTCGACGACAATGCCGACCTGGGCACCTCGGTGCGCGTGCACCTGCCGCATCCCGAGATCCTCAAGTCGGTGCAGGAAGGCCATCGCCTGCTGATCGACGACGGCAAGCTCGAGCTCCGGGCAGTGAAGACCGACGGCAAGTCGATCGTCTGCACGGTCGTTGCCGGCAACAAGATTTCCGACAAGAAGGGCGTCAGCCTGCCCGACACCGACCTGCCGGTCGGCGCGCTGACCGAGAAGGACCGCAAGGACCTCGACGCGGTGCTCGAGACCGGCGTCGACTGGGTCGCGCTGTCGTTCATCCAGCGCCCGGAGGATCTCGCCGAAGCGCGCAAGATCGCGCAAGGGCGCGCATTGCTGCTGTCCAAGATTGAAAAGCCTCAGGCCGTGGCGCGCCTGGCCGAGATCATCGAGCTGTCCGATGCCCTGATGGTCGCCCGCGGCGATCTCGGCGTCGAGATGCCGATCGAATCGGTGCCCGGCATCCAGAAGCAGATCACGCGTGCCGCGCGCCGCGCCGGCAAGCCGGTGGTGGTTGCCACCCAGATGCTGGAATCGATGATCACCGCGCCGGTGCCGACCCGCGCCGAGGTCTCCGACGTGGCGACCGCCGTGTTCGAAGGCGCCGACGCGATCATGCTGTCGGCCGAATCGGCCGCCGGGCAGTATCCGGTCGAGTCGGTGGCAACGATGAACCGCATCGCCGAGCGCGTCGAAAAGGACCCGACCTATCCCGGCATCATCAACGCCCAGCGCTCGCAGCCGGAGGCGACCGGCGCCGATGCGATCTCGCTTGCGGCGCGCGAAATCGCCGAGACGCTGAAGCTGTCGGCGATCATCACCTATACGGCATCCGGAACCACGGGCCTGCGCGCGGCGCGCGAGCGGCCGCAGGTGCCGATCATCGCACTGTCGCCGATCCTGGCCACGGCACGCCGCCTGTCGATGCTGTGGGGCACGCATTGCGTGGTCTCGCCGGATGCCGTCGATCTCGACGACATGGTCGACCGCGCCTGCAACGTCGCCTTCAACGAGGGTTTTGCCGCTGGCGGCGACCGCGTCATCATCACGGCCGGCGTGCCGCTCAGGACGCCGGGCTCGACCAACATGCTGCGCATTGCCTATGTCGGGCCGGAAGGCAAAGGCAGCAGGTAAGGTTACAGCGAATAGGGAGTAGCGATTAGCGAATAGGGCGTTGCACGACTGCGCGTGCGGGGTCTTGTTCGCTATTCGCTATTCGCTATTCGCTATTCGCTATTCGCGGGCGCCTTCTCATCCAAACACACACCCGTCCCGAAATCGTCACCCGCAATGCGCGCTTCGACAGCGCGTGACAGTGCCTGCAGGTCGCGCGGCTGGCCGGCGAGTTTTTCGACGGCCGCCACCACCAGATCGGGTGCCACCCAGTCCGGCTTGTGGCCGAGGTTCTTCACCCACACCAGTTCGGCAGCGGGAATGTCGCGCGCCAACCCGATCGAATGGATCTCCTCATAGACGACCGTGTCGTGGTCGCCGGAGATCACCACCGTCGGCGCCTCGATCGTGGGATAACGCGGCGCGGCCACCAGCACGTGGCGGTACAGGCCTTCGACGTCGATGGCGTTTGCACGGAAAGCCCCCGGTCGCAGCACCAGCTTGATCGCGGCGTCGTCGACATAGAGATCCGGCACCTTGTTGGGCGAGAAGACGCAGGTGGTTGCGGCACCGATGCGCATCAGCCCGGCCGGATTGGCGATCGTTTCCGCGAAGGCGCGGCCGACCACCGGCAAGGCGCTCAAGCTGTAATACCAGGAGGTGCCGCCGCCCGGCCAGGGGTGGGTCGCCGCCGACAGGAACAGCAGGCCACGTGTCTTTTCCGGGTGCTCCAGCGCAAACGTCGCCGCTATCGAACCGCCGAACGAATGGCCGACGATGATCGCGTCCTTGATGCCGAGGCGGTCCATCAGGGCCGCGATGGTGGCGGCCTGCCCTTGCTGCGTCTCATTGTTGCCAGGCCCGCGGCCGGACCAGCCATGGCCGGGGCGATCGAAGAACAGCATCTCGGCGCGGCCTTCGAATTGCGGCCTGAGCGGCAGCATCTGGTCCTTCAGGTTGGCGCTGGCGCCATGGATGAAGACCAGCGGCGGCAGGTCGCCGCCGGCAGGTGCCGGCACATTCACGTAGTGGATGATCGCGCCATCGATATCGACGAAACTGCCCACGGGCGGATTTCGCCGTTCGATCAGCCACGATGCGACGCGGGTTGCGCCGGCAAGCGCAAGGAACAGCGCAAGCAGCAGTGCCAGGATGAAGGTGAGGATGTTCATGCGGGATGGGGGTGGGTCAGCGGAATAGCGAGTAGCGAGTATGGAGAAGGGACAAGAGTGAGTAGAGAACCGAGAGCAGTTGAGTGTGCTCCCTGGTGCGGCAACCGCCAAGCCTGTTTCTACTCGCTATTCCCTACTCCCTATTCGCTTCTTCAGATGCCTTCGCCGGCGAGTTCTTCCGACAGTCGCGACACCTCGTTCTGGGCGTTGCGCAGCATCGGGTAGATGTCGAGAACGCGCTGCCATGCCTGCAGCGCCAACTCGTTGCGGCCGGTGGTCGCCATGATCTGCGCCATGCCGGACAGGGCGCCGAAATGGCGTGGCTCGAGCTCCAGCGTGCGTTCGATGTCGGCCATCGACTTGCGATAGTTCTGCATCAGGAAATGCACGGTGGCGCGCCGGTTCCAGCCCTCGGCGTATTTGGGCTGCAGCGTCACCACCTGGTCGAGGAAATCGAGCGCGACGTCGAATTTCTTGGCCTCGACCGCCTGCTGCGCCCATTGCATCATCAGGTCGACTGAGGCGCTGCCCGACTTGTACCAGGCTTCCCAGATGCGGCTGGCGAGGCGCTCGGCAGCCTTCTCGTTGCGCTCGCGCTTGAGATCGGAAAACAGCGTGTCGAGCTGGTTGTCAGCCTTGGCTACGATTGGAGCGCCGGCGTTCTCGGCAAACGCCTGCTGCGGCTGGGTTGTCGCCAGTAAGGCCAGGGTACAAAAGGCAAAAACGTTCCGCATGCGGAAATTCTAGACCCCCGCATGGGAACGTCAAACTGAAATTGCCGTGATGCGCCGGCCGCGTGCGGCCGGGCTACAATCAGCCCTGGCGAGCTTTGTAGCGCGGGGCGGTCTTGTTGATGATGTAGATGCGGCCCTTGCGACGAACCAGCTGGCAGTCACGATGGCGAGCCTTGAGCGCCTTGAGCGAATTCTTGATCTTCATGTCACTAACCCGTCGGATGGGCCCATCAACGGGCCGAAACTAAAAGCGCGCCAAAAGAGCGCGCCCAATTCGTGTGAGAGGCTCTTAGACGAGGAGTCATTGCCAGTCAACCGCGGGCAGGCTTGGTGTGGCGGTTTGATTTGGCTTTTGTCGGCATGCGGTCGCATTGCGCCTTCGCGCCGGGACTTGCCAGCGGCCAGCATCGCTGGAATCGTCCGTTCGTTCAAGCAAATGGAGGGTTGGATGCGGCTTTTGATTCTGTCGATATCAGTAGCAAGCTCGATGATGGCGTCCGCTGCTTTCGCCGAGGAATGCGACCGCAACGACCAGACCCAGACCGGGATGAACATCTGTGCCGGCTCGGACTTTGCTGCGTCCGACGCCAAACTCAACGCTGCGTATGGCGATATCATGAAACGCCTGTCCGAGAGCGCCGACGCTCGCAAGCTGCTGCAGGATTCGCAGCGGAGCTGGATCGCCTTCCGCGACGCCGAATGCAAGTTCGCGTCCTCCGGCGTCGAGGGCGGGTCGATCTATCCGATGATACAGGCGGGGTGCCTGCAAGACCTGACCGACGCGCGTGTCACCCAGCTTGGCGCCTACCTCAAATGCGAAGAGGGCGACCTGAGCTGTCCGGTACCGGCGCAGTAGTGCCCGGTCAGCGGCGTGGCAACAGCCTGGTGAAATGGCCCATTTTGCGGCCGGGGCGGGCCTCGGCCTTGCCGTAGAGGTGGACGGCGACGTCCGGTTCGGCGAGCAGCGCCGGGACCTTGGCGATGTCGTCGCCGATCAGGTTTTCCATGACGCAGTCGGAATGGCGGTTGGCATCGCCGAGCGGCAGGCCGGCAACGGCGCGGATATGCTGCTCGAACTGGGAAACCACGCAGGCTGCCTCGGTCCAGTGTCCTGAATTGTGCACGCGTGGGGCCATTTCGTTGGCAAGCAGGGAGCCGTCGGCCAGCACGAAGAATTCGACGCCGATGACGCCGACATAATCGAGCGCGGCGAGGATTTTTCGCGCGGCGTCGCGCGCAGCTTCCGCCGTGTCGTCGCGGATCGCGGCTGGCACCGTCGAACTGGCCAGGATGCCGTTGCCGTGCACGTTTTCGGCGGGGTCGAAGGCGGCGATGCTGCCATCGGTGCCGCGCGCGGCGATCACCGAGATCTCGCGTTCGAAAGGCACGAAGGATTCGAGGACCAGCGGCACGTTGCCGAGTGAGGCGCAGGCACCGTCGAAGCCGCCCGTGGTCATGTTGCGGAAGACCATCTGGCCTTTGCCGTCGTAGCCCATGCGGCAAGTCTTGAGGATTCCGCTGCCGTCGAATGCCTGCAGGGCAGCGGCCAGGTCCTGGTCGTTATCCACAGGCACGAAGCGGGCTGTGGATATCCCGATGCCGTTGAGGAAGGTCTTTTCGACCAGGCGGTCCTGCGCCACTTCCAGTGCCCGTGCCGGCGGATAGACCGCGACGGTCTTCGCCAGGTGCTCCGCGGCCACGACGGGCACGTTCTCGAACTCGTAGGTGACGACGGCGCTTTCGCGGGCCAGTTCGTCGAGGGCGGCGGGATCGTCATAGGCGGCGACGATCTGGCGATTGGCAACCTGGGCCGCCGGGCAATCGGCCTGCGGCTCGAGGATCACGGTGCGGTAGCCCAGCCGGGCCGCGGCCATGGCCAGCATGCGGCCAAGCTGGCCGCCGCCGATGATGCCGATGGTGGAGCCTGTGGGGAGGGGGCGCTCACGCGTCGTCCGTCGGCTGTTCGGCGACCCTTGCGGTCTGGGCGGCGCGCCACTCTTCAAGCCGCGTTGCCAGGGCGTCGTCGGAAAGGGCAAGAACGGCCGCTGCAAGCAGTGCCGCATTGGCGGCCCCGGCCTTGCCGATGGCAAGCGTGCCGACGGGGATGCCGGCCGGCATCTGGACGATGGAGAGCAGCGAATCCTGCCCCGACAGCGCCTTTGATTCGACCGGCACGCCGAACACCGGCAACGAGGTCATGGCCGCCGTCATTCCGGGGAGATGGGCAGCGCCGCCGGCACCCGCGATGATGACGCGGAAACCGGCCGCCTTGGCACCCTTGGCGAATTCGTAGAGGCGATCTGGGGTGCGGTGGGCCGAGACGATGCGCGCTTCGTAGGAAACGGCCAGCACGTCGAGCAACTCGGCGGCATGGCGCATGGTCGCCCAGTCAGACTGGCTACCCATGATGATGGCGACGTCGACCCTGTCCTTGCTCACGCGCGGCACCCCTTGCTCGATAGGCAGCGCTTAGCGGAAATGAGGAGCAATCGCAACCAAACCCCGGCAGCCCTCTGCCAGGAGTTTCAGGCAATTATGTCCGGGATGATCCGGTCTTCGATCTGGACGATCTTGTCCTTGAGAACCAGCTTCTTCTTTTTCATCCGCTGGATCTGCAACGGGTCGCAGCCCATCGCGATCATCGCGTTGATCGCCGCATCAAAATCGGCATGGTCCTGCTTCAAGCGTGCAAACTCGAGACGAACCTCGGCTTGTTCCTGTTCCGACATGTCTACCGTCTGCAAACTCACTGGCGCACCCGGGGCGCTCCTAAGGCGGGGTCGGCGACCCCTTGTCACCGGCGCGATGCCCTTATCACATTTCACGCTGACGGGAAATGCTACCACACTTTATTCGACATCGCAGATCGGGGGTGGCAGACTGTCATGGTTCCGTCACAGAGCGCTGTCTGCGGTGGGCACGCTTGTGCGGTGCATCGAGGAAACCATGAAAGGGAGAACCAATCATGTCTCTTGCTTCCCATCTTGAAGAGCTTCAGCGCAAACATGGCGACGTCGAGCGTCAGCTCGACGAAGCGATGAACCATCCATCCATGGACGACCTGCAAATCGTAGCGCTGAAGCGTCGCAAGCTGGCTCTCAAGGACGAGATTGAAAAGCTGAGAGTGGACCCGACCCAGCACTAGCCCACGATCGCGGTCTCAATTTAGTGGCCCACTCTTTCGGCACGGGCCAGATAGCCGGCGGCGAATCACCCTCGCCGCCGGGACAGGGTGATTGGTTGCTGTATTTTGTGGGCTTTTGCGGTTCGGCGGTGACAGGATTTCCCCCGGCACGCGAGCCGGTGCCAGTCCAGCCGTTCCGGCTCAAGCGTCCCAGAACTGGTCAAGCCAGATATTGAGCTTCCTGAAGCCGGTGGCACTGACCGCGTAGACACGGCGCGTGCCTTCGGCGCGGGCGCTGACCAGCCCGGCATCGAGAAGCACCTTGAGATGCTGCGACACGGCCGGCCGCGAGACCGGCAGGCCGGCTGCGAGTTCGCTGACCGTCTTGGGACCGCGACGCAATTCTTCCAGCAGATGGCGCCGGTTGGCGTCCGATATGGCCAGGAATGAGGCGTCAGCTGTCATGGCTCCTTTGTGCCGCAACATCGGCGGAATCTCAACTGTTGGTCGCGGCTGCTGCCCCAATGCCCGCGTCTGCCCAGGCGTGGCTGTCAGGGCAGGGTTTCGGGTTCGTCCTTCTGGCGTGGATCGAGCCGCAGCGATTCGGGTGTCGCCGAGCGGTCGGCCGGCTGGGTCTTGAAGGCTTCGCGATCCTCGATCGGAACCGGCGCGCGGCGCTTGATGCGCAGTGCGGTGTAGCCGGCCAGCGCGAAATGCGCCGCAGCCGTGGCGAGGAACAGCGCCTCCGGCCGCATCATATCCATCAGGCCGGCGCCGAGCATCGGACCGACCATGGTGCCGAAGCCGTAGAGCAGCAGCAGGCCGCCCGAGACCTTGACGAAATCCTCCGGCTTGGCGTGGTCGTTAGCGTGTGCCACCGCCAGCGAATAGAGCGTGTAGGCGAAGGCGCCGTAGCAGGCGGTCA
The DNA here is from genome assembly GCF_045345995.1 of Aminobacter sp. P9b. Lineage (NCBI taxonomy): Bacteria > Pseudomonadati > Pseudomonadota > Alphaproteobacteria > Hyphomicrobiales > Phyllobacteriaceae > Aminobacter > Aminobacter sp. P9b. The sequence continues at coordinate 337,629 of NZ_CP150082.1, read as the reverse complement.
TGGCGATGACGAATGGCCCGGAGCGCGGCGCCACCAAGAAGATCAGCACCGCCGCCACCGCCGAGGCGAGCGAGGCGCCGATCAGCACGTAGCGGCGGTCGGTGCGGTCGGAGATCTTGCCGATCGGGATCTGCAGGGCGGCACCGGCGATCACCACCAGGCTCATCATCAGCGCGATTTCGGGCGTCGAGATGCCGACGCGCGCGCCGTAGACGGCACCCAGCGTGCCCCAGTCGCCATTGGCGACGCCGATCAGGAAACACGCGACCGAGGCGACCGGCGAGTTGGCGTAGAGCCCCTTGATGTCGAGCGAGACGTCCTGCAGCGGCTTGGGGTGGGCGGCACTCGAGACCGCCGTCGGGATCAGCGATAGGCAGAACAGGATGCCGGTGACCATGAACAGCGAGGCGCTGGTGACGTCGCCGCCTGCGACCATCATCTGGCCGGCCATGATCGAGGCGTAGGTGACCATCATGTAGAGGCCGAAGACGGTGCCGCGGTTCTCGTTGGTGGCGCGCTCGTTGAGCCAGCTCTCGATGACCATGAAGGCGCCGGCCATGGCAAAACCGGTGAAGGCGCGTAGCGCGATCCAGACATATTCGTTGACGATCAGGCCGGTGAGCAGCGCGATGATCGCAGCCGACGCGGCAAAGGTGCCGAAGGCGCGGACATGGCCGGCTCGGCGGACGACGCGGGGGGCAAAATAGCAGCCGGCAACGAAACCGCCGGCCCAGGCGGTGCCCATCAGGCCGAGTGCCGTGGTCGAAAAGCCCTCTTCCTGGCCGCGCAGGGGAAGCAGCAGGCCGTGCAGGCCCGACGCGGCGAGCAGGAAGGCGGTGCCGCGAAGCAGCGAGAGGATCGGCCTGTAGGTTGCGAGCATCGAACTGTCCCACCAAGAATCAAGAGCGCTAGGTCGACCGCCCCTTTGGGGCTTTTCGGCGACGGCAAGATGTCAGCCGCGCTTGAACAGCGCCTCGGCGGCCGATTTCGTCGAACCCTTGGCGGAAAGCTCGGCCTCGAGCCGGCCGATCTCGGCGCGCAGGGCTAAGATGCGCTCGTTGAGCTCGCCGACCGAAAGCAAAGACAGGTCCTGGCCGATCTCGTGGACGGTCTTTTTCTTCTTCGGCTCGTCGTCGAACAGCGCCATCTCGCTCTCCTTGATCTCCAGTCAGGCGTTTGCCTGATTTGCCAATCAGAATACATAGTGCGGTCAACCACATGTAAAGTCCGGGGCACACCGGACCAGCGGAGACCGAAAAGACATGGCCAACGTTGCCAAGCTTCCAGCCAAGATGCTCGCGGTGGCGATCACGCAGCCCGGGGGGCCGCGCGTGCTCAAGGCGGAAAAGCGCGACCTGCCCGAGCTTGGCGCCGGCGAGATCCTGATCCGGGTGCATGCGGCCGGCGTCAATCGGCCCGACGTGCAGCAGCGCAAGGGGGCGTACCCCGCGCCGCCCGGCGCGTCGGACCTGCCCGGGCTCGAAGTGTCGGGCGAGGTGGCAGCCCTCGGCGAGGGGGCGACACGCTTCCGCATCGGCGACGCGGTCTGCGCGCTGACGCCGGGCGGCGGATACGCCGAATACGCCAAGGTGCCCGAAACCAACGCGCTGCCCGTGCCCAAGGGTTTTACCTACACCGAAGCCGCCGCCGTGCCCGAAACCTTCTTCACCGTCTGGCACAATGTGTTCGAGCGCGGCGCGCTCAAGGCGGGCGAAACGCTGCTCATCCATGGCGGCTCGTCGGGCATAGGCACCACCGCGATCCAGCTCGCCTCGGCCTTCGGCGCCTATGTCATTGCCACCGCGGGTTCGGAGGACAAGTGCGCTGCTTGTCTCAAGCTCGGGGCCGACCGCGCGATCAATTACAAAACGGAAGAATTCGTTCAGGCGGTGAAGGACGCCACCGACGGCAAGGGCGCCAATGTCATCCTCGACATGGTCGGCGGCGAGTATGTCGGGCGCAACTACCATGCCGCGGCGGTCGACGGCCGCATCGTGCAGATCGCGACGCAGGGCGGGGCGGTGGCGAGCGCCGATTTCTCACGGCTGATGGTCAAGCGGCTGACCCATACCGGCTCGACGCTGAGGCCGCGCACCACCGAGTTCAAGGCGGGCATCGCCGCGGCCCTCGAAGCCCAGGTGTGGCCGCTGCTGGCTGTCCGCCGCGTCGCACCCGTGATGGACATGATCTTCCCGCTCAAGGAAGCCTGGCGGGCGCATGAGCGCATGGAAGAGGGCGAGCACATTGGCAAGATCGTGCTGGATGTCGGGTGAAGGTTCTTCTCCCTCCCCTTGTGGGGAGGGCCGGGTGGGGGCGGCTCTCGTCCAAGGGTACCCCACCCTTTATCCTTCCCCCCAAGGGGGAGGAAAATTGCGCGCTCTTCCCGCGTCGCGGGGGCGAGGAGCCCGCGTCCTCGCTAGTCGGTGATGAGGAACGACCTGTTGCTGGCCACGTCGAGCAAGGGCAGTTCCTTGTTACCGGTGACACTCTTGCTCGCCGCGTTGCCGCCAAAGTAGTAGGCAATGCCGACAGAGGCGTTGAACTGCTCCTGGCCTGAGCCAAGTGGGCCGGAGGGAGTGCGCGGCGCCACATAGTTGGCGCTGGCAAACGTCGACCAGTTGTCGCTCAGCGGTACTTTACCAACCACGCCGAATTGCCATTTGGCGATGTCTTCGTCGTCAAAGATGCCGTAGTAGGCCATGACCTCGCCGCCGAAATCGAAGTTGTGCTTCACGTAGACGTTCTTCTGGTTCATCGCACGAATTGTCGTGAGAAGGCTAGGAGCGCCGGCCACTGTGACCGCAGCCCGGTCAGTGTTCACGCCATACGTGCCCCACACGCCGACCTCGGTGGATTCGCTCAGCGCGACCCCAAGAGTGCCGCGGACTTGACCCAGGCTAATGTCGCTTGCATTGACGCCCCAACGTTCGGCCTGGAAGCCGTCGTATACGACGCCCAAGCTCAGCCGATCTGCTATCGACGGGTTTTCTGTCGACATGTCGCCGCGCTTGTAGAAACCCGCCGTGTAAAACACTTGCCGTTCAAGGGCGGTGGCATCCGGGACGATACGGAGACGACCCTTGAAGTCATAGATGCCGATGCTGGCGCCGGCCTGGACTCCGAAGGTTGACTCGCCGAAGCTCAAGCCGCTGTTGAAGCCGGCTACGCCGCCGAAGCTGCCAGTAAGTGCTCCGGTCCCACCGTTGATGTTCGTAATCCGCTCGCCCAGTGACTTGTACGCATCGGCACTGGCCCAAACGTAGGTGCCGGAAAGAAAACCGGCTACCGGGCCGTCGGAAGTCTCTGATGAAGCTTGCTGCTGACGAGACGCTTCTTTTGCCTGCGTCCCAGAGCCAGACGTGTTTGCTACCGCAGTTCCAAACAACTTTTGTTGGTCGGCTTCACTGATGTTGTATTTTTCGACAACTGCCTGTTGTTCTGGGGTGAGAGTGGCTGCGTTTGCAGCGTCAATCACGCCTGTTAAGGCGATGGTTACGACCAGTGGGCGGGCCATCCCGGCCGCTGCGTATCGACCTGCGGCCGCCAGAATGCTGTTCATGTGCCAACCCCTCCCTGAATCCCCAACCAACGGTTAAACACGCGAGGGTTCGTTGGAAAGCGGAGAACCCGCTCCACCAAGAAGAGTTACAGGGTGTGGCGAAAATGCTACACAGCTGATAGAAGAGCGCCGGGCGAGGAGGCCTGAGGCGCCGCCGCGCGCCTCTTCTCCCCAGCGGGGAGAAGGTGGCCCGAAGGGCCGGATGAGGGGGGCTTGCCAATCGTCACCGCCAGCCATTGGCGAGTTGCAGGACAAACAGGAACATGCCCTCGATGCGGCGGTCGGCGGCGCGGCTGAGCGGCACCGGGCAGAAGCCGGCGCGGCCGAATTCGGTCGGCGAGGCGCGGCAGCGACCGAAATTGCGGCATTCGCGGCGCTGGCATTTGTTGTGCGCGCCTTCCATGGTGGCTGCGATGCTGACGGCGAGCACGAGCGCGTTGTGCATGGAATAGGGCAGGTGGCCGTAGCCCGGCAGCGGCGGGTCGATGATTTCGATCTCTTGCTTGCGTTTCCTCGACATGAAGAGGTCTCCGGTTGTCGGCTCGCGCGGGTCTTTTCGGGCGCGGGCAGGGGTGGTTGGGGAAATCTGGGCGCACACAAGTGTCCCGCGCCGATGAAGCCGGGATTGGGAACCGGACGCATGGCCTTGCGTCTCTGTGATGCTAGTGCGTGACGCGCAGCCATGCGTCCGCCAGCGCTCTTGCCCCGCTCAGACGCCTCGGCTTTCACCGCCAGCCGCCGCAAGGCCCGGACTTGGGGGCTCATCACCCAGCAGGGGCACCGTATCCCCTGCCAGCCCGGACGCCGTCGCCCTCCCCAGGCATCCGGTTCATGACCCGGGTTCCCTGAGGGCGATGCGGGGATTATCCGCTAGGTGCGAAGGGGTGTGGAAAAGAAAATTTTCAAAGGCAAGCGATCATGCTCGAAGCTTCACAAAAATACCAAAGTGATTCAATGTGATAGCCTAAGCCGTCAAGTACGCCCTCAAAGGATCTATCGTAAAAAGATCCATTTCTTTTCCACGGCGTATTGCTCTTTTGGGCAATTTCGATCGAGTGAATGGATGTCGTCCGAGGTGTGCATTACAAATGAACATCCGCCCGTAGCTGCAGGCTAGGTCTGCCGGTCTGAGTAATCCGCCTAAATTCAAGAATTTCGGAGTGCGCTCAATGGATGTTGCGCAGTGCTAAGCAAGAAATGCATACAGTTCAACATTAAATTCATAGCGCAATGTTCTTGTGCGCCTGAGCGTGAAACTCGTAGACGAGGATGCCCAAACAGACTAAAAAGTGTGGTCTATTTGGGGGGGGCGGCATGGTGGCTGACGGTGTCTTGTTTGACGAGCGGTTTCTCGATCGACATGCTGGAACCATAATTTCAGATACAGCCACCGCGATAGTCGAACTTGTTGCAAATGCGTGGGACGCCTACGCAACAGACGTCGAGATCACTTGGCCGGATCGGCACTCCAAAACGCTATTCTCAATATCCGACAACGGCAAGGGAATGACCGGTCCGATGTTCGAGAAGCGATGGCGAAAGCTAGACTACAACCGCGTCTCAGAAGACGGCAACGTAGTCGATCCTCCAGAAGAAATATCCAGACTGAGCCCGCGAAAAGTTTACGGCCGAAACGGCCGTGGACGACATGCAGCTTTTCGGTTTTCGGATCCTTATACTGTTACGACTTGGCGTGACGGTGTCGCTCTCACTTACGAAATACGTCGAGGTGTCACCAATCCGTTCGATGTTGCTCTGATCTATCGCGAGGACGGCGTTGAGGGCCACGGCACGACCGTGGCGGCCACCGGCCTCGCTGAGGGGGTCGCATTGACCGTTGATGAAGTTAAGGAGGTAATCGGAACACGCTTCCTTGCTGACCCTAATTTCCGCGTCTACGTCGACGGAGTTTTGGTAACGTTTGACGATCTGCCGAGTGTCAAACTAAGGGAGATCAACGTTCCGGTCGAGCCATACGGGATGGCTCATCTTATCGTCGTCGATGCGATAAGGGCCGACAAAACTACTCGTCATCACGGTATTGCGTGGCGTGTAAATAGCCGTCTTGTGGGCACGCCTAGTTGGATCGCGTTCGATCAGGAGCGTTTGTTGGACGGTCGGAAAACCGAAGCGAAACGCTTTCAGGTTATCGTCCAAGCGGACTTTCTCGAAGACCATGTTCTTGAGGACTGGTCCGCTTTCCGTCCGAACAGTGACGCGTGGAAGGCGACTCGATCCGCTGTGCACACGGCGGTGTTGGATTTCTTGTCGGCTTTCGGATCCGCAGCACGTGAAGAAACCAAGGAGGCGATACGAGAGAGTTTTGCTTACACCGTGGGAAAGCTGACTCCGGTTGGTCGAGCCCGTTGGGATGACTTTGTCGACGAGGTTGTGGACAAGTGCCAGAGCATCACGTCGGACGAAGTGCAGCAACTTGCTGGGATACTTGCCAACTTGGAACTGTCGACCAGCAAGTATGCGCTGATCGGCAAGCTGCACGAGATGCCCGCCGGAGATCTCGATACGCTGCATCGGATACTCGAAGATTGGACAGTTCGCCTTGCAAAAGATGCTTTGGACGAAATCCAAGGCAGGTTGAAGCTGATCGAGGAACTCGATCGGAAACTGAATGACCCGTTGATGGACGAAGTCGGTGATCTTCAGCCTCTGATCGAAAAATCCCTTTGGGTCTTTGGCCCCGAGTTCGAGTCGCTCGAGTTCACAAGCAACAGGGGGATGACTACAGTCATCCGCGATTTGTTCGGTTCGGACGAAAAGGGGAGCTTACTTCGCCCAGATTTTGTCATGCTGCCGGATGGATCAGTGGGGCTGTACGGGAGAGACTCTTACGACGAAAATCATGAGGTAAGCGGCGTTGGACGACTTGTGATCGCCGAAATCAAGAAGGCAAGCGTGCCAATCGGAAGTGAGCAAAAGGAGCAGCCTTGGCGTTACGTGAAAGAGTTAATCAAGAAGGGGTTTGTTACTCCGGCTACAAGGGTTGACTGTTTTGTGCTTGGGTCGAGGATCGACTCTAGCGAGACTGGAAAACGTGAAGAATGGGATGGTAGGGTCGTGATCCAGCCGCTGCTCTACAGCCAGTTCGTCCGGCGAGCCGAAGCAAGAATGTTGGGTCTCCGAGAGAAACTTGTATCGGCGCCATTCATGCGAGAGCATGGTATCGACGGCGAAGCATTCGTCGCCCCTAGAGAGCCCCGACAAAAGAGTCTTTTTGCGGAGACTGGCGTGGTTTGAGATGGCAATCTCAGCTTAAATGCGGCTGCGACCTCATCGGAAGTCGCGAAGCCATTTCATTCTGGCAGGATTGTCTCAAGGATATCGATAAAGGTTGAAACCTCTTCGCCAGGAATTTTCTGGCCAATGTCTCCGTGAATTATTGCATTTCTATATCTTACAAAATTGCGAAGCTTGTCTGCTTCAGATGGCGTAAAGTATCCTTTGGCCGACAATGTCTCCACTATGCGGCCCGGCGTTTGAGGGCGATCGAAATAATCCGGCAATGTGGCTCTTGCTAGAGCCTCAAAGCTCGCCCATGCCAAGAGCAGTGCGGCTTCGGGTTGCCCAATCGCGACGATTTTTCTAGCGTCGTCCAAGCGGGAATGGATAGTTTCAAAAGATGAAATAGGCAGTGCTTTTCGTTCACGGCCGTCTTCAATCCAAAGTACGCGCAGATCCCATCTAGATTGACCTTTCAGTATTTCGGATATTTGTGCCAACTTGCGTTGGGAATTCGGCGAGCCGCGACTTATTACTTCAATTGCAAGATTTTTGTCGCCCCTCAGCGCGATTGCATCGGGTTGATATCCTTGCATGAAAGATGGCACGAGTTTCCGATTTGGCTGGACGAACACTTCATAGCCTTCGCCTTCCAACTCAGGGATCAGTCGCTGTAGGAGTTCGGCTTCAGCAACGGAATCACTCATCTAAAGTCCTCGTGCGGGTTGTTGGAAATCTTTACATAAAGTACTGGTCGCTCAGCATCGAGAGCCTCAGAAAATTTCGTGGTCGGATTTTCGAATGTATAAACGTTGTTTGGTTCAAACTTCTGAACAACAACCCGTTCAACCTGTACGTCGTCAATGTATATATGACGAGAAAGCGCGTCGAGAATTGGCTTGACGATATTGTCAATATCACCCTGCATTCGTTCAGGCGGTAGGTAGAAAAGTGTTACCGACATACGGTCGTTTGACGCAAGGTGTGGGTTAGGCACACTCGTCCGGCTGGCCTCCTTGACACGTTCTTTCCACTCATCGCGCGACGCGGCCTTCTTCGCTTGAAGCGAAACAGGCGTCCCTTGCACTAGAAACTCAATCGGAAACTCTATTTCCATGCTGTTGATGCACTCTCCCGCCGATGCCGTCTCTTAACTTAGGATACCAGTGTGCTGCCTGTCATCATGTGCGTGGCCAAAGATCGGAAGGAAAGTGTCGTTGTTGTCCGCGCATTTGTGGAGCACTCTGCTGTCTCTTCGCAATCCGCATCTCCTATAGTTCTCCTATCGCCCGGCCACTAGGGGCGCGTTTCGGGCTGAAAGCGTGACCTCACCCCTCTCAAAATCCTGGCTCTTCGGCCTCGCGCTCTGGATCGCGGCACTTTTGGCGTTTGCGCTCTATTCGGTGGAGACGTCCAAGGCACGTTTGGCGGGTGAGCTGGAGGTGACGGGGCGGACGTTGCACCGGCTGATTTCGCAGCGGGCAGCACAGCATGATGCGCATATGACCAGCCTGATCGCGCTGACCAGCGGGGCGGAGCCAGCACCTTTGGGCGCCGTGCGGCAGGTGATGGAGAGCATTTCAAGGTTTTATCCGCGCATCGCCTGGATCGCGCTGGTTTCGTTCGATGGCGGTGGCGGCAGCACCGGCCCGGGGGCGGCGGCTGGGGCAAGCCTCGGTGCGGGGGGCGGGGTCAGGATGCTGGTCGAGGTGCCGGAGGGCGGGGGCGAGAACCTTGCGCCTTTGCGCGGGGCGATAAGCGAACAGCTGCGCGGCAAGATTGGCGTGCATGCGAGTGGGAACGGGCGGTATCTCTTGGCCAAGCGGGCGCCCGCACCTTCGGATGCGGTGCTGGTGTTCGGCATCGATGCCGCGCTTTTGCTGGAGCCGGAGGAGCGGCCTGAATGGGCGCATCTGAGGCTCACGCTCGACGGGCAGGAACTGCTCGACCTGCCGGCGGAGGAGGCTTTGGGCGCGGGCGCTTCGTTTGTGGCCGCACCGCATTTCGAAAAGGTGATCGACGGCGAGGGGCAGAAGATTTTGCTTTCGCTCGACCGGCCCTTGCCGCTCGACGCGCTTTTGCCGCTGCGGTCGTTGCTTGGGTTTGCAGCTTTGGCCGGTCTGGCGTCGTTTGCGCTGATGTTTGCGCTCAGGCAGCGGGCGGCGGCGCAACAATCGCAACAAGTGGCACGGCAGGCGGAGGCGCGGGCGCTGTTGCAGGAGCGGGAGACGCTGCTGGCGCATGCCTCGCGCGTCAACGCCATGGGCGAGCTGGCGTCCGGCATCGCGCACGAGCTGACGCAGCCGCTGACGGCGGTGCTGAGCCGCAGCCAGGCGGCGCTCAGGCTTGCGGGTGCGGAAAAACCTGATCTCGGGCTGATAACGCAGGCGCTCGACGTCAATGTGCGCGAGGCCAAGCGCGCCGGCGAGATGCTGAAGCGGATGCGCGACTATGCCTCCAACAAGGCGCCGGAGCCAAAGCCGAGCGCACTCAACGGGATCGTCAGCGAGATCGTGGCACTGACGGCAGCCGATCTCGAACGGCGCGGCGTCAAGCTGGAGCTCGATCTTGCGGCGGAGGCGCCGGAGGCGGTGGTCGACGCAATCGAGATGGAGCAGGTGCTGCACAATCTGATCCGCAACGCGGCCGATGCGCTGGAGGGTGCGGGGACCGCTGGGGCGCGGATTTCGATCGCGACGAAGATCGTGGGCGCAGACGCGAAGATCGAGGTGGCGGATAACGGGCCGGGGATCGCGGCCGACGTGCTGCCAAAACTTTTCGTGCCGTTCTTCACCACCAAGGCCGACGGCATGGGGCTCGGGTTGTCGCTGTGCCAGACGCTGGTGGAGCGGGTCGACGGTCGGATCGAGGCCGGGAATGGCGCGGGTGGCGGGGCGCGGTTCGTGATTACGTTGCCCCACGCATCGGCCCGAAAATCGGAATCGATTTTCGGGAAGCACGATGCGTAGATTCAACAAGTGCCGGAGCGTCCTTTGCGCGTCCGCAGGACGCGCGGTGCTCCGGGGAGTGGGCGCATGAGCAGGTACCAGGTCTATCTGATCGACGACGACGAGGCGGTGCGCGATGCGCTGGCGTTCCTGCTCGGCACCTATGGGATATCGGTCGAGACTTTCGGCGACCCCAAGACGTTCCTGGCGCATGTCGACGAGGCCAAGCCGGGCGTGCTGGTGGTCGATTTGCGCATGCCCGAGGTTTCCGGCTTGCAGCTGTACCAGAGGCTTGCCGAGCGCGGCATCGACTGGCCGACGGTGATGATCACCGGCCATGGCGACGTTGTCGCCTGCAGGCGCGCCTTCAAGGCCGGCATCCAGGATTTCTTGACCAAGCCGGTCGATGGCGAGGTGCTGGTCGAAGCACTTCAGCAGGGGTTTTCGAGCCTCGACGCCCGGCTGGAAAAGCGCGAGGCGCGCGCGCTGCTGGCTAGGCTGACGGAGCGCGAGCGCGAGGTGCTCGACATGGTGGCGCGGGGCTGGGCGAGCAAGGAGGTGGCGACGGCGCTCGAGGTTTCGGTGCGCACCATCGACGCGCACCGGGCGAAGATCGCCGAGAAGCTCGGCACCAGCTCGGTGGCCGAGTTCGTTAGGCTGACGCTTCAGGAGAAGTAGGTAGCATTACCTAGGGCGGGTGGTGGCATCGCGGATTCTGCCGGGCGGGGGATCGGCGTAGTTCTGTCTCAGGGCAAGCAAGACGCTTTCTCCCGAGCAACATCAGGACAGGTCATGATCAAGAGCATTTTCCTCGCCGCCGCTGCCACCGTCGCCATCACCGGTGCTGCTTCCGCACAGGTGCTGACCGAGAAGAACATCTCGTCGAGCCTCGCCGTCGAGATCGCCCAGAACGCGGTCGCCGCATGTGCTGCCGACAAGTACAACGTGACCGCCGCCGTGGTTGACCGCGCGGGTGTGCTGCGCGCACTCGTCCGCGCCGACAATGCCGGCACGCACACGGTTTCGGCCGCACAGGACAAGGCCTTCACCTCGGCCTCGTCGCGCACCCCGACCGGCAAGATGGCCGAGAACGTCGCCAAGAACCCGGGTGCGGCCGGCCTGGTCGACATCGACGGCTTCCTGGTGCTGGCCGGCGGTGTGCCGATCAAGGCCGGCGACGCGGTCATCGGCGCCATCGGCGTCGGCGGCGCACCCGGCGGCAATTTCGACGAGGCGTGCGCTGTTGCGGCCATCGAAAAGGTCGCCGACCAGCTGAAGTAAGCCTGTCCGGCACCATTGCCGGCACAACGAAGCCCCGCTTCCTGAGACCAGGAGGCGGGGCTTTTTGCGTCGCATGGCGGGCGAAACGGCGCGTTTGCGGGCAGTTCCAAAATCGTTGCGGTGGCGGGCGAATACGTCTATATACGGGCCGAATTTCCCAATTTCTGGTGGTCTTGATCCACCGCCCGCGTGAGGGACGCGGGCGAGCGAAGAGGATATATCGCATGGCCAATACGCTGCTTATGCCCAAGGCGACCGCTGTCTGGCTGGTCGACAACACGGCACTTTCGTTCGACCAGATCGCGCAGTTCTGCTCGCTGCACCCGCTCGAAGTGAAGGCCATCGCCGACGGCGAATCGGCCCAGGGCATCAAGGGCATGGACCCGATCATGACCGGCCAGCTGACGCGCGCCGAGATCGCCAAGGGCGAGGGCGACATCAACCACCGCCTCAAGCTGTCGGACCCCAAGGTCCGCGTGCCCGAGAGCAAGCGCAAGGGCCCGCGCTACACGCCGCTGTCGAAGCGCCAGGATCGCCCGAACGCCATCTACTGGCTGGTCAAGAACCATCCCGAGCTCAAGGACGCGCAGATCTCGCGCCTGGTCGGCACGACCAAGGCAACGATCGAGCAGATCCGCGAGCGCAAGCACTGGAACATGGCGACGCTGACGCCGCTCGATCCGGTGGCGCTCGGCCTGTGCTCGCAGATCGACCTCGACATCGAAGTGCAGCGCGCCTCGCGCGGCCGTGAAGCCCCGGCGCCGACCGGCGATACGCTGCTGCCGGCCTCGCTGACCGAGCGCCTGACGCCCGAGCAGGCCTCGCCCAAGGACGAGGACAAGGAACTCGACGCCAACGCGGTGTTCGCCAAGCTGTCGGCGCTCAAGTCGAAGACCCCGGACGAAGACGAGGAATAGTCTTTTTCGTCGCCCGCGACTTGGTGCGGGTTAGAGTTAAAAAAGCCCGCGATATGCGGGCTTTTTTTTGTGGCCGAAAGGCCGGGCGCCCGACGGCGGCCGGGTGTTTTGATTTGCCGAGCCCGCTTGCGAGGGGGCATGGTTGTCTCAGGAAAATTCGCCTGAAACATCGAGGTCGGAGATGAGCGGTTCCGCTGCATTCGACGCCTGGAGTGCCGGCAACAGCTACGAGCATTACATGGGCCGGTGGAGCCGGCTGGTGGCCGACAAATTCGTCGCCTGGCTATCGCCGCCCGGGCAGGCCGCATGGCTGGAGATCGGCTGCGGCACCGGCGCGTTGACTGCAGCCATACTGGCAGGTGCCGCGCCGCGCTCGATCCTGTCCATCGATCCGTCGGCCGACTTTGTGGCGCATGCCCGCGCAGCGATTGGCGACGGGCGCGCCAGTTTCGAGGTGGCGGATGCGCTGAAGCTGCCGGCGCAGCCGGCAAGCATCGACGTCGTCACGTCGGGGCTGGTGCTCAACTTCATTCCCGACAGGCCGGCGGCACTAGCGGAGATGCAGCGGGTGCTGAAGCCGGACGGCCTGCTGTCGTTCTATGTCTGGAATTATCCCGGCGGCGGCATCGGTTTCATCCACGCGTTCTGGAAGGCTGCCGTGGAGATCGATCCGGATGCGGCAAAGCTCGGCGAAGGTGTCCGGTTTCCGTTCTGCACGAGGGAAGGGCTGCTGGCGCTGTGCCGGGAGGCCGGTTGGCGCGAGGTTGCCATCGCGCCGGTCGAGATCGAAACCCGGTTCGAGGATTTCGAGGCGTTCTGGCAACCGTTCACGCTGGGCGCTGGTCCGGCACCCGGCTACTGCATGAGCCTGACCGAGGATCACAGGGCAAGGCTCAAGGCGCGGCTGGCCGAGCGCCTGGGGGCAACGGGCCCGATCAGCCTTGCTGCACGAGCCTGGATGGTCAAGGCAAGCAGGCGAGGCTGAGCGGCAGGATGCGTTCAGCCGCCGGCGCGCGGATTGCAACGCTGGCGTTGGTACCTATTCAGTGGCGATGAATTTCAGCGTACCGGCGATTCCCGACCCTGATGTGCCGCCCTTCCGGTCGGAGGGATGGTTGATGCCGTCCATGACGGGGATCTCGGTGAAGTCGAACGGGCTGATGCCCTCGAGGCAGGCGGCGTTGACACCGTACTGGTTGGGGTTCGACCGCCGCTGGTGGTGGGTGTAGATGCCACATTTCGAGCAGAAGTAGTGCTTCGCCGCCATGGTGTTGAACTGGTAGATGGTGAGCGCTTCTTCGCCAGCCAGGACATCGACGCCGCCAAGGTCGGCCGACAAGGCGACGGCGCCCTTCATGCGGCAGTAGGAGCAAGTGCAGCGCCGCGCGCTGCGCAGGCCGTCCGACAGCCTGACGCGCAGGCGGACCGTGCCGCAGTGGCAGGCGCCGTTGATCTCGTGGATGTCCATGTTCATGTCGGCGATGTCTCCTGTTGCCGGACTGTTCGGCGCGCCCCAACTGGACTGAACCCTTCCCAACATCAAGGATGCGGGCCTGATCATCGCTTGTGCCAATGTAAAAAAAAGCCCGGCTTCTGGCCGGGCTTTTCAAGAGGCTGACGCTGGGAGGATGCGTCAGCCGCGGGAATTGCGATCGGGAGTGCCAAAGGATTCGCTGCGTTCGACACTGCGGTAATAATCGACCAGCAGCTTGCCGCGCTCGGGCTTGAAGGTGCGGCCGGCGGAGTCGACAGAGGCGATGCGGTCGATGCGGAAGGCGCGGAAATCGTTGCGCATCTCGCACCAGGCGATCAGCGTCCAGACCTTGCCCCAGAACCACAGGCCGAGCGGACGCACGTCGCGCGCCGAGCCGCGGCCGGCCTCGTCATTGTAATCGAGCTTGAGCACCTGTCGTTTTTCGACGGCGCGCTCGATCAGGTCGATCGCCTCGCGGTCGGCGTCGGAGACGACCCACATCGGCGTGTGGATCTCGGTGCGGGCAATGCGGTCCTTTTCCGAGTCCGGCAGGACCGCACCGATCTTGACCAGCGCCTCGTCGGCGGCACGCGCCATGGCGGCACCGCCGAAGGCGCGGACCATGCGGGCGCCGGCAACCAGGGCTACTATTTCGTCTCGTGTGAACATCAGCGGCGGAAGGTCGAACCCTTCCCTCATCATGTAGCCCACCCCGGCCTCGCCATCGATCGGCACACCCGTCGATTGCAGGTCGGCGATGTCGCGATAGATCGTGCGCTCGGAGACCTCGAGCCACGCGCCGAGCTTGTGCGCGGTGACCAGGCGGCCACCTCGGAGATGCTGTACGATCTGGAACAGCCTGTCGGCGCGTCTCATCGATTACCCCTCAAGGTCTCGCGCTGTTCTTGGCCAAGTGGGGGCGCCTTGCGTCGATGACAATGCGCGTGGTCAAAAAGCCGGTCCGGCGTGCCATCTCGTACTCGGCACCGAGCAAAGCCAAGCACCTCGGAACGCGAACCTCTTCACTCTATCATCGCACAGGCCTCCTGACAGCGTATTGTCAGGAGCCGTCACCATGTTCGCGCGTGACCATGGCATGCGCGCGCGCGAACATGACGCGCATCTCGCCGATCTGGCCGGCCTGCTCGGGATAGAGCGCCTCAAGGAAGGCCGCAGCGAAGGTTCCCGGCGCCGAGACGATGTTGTTGTCGGCAACCGCATGCGGCACATCGCGATAGTTCGCAGCGCCGGCATAAGCGGGCTCATGGCCGAGGATCCAGTCGCGGCCGTTGCTGGTGTGGCCGACGTCTGCGAAGAGGCCGGCACGGGCGAGCGCAAGCGTGCCGGCGCAGATGCCGCCGACCACGCCGCCGCGCGCGGCCACCGCCTTGAGCAGCGGCGAAACGTCTGGTGCATCCTTCGCCGCCCAGCCGTCGGAGCCGATGACCGCAACCGCATCGAGATCCTGGTTTTCCGCCGGATTGGCACCGCGTGCGGCATCGAGGCGGAAGCCCGCGATGGAGGTCAGCGGCGATGCGTGCGGCGAAATCGCAATGGCGCGTGCGCCGAACCACTCGACCGCCGAGGCGGCAAGCATGCCGTATTCCCAGTCTGCGTAGCCCTCGATGAAGAGAACGCCGATGGTTTTCGAGGCGGTCATTGGTGCGTCCTTTCCTGCCAGCCCTGTCAGTTGCTGTCGGCTCGGCGCGAGCCGAAGCGGTCGGGCCAGCCGATGTCCTTGCGAAGATCGGCGGGGAGCGAGTTCAGGAATCGCTCGGTGCGGATCTCGTTGTGGATGGTCCTGATCTTGCCGGCATAGTGCCTGACCGCGCGGAAGATGTCGGGGTTGAACGAGCTCATGACTGATCCTCCAATTCGTTTACGGGAGGAGTATCGCACAGCCCTCCTGACAGCCCTCTGTCAGGAGCCGGTCGGTGTATCGAGATTCAGTTCAGGCCTGTCTCACTCTGCATTCCAACAAGCCCGCCTGCCGCCCTCGGTCAGCTCTTGGCAGGCACCGTGTAGTTGAGCACGAGCCGCCCGCCATCGGCAAAAATGGTCTGGCCGGTGATGTAGCTGGCGTCGTCGGAAGCCAGGAAAGCGGCGATCGCGGCGATCTCCCCAGGCTCGCCGATGCGGCCGAGCGGCGTGCGTGACAGGACGCGCGCCATCGCTGCCGGGTCGGCGTTTACGCGCGCCAGCATGTCGGTCGAGATCGAGCCGGGGCCGATGGCGTTGACGCGGATGCCGTAGGGCGCAAGGCCCAGCGCCATGACGGAGGTGAGCTGGGCGATGCCGCCCTTGGACACGGCATAGGGCACCTGGTCGGCGATCGCGACCACGGCATTGACCGACGACATGTTGACGATCGAGCCCGGCGCACCACCGGCCGTGACCCTTTCGACCATGATCCGGGCCACAGCCTGGCCGGCGAGGAAGGCACCCTTGAGGTTGACCCTGAGCACGCGGTCGAAATCGTCCTCGGTGAGGTCGAGGAAATCGGCCTGGTGGTCGATGCCGGCATTGTTGACCAGAACGTCGACGTCGCCGAATGCGTCGATCGTAGAGGCCACCAGATTGTGCACGTCGAGGCGCTTGCCGACATCGGCGCGGACGAAACGCGCCTTGCCGAGCTTGGCGAGGTCGCGCTCGGCTGCGTCGCCCTGTTCCTGGTCGATGTCGGCGATGACGACGCGCGCGCCTTCGCTGAGCAGGCGCTCGGCAACGGCATAACCGATGCCCTTGGCGCCGCCCGTGACGATTGCCGTCTTGCCGTCGAGCCTCATGTTCCGCTCCTGTCACTGTTGCCGCGAGGCGATTCCAGTGGCGGACAGTGGCGGGAAGGGCGGGCGCGGTCAACGGGCGGCTCGCGTGCAGTGGCGGAACCAGCGATCCCGGGGCATTGCCAATCAGTGCGGGGAGAAATAGGATACCCCCCTATATTATAGCGAGGGTGCGATGTCGCATGTCATCAAGGAAAAGGCCAAGCTGCTTGCGCGGGTGCGGCGCATCAAGGGCCAGGTCGAGGCGGTGGAGCGGGCGCTGGAGGCCGAGCTCGGCTGCGCCGACGTTCTGCAACTGGTCGCCTCGGTACGCGGCGCCGTCGGCGGGCTGACCGCCGAGCTGATGGAAGACCACATCCGCGACCACGTGCTCGCCCCCGCCGATGCTACAGAGCGCCAGCGCGGCGGCGAAGAGTTGATCGACGTCATCAGGACCTATCTGAAATGAGCCACGACCATGCGCACGGCCACCATCACGGGCATGACCATCACCATGACCAACCGTTCGAGCCGGCGCACAGCCATGTCTTCCTGGGCGAGCGCCACGACCGCAACGCGCGGCGGACGATGCTGGTGATCGCGCTGACGACGGCCATGATGGTGATCGAGATCGTCGCCGGCACGGTCTACGGCTCGATGGCGCTGGTGGCCGACGGCTGGCACATGTCGACCCATGCAGCGGCGATGCTGATCGCGGCCCTTGCCTATGTGTTCGCGCGGCGGCAGGCGCACAACCCGCGCTTCACCTTTGGCACCGGCAAGGTGGGCGACCTTGCCGCCTTCGCAAGTGCCGTGATCCTGGCGATCGTGGCGATCTACATCGGCTGGGAGAGCGTGGCGAGGCTGATGAACCCGGTGGCGATCAGTTTTCACGAGGCTGCGATCATCGCCGTGGTCGGGCTGGCCGTGAACCTCGCCAGTGCCTGGCTGCTGCATGACGGCGGCCATCACGGGCATGATCATGGCCACGCTCACGACCATGGGCACGACAACAACCTGCGCGCCGCCTATGTGCACGTGCTGGCCGATGCGCTGACCTCGGTGCTCGCCATCTTCGCGCTGGTGATGGGGGCGATCCACGGGCTGCAATGGATCGACCCGGCCATGGGCATCGTCGGCGCGGTGGTCATCGCGCGCTGGTCGTGGACGCTGATCCGCGATGCCGGGCGCGTGCTGGTCGACTACGTGCCCTCGGGTGAGGACCTGCCCGATGAGATCCGCGAGGCGGTGGAGACCGACAGGGATGTGATCACCGACCTGCATGTCTGGCAGGTGGGGCCCGGGCATCATGCGGCGATCGTGGCGCTGAAATCGAGCGCGCCGGCGACACCCGAGAGCTACAAGTCGAAGCTCGCCCACATCCACGACCTGTCGCATGTGACGATCGAGGTGCAGCCGGCGTAAGACGCGGGTGATCTCTCCGGTGCGGCCTTGATCAGCCTGACGATGCGGCAGTGAAAACCGCCAATTGGGCATCGAAAGCACGCTTGAACGCCGGCCGCGCTTCGCCGCGGGCGACATAGGCGGAGAGGTTCGGATACTCCTCCAGCAGGCCCGATCCGTTCAACCTGCGCAGCACGCCCACCATCACGAGGTCGCCGGCGCTGAACGCGCCGTCGAGCCAGTCGGCTTTGCCAAGGCGACGGGAAAGGTCGCCCAGCCGGTTGCGGATGCGATCCTCGAGCATGAGCAGGCGCTCCGCGTACCAGGTCTTGTCGCGCTCCAGGTACCCTGTGCTTTCCCGTTCGAGGATCGGCGGCTCGATCGTGCTGAGCGCGGCAAACATCCATGTGATGGCGCGCGCACGCGCATTGGCATCCTCGGGCAGCAGGCTGGCATTGCACTCCGCGATATGGAACACGATCGCTCCTGACTCGAACAAGGCGAGATCGCCTTCCTCATAGGTCGGAATCTGACCGAACGGTTGAAGCGCACGATGGGCGGGCCGTTTCATCTCGCTGAACGAGACAAGACGGACGTCGTAGGGCTGGCCCACTTCCTCGAGCGCCCAGCGAACACGCATGTCACGTGCCTGTCCCTTGCCGCGGTCGGGCGAGCGTTCAAATGCCGTGATGGTGGGGGTCATCGAAAGGCTCCCGTGTTTGCATGATGGTGCCAAGAACGATGTGCGTGATTGTGGCTCTTTCTCATGGCCAGATATCCAGTCCTTGCGCTTTGCCTACAGAGGACGAATGACCGGGGCGGCTCCCGACAAGTTGCCCGGTCTTTTCGGCCACGGCTTCCGGGGGGTGGACAAAGGCCGTTGCCCCCCTATGTCGGAAGGGTGCGGGCGGGTTAACTGGCTCCCAAGCGAAAGGAACGCGCAATGGCCATCGCCAAGAACACGATCTGCCTGTGGTACGACAAGGACGCCGAGGATGCGGCCCGCTTTTACGCAACGGTCTTTCCCGACAGCGCAGTACACGCCGTCCACCGCGCGCCGGGCGACTATCCCTCGGGCAAGGAGGGCGACGTGCTGACGGTCGATTTCACCGTCGCCGGCGTTCCCTGCATCGGCCTCAACGGAGGGCCGGTGTTCAAGCACAACGAGGCCTTCTCGTTCCAGATCGCCACCGACGACCAGGAGGAGACCGACCGCTACTGGAACGCCATCGTCGGCAATGGCGGGCAGGAGAGCGCCTGCGGCTGGTGCAAGGACAAGTGGGGCGTCAACTGGCAGATCACGCCGCGCGTGCTGACCGATGCCATGGCCGCCGGCGGCGCCGAAGCCAAGCGGGCGTTTGCGGCAATGATGGACATGAGGAAGATCGACGTCGCGGCGATCGAGGCGGCGCGGCGCGGGTGACTGCTGTCGGGCATCGCCAGCAGAGCGTGCCCGTCCGGCACCGATTGCAAACCTAGGCAAGATCCTTTCGCAGCCGGACAGCGGGCGCCAGATCCGTCGCAACGGTTCCGGCGAACCGGAAGCCAGAAGCCTCGTAGAACGGGCGAGCCCGCGCGCCGGCCACAACACGTAGCGACCGTGCGCCGAGTGCTGCGGCGCGGCGTTCGGCTTCGGCGAGGAGCATGCTGCCGATGCCTTTTCGCCATGCCTCCGGCGCAATGAAGAGATCTTCCAGTTCGGCTCGATGGGCAGTGTCGCCCGGAAGGACGGTCACGAAGCCGACGATCTCCCCCGCCAACTCGGCGACCATGACATGCGGCAAGTGCGTGGCCGGGACCTCTCTCGCCTCCGGCATCGCCTGCAGTTCCTCGACATGATCTCCCCAGGCCAGCGAAGAGCGCAGCTTGAGCGCGCCAAGAGCGTCCCTTTCCTCAGCGCGGGCCGGCCGGATGCTGACGGTCATTGCAGTTCCCGCGTGCTCGCTCAGGACGGTGCGCCTCACATCTTCTCGCCGGGCAGGGCGCTGGCCTGCCTGACCCAGTCCGAGAACTGCGCCTCGTCAAACGGGCGGCCCTCGTAGATGTCGAGATAGCGCACATTCGCCTGCTTCGACGTGCCGGGTGGGAGCGGCGAGAGGTGAGCGCCCTTGAAGAACGCGACCTTGACGTATCTGGTGAGGCAGTGAAAGCCGACGAACCAGAGATCCTTCTCCATGCCGTAGAGGGGTGAGTTCCATTTCACTGCCTTGACCACGCCGGGGACCGCCTCGGTGATCAGAGTGTCGAGGCGGCGGCCGACGTCCTGCTTCCAGCCGGGCATGGCGTCGATGTAGGACTGGACGACGGCGTCGCCATAACCCTTGGCGATCTGCGGATTGCCGCCGGACAGGAGCTTTACTTGGGCGGGTTCCTTTGCGGTCATCAGGCGCTGCCCTTCGATGCAGGCACGGTGTTTCGCTGGCCGCCGAGATAGGGCAGGAAGAACATGTAGATGCCGGTCGGGATCAGTACGAAGAGCGGCGGCAGGGGCAGATAATAGAACCACTCGGGCAGGGTGGTGATGGCCATGCCGGCGAAGATCGATGCGACGGCCAGGCTGAAGACGAGCGAGGTCCAGCGATGGACGGTGCGGATCACAGAGTTCATGGCAAGCTCCCGGATTTCGATTGACGGTGCCGGCGAAGCGACGGTCAGTCCAGCTTCGAGACGACGTCGCCCAACTGGGCGATGAAGCGCGGCCAGCCGACAGTTGCGCCCTGGAAATAGGACTTCTGGGCGGTGGTGAAGCCGCGCTGCTCCATGCGCAGGCTGGTGCCGGTGGCGGTGGGGGCGAGCGTCCAAGTGACGATGCTGCGCAGGTCCTTGGTATCCCAGCGGTAGGACAGCGCGCGGTTCGGCTCGACCGTCTCGACCTCGCAATCGACCTGTCCCCAGTCGGCGGACAGGGTGAAGCGACGGCCGGCTTCGGGAGTGAAGTCGTTGTTCATCAGCCATTCTGCGATGAGATGCGGCTGGGTGAGGGCGCGCCAGAGCTTTTCCGGCGGATAGGGAAAATCGCGCTCGACCACGACCGAGCGCGTCGTTTCCATCGTTTCTGTCATTGGTCCATCCTCCTCAGCAGGTTGTCGAGATCGTCGAAGCGGTCTTGCCAGAAACCGGTCATCTCGGTCGTCCAGTCGACCAGCGTCCTCAGCGCGTCGCGCTCAGCGCTGTAATAGGTGTAGCGGCCTTCGTGCCGGTCGCGCACGAGCCCTGCAGACTTAAGTATCTTCAGGTGCTTGGAGACCACGGGCTGCGAGACGCCGGCCTCGCCGAGCAGGCCTACGACTGACGTATCGCCGTCGCGGCAGAGACGCTCGAACAGCCCGCGACGGGTGGGATCGGAAAGCGCGCGGAAGATCGCGTCCTGAGGCTCAGACATTAACTCATACCCGATTGGCTATGAATTATTCATAGTCAATCGGGTATGAGTTAGTCAATGGGCGGTGATGTCAGGACTGATGGCGCCGGCTCTCGACCTCATGTTGGTCATTCGTAAGTAGATTGCAAAATCCCTAAAGCTACCTTTCGTCGCAAGTCGTCGGCGTGGTCAGCAATAGTAGTAGTCCATCAGGCAATGCGGCGCATAACCCCACATTATGGAGTGAGCGAGTTTGATCCTAAGTGGCCGGCCTTTCGCGAAGTATAAATGCCGGCACGCCACCAGACCAACACGCTGAGCGTCAGCATCAAGATATCGGCCATTGGAGCGGCGATCCATACACCGGTCTCACCCCAAATGTAGGGCAAGGCAAAGGTCAGTGGAATTGCGAACAGATATGCCCGCCCCAGCGAGAGGATGGCGGCTTCCCGCGCCCTGCCTATAGCTTGCGCATAACTGGCGGCCATCATTACCGGGCCGAAAGCGAAATACGCTGCAAGGTACAGCGGAACAATGCGTGCCACTTCCAGCCTAACAAGGGCATCGGGCACAAAAAGTCCGCCCAGCCAGTCGCGTCCACCAAGCAGCAGCAGTTGCACTAGCAGGCCATAAACGACGCTCACGCCAAGCGAAAAGTAAAGCGTCTGCTTTGCCCGTTCATCCTGTCCAGCACCTACCGTATTGCCGACAATTGCCTGCAGGGCCAGGCTCATACCCATCAGCGGCAGGAAGGCAAATGTCATCAAGCGCATCACCACCCCATACGCTGCGATAGTCATGTCGGACTGCGGCAGCTCCAGCCGTTGCAGGGCGTACAGCACCGCCGCCGAGCTGAGCGAAATACCGATGAAATTGAGGCTGCGCGGTGCTCCAAGAGTCAGCATTTCTCGCCATTCACGGTCGTATCTCAAACCGACCATCGGCAGAACTGCCCTGCTGCTCATGCGATAGACGACCACGATACCCAGCCCCAATATCTGCGCCAGGGCCGTACCCCAGGCTGACCCAGCCACTCCAAAATCAAACACGCCGATCAGCAATCCGTTGAACCCGATATTGGCCAGTGTCACCAACACGCCTGCCATAGCCATGAAGCCAACCCGACCCTCCATGCGCAGCGCGTCGGCGTGCACAGAGAGTAGAAACCCTGCCGGTGCGGTAGCAAATGAAATGGCAAGGAATGTCCACCCCATCTCACCGAGGTGGACGTTACCGCCCGCAACCAAACTGACAATATGGGCACCCAGTCCAAAAAAAGTCAGCATTGCCAAGGCAGCGACAGCAACGGCAAGCCCCTGTGCGGAAGCAAAGGTATTGATTGCCCCATCCATGTCTTGGGCACCTAGTCGGCGACCCAATATGCTGGCCATGCCGATGCCGACCATAGTCGAGACAGCCACCAGTAACATCGAGATTGGAAACACCAACGTCACCGCGCTCAGGGCATCAGCCCCCACGAATGCGCCTAGTAACATGGCATCGACCACGGTCAGCAGGCCACTTTTCGTCGTCACGACGATGATTGGCAGGCAGGTTCGAATGAAGACGGATCGGATCGATCCACGCAAGAATGAATTTTTCGGCTCAGCCGCCAACGACGATTGGTCGCTCATCAAAAACTCCCGTCATGGGCAAGTAGGATGATTTTGATGGGGCTCGCATTGCCATCGCTCCAACTGCCCCAGGGGGAAATGGCGATCAGCTTGTCTAATGCAGGGGCTTAACCACTGGCGAAAACGCCATGCGAGCGGCAGGTCACCCTGCGGACCTAGATGCGTGTCTATTTTCGGGTCGTTTTACTGTCAAGGAGCATAAATTGAGCTTGTGCATATTTGGCGGACACTGGTTAAGGTTCGGTGGAGCCGTCTATTGCGCGGCGCAATGTGCGGTTCGCGGCATCGGATTAGGTCCTTCTTTGCCGCCCGTGGACCCAAAAGCGGACCGTTAGCTTTCCACCCCGTTGCTGCCATTGCCGCAACCGCGCTCTTGCGAAATGCCGGGGCGCTGTTGCACAACGGGGCATGTCGAAGACCACTCCCGCCACACTCGCGCTGACCAAGTCGGGCATCCCGTTCGCCGTTGCCACCTACGACTACGATTCCGGCGCCGAGCGCGTCGGGCTGCAGGCGGCCGAGGCGATGGGGGTTGCGCCTGGCGTCGTGCTCAAGACGCTGATGGTCGAGGTCGACGGCAAGCCGGCCTGCGTTGTGGTGCCCTCCGACCAGGAGGTCAACATGAAGAAGGTCGCTGCCGCCTTCGGGGGCAAGGCGGCGCAGATGATGAAGCCCGTCGATGCCGAGCGGCTGACGGGCTACAAGGTCGGTGGCATCAGTCCCTTCGGTCAGCGCAAGCAGGTGCCGACCGCGGTCGAGGAGATGGCGACGCTGGAGGAAGAGATCTACCTCAATGGCGGCCAGAGGGGCCTGCAGATTTGCATGCGCCCCGACGACCTGATCGCAGCACTCGGCGCCAAGGCGGCCGACCTCATCCGCTGACCCGCGTCATTTGCGGGCGTCGATGAAATGCTGCTTCAGTTTGGCGATGTCGCCAGGCGCCCAGTCCTTGATGTCGGCGACCTGCATCCAGGCATCGATGTAGTGCTCGGCGGCATAGACGTGGCCATGGCCGATAGGTGCGGTGGTGGCCATGGCGATGTCGAGCGTCAGCTGCAGGAAGGTGACGACCGGATACCAGCGCAACTCGGGCGAAACGTCGGGCCCGCGCGGGGTCTTCATCCAGTCCGGCTCGCGGTAGAGCGAACGGGGCTCGTAAAAGACGATCGGATCGCTAGCGTATTGCAGGTAGACGAGGCGCAGCGGGCCCCATGTGGCGCCCGGAATGTCGAGCGCGTTCTCCTGGGAAGTGAAGCGGACATAGGAGCCGTCGCGGAACGCAGGCAGCCATTCCGGCGTGCCGGGATTGCGGTCGTCGGTGATCGAGCGCCAGATGCGGCTGGCGAAGGGCGGTCCGCTGAGCAGGGCGCCCTGATAAGGATCGCCAAGGACCTCGAACAACTCGTTGGAAAGCTCGGTGCTCAAGGCGCCGAGGCTGAGGCCGAACAGGTAGAGCTTCGGCCGTGTTTCCTTGGGCAGGGTGCGCCAATGGCCGTAGACCTCGGAGAACAAAGCGCGCGACTGGTCGGCGCCGTAGCCGGGCTCGACCAGCAGCGACAGCCAGCTGGCGAGATAGGAATATTGCGTGGCGACGCTGGCGACGTCGCCGTTGTGCAGGAACTCGATGGGGTCGATGGCCTGTTCGTCGACCCAGCCGGTGCCGGTGGGCGTGACGATGACGAGCGTCGAGCGTTCGAAGCCGCCGGCGCGCTTGAGCTCCTCCAATGCGAGCCTGGCGCGCTGTTGCGGCGTGCTGCCCGATTGAAGCCCGACATAGACGCGGACCGGCGCCATGGCCGGCTTGCCGGTGAGATTGCCGATGTCTGCGGCGCTCGGGCCGGTGGCGATGTAGGAGCGGCCCATGCGGCCGAGATCCTGCCAGCGGACCAGGGATGCGGCGCTGCCGGTCTTGCCGGGCTCGGTCGGCTGCTGCGTCTCCGGCGGCATCAGGGCGTCGAGGCGCTGGAACGAACTGTCCATCACGCGCAGCCCGTAACGGAAGATGATGCCGTCGGCCGCCGACCAGAATAGAAGCACCGCAATGGTGGTGCCGATGACGTAGGACACACGCGTCGGCACGAAACGGCGAAGCTTTTCGGAGACGAAGATCAGCGTCAGCTTGAACAGCCGGCCAAGCGCCACGAGCACGATGAAGGTGACGAGCGCGATGGCGCCGACTTCGAGCGGGTGGGCGGTGTCGACAGGGTCGAGCTTCATCAGGCTGCGAATCGAATTCTGCCATTCCGAGGCGCGCCACAGGAACACCAGGCCAACGATGCCGCAGGCGACGGCGGCGACAAGCTTGCCGCCGATCAGGATGCGCGCCTTGAGTTCGGGCAGTTCGAGGTAGCGCCATAGCCAGCGCAGGAAGAAGCCGCAGCCATAGCCGACGGCGGCGGAAAGGCCCGAGAGCACGCCCTGGGTCAGGTAGTTGCGCGGGATCAGCGTCGGGGTCAGCGACGCGGCGAAGAACAGCGTTCCCAACAGCAGACCGGTGGTCGAAAACGAATACCAGTACCTGACGACCCAGTTCCGCAGCATCTTCAGTGCCCCTCATGCCATTCCGGGGGCAACTTGCCCCGAGCCCGGCGTGCAGGCAATGGCACAGCGTCCAAATCTGTGGGGAGGGTTGGGCCGGCTGCATCCAGCGCCAAGCGCGCTGGTGGGTGGATCGTTCGGCAAGCTCACGACTCATCAAGTGGGCTACTGACGTGTCGCTCCTGTGAGCAAGGCATCCGGAACCGGCGCCGCTTGCCGAAGCACGAAGAAGCGGAACCAATGGCGCGGCAGAGGCTACGTCCTCTCATCGACACCCGTCACGTCACCACGATGGGTTCCGTCACCAGAAATCCTTGTGATCGTTTACGATCTCTTCTTCGAGTTCAGGGATTGGGCCACGGATCGCTACATGGCGCCGACCGGCGGCGAACACCTGGTGACAGCTCAGATCGAGGGTCAGATTCTCCGGGTTGTCCCCAGTCAGCTCGGCCAACCGCCTTTCGCTGAGTCCGTAGACCACGGTGCCGATGCCAGCCCAGTAACAGGCCCCGGCGCACATGCAGCACGGCTCGACCGAGGTTACCAGCGTGCATCTCTCGAGAAAGGTCGGGTCGTATTGCTGCGCGGCCGCGCGGGCTACGTTTGCCTCTGCGTGGCCAACGCCGCGATCCTGCGCGTAGGTGTTGCCCGATGAAAGGAGCACGTCGCCCTCCGGCCCGACCAGGAGCGCCCCGAAGGGATGATTGCCGCTTGCCCGGCTCTCGGTGGCGATCTCGACGGCGAGACGTAGATATTCGGTATCGCTCCTCATGGCTGCCTCCCTGGGATGCCCATTGTTGACCCGTCGCCGCGCACTGTCACCCCTCCGAATCTCGTCGGAGCCGATGGATCGCTCACCGCCCTGCGGCGAGCGCCTTTTGAACGCCTGCTAGACGCCGATGCCCCTCGCCTTGAGCGCTTCCGTGATCTCGTCGAGGATGGCGGGATCGTCGATGGTGGCAGGCATCTTCCAGTCCTCGCGGTCGGCGATCTTCTGCATGGTGCCGCGCAGGATCTTGCCGGAGCGCGTCTTGGGCAGACGCTTGATGGTGACGACCGTCTTGAAGGCGGCAACCGGGCCGATGCGGTCGCGGACCAGGCCGACGACCTCCTTCTCGATGGCGCCGGTGTCGCGGGCAACGCCGGAATTGAGCACGATGAAGCCGCAAGGGATCTGGCCCTTCATGGCATCGGCGATGCCGATGACGGCGCATTCGGCGACGTCGGGGTGTTCGGCCACGACCTCCTCCATGCCGCCGGTCGACAGGCGGTGGCCGGCGACGTTGATGATGTCGTCGGTGCGGGCCATGATGAAGAGGTAGCCGTCATCGTCGACGAAGCCGGCATCGGCCGTCTTGTAGTAGCCGGGGAACTCGGCCAGGTAGGCGTTGAAGAAACGCTCGTCGGCATGCCACAGCGTCGGCAGGCAGCCGGGCGGCAGGGGCAGCTTGACCACGACATTGCCGAGCGTGCCGCGCCCGACCTCATGGCCGGCATCGTCGAGCACGCGCACGTCGTAGCCCGGCATCGGCACGCAGGGCGAGCCGTACTTGACCGGCAGCAGGCCGAGCCCGACGGGGTTCTGGCTGATCGGGTGGCCGGTCTCGGTTTGCCACCAATGGTCGATGACCGGCACGCCGAGTTTCAGCTCGGCCCATTTGATGGTTTCGGGGTCGGCGCGCTCGCCGGCGAGGAACAGAGTGCGGAATTTCGACAGGTCGTATTGCGGCACGAAGGTGCCTTGCGGGTCTTCCTTCTTGATGGCGCGGAAGGCGGTTGGCGCGGTGAACAGGGCGACGACCCCATGTTCCGAAATGACACGCCAGAACGTGCCGGCGTCGGGCGTGCCGACGGGCTTGCCCTCGAACAGGATGGTGGTGGCGCCGTGCAGCAGCGGGGCATAGACGATGTAGGAGTGGCCGACGACCCAGCCGACGTCGGAGGCGGCCCAGAACACCTCGCCCGGCTTGACGCCGAATTCGTTTTCCATCGTCCATTTGAGCGCGACCATGTGGCCGCCATTGTCGCGGACGACGCCCTTGGGCTGGCCGGTGGTGCCGGAGGTGTAGAGCACGTAGAGCGGATCGGTGGCGAGAACCGGCACGCATTCGACCTTGCGGCCGGCGGCCTTGGCCGCGCCGACGGCCGCGGTGTAGTCGAGGTCGCGGCCGGGGATGAGGTCGCAGGTCAGCTGCGGCCGTTGCAGGACGATGCAGTGCTCCGGCTTGTGGGTGGCGAGTTCGATGGCGCCGTCGAGCAGCGGCTTATAGGCGATGACGCGGCCCGGCTCGATGCCGCAGGAGGCGGAGATGATCAGCTTCGGCGTGGCGTCGTCGATGCGGGTGGCGAGTTCCTTGGCGGCAAAGCCGCCGAACACCACCGAATGGATGGCGCCCAGGCGGGCGCAGGCGAGCATGGCGAAGGCGGCTTCGGCGACCATAGGCATGTAGATGATGACGCGGTCGCCCTTGCCGACGCCCTGGTCGGCGAGCACGGCTGCCAGCGCGTTAACCTCGGCGAGAACGCCGGCATAGGTGAACTTCTTCTGGGTGCCGGTGATCGGGCTGTCGTGGATGAGGGCCACCTGCTCGGCGCGGCCGCCCTGGACATGGCGGTCGAGCGCATTCCAGCAGGTATTGCACTCGGCGCCGGAGAACCACTGGCCGTAGACGCCGCCCTCGGCATCGAAGACCTTGTCCCAGGGCTTGAACCAGTCGATGGCGCCTGCAGCCTCGGCCCAGAACGCCTCGGGGTTGCTGACCCAACCGTCATAGACCTCGTGATAGCGAGATGGCATGGCGTCTCCTTCCCAGGATGTCGGCCCTTCAGGGCGTCTCGTTGGCTAGCCTTGTACCCGCGTTGCCGACGGGGCGTCCATTTGACCTTGGTTTAAGTGCCGGCCAGCAAACCCCATTTCGACCGATATTCCGATGCGGTTTTGCGCACTTCGGGTATTCGCCCGGTGTAGTGCGTCCTTTGGCGCGGGCTCGGTTGCATGGCGGCAACGATAGCAGATTGCCGGCTGCACTTTGACAGGGGCGCGCGAAGTTGATCAAAGGCTGCATGTCGAAGGCGCTGTCGCTCATCATCCTGGCCATCATGGCCATCCAGATCCTCAAGCCGCTTGGCCTGCCGGGACTGAGGCAGCGCCGTGATTTCTGGAAGCTGGCCGTGCTGGCGCTGGCCGCGATCTCGATCACGGCGCTGCTCGGACACTAGAAAGCCGGGGCGAGGCCCTGCCATGAAATGTGCGCGCCGAGCAGGGCGAGTCCGGCAAAGAACCAGCGCCTGAAGGTTTCCGGCTCGACGCGGCCGCGCAGCCAGCCACCCAGCCACATGCCAGCCAGTGCCGGAACGATGGCGTATGCGGATGTGCCGACCGACTGGAGCGGCACGGCATCGTTCCACCACAGGCCGATGCCGAGGGCGATCGTCGAGACCGTGAACGACAGGCCCAGGGCCTGCACGAGATCGTCGCGGCCAAGGCCGAGCCCGCCGAGATAGGGCACGGCCGGAATGACAAAGACACCGGTGGCGCCAGTCATCACTCCGGTCGCCGCACCGACGACCGGGCCTGCCCACGGCTCGGCCCAGCCGGGCACTGCCATACGCAGCCTGAGCAGGCCGAGGGCGGCATAGGCGAGCAACACCAGGCCGAGCCCCGCTGTGACGATGGCGGTGTAGCTGCTGGTGATGAGGCCGGTGGAGGCCAGGGTGGCAGCGAAGACGGCAAGCATCATCGGCCAGAGGCGGCGCAGTAACGCAGAGATATCGGGGCCGGCCAGCAACTGCCAGACATTGGTGACGAAGGAGGGCAAGAGCAGGATGGCCGCCGCCTCGGCCGGCAGCATCACCAGCCCGAGCAGCCCCATCGCAACGGTCGGCAGTCCGAGGCCGACGACACCCTTGACCAGCCCGGCAAGGACGAAGACCGCACCGATGACGATGAAGAGCAGATATGGCTCCGGCATGGCGGCGAGGATGCATCGTCACCATGGGTGCGGGCAAGAGCCGATGCGATAGCGATGGGGGGCCCGCCGGGGCAAAACCCCATCCCAACCCCAGCGGGCCTTACCTGATTTGAAACAAATCAGGCTCCGGCCATCGCCGGCTAGCCATGCCATGCACGCGGCGTGCCAGCCGGATCTGTGCCGGAATGGGACGTTGCCCGGATCGGCGTGTCCGGCCCGCTGGACTTGCCGGCTGCATGCCGGTACGACGGCCGAATGAAGCAGAACACTCTCTACCTCATCATTGGCGCCCTGGCCGTGGCCGTGATTGCTCTTGGCGTCTACATCTTCCGCGAAGAGACCAAGCCCAAGGGCGTCGAGCTGCGCATCGACGAAACGGGCATTTCGGTCCAGGAAAACTAGGCACCGTCCCGTCGGGCCGTGCCGGGACGCGACCTGGCTGGATGGAACGCTCCGCCGCTTCATGTGTTGTCTCATGACGAGACAAACCTGGAAGCTGCGATGTTCGAGCTACTGCAAAACCTGCTTGCTGCGGCCTTCCACGGAAAGCCGGTCGACGAAGCCCGTGACGGGGTTTTAGAGGATGTGACCGGCAGCGCGGCCAGCGAACGCCTGCATCGCGACCTGGATACGTGCTTTCAAGCAATACACGAGCAGATTGCCGGGGGACCGCGATGAACGATCGCCTGGGTATCCCCGACCCGATGCCGTCGGGCGCGTGCGGCGACAGGCAGGTTGTGTTCCGGGGCGTATCGCCCTAGAGCCTTTCCATCCCCGAGATCGGGATGGAACAGGCTCTAGCCTGTTGTGTGGGCATGGTCTTTTTCCGAGTCGGTTTCCCGTAGGCGGAGCTTCGGTTCGGGATCATGCTCCAGGCAGGCATGACCAAGAAAGGATACTCATGGCCAGACCGACCAACTACAATCAGGAACGTAGGGACCGTGATCGCGCCAAGGCCGAGAAGCAGGCCGCGAAGCTTGCGGCCAAGGCCGAAGCCAAGGAGCGCAAGTCCGGGACAGAGGCCGAAACGACCCCTGAAGCGGAAACCGAACTTTCGGTGGGTTTGAAGCCGGACTGAGGTTGGGAACACCCTGAACCGGCATCGAGAGCGACGAGCTTCCTTACGGCTGACGCGCCGGCGATCAGTCCTTGTCGCTGATCAGGACGTTGGCGTCGCGCACGGCTGCGATGAAAGCACGCCGCGCGGCCATGACCGGCCTTTCGCCCGACAGCGCATCCGAGCATGCCTGAAGGGCGGCGCGGTGCTTGGGGCCGCGCTTGCCGGGCCAGTTGTTGAGCAGGAAGGCCGACGCCTCCTTGGCTGTGCGGAGGATGAGCGGGGTGCCGGCCGGATCGCTCTTTACGGTGACGGGTGTTTCAAATCTGATATTTTCCATGGCTGCTCATACGCCAAACCGGCGGGGGAAGCGAGGCACGTAACAACTGGGGATGCACAGGCTTGCTTGTTGCGGCCGCCGCGCTGTTGGATCATGCCAGATTGACGGAACGCGAGCTTCCGTCAACTGTGAAAATAGCCGCGAACGGGCGGGCGGGAAATACAATGGACACCGGCGGTGCGGCACAGGTCTGGTTCGGACCACAGACGATGGGCGCCATGGTGGTGGCACTGGTGGTCTATGTATTCGGCTCGTTCCTTGCCGTTGCGGTGCTGGCCGTGGCCGCCGATGCCTTTGCCTTCGCGATCGACTGGCTGCTTGGCGGTGTCCGGCCCAACGTCATCCAGCTCGTCGGCTCCGTGCTCGGCGCTGTTGCCGGCATCTGGGCGGCGCGGCTCGCCTGTGACCTGACGTTCGACGCCTACCGGCCGCGCGCCGTCTTCTGGATGTTCGTGGTCGTGCTGACCATGACGACGGTGAGTCGGTTTTCGCTGCCATTCACGACGACGCAGGCGATACTGGGGGCACAGTACGTGATCGCCCTAACGGCGGCGCTCCACTATTTCTGGCGCGAGCGGGCGCCGCTTGGCGTGGCGACGGAATTGATACGCTCGGATTGAGACAGGGTATTCCGTGCGCGCCGCGCCAGACCGCCGAGCCCCACGAGAGGGAAGAATGAACAGCAAACTGATACTGCCTGCGGCTCTTGGGCTTTTGGCTGCCGTGGCTGCTCCAGCATCTGCCGAGGGCGACCGCTACCAGGCTTTCAGCAACACCGCCGAAAGTATCACCGGCGATATTTCCATGGATGATTTCAGCATCACCTTCGCCAATGGCGAATCCCTGACGTTCGCGGCCCTACTGGGCGACCATTTCGTCGTCGCCGGAGAGCGGGTCAATGCGTCGGTCTACAGCATCGAGGATCCCTCGGACCCCGAACTGGAGAACGGCAACCGGCTGTGCGGCGCGGGCGACGTGACCTACCTGGCGAACTGGGCCGGCGGCGAAGGCCTGACGATTGTTGCGGTGTTTACCGGCGACGAGCCACCGGAGAGCAGCGACGACATGTGCGCGTCGTATACTTATCAGGATTGAGGTTTTTGGGGGGCGCTGGGTTCGCTTTCGGCCCCTCGACACGCCGCGCTTGCGATGATTTGCTGAGAAACCACCAGAGCTTATTCCCGCTTCGTCTAATGGTAGGACACCGCCTTTTGAAGGCGTGAATCGTGGTTCGAGCCCATGAGCGGGAACCAGGCTGCCGTCCCTCGACAAACAAAAAGCCCCGGATCGCTCCGGGGCTTTTTCGCATTCTTGCCTGAAGGCTTGGCTTACGCCGCCTTTTCCAGCCCGGACTTCCACTGGCCGAGGGCGGCCAGGTGGTTCATGTGGGCGCGGTGGGTGAAGGCGGCCTGGCCAGCACCGAGGTTCTCGGTCTTGCCCGACCATGCCTTCTGCGGCGCTGCCTGCAGCGCGCGGCCGTAGGAGAAGGTCAGCTTCCACGGATGCGGGCCAATCGCGTTGATGGCGTTCAGGTTGGCGGTGGCCTCCTCGTCGGACTGGCCGCCCGACAGGAAGGCGATGCCCGGGACCGCAGCCGGAACCGTCTCGCGGAACAGCTTGATGGTCTTTTCGGCGATCTCTTCGGCGCTAGCCTGCCTGGCGGCCTTCTTGCCCGAGATGACCATGTTCGGCTTGAGGATGGTGCCCTCGAGCACGACGCGGGCGGCGTAGAGCTCGTCATAGAGCTTGACCAGCGTCGCCTTGGTGACGTCGTAGCAGGTGTCGATGTCGTGGGCGCCGTCCATCAGCACTTCCGGCTCGACGATCGGCACGATGCCGGCTTCCTGGCAGAGCGCGGCATAGCGGGCGAGCGCCTGGGTGTTGGCCGAGAGCGAATAGGCCGACGGCACGTTCCTGGTCGTGTCGATGTCGATCACGGCCCGCCATTTGGCGAAGCGGGCACCGAGCTTGTAGTACTCGGCCATGCGTTCGCGCAGGCCGTCGAGGCCTTCGGTGATGGTGTCGCCGGGGAAATTGACGATCGCCTTGGCGCCGGCGTCGACCTTGATGCCGGGAATGGCGCCGGCGGCCTTGATCAGCTCAACCAGCGGGGTGCCGTCGGCGGCGCTCTGGCGAATGGTCTCGTCGTAGAGGATGACGCCCGAAATATACTTGGTCATCGCTTCGGTGGTGCGGAACATCATCTCGCGATAGTCGCGGCGGCTGTCGGCCGTCGACTCGACGCCGATGACGTCGAAACGCTTCTTGATGGTGCCGGAGCTTTCGTCCGCAGCCAGAATGCCCTTGCCACCCGCCACCATGGCGACTGCGATGTCTTCGAGACGTTCGCTCATACAAATACCTCCATAACAGATGCACCGGGCGCATAGCAGAAGCGTCCCGGGAACGGAATGCCGGGGGGTAGCCTATAACCGATTGAAATTATTTCAATCGGTTTAGGGCGCATCGCTCTTCGGACGAGGCTGGCCTGCAAACGGCCGTGCCCTGCGCTTCCGGTGCTCACGTACCAAATGTACGTTCCGCTCCGGTTCTCGGTCACGACCATTTTCGGCACAGCCTGGCCCGAAGCCCGGCACGCCCTTGGCGCTCGGCATCCGCGGCTCAGGCCTTGAGTACTTCGACGCCGGGCAGTTCCTTGCCTTCCATCCATTCGAGGAAGGCGCCGCCGGCGGTCGAGACATAGGTGAAGTCGTCGGCGACGCCGGCATGGTTGAGGGCGGCCACCGTGTCGCCGCCGCCGGCGACGGAGACCAGCTTGCCGGCCTTGGTGCGGGCGGCAGCGTGCCGGGCGGCGGACACCGTCGCCTTGTCGAAGGGCTCGATCTCGAAGGCGCCGAGCGGGCCGTTCCAGACCAGCGTTGCGGCGCGATCGATCCACTCATTGATCGTAGCAACGGTCTTTTCGCCGACGTCGAGGATCATGGCATCGGCCGGCACGGCGTCGATGGCGACGGTCTCGTTGGCGGCGCCCGCCTTGAATTCGCGGGCAATGACACCGTCCGACGGCAGGATGATGGCGCAGCCTGCGCCTGCGGCCTCGATCATGATCTGCTTGGCGGTGTTCGCGAGGTCGTGCTCGCACAGCGACTTGCCGACATCGGTGCCGCGCGCGGCGAGGAAGGTGTTGGCCATGCCGCCGCCGATGACCAGCGCGTCGACCCTCTTCACCAGGTTCATCAGCAGGTCGATCTTGGTCGAGACCTTGGCGCCGCCGACGATGGCGACGACGGGCTTGACGGGGTTGCCGAGGCCCTTTTCCAGCGCCTCGAGCTCGGCCTGCATGGTGCGGCCGGCATAGGCCGGCAGCTTGTGGGCGAGGCCCTCGGTGGATGCATGGGCCCGGTGGGCGGCCGAAAACGCGTCGTTGACGAAGATGTCGCCATTGGCGGCGAGCTGTTCGACGAAGGCCGGGTCGTTCTTTTCCTCGGCCTTGTAGAAGCGGGTGTTTTCGAGCAGCAGGACGTCGCCGTCCTTCATGGCCGACACCGCAGCGGCTGCCTTCTCGCCGATGCAGTCGGCAGCGAAGCCGACCGGGCGACCGATGACCTCGGCGGTGGCGGTAGCGATGGGTGCCAGCGACAGCGCCGGGTCGGGGCCGTCCTTGGGGCGGCCGAAATGGGCGAGCAGGATGACCCTGGCGCCCTTGCCGGAAAGCTCGGTGATGGTGGGGGCGACACGCTCGATGCGAGTGGCGTCGGAAACCTTGCCGTCAGCCATGGGGACGTTGAGGTCGACGCGGACGAGAACCCGCTTGCCGGCGACGCTGCCGATGTTGTCGAGGGTCTTGAAGGCGGCCATGGGGTTTCCCTTTCCCTTTTGGAGATCGCGCGGACCATACCCAGCGTCAGCGCGGATGCAAGGTTTGTGGGGGTTGGGGGGCGGAAAATAGTGGGGTGGGGCGTTTGGGGCGGGACGCCGACGTCCTCCCTCCCCCTTGTGGGGAGGGATACAGGGTGGGGATATTTGGAACCTATGCCTGGGGCAATTACCCCCACCCCCTAACCCCTCCCCACAAGGGGGAGGGGGATTGCAGCCTCACGCGTCTTCGGGCAGGCCCTCGGATGTGGTCGCCGATGCCTCTGGCTTGGCTGCTTTGCGCGGAGAGCGGGCGAAGAAGCGCCGGAGGCGGTCGCTGATCTCGCCGGCGCTGAGGAAGACCGGAACCGTCGGCGGAGGCGGGGCGGGTTCGATCGACAGGCCGACCGAGACGATGCGGCCCTTTTCGTCGACGTCGCGGACGATCAGGTCGATCAGGCCTAGGGAGACGCGGTCGGCATATTCGACATGGCCGCGCAGCCGCTGCGTGATCAGGTCGGCGATGGTGAGCTTGCGCTCTTCTTCCCTGATGGCGGCGCCGTAGACTGCTTCGAGTTCGCCGGCGAGATGGGTCTGGTCGACGGTGAAGGCGCCGAAGAAATCCTCGTCCTCGGCATCGACCTCGGCGCGGCTGGCGAACAGCCGGTCTAGCAGGCGCGGATAACGGTCGGGCACGAAAATGTAGACGTTGTCGCCGGCCTGCAGGCGGCCCATGTCCTGGAAGCGCATTGAGCGGCCGTCGCGCACGACCAGCGATGGCCGCGCCCAGCGCGGGATGCGCTGGCCCTTGGCGACGGGTGATCCAGGGACGACGCGATAGGCAAGCAACTCGTGATGGGCGGAGCCGGGCAGTTCGAGCTCGACCTTGTCGAGCGGGCCGTAGCGCTGCGGCACGATGAGGCCGAGACGGCGGGCGAGCGGTCCGACCGTCCAGCCCTGGATGACCAGCGAGGTCAGCACGATGATGAAGGCGATGTTGAAGATCGCCCGGCCGTTCTCCAGCCCGCCGAGCAGCGGCGTGATGGCAAGCAGGATGGAGACCGCGCCGCGCAGGCCGACCCAGGAGATGAAGGCGGTTTCCTGGCGCGGGATGTTGAACGGGATGAGGCAGAGCCAGACCGCGACCGGTCGGGCGACGAACATCAGGAACAGGCCGAGCACGAGCGCCGAGACCAGGATCGCGGGGAACTGCGAGGGCGTGGCGAACAGGCCGAGCACCAGGAACATGATGATCTGGGCGAGCCAGGACATGCCGTCCTGGAAGCGCTTCAAGGTGGAGACGGCGCGGATGTCGGAATTGCCGGCGACAAGGCCGGCAAGATAGACGGCGAGGAAGCCTGAACCGCCGACGGCGCCGGCGGCGGCGAAGACCAGCAGCGACAGCGTGAGCACGAAGATCGGCAGCAGGCCGCGGTCGAGGTTGAGCCGCTCGACCAGCTTGACGATCAGGAAGCCGCCGAGCAGGCCGATGGCCGCGCCCAGGATCATCTGGACGACGAAGCCGACGACGAGATCGACAAGCAGCAGGTCGGCATCGGGCTTGGCGCCGAGCGCGATGATCTCGACCAGGGTGATGGTCAGGAAGATGGCGATCGGGTCGTTGGTGCCGGACTCGATTTCGAGCGTCGAGCGGACGCGCTCGCGCAGGTTGATGTTGCCGGCGCGCAGGAGGAAGAACACCGCGGCCGCGTCGGTGGAGGCGACGGCAGCGCCGAGCAGGAAAGATTCGAGCCAGGTGAAGCCGGTCAGATAATAGGCGGCGATGCCGAAGATGACCGTGGTGATGCCGACGCCGATGGTTGCCAGCGTGAGCGCCGGCAGGCCGGCCTGGCGCAACACGCCGACCGATGTGCCGAAGCCGGAATCGAACAGGATGACGGCCAGCGCTATGGCGCCAACGAAATAGGCGATGTGGGCATTGTCGAAGACGATGCCGAGGCCGTCGACGCCGGAGCCGAGGCCGATGCCAAGGAAAAGCAGCAACAGCGGGGCGCCGAAGCGGAAGGCGATCAGGCTCGAAAACGCCGCGGCCACCACCAACGCGGTGCCGACCAGCGTGACTAGATATACCGCCTGTTCCATGCCGACCCGCCCGCGAAGCTGCTTCTAGCTGCGTCGGTGGAGAGTGCGGCGAAGAAAAGGCCATGTGCAAGCAAGAATGGATTTTTGCCGGCTTGGACCAAAGTTTTTTGCATTGCGGCAGAATGAAAACGCCCGGCCGAAGCCGGGCGTTGCCAATGGGTTAGCTTGCCGCCCAAGTCGGGCGGCTGCAATCAGCCGATGGTACGGCCCATGACGACGGCGGTGTCGGCCATGCGGTTGGAGAAGCCCCACTCATTGTCGTACCAGGACATGACGCGGACGAGGTTGCCCTCGATGACCTTGGTCTGGTCGAGCGCGAAGGTCGACGAGGCCGGGTTGTGGTTCATGTCGATGGAAACCAGCGGCTCGTTGGTGAAGGCGAGGACGCCCTTGAGCGGGCCGTTGGCGGCGGCGACGAGCACCGCGTTGACCTCGTCGACGGTGACGTTCTTCTTCGACACGAACTTGAAGTCGATGCACGAGACGTTGGGGGTCGGCACGCGGATCGAGACGCCGTCGAGCTTGCCCTTGAGTTCCGGCAGGACCAGGCCGACGGCCTTGGCTGCACCGGTCGAGGTCGGGATCATCGACATTGCCGCTGCACGGGCGCGGTAGAGGTCCTTGTGCATGGTGTCGAGGGTCGGCTGGTCGCCGGTGTAGGCGTGGATCGTGGTCATGAAGCCCTTTTCGATGCCGAAGGCATTGTTGAGGACCATGGCGACGGGGGCCAGGCAGTTGGTGGTGCAGGACGCATTCGAGATGACGATGTGGTCCTTGGTGATCTGGTCGTGGTTGACGCCGTAGACCACGGTCAGGTCGGCACCGTCGGCAGGCGCCGAGACGATGACGCGCTTGGCGCCGGCGGCCAGATGAGCCGAGGCCTTGTCCTTCGAGGTGAAGATGCCGGTGCATTCGAGCGCGATGTCGACGCCGAGTTCCTTCCACGGCAACTGCGAGGGGTCCTTGATCGCGGTGACCTTGAAGCTGTCGCTGCCGATGTTGATGGAATCGCCTTCGACCTTCACTTCGTGCGGGAAGCGGCCATGCACGCTGTCGTAGCGCAGCAGGTGGGCGTTGGTCTCGACCGGGCCGAGGTCGTTGACGGCAACGACGTCGATGTCCTTGCGGCCCGATTCATAGATCGCACGCACGATGTTGCGGCCGATGCGGCCGAAACCATTGATGGCAACTCTTACGGTCATGTCTGATCCTCCTGGGGGAACGTCTTAAGCCTGAAGCCGAGCCTTGGCAGCCTGGGCGGCTGCCTCGGCGGTGATGCCGAAATGCTTGTAGAGGTCTTCGATCGGGGCGCTGGCGCCGAAGCCGTGCATGCCGATGAAGATGCCGTCGGTGCCGATGAAGCTGTCCCAGCCCATGCGGATGCCGGCCTCGATGGCGATCTTGACCTTAGCGTTGCCGATCATCGCCTTGCGGTACTCGGGGCTCTGCTTTTCGAACAGCTCGAAAGCAGGCACCGAAACGACGCGGGTCGGGTGGCCGGCGTCCTGCAGCAGCTTGCGGGCACCGAGCGCGATCTCGACCTCGGAACCGGTGGCGAAGATGGTGACTTCGGCATCGCCCTCGGCGGTGGCCAGTTCGTAAGCGCCGTAGCCGCAGAGGTTTTCCTCGACGAACTCGGTGCGCACGGCCGGCAGGTTCTGGCGAGTGAGCGCCAGCGTCGAGGGGGTGGTGCGGTTTTCGAGCGTCAGCTGCCAGCATTCGGCGGCTTCGGTCGCGTCAGCCGGGCGGAAGACGATGTGGTTGGGAATGGCGCGAAGTGCTGCGAAGTGCTCGACCGGCTGGTGCGTCGGGCCGTCTTCGCCGAGACCGATCGAATCGTGGGTCATGACGAAGCCGACGCGGATGCCCATGAGGGATGCCAGGCGCATCGCCGGACGGGCATAGTCGGAGAAGCACAGGAAGGTGCCGGAGTAGGGGATGACGCCGCCATGCAGCGCCATGCCGTTCATGGCTGCCGCCATGCCGTGCTCGCGGATGCCGTAGTGGACGAAGCGCTGGCCGTAGTCTTCGGCCGAGATTGGCTTGGTCTGGCTGGTCTTGGTGTTGTTGGAGCCGGTGAGATCGGCCGAGCCGCCGATGGTCTCGGGCACGACGCCGTTGATGACCTCAAGCGCCATTTCCGACGACTTGCGGGTGGCGACCTTCGGCTTGTCGGCGGCGAGCTTCTTCTTGTACTCGGCGATGGTGGCGTCGAAATTGGCCGGCAGGTCGCCGCGCATGCGGCGCTCGAACTCGGCGCGAACTTCGGTTTCGGCCTCGGCGAGACGCTTTTCCCAGTCGTTGCGCTTCTTGGCCGAGTTGAGGCCAGCGAGACGCCAGGCGTCGAGGATGTCCGAGGGGACTTCGAAGGCCGGGTAGTCCCAGCCGAGCGCCTTGCGGGTGGCTTCGATTTCGGCAGCGCCGAGCGGCGAGCCATGGACCTTGTTGGTGCCGGCCTTGGCAGGCGAGCCGAAGCCGATGGTGGTCTTGGCGGCGATCAGGGTCGGACGATCGGAACGCTTGGCGACCTCGATGGCGCCGGCAATGGCCTCGGGGTCGTGACCGTCGATGGCAATCGTATTCCAGCCGGACGCTGCGAAGCGGGCGAGCTGGTCGGTCGAGTCGGCGAGCGAGATCGGGCCGTCGATCGAGATGTTGTTGTGGTCCCAGAAGACGATCAGCTTGTTGAGCTTGAGGTGACCGGCAAAGGACAGCGCTTCCTGCGAGATGCCTTCCATGAGGCAGCCGTCGCCGGCGAGCACGTAGGTGTAGTGGTCGACCAGCTTGTCGCCGAACTGGGCATTCATGATGCGTTCGGCGAGCGCCATGCCAACCGCGTTGGCGAGGCCCTGGCCGAGCGGGCCGGTGGTCGTCTCGATGCCGGCGGCGTGGCCGTATTCGGGATGGCCGGCGGTCTTGGAGCCGAGCTGGCGGAAATTCTTGATCTCGTCGAGCGTGATGTCCTCGTAGCCCGAGAGATAGAGCAGCGAGTAGAGCAGCATCGAGCCGTGGCCGGCCGACAGCACGAAGCGGTCGCGGTCGTGCCAGTGCGGATTGGCCGGATCATG
Source organism: Aminobacter sp. P9b (assembly GCF_045345995.1). NCBI lineage: Bacteria > Pseudomonadati > Pseudomonadota > Alphaproteobacteria > Hyphomicrobiales > Phyllobacteriaceae > Aminobacter > Aminobacter sp. P9b. The sequence continues at coordinate 298,159 of NZ_CP150082.1, read as the reverse complement.
CTTGAGGAAGCGCGTGTAGAGCACGGTTGCGACGTCGGCGGCGCCCATCGGCAGGCCGGGGTGGCCGGAATTGGCCTTCTCTACGGCATCGATGGACAGAAAGCGGATCGCATTGGCCATCCGGTCGTGTTTTTCGCGCGAGGACATCGTCCCTCCCATAACCCTTGGAAAGTGGGGCAGTGGGAGCCCCGGAAAAGTGCGCGACACATAGCAGGCATAGGGCTTGAGTCAATAAATCGGTGCGTTTTCGCACCCCCATTGCGGCGCCAAGTCACGCCTGCGTGCCTTTCCGATATTCGCGCTCATGCGGTTATTGGGGGAAAGGGCTAACAGCTTTGTTGACGCCTCCTTCAACCGGTGCCTAATGTTTCACGCATAACGCGTTCTGAAACGTGCGCGATTCGGTGATGGGCGAGGGTCTACGGGAGCCATGACCGGGGATACGACACTCAGGGAAGTCATTGGCCGGCTTGGCAGGGCGATCGAGACGCTCGAAAGTGCGGTCGCTGCTCGGCTCGAGCACGAGCAGGACTACGGCGAGGCCGAAGCCGAGGTTCAGCGCATGAATGCCGACCGTGCCCGCCTGGCGCAGGAGCTCGACAATTCCGAAGCCCGCGCCGAAAGGCTGGAAGAAGCCAACAAGGAAGTCTCGCGGCGGCTCGTGACCGCCATGGAGACGATCCGCGCCGTTCTGGACAGGTAGGATGGAGATGGCGCAAGTCACTGTTACCATCGACGGCAAGCAATATCGCATGGCCTGCGACGAAGGGCAGGAAGAGCATCTGATCGATCTCGCCAACCGCTTCGACCGCTACGTGCTGCACCTCAAGGACTCTTTCGGCGAAATCGGCGACCAGCGGCTGACGGTAATGGCCGGCATCATGGTGATGGACGAGCTTTCCGAGCTGCAGAAGCGCGTCAAGGGCATGGAGACCGAGGTCCTGACGCTGCGCAAGACGCGCGACGACGCGCTGACCAAAGCCGACAAGAACGACGCAGCGCTGACCGGCGCGCTGGGCTCGCTGGCCGAGCGCATGGAACAACTGGCGCTGAGTTTGGTGAAGAAGGGTTAGGGACGGGCTTCCACCTTCGGGGGAAAGTGGAGACCAAAACGAAAAACGCGCCGGTTTTGCCGGCGCGTTTTTTTGTTGGTGAAGCCTACAGGATCAGGCGTCGATGGTGCGGAGCGCCTGGGCCTGCTTCTTGGCGGCGGCCTTGACCGCGTCCTGGACCTTTTCGAAGGCACGGACCTCGATCTGGCGGACGCGCTCGCGGGAGATGTCGAACTCGGCCGAAAGCTCTTCCAGCGTCAGCGGCTCGTCGGAAAGACGGCGTGCCTCGAAGATGCGCTTTTCGCGGTCGTTGAGCACCGACATGGCGCTGGCGAGCATGCCGCGGCGGTTGTCGAGTTCGTCCTGCTCGATGAGCATGGTTTCCTGGCTGTCGTGGTCGTCGACCAGCCAATCCTGCCATTCGCCCGACTCGCCTTCGCTGGCGCGGATCGGCGCGTTGAGCGAGGCGTCGCCCGACAGGCGGCGGTTCATCGACACCACCTCGGCCTCGGAGACGTTGAGGCGGGTTGCGATCTCGGTGATGTGCTCGGGCTTCAGGTCGCCGTCGTCGAGCGCCTGGATCTTGCCCTTGACCTTGCGCAGGTTGAAGAACAGCCGCTTCTGGTTGGCGGTGGTGCCCATCTTGACCAGGCTCCACGAGCGTAGGATGTATTCCTGGATCGAGGCCTTGATCCACCACATGGCGTAGGTGGCGAGGCGGAAGCCACGCTCCGGCTCGAATTTCTTGACGGCCTGCATCAAGCCGACATTGCCTTCCGAGATGACTTCGCCGATGGGCAGGCCATAGCCGCGATAGCCCATGGCGATCTTGGCCACGAGACGCAAATGGCTGGTGACCAGCTTGTGGGCGGCGGTGGTGTCCTCATGCTCATTGTACCGCTTGGCGAGCATGTACTCTTCCTGCGGCTGGAGCATCGGAAAGCGGCGGATTTCTTCCAGGTAGCGGCTGAGGCCGCCTTCGCCGGAGACGATACTGGGTAGTGACTGGGCCATATAGCGCCCTCCCTCTGCACGAGAAATGCCCCCTGATCCAGGCGAGCATGTGGCGCGGCTGCCGAATGCACTGTCGCGCCATGGGTTTTATACAGGAACAAAACCGGAAAAGACACGATTTGTTCAATGCGAAACAGTGTGTCACGCCAAAGTGAACAATGCGAGTCAGGTTTTCTGATCGGAGGTTCAGAGATTCCGAAAGCCTTCGACCAACTCCCCCATGTCGCGAGGCAAAGGCGCCTCGAACCGCATGATCAGATGGGTAGCCGGGTGGCGAAATGCAAGGAGCCTGGCGTGCAAAGCCTGGCGCGGAAACGCCTGGACGGCGGATTTCAGCGGCTCGGGCAGGCGGTTGGACTTGGTGCGGAAGGCCTGGCCGTAGTCGGGATCGCCGACGACGGGGTGGCCGATATGGGCCATGTGGACGCGGATCTGGTGGGTGCGGCCGGTTTCCAGCCGGCACTCGACCAGGCTGGCGGCGGCAAACTCCGCCTGCCCGGTGCCGAAGCGCTCCAGCACGGTGAAGTGGGTGATGGCATGGCGGGCGTCGTCGCGATGCTCGGGCACGACGGCGCGGCGGACACGGTCGGCATGGCGGCCGAGCGGCGCATCGATGGTGCCGGTCAGCCGCTGCGGGATGCCCCAGACGAGTGCGTCATAGGCACGTTCGAGGTCGCCGGTACGGCCATGGTCGGCGAAGGCCTCCGACAAGGACTTGTGGGCGCGGTCGGTCTTGGCGACGACCATGACGCCCGACGTCTCCTTGTCGAGGCGGTGGACGATGCCCGGCCGCTTGACGCCGCCGATGCCCGACAGGCTGTCGCCGCAATGGTGGATCAGGGCGTTGACCAGCGTGCCGGTCCAGTTGCCGGCGCCGGGATGGACGACGAGGCCGGCAGGCTTGTTGATGACGATCAGCTCGTCGTCCTCGTAGAGGATGTCGAGGGCGATCGCCTCGCCTTCGGGCTCCGCCGGCTCAGGCTCGGGCATGTCGATGGCAATCTGTTCGCCTGGAGCGAGCTTGCGCTTGGCTTCATTGACGACCTTGCCGGCAACGCGAACAGCGCCCTGTTTGATCAGCGCCTGGACACGGCTGCGCGACAGTTCGGGCGCGAGGCGAGCGGCCAGCCACTGGTCGAGCCGCAGGCCTGCGGCATCGGCGTCGGCTTCGAGCACTATCAAAGTGCCTGTCGCTTCGCTATCTGATGCGCTCATACCAATTGTTCCGGAAATTTTGCCATGTCTCGGCCCGCCATTGAAGAAGAAGACAAGCCGCTCGACCCGTCGGTTGAGCGCGTCCGCAGGAAACTCATCCGCTTCTTCATCATCAATTTGGGGCTGTTGTTCATCGCCCTTATGGCCGTCATTGGCGGCGTTGTCTACAAATCGCGGACGGCGCCACCCGCTGCCGCGGTTGCGGGCGGCGAGATTGCCGTGCCGGCGGGCAGCCAGCTGACCGGTGACATCATCCTGCCCGCTGGCGCAAAGATCGTGTCGCAGGCGCTATCCGGCAACCGCATCTCTATCGACGCCGAACTCAGCGACGGCAGCCGATCGATCTTCGTCTACGACATTGCCCAGCGCCGGCTGATCGGCCAGTTCGCGGTCAAGGCGCAGTGAGCGGATTTCCTGCCTCCGGGCGGAAGGTTGCCACCGTTGCGGTGGTGGTCGCTGACTATGACGCCGCGATCGCCTGGTACGGCGAAAAACTCGGCTTCGTGCTTGTCGACGACGTCGATCTCGGCGGCGGCAAGCGCTGGGTGACGGTCGAGCCGGGCGGCGGGCAGGGGGCGCGGCTGCTTCTGGCCAAGGCCGACGGCGCCGCACAAGCGGCCGCGATCGGCAACCAGACCGGCGGGCGGGTATTCCTGTTCCTCGAGACCGACGATTTTGCCCGCGACCACGCGCTGATGCTGGCCAACGGCGTCGAATTTCGCGAAACGCCGCGCCACGAGGCCTATGGCACGGTTGCGGTATTCGCCGATATCCACGGCAATCTGTGGGATCTGATCGAACCGAAGAGAGCCCGTTCGTAAATCCGCCCTGCCGGTCATCTGACGCGGCTTGCTGCGCTTCCGGTGCTCACGTACTATTAGTACGCTTCGCTCCGGTTCTCGAAATCCGAGCCATATGCCTCGGCATGACGAATTTTCAAACAGACTCTTCACGAAAGGGCTGTTGCTTTTTCGAAAACGCCAGCCTATATCGCCGATCTCGGCTGCGCCCATCGTCTAGCGGTCAGGACACCGCCCTCTCACGGCGGGAACAGGGGTTCGATTCCCCTTGGGCGTACCAAGTTTTCCAAGCATTTGCTTTACTTCGGGCCTGGGCCGTCAAATGACGGTGAAACAAGGCTCCCAAGCTGGCGCTCGTGATCGTGTCGCCCTTGCTCGCATCGGCCATCATCGATGTTCATCGTTGCCGATGGACGGAGCGCTTCATGTCATGACCCCCGAAGCGCCGAAAGACGCTTCGAGGTGCTGTCGACGGTCATTCACTTGGTTTTCGCTGCCTGCTCGATGATGGCGGCAACGGTGTCGGGCTTCGAGACATAGACGGCATGGCTGCCTGCCGTTTCGGTGACGGTCGCACCCGCACGCTCTGCCATCATGCGCTGCGCGGCTGGCGGGATCATGCGGTCGTCGGAGGCGACCAGGTAGTAGCTGGGCTTGGACTTCCAGGCCGGATCGGTGACTGCGCCGGCCAGCGCTTCGACACCCCACGGAACCTGCGAGTCGGCCATGAAGGACGCCACATCGGCGTCAACATCAGCGGCGAAGGAGGCCGCGAACTTGGCCTTGTCGAGGAAGAGGAATCCATCGACGGGCGGCAGGATCGGCGGCACGGGCGCACCGGCAGGCGGATTGGCAATCAGCGAGGAAACGGACTCGCCCTTATCAGGTGTGAAAGCGGCGATGTAGACGACGGCCTTCACCTTTTCGTCCGTGCCGGCTTCACTGATGACGACGCCACCATAGGAGTGGCCGACGAGAACGACCGGGCCGTCCTGCCCGGCAATCGCGCGCTTCGTAACGGCCACGTCGTCGGCCAGCGAGGTCGTCGGGTTCTGGACGATGGTGACATTGTAGCCGTCCTTCTTCAGGATGTCGTAGACGCCCTGCCAGCCCGAACCGTCGACGAAACCACCATGGACGAGAACGACGTTCTTTGCGCCCGCCGGCTGTGCAGCGGCGGGGGTGAGAGCGGTTGCGGCCAGTGCAAGTGTTGCGGCTGCGGCTGTGATGAGGGTGTTGGTCATTTTTGGCATCTCCTTGTGTTTGCCGCGACAATCGTTATCGCGATAATCATCGTGTAAGGCAGCACGCCTCTCTTGTAAAGTGATTTCTTTATCGCGATATCATTTTCTGTGGTAAGGGCCGTCCAAGCCACCAGATGGAGACCAAAATGGCCAACGACCCCGTGCTGCCGCTTGATGGCCAGCTTTGCTTTTCAATCTATTCCGCCTCGCTCGCCATCCAGCGGGTCTACAAGCCGATGCTGGACGAGCTTGGCGTCACCTACACGCAGTACCTGGTGCTGAGCACCTTGTGGGAGCGCAACGGGCTGACGATCGGCGCAATCGCTGACCGGCTGGCGCTGGAGCCAAGCACGATCACACCAGCGGTCAAGCGGCTTGAGGCTGCAGGCTTCGTGGCCCGTCAACGCAGCACGACAGATGAGCGGCAGGTGCAGGTGCAACTGAGCGAGAAGGGCGCTGACCTTCACGCCAGGACGGGCTGCCTGACATCGGCACTGCTGCACAATTCGGGCTTTACGGTGCCCGACATGATAGAACTGAACCGCAAGGTGCAGTTGCTGCGCGACGGCATGCGCAAGGCTGTCGGCACAGCTTCGGCGGCGTAATCCTTCGCCCCTGCAACGCCGCCCTTGGCATGTGAGCCATGCGGAAGGCAGACGTGCTTGCAGGATCGGCGATCGAGCGCATTCAGTGCGTGGTGGTTAGAAGCTGGCGGTCTCTCTCTGGGTTCATCGACTGAACCGGCATGTGAACGGGCAGGCATGAAGCCTGCCCGACACGTTCATTTGGTCCGGCAGCGGCCGGTCTTGGTGGTTTCCTTGTCACCGTCGTCGTAGGCGATGCCGACTTTCTCGCCGGCCAGGGAGGTGATCGTGCCCTTGTACCACTCGCCGGCGCCCTTGAAGTTGCACTCGACCTTCGTGCCGATCATCCAATCGTAGGGACGAACCTTGCTGAGGCTGGTCGTTTCGCGCTCGTTGTCGTCGTATCGAACGGTAATGGTGTCACCCTGTACCTTTTCGATGACGCCTGCGAACCAATAGCCAGAACCCTTGTAGTTCCCCAGAACCCAGTCACCGGCCGTCTGGGCGCCGGCGGTGCCGACGGTGGCGAGAATGGCGCCTGCAGCCAGTAGAACTGAAACATATCTTTTCAAAATATCACCCTTGGGATTTCACCCCAGCCCCCCATTGAGCTGCCAGCAATGCATATTTGAGCTGATCTGAATGGACGATGAAAATTGCCGCGCCGAGCCCAAATAAACTCGCTGGCGACGGTGCCGAACCACACGCAGCTGAGGCTGTCTCGCGCCAGCCTCAGACCGGCGGGAGAAGTTCGCCCGGACGCGGTACATCCGTCTCGACGGTTCGCCCTGGCGCTCCGGGTTCGGACAGTCCTCGCTCGGTCTCGGTCTCGGTCTCGGTCTCGCGATCGTGGTCGAACTGCCTTGCCTCAGGCAAGGCATGTAGCCAGTTCTCCCTGCGACCAACCCAGAGCTCATACTCCGGCGTCAGATCGGTGGGTACGACGTCAAGGCTGCCAATCATGACTTCGGCCTCGTCGTCGTGGACCCACGTCACGCGGCTGCCGCAGGTCACGCAGAAGCTCCGGTTGCCATATGTGCTGGTCTGGCCCGTTTGTTCGAAAACCGAGATGGGCCAGACGGCATAGGCGGAAAACGCCGAACCGCTGGTCTTGCGGCAATCCGCGCAATGGCAGATTCCCACCCGCAGAGGTTGCCCGGTGACGCGGAACGTGACGGCACGACAGTAGCAGCTGCCAAATCGAACGGTTTCGTCGATACGGTCGTTCATGGCGGGGTTCCTTTCCGGTTCACCCGAAACCTAGCCCGGAAAACGCTTTGGCGAAAAGACGGTTGCATCGGCAGCTCGATACCCGGCTCTACCGGCCGCAGATGCAGAATCTGGGTTAACGCTGCGGCCACGCTGCGCCCAACTCATACGATGGGGTAACGGGGGCGAACGCAGGCAGCTTGAACCGCTGTCGGCAGGCGGATTGCGGAACCTCGCCTGCCGACAGGCGTTGCGTGGGCAAAGGAGAACGCTGCCATGTTTCGAGCGCTAGCACTGCTTATCGTCGGATATGCCGCCTACAGGATGGGTCGGGAGTTCATTGCCAGCGTGCCATCGGACTTCGACCCTGTCCCGGCGCCATCGGCCCAGCGCAAACGTCGCCGCAAGCCGGCCGCGAAGCCAAAGGCCGAGGCCGCGGCGACCGCGCACTGAGGGCGTGCCAGCCTCAACCGGCGGAACGACCTCGCGCATCGCCTCTACTTCAGCTCCATCCACACCGGTGCGTGGTCGCTGGCGTCGTCGCGGCCGCGGATGTCGCGGTCGATGCCGACTGTCTTGAGGCGTTTTGCCATCGGCTTGCTGAGCAGCAGGTGGTCGAGCCGGAGGCCGGCGTTGCGCGGCCATCTGTTCCGGCGGTAATCCCAGAAGGTGTAGACCGCCTCGCCGGGGAAAGCCTTGCGCACCGCATCGGTCCAGCCCTGGGCGAGCAACTGCCGGAAGGCTGTGCGGCTTTCGGGCTGGACGAGCGCGTTGTCGTCGTAGGAACTGGTCGCATAGACATCGAGCGTATCAGGGGCGACGTTGTAGTCGCCGGCGAGTACGACCGGGACGCCGGCGGCCAGCAAGGTCGCCGCATGCGCGTTCAACCGCTCGTGCCAGGCAAGCTTGTAGTCGAATTTCGGGCCTGGCTGCGGGTTGCCGTTGGGGGCGTAGAGCGAGGCGACAAGCACGCCGCCGACTGCCGCCTCGATGTAGCGGCTCTGCGTGTCGCCGGGATCGCCGGGCAATTCCCACTGCGTGACGACAGGTGAGGCATCGCGGGCGAGAATCGCGACGCCGTTCCAGGTCGACTGGCCGCGCCATACTGCGCCATAGCCGGCCGCTTCCAGTGCCGGGCGCGGAAACTGGCTGTCGGTCGCCTTCAATTCCTGCAGGCAGACGACATCGGGTTTCGCTTCGCCCAGCCACGCCAGCAGGTTTCCGAGCCGGCGGTTGACGTTGTTGATGTTGAATGTGGCGATCTTCATCGCGCCGCCGTGGGGTCTAAGCGCCGAGCCGGGCCGCCCAGGCCGCGACGGTTTCGGCTGTCGTCTTCAGGTGGTCGGCGGCCGAAAAGCCCGAGATGCTCTTGCGCGGCTTGAGGTCGTGGTCGCCATCCTCGAGCCAGAGGATCTCGATCCGGTCGGACAGCTCATATCCTGCGACCTCGTCGCAGGTGCCGAATTCGTCACGGGTTCCCTGGACGATCAGCGTCGGCGTCCGGAGGCCGGCGAGGTGTTTGGTGCGGAGCTGCGTCGGCTTGGCCGGTGGGTGAAAGGGATAGCCGAGGCAGAGCAGCCCGGCGATCTTGCCGGCATCGAGCATCTCGTCGGCGATCATGCTGGCGACGCGCCCGCCCATCGATTTGCCGCCGATGATCAGCTTCCCCTTTGCACCGAGTTCATCGATGGCGGCCCTGAATTCCGGATTGAGCGTTTCCGCGCGCGGCGGCGGCTTGCGACTGCCCGTCCGGCGCGCCGCCATGTAGCCGAACTCGAAGCGGACGACGCGCAGGCCGGCCGCGGAAAGTGCTGCGGCCGTTGCCGTCATCGAGGCCGAATCCATGGGCGCGCCGGCGCCATGGGCGAGCAGGATGGTGACGGCTGCGTTTTCCGGGCCGTCGAACAGGAAATGCACCGCCATCTAGCTCGCCGTCCGTTCCTTCAGTCGCAGGTCGGCATACTGGATGCCCTTGGCTGCGGTCTTTGCCCATTCCGAGGTCGCGTCGAGCTTGAGATAGGCTTCCCACCAGTGCCGCGCCTCGGCGAGATCGCCAGCCTCGTAGGCAAGGTTGGCGAGGTTGAACATGGCATCGGCGTAGGCCGGATCGAGCGCGATGGCCTTTTCGAGATGGCGGCGTGCGGTGTGGGCCTTGCCTTCGCTGGCGAACAGGCCGGCAAGGTTGAACCAGGCCTCGACGAATTTGGGGTCGAGCTTGATCGCCCGCATGTAGCCCTGCGTCGCCTCCTGCGCCATGCCGGCCGCGCGCAGGCAGTTGGCGCGGTTGAAGGCGGCGACGCTGTCGCCCGGGTCGGCGGCAAGGCAGCGCCGATAGAGTGCGGCGGCCTCGTCGTAGCGCCCGTCTTCTTCCGCGTCTTCGGCCAGCGCGAACAGATCCTCCAGCTCGGCGTCGCCGGTGCGGCCGAGCGGCAGCAGGCGTTGCCCGTCGAGTTCTGCCAGATCGGCGCCGAGGCGGGCATAGATGGTGTCCTTGCCGTCGGCCTGGAGCGAGAGCGCGCTCAGCTGCGCCACGGCGCCGGAGCGGCGCACCGAGCGGGCGATGGCGCTCCAGGTCGAGCCGCCGGCGAGCAGCGAGGCATATTTCCTGGCCAGGATCAGGTCTCGAAATGCATAGGGTTCGGCGTCGCTCTCGAAGGCGTCGAAGAGCGACAGAAGGTCCAGTTCGCGCGGCGCAAGCTTGGCCTGGTCGAGCAGGGATTGCCGCGTCATGCCGGCACCCTCGACCTGGTCCAGCAGGCCGAGCGCGCGCAGGAAGCCGTTTTCGCTGAAGACGGGACGGCCCGAAGCTGATGCGGCGTCGAAGCGGGCCTCCAGCCTTGCCTCGTCCGATTTGTGCAGGAGCGTGCGCCCGAAGACGACATGGGTGGTGCGCCGCGTCACGCCATGCTGTAGCTCGCCGCCCTGCCGCGCCACCTCGCGGACGGCGAGGCGGCGCGGGAAGGCTGCAAGCGCACCGATCAGTCCGTAGATACGGCCTTCGTTCACTTCTTGCCCTTGGCCTGCTTGCCGCCCGCGACCGCGGTCAGCTTGGCCGCCGGCTTCTCGGCCGGTTCGGCCTTGGTCTTGCTCTTTGCCGGCGGCTTGGCCTGGCCGAGGCTCGCCTTCAGCGCATCCATCAGGTTGATGACATTGCCGCGCTCGGGTGCGGCGGCGATGATCGGCTTGTGACCCTTCAGCTTTTCCTTGATCATGTTCATCAAGGCGATCTCGTAGCGGTCTTCGTAGTTCTTCGGATCGAAGGTCGTCAGTTTCTGCTTGATCAGCGCCTCGGCGAGTTCGAGCATCTCGGGGTCGGGCTTGCCGGCGGGGATGTTGCTGAAATATTCGGCTGTGCTGCGCACCTCGCTCGGGTTGCGCAGCGTGCAGACGAACATGCCCTTGTCGCGCGCGCCGATGGTGACCACGCGTTCGCGGCTCGACAGCACCAGCCGCGCGATCGCCAGCTTGCCGGACTTGTGCAGCGCCTCGCGCAACACGGCGAATGTTTCCTCCGCCATCGCTCCGTCGGGGGCAAGATAGTAGGGTGCGTCCTGGTAGATGACGTCGACGGAATGCTCATCGACAAAGGCTTCGATGTTCATCGTGTGGTTGGATTCGATCCTGACGCTGTCGAGGTCGGCTTCGTCGATGATGACGTATCTCTTGTCTTCGTATTCGTAGCCCTTGACCAGGTCGGTGCGTTCGACGAGGCCGAGTTCCGGATCGACCGGCTTCATGTTGATCCGGTTGTGGGTGTCCTTGTGCAACTGATTGAAGCTGATGCGCTCGCTGGAACTCGTTGCCGGGTACAGCCGCACCGGGCAGCTGACGAGGCTGAGCTTCAGATATCCCTTCCAACTTGCCCTGGGGGCCATGCTTGTCTCCTACGCGAAACCATAAACAGACTAACGTTTGGCACTGATTGCAGTCGTCAGGTCGCGGGCGTGGTCGCCGATGTCCGCCCAGGGATCGCCTGACCTGGCCACGAGGCCGGGAAGCGAAGAATAGTTCAAATCTTCCGGAGCGTCGATGGACTCGAGATCGTTCCAGCCAAGAGGTGTCGAAGCAGGCATGCCGGTGCGTGCCCGAAGAGAATAGGGCGCGGCCGCCGTTGCACTGCGCGCATTACGGTGGAAGTCGATGAAAATGCGCTTCTTGCGGTTGTCCTTGCCCATGAAGGTGGTGAAAGTCTCTGGAGCGGTGGCTGCAATCAGCGACGAGATTTCGCTGCTTGCCTGATGGAATGGCTTCCAGCCGAGTTTACCGGTGGTCGGCACCACGACATGGATGCCACGCCCGCCGGATGTCTTGACGAAAGGCACGAGGCCGAGCTTTTCCAGCTCGCCGCGCACGTGAACGGCGGCCTCTACGACCTCGCGCCAGCCGATGCCTTCGCCAGGATCGAGGTCGAAGACGACACGGTCGGGCTTGTCGAGATGCTTGCGCAGGGCGCCCCAGGCGTGGAACTCGACGACGCCGAACTGCGCCAGCGCGAGATAGCCCTTGGCGTCCTCGACCGAAATGTAGCTCTTGGTCTCGCCCTCGGAGTTCTTGGTGTCGAACGAAGCGATCGTCGGTGGCATGCCTGAAAAGGCGTGACGCTGGAAGAAGCAGTCCTGCGGCCGGCTGCTCGGACAGCGGAACAGCGATACCGGCCGCCCCAGGATGTGGGGCAGCATGAAATCGCCGATGGCGGCGTAATAAACCGCGACGTCGAGCTTGGTCGGTCCGGCCTTGCCGAGCACCCGCCGCGTCGGATTGGTGATCGAAATGCCGGCGAGATCGGCATCCGAGATCAGCCGCTTGCGCGGCGCGGAGGCGCTCGCGGTCAGTTCCGCCTCGCGCAGGCCCTTGAACACGGCGTGCCGCAGCGCATTGTCGGTGGTGCGGTTGGCATAGTGGATATGGGCGTTCAGTACCGGACGCACTGGGATGACCTCCTTCGGCGCACCATCGAGCTTGTCCGCACCTTCCCGCAGGGCTTCCAGCCGGTGCAGCAATGACTGCAACGTCTCAGCGTCGAAGCCGGTTCCCACCTTGCCGCGATATTGCAGCTCGCCGTCGACCCATTCGCCGAGCGCGAGGGCCGCAAGCCCTTCGGCTGCCTGCGATGTCGTGTAGCCGGCGATGACGAAGTCGTCCTTGTCCAGCGCCTTGGTCTTGGACCAGCTGTGCGAGCGTCCGGAGGTGTAATGTGCCGAGGCCCGCTTGGACACCACACCCTCGAGCCCCATTTCGGTCGCCTGGTCATACAGCGCCTGGCCGTCGCCCTCGACATGTCCGCTGAGCTGCAGCGCCGAGCGGCCGTCGACATGGCCGGCAAGCAGCGTCTCCAGCATGCCCTTGCGCTTGCTGAGTTCCGTGCCCGTCAGGTTCCAGCCATTGAGATGGAGAAGGTCGAAGGCGTAGAAAACCAGGAGCTCGTCATGCCCGCTGGCCAGCGCGTCCTGCAAGGCCGCAAACCGGCTGATGCCCTTGTCGTCGAGCACGACGATCTCGCCATCGATGACGGCATCGCTGCATGGCAGGTCGCGAAAGGCTGCCGCGAGCTTGCCGTAGCGCTTCGTCCAATCGATGCCGCTGCGGGTGATCAGCTTTGCCGTGCCGCCTTCGAGATGCACCATGGTGCGGTAGCCGTCGAACTTGATCTCGTGAAGCCAACCCTCGCCCGACGGCGGCTTGGGCGCCGCTGTGGCCAGCTGCGGTTCGATCCGCGCCGGCATCGGTGCCCGCACCGCATCCGCAAGCTTGCCGGGCTTGAGGTCGCCGGGCTTTGCAGGCGGCTTCTTCGGCCCTGCGACCAGCTCCTCGATGCGCCGCCCAGTCTTCACGCTTTCGGGGCGTGCCTGGAGGATGTCGAGCTTTTCGTCGGCGGCGGGGTCATGCTCCTTGAACAGCAGCCAGTTGTGCTTGTTCTCGTCGGGTTTCGGCTTCAGCCGCGCCAGCATCCAGCCGCCCTTCAGCTTTTCGCCCGACAGGCGGAACTTGAAGGCGCCCTTGGCAAGCGCCTTTTCGGCATCCTCCATTGGCGCCCAGACGCCGGTGTCCCAGACGATCATCGGCCCGCCGCCATATTCCCCCTCGGGGATCAGGCCCTCGAAGTCGATATATTCGATGGGGTGGTCCTCGGTCTCGACGGCAAGCCGCTTGTCGGCGGGATTGAGCGAGGGGCCGCGCGGCACGGCCCAGCTTTTCAGCACACCGCCCAGTTCGAGGCGCAGGTCGTAGTGATCGGCCGTGGCATGGTGCTTGTGGACGACGAAGCGGTTGCCGTCGTGGCCTGCCAACGCGCCAGCCGGTTCCCGCGTCCTGGAGAAATCGCGCTTCTGCCGGTAGGTGCGAAGCTTTTCCGCTGCCATGCGCCTATTGCAGGCCGGCCGCGTCGTCGGACGCGGGCTCCAGTTCGAGCTCGCCCGGCGTCGCGCCATGCCGCAGCATGTCAAGCAACTGGTCGCTGACATCGTAATAGCGGCCGGAAACGAGCACGCGGGAGATGGGTTGCCCGTCGCCGCGGAAACGCCTGGAACTGACGAAAACCTTCTGCCGGTTCAGCACATCGGCCACGGCCTTGCGCTTGCTGATCTGATTGGCAACCGGTGTACGCATTGGCCCGAGGCTCCATGCAACGCTTGCGTGACTATCCTCCAAACCGCGGCGGCGATCAACGTGGCCGCGTTTTCTGCTGCCAAATGCGGTAAATCGGAGGTAGGCCGGCAACAACGACGCACCCCCTTTCGGTACCCGCCACCATTTGCCTAAATAGCTGGGCGACAATGGATTTGCCGGATTTGACCAGGAGACGCAGGACATGATTACCGGACCGATCTGCAAGGCAGCGCGCGCGATCGTGGAGATCAGCCGATCGAGACTGGCGCAGGCATCGAAGGTGGACGAGCTGGTCATCGAGGCGTTCGAACGCAAGATCTCCACGCCTGCCGACGACACCGTGCTGGCGCTGCAGGCGGCGCTGGAGAGCCTTGGCGCGGCCTTCATTGCCGAAGAAGGCGCGAATGGCGCCGGTGTCCGGCTCAAGTTCAGCAAGTCGGTGACGAAGCGGCTGTCGACGCTGGAAGGCGAGGGCGGCCCGGTGGCGAGCGACGACGTTCCCTGACCCGCCGGACCCGCGGTACGCTCCAGATGGCGATCAGCCGCGCCGCTTCGCCCTGGCCGCTGCTTTCGCCTTCATGGCGTCGGCCTCCTCCTCGGCGCGGAGCCTGGTGATCCGCTCGATCAGCTTCGCCGGTACCGGTTCAGCCAGCGAAAAGCGCAGCGTGCCCTTGCCGGCGACATAGGGCGCGACCTCGTCTCCGAGCGTTGCGACGAGGTTTTCGGTGACCGGATAGAGCGAAAAGTGCTCCTTCCAGCCGGAGAAGTAGATCACCCGGCCGCCGTGCAGCTTGTAGGCGGGAATCTGGTAGGAAATGACTTCTTCGGCCCCGGGCAAGGCATCGCGGATGATCTTGCGCACATGTTCGAGGGTAGGTCGGACGGTCTGCGGCTGCGCCGCGATGTATTCTTCCACGGACTTGAAATCGGTCTTGGCCATCGTTGCCTCCGGTGCGTCCGGTCATCGTAGCGCGGACTTGCGAAGCGACAATCATGGCAAATACATCGCCGGAGTGACAGCTGCCACCGCCCAATTTAGTGCTTTGAGATGTGTGGCGGAAACGTCACGTGACACCAGGGATCATGCGCGCATAACGAGTTTTGTATTCCAAATATACAACCTTAAGGATAGATGCGGATGCACTGATTTGGGCAATCCTGGGGTTATATCGATGATCAGAATTCTTCTCGCATCTACCTGCCTGTTGGCGGTTTGCGGCGGCGCGCTGGCAGCCGACGAGGTCGTCTACCAGCCGGGGGCGTCGACCTATAATTGGTCGGGCCTTTATGTCGGCGCAGCTGTAGGTCTCAACAAGTTGTCGGTTGAGGGCGGAGATGACGTTAGACGTTTCTCGGACGGCGGCGCATCCGGGGCGATATATGCCGGCTACAATCACCAGTTCGGCAACGTCGTGCTCGGCGTTGAGGCGGACCTGAAATTTTCCGGCGCGGAGGTCGAAGACTCCGCCATGTACATTCCTTACGAGGCTCGGCTCGCCGGATCCGCGCGTGTGCGCGCCGGTTACGCCCTGGGCACTTTGCTTCCCTACGTTACCGGCGGCGTGGCAATCGGCAGCTTCCGCGGCGACCATGGTGGGCAGGGCAATTCGGAAGATTTCGCGACTGAAACGCTGACCGGATATGCCGTTGGCGGCGGCGTGGAGTGGGCCGCGACCGAAAAGCTCATCGTGCGTGCGGAGTACATATATTCCGACTACGGAACGAATGACTTCGATTACTACAACGGCGATATCCATGACGCCGATATCCGCAGCCATGACTTCCGTCTGGGCGTCGCCTACAAATTCTGAGCGCGACATCGCATCGATGACAAACCCCGGCCATCGTTCCGGGGTTTTTGCCCGTGAGGCGGCAAGATAGCGCTCAAAGGTTGAACCGGACGGCCTGAAATGCGAAAAGGGCGCCCCACGGGGCACACGCCATCCAAACGCCGTTCGACCATCGACACCCTTCGGAAACGCATCACGGGGAGACCTCCGTTCTGATGCGCCTGATGGTGCTCGTGCTGACATGGGCGCTGCTGCTGTTGCCCTCGAGCTTCGGCGCGTCGCCTGTTGCGGCCGTCGATTGGTCGGGCAAGCAGGCCGTCATCCGTGACGGCAACGTGGTGCTGTCGCTGTCGAGCTACGACCGCGGCCAGAGCGCCCTGCGCAGTTCCGACCCAAAGCAGTCGGGCAAGACCTCGGGCGGTGCCGGCAAGGCGCTGTTCGAGGCGAATACCTGGCTTCGGGAACCGGAACACCAGCGGCTGGTTTCGGCGTGGCACCACGACGCCGCCGGGCCGGCAGAGAAGTTTGCAGCGTTTTCGGCCCGGGCGCCGCCGCCCGGCGCCTGACGACCTTAGCCAATTCTTCGCAGTGACTTGCAGACGCTCCCGGTCAGTCGACCGGCCCGGTGTCCGCGTCGCTGCATGCAAACTTCACCCGAAGAGGGAAAATCCAATGAACGAGAACAAGACACCGTCCGCCAACGCCACTGACGCCGCCGGAAGCAAGGAAGCCCTGCGCGGCTGGATCGTGCTGGGCCTGCTTGTCGCCGTCGTGCTGGTGGGGGGCTATTTCTACACGCACTGAAACTGACTGCCGGACCTGCCGCCCCGGCGGCAGGTCCGATCCGCTAGGGGCTCTCCTCTCCCGGGGGACTGCCCTCTGCCGGCGGACTGTCCGGTGCCGGCAGGAGGCGGGAAAACTCGACGCCGTCGATGACGAGCAGGCGAGGCTCGGGCGCCTCGGCGACGCGCTCGACACCATCGCTGCAGGAATAGACCGGCCAGCCGGCATCCGTGCAGAGGATCTCGACAAACCAGTTGCCGAGCCGGTCGGTGAGGCTGATGCGCAATGCACCGTCACGCAGGCGGCGGGCATGCGAGCCGTTCGGGGCGGTCCATGTCCATGGCCCGCCAAGCGGTGGGCGTGTGAACAGGACGAAGGGATAGACGCTGGGGGGCAAGTCCTCGTGGGCGGCCGCACCGCGGTAACGCATCATCGCGGTGGCGTAGTCGGCGGCAATCCCAGGCCATCTTGCGTAAAGCGCGGCCAGGCCGTGCTGATGCGGATCGCCGAGCAGGCTTCGGCCACGCATGGCCTCTGCCCGAGCCGCCGCCGATGCGGCGAGGGCGACGACGAGCGTGGCGACGAGCGTGGCGAGACGTTGCGTCATGCGTCCTGGCTTCATGGACATGCCGAGTCGCATTGTCTGCGCGGAACCGCGCAGGATCAATGGGCCGATCGACGCCGTGCCCGATCACAAAATGCGCCGGGAAGAACGCGCCTGTTGGAACGCTCCGGATGCCGAAACGCCGGATCGCAGGACGGATGATGTCGGAGAGCCGTGCCGGGATGACACCCACCTTTCCCGAAAGCGGTGGCCGCTTTCGGGACTAGATGCCCAGCGTTGACGCGCCTGGGGTCAGGCGGCGTTTCTTGTCCTAAACCGCGGTATGCTCGCCAGCAGCAGATCCTCGTCGCGCACGCCGCTTTTATAAAGCTTGAGAAGTGTCCTCGCTATTTCGCTTGCCCAGATGGAGCTCGGGTCCTCGCCGCGCTCGACGCAAATCTGGTCGAACACCTGCTGAAGAAGTGCGAGATCCTTGGGATAAATGGGGGAGTTAGGCTGGGTGAAAAGTACGTGCTCCATAGTCTTCTCCCATATGGCGCTTGTTCTTTTGACTTATGCTTGCTGCTGGTTTGTTGCCTGCTTCCTGTCGCGGTCAGTCAAGCCGAACGCGGACAATGCACCCAGTCGCGCGATCTATCTCCGACGCCCACGTATATCGTGCGGGGGCCGTGACCGGCTTCGGTGCGCATTGTGGAGGTGTCTGCCGCAGGCGAGTGCATCGATATGCCTCCTTGAGGCAAGGTTGCATGCTACCGCATTTCCATTCAGGGGCAGGAACTCTGCGCCACAACCTGCATCCTGTCGAGTCACCCTGGGTTGCACCGAAATTGCAGGCCCAAGGCAGTTTTCGACACGAAAGGAGCCCGCCGCAGAGGGAGCGACGGGCCCTTTCGGAGCGTGGTTGAAAGGAAAAGACCACACTCGGTGTGCCTGACCTGAACTCTGACGCGCGGGAATGGTTCCGCGCGGGACCGGTTTCGTTACAGTCTGTCATCGTCGTTGAACGGCGGCATTCACAAATCGTTCACCATCGCGCCCGCACTTTCCTCGTGCGCAGTGTATCGAGTGCGCGTCTTCGGCAACGCCCGGCGGGCTGCACAACCCTTCTGCCCGCCGGTGCGTCGAAAGCCCTGAAACTCCCCGTTTTTCCGGCACGACCCGTACTCGATGCGTCATCGCGAGTCGGCGGGGTCTTCGCGGCACGGCATGCTGGTCGCCGAAATCGATTCCGCTTTGCGGGCCGATGCGTTAGCCTGATGGCACCGTTCCGGCGGCAGAAGTTGAGCATCGAGAAGAAGGCATGAACCCTTGGCAGAAATGACCATCATCGTCGAGTTCGAGACCATGGACGGCGCCGAGGAACAGTTCCTCGACCTGATTTCCGAACACGCGCGCGCCACATTGCAGGAAGAGCCGGGATGCCTGCGCTTCGAGGTGATCAAGCCGGTCGAGCGCGACGGCACGCCGATCCCCAACATGGTGATGGTCAACGAGCTCTATGCCGACGAATCGGCGGTCGCGACGCACGAGCGCAACCCGCGCATGTCCGACGTGCAGGCGGCACTGTCGCCCCTGCTCAAGTCGCGCCGGCTGATCCTTGCCGCATCGCTCGGGCTGACCGATCCCAATGGCGGCATGCGGCCGGAAGAACTCAACGCTGCCAATGACGACTAGGCCCGGCCCGCGATACGCGCCGGATAGTGCGCATTAAGGTTAGTCAGTCGTTAATGCTTCTGCTGCAAGGTTAATTGCGGCGAGCTGCGGGGGAGCAGCATCGCCCTTGCATGCAGGACTGACGGGATGCGGAAAAATCTTGGGTCGGACGCCAGCGATCCGGCCAGCGAGCCGGTCAATGGCACGGCGCGGGCGATAGAAATCGGCGATGTGCGGCCGGTCGAGGACCTGCCCTACGCGGATCTCGAGCGCACCATCGATTCGATGAACATGGGCGTGGTGCTGGTCGACGCCGCTCTCGGCGTGCTGTTCATCAACAAGGCATTCTACGACATCTGGAACGTTACCGTCGAACAGGTCGCGGCCGGCTGCCGATTCCGGGCGCTGATGGACGTCAACCGCCACAATGGCGTCTACGCCATCGCCGACGACAAGTGGGAAGGCTATGTCGCTTCCCGAGGGGACGAGATCCTGGCCGGCGATGTCGCGCCACGTGAGTTCCGCCGCGCCGACGGCCGCACCATCATCTATTCGGTGACGGCACTTTCGGGCGGCAAGCGGCTGGTCTCCTACTACGACGTCACCGAGATGAAACGGCGCGAGGTCGAGGCCGTCGAGGCACGCCACCGGCTTGCCGAGGTGCTGGAATCGCTGCCGGCGGGCGTCGTCATCTACGACCGCGACGACCGGTTCGTGCTCGCCAACCGCAAGCTCAAGAGCGCGTTGCCGGCAATTGGCGAAGCCATGGCCGAGGGCAGCACGCTGCGCGACAGCCTGGTGCTGGCGCAGCGCGCCGGCTACTACCGCGATACCGGCGAGCCCGCGCTCGACGCCCTTTACGATGCCGATCCGGAAGCCTGGATCGAAGGCATGATCGGCCGCTACCACACCAGCCATGCCGAGCGCGAGCGGCGCAATCCCGACGGGCGCTGGTATCAGGTCTTCGACCAGCGCCTCGCCGACGGCACATTCATCGGCGTGCGCGTCGACATCACCGAGCTCAAGCAGCGCGAGCGGGCGCTGCAGGAAAGCATGCGCGAGAACGAGGTTTTCCGCAGCCTGATCGACAATGTGCCGGTGTCGATCTACGCCAAGCACGACGACCTCAGGCTGATGTATGTCAACCAGGGCTGGTGCGAGTTGACCGGCTTCTCCAAGCAAGAGGCGATCGGCAAGACCGACGCCGAGATCTTCGGCCCGGAAGGCGAGCCTTTCATGGAGGCCGACCGCGAGGTCATGCGCAGCGGCGCAACGGTGGAGGTCGAGGAGACGGCGACGGAGGCCGATGGTTCGACGCGCCACCAGTTCGCCCGCAAGAGCGCGATGGTGGCGTCCGACGGCTCGCTCTACCTGATCGGCTCGACCACCAACATTACCGAACTCAAGCAGCGCGAAGCCGAACTCGAAGAAGCGCAGCGCCGGGCCGTGCTGGCCGACCGCGCCAAGTCGGAATTCCTCGCCAACATGAGCCACGAGATTCGCACGCCGATGAACGGAGTGCTCGGCATGGCGGAGCTTCTGGCTAAATCGGATCTCGATCCGAAGCAGAAGACGTTCACCGACATCATCGTCAAGTCGGGCAATGCGCTGCTGACGATCATCAATGACATCCTCGACTTCTCGAAGATCGACGCCGGGCAGCTGGTGCTCGATCCGATCCCGTTCAACCTGGCCGAGGCGATCGAGGACGTCGCGACGCTGATGTCGACGCGGGCCAAGGAGAAGGACCTCGAACTGATCGTGCGGCTGCAGCCCGACCTGCGGCATCTCTATGTCGGCGATGTCGGGCGCATCAGGCAGATCATCACCAACCTGCTCGGCAACGCCGTCAAGTTCACCGATTCGGGCCATGTGCTGGTTGATGTCACCGGCCGCAGCGAGGGCGATGCGACGAAGCTGCATGTCGCGGTGACCGACACTGGCATCGGCATTCCCGAGGCGAAGCTCAAGCTGGTGTTCGAGAAGTTCAGCCAGGTCGATGCGTCCTCGACGCGCCGGCATGAAGGCACCGGCCTCGGCCTCGCCATCACCTCGCGGCTCGTCGACATGATGGGCGGCGAGATCGGCGTCGACAGCGCCGAAGGTGCGGGTTCGACCTTTTGGTTCACGCTGACGCTGCCCAATGCCGGGCGGCTGGAAAGCCGACCGGCGGCGCTGATCGACGTGACCGGCGCGCGCGTGCTGATCGTCGACGACAATGCCGTCAACCGGACGATCCTGACCGAGCAGATGGTGTCGTGGGGCTTCGATTCCTGTGCTGCGCG
The DNA here is from genome assembly GCF_045345995.1 of Aminobacter sp. P9b. Lineage (NCBI taxonomy): Bacteria > Pseudomonadati > Pseudomonadota > Alphaproteobacteria > Hyphomicrobiales > Phyllobacteriaceae > Aminobacter > Aminobacter sp. P9b. The sequence continues at coordinate 277,359 of NZ_CP150082.1, read as the reverse complement.
CAGCGGTGACGAGGGCTTGCGCGTGCTGACCGCAGCGCAGGCGATGGGCGTCAAGGTCGACTGCATCGTGCTCGACTACCAGATGCCAGGCATGACCGGGGCGGAGATGGCGCGGATCGTGCGCCATACACCTGGCCTCAGCGACACGCCGATCGTCATGCTGACCTCGGTCGACCAGTCGCTGTCGGGCCCCGCCCACCGGGACCTCGCCATCGATGCCCAGCTCATCAAGCCGGCGCGATCGTCGGCGCTGCTCGAGGCACTGGTCGGCAGCATCCAGCGCCGCCGGGCGCCGAACCTCACGCCGGTGCAGGTGGCCGATGGGCAGATGCCGGCCAAGGACGCGGGCGGCCAGGCGGCCAGTGTGACGCGCCTGCGCGGCGGACAGCGGCCGGCTGGCGAGGGCGGCCTAGACATTCTCGTCGCCGAGGACAACGAAGTGAACCAGATGGTGTTCAGCCAGATCCTGGCAGAGACGGAACTGTCGTTCGAGATCGTCGGCAACGGCCGCCGCGCAGTGGCGGCCTTCGGCGAGCGACGTCCGCGGATGATCCTGATGGACGTGTCGATGCCAGAGATGAACGGGCTGGAGGCGACGGGCGAAATCCGCAAGCTCGAACGCGGCACGGGCACACGCGTGCCGATCATCGGCGTGACCGCACATGCGCTGAAAGGCGACAAGGAACGCTGCCTGGAAGCCGGCATGGACGACTATCTGCCCAAGCCGATCAGCCCGCGTGCGCTGCTCGAAAAGATCGAACGCTGGTCGTGGCAGGACGATGAGCGCCGCGGCGCGATCTAGGGTCTGATTCAGGTGATGCCGGCCGCAGATATCTGATACCGCGCTTCCGGTACCACGTACTTGAACGTCCGCTCCGTTCGTCGCCCAAGAGCGATCCCGGAACCCATCATTTTCGGCCCGGCCTGACGTTAATCTTCCGCGCGCACCGGGCCAGAGCGTCGAAGACTGTGGAAATGTGACAGCCCGCAACCGTAAAGCCCGGCCTGCCGTTGGGTAGACGGCTTGCTTTCGGCTCCGGTCTGTTGTTTGCCTCGCGCCGGCAAAGGACCGAGGAAACGACCCCTTCACCGCCAAGCACTGCAACCGTTACAGGGGTGACACGAAACTGTCATGCAACTGTAATAGAGGGGGGCTATTGGCTCACCGGGCGCCGAAGAAAGGCGTCATACGAGATACTCCACAGGAGCAGGCCCCAATGAAAAAAGCTCTTCTCACTGCGTCGGCGGCTGCCTTCGCGATTGTCGCCTCGGCAGGCTACGCCTCGGCCCGCGACCAGGTTCAGGTTGCCGGTTCCTCGACCGTTCTGCCCTATGCCAAGATCGTTGCCGAACAGTTCGGCGAAACCTTCTCGAACTTCAAGACCCCGGTGGTCGAGTCCGGCGGTTCGGGCGCCGGCATCAAGGAATTCTGCAAGGGCGTCGGCGAGAACACCATCGACATCGCCAACTCGTCGCGCGCGATCAAGAAGGACGAAGTCCAGTCCTGCATCGACGCCGGCGTCAAGGACATCCAGGAAGTCAAGATCGGCTATGACGGCATCGTCTTTGCGACCGACGTCAACGGCCCGGACTGGGCGCTGACCTCGGAAGACATCTACAAGGCGCTGGCCGCCAAGATCGTCGTCGACGGCAAGCTGGTCGAAAACCCCAACACCAAGTGGAACCAGGTCAACCCGAACCTGCCCGACTGGGACATCGCCGCCTACATCCCGGGCGAAAAGCACGGCACCCGCGAAGTCTTCGAAGAGAAGCTGCTGATCGCCGGCTGCAAGGCACTCGGCGGCGTTGAAGCTGCCAAGGCGGCCGGCCTCGACGACAAGGCCGCTGACGCTTCGTGCAAGGCAGTCCGCAAGGACGGCAAGGCTGTCGACATCGACGGCGACTACTCCGAGACGCTGGCTCGCATCGACTCGAACAAGACCGGCGTCGGCGTGTTCGGCCTGGCCTTCTACGAAAACAACGCCGACAAGCTGAAGGTCGCCACCGTCGGCGGCATCACGCCTTCGGTCGAAACCATCGCCGCAGGCGAGTATCCGGTTTCGCGTCCGCTGTTCTTCTACGTCAAGAAGGCGCATCTCGGCGTCATTCCGGGCCTGAAGGAATATGTCGAGTTCTTCCTCGACGACCAGATGGTCGGCCCGGAAAGCCCGCTCGCCGACTACGGCCTGGTTGCCGCTCCGGACGCGGAACGCGCTGCCCAGCGCGAGGCGTTCACCGCCGGCAAGACCATGTAATCTTCGAACTGCCACGGGGCGGCGGAAAGATCCGTCGCCCCGTGGAATGTTTCGCCGACTGTCCCGTTCGGCACAAAGAACCGAATTCACCGAGGCCGGCCCATGTCTTTCCTGCTCGTCTTCGCCATCGTACTCGCAATCGGGCTGATCGCATTCGTGATCGGCCGGCAAAGGGCGCGCGCGCAGGACGACGGAACGGTCAAGCCGCACTCGCGGGCGCATTATCACGGCTGGTGGGCGTTCCTGACAGGCGTCATTCCGGCCGTCCTGTTTCTCGCGGCCTGGGATATCGGCGCGAGCGCCTATCTCAACAGCCATATCCATGCGGCCCTGCCTGCCGATATCGCCGACGGCACGGTGGCGCATGAAGATCTCGCGGCGGGCCTGGTCAAGAGCCTTGCCAGCGGCATGCGCCGGCTCGACAGCCAGACGCTTGCCGCATTGCCCCAGACTTTTGCCGAACTGCAGCCGATGCTCGCCGCAAAGGGCGTGGCGCTGGCGCCCGATACCCAGGACTACATGATCCCGATCGCCGCAGACGCCAACCGCGTCTCCGATCGTCTCGACATGATCGTCGCGGTCGTTTCGATCGGGCTTGCCCTGCTCGGATCGGTCTACGGCCTCAGCCGCATCACCCCGCGCGGCAGGGCACGCAACCATGTCGAGAAGGTGATGCTGTGGAGCCTGCTCGGCGCCTCGACGCTGGCCATCCTGACGACCATCGGCATCGTGCTGTCGATGCTGTTCCAGACGATCGCGTTCTTCGAAAAGATCCCGCTGACCAATTTCTTCTTCGGCACGGTGTGGGATCCGCGTTTCGCGGCCGCCGGCTCCGGTGGCGCGGAAGGCCAGTTCGGCCTGATCCCGCTGCTGGCCGGCACGCTCTACATTGCCTTCGTGGCGCTGCTGGTCGCCGTGCCGATCGGCCTGATGTCGGCGGTCTACATGTCGGAATATGCGGCGCCCAAGGTGCGTGCGGTGGTCAAGCCGGCGCTCGAGCTGCTCGCCGGCATTCCGACCATCGTCTACGGTATCTTCGCCCTCGTCACGCTCGGACCCTTCCTGCGCGACATCAGCGCGGCACTTGCCGGCGGCACACCGTTCATCCAGGCGCAGTCGATCCTGACCGCCGGCCTGGTGATGGGCGTGATGCTGATCCCGGTCGTCTCCTCGCTCTCCGACGACATCATCACCGCCGTGCCGCGCGCCATGCGCGACGGCTCGCTCGGACTCGGCGCCACGCGCTCGGAAACGATCAAGCGCGTCATCCTCCCAGCCGCGCTGCCGGGCATCGTCGGTGCCATCCTGCTGACCGCCTCGCGCGCCATCGGCGAAACGATGATCGTGGTGCTGGCAGCCGGCGTCGCGGCTAACTTGACGCTCAACCCGTTCGAGGCGATGACCACCATCACCGTCAAGATCGTCAACCAGCTGACCGGCGACCTCGAGTTCAACACGCCGCAGACGCTTGTCGCCTTCGCGCTCGGCATCACGCTTTTCGCGCTGACGCTGGTGATGAACATCGTCGCGCTTTACATCGTCCGGAAGTACCGGGAGCAGTACGAATGACCGATATTTCGCTCGACACGCTTGCCTCGTCCGCGGCTCGTCCGCGCCGCGACATCGGCATCAAGAAACGCTACGCCGCCGAACGCCGCTTCCGCCTCTATGGCGTGCTGGCGATTGCGGTCGGCCTGGCGTTCCTTGGGGTCATGCTGACCTCGATCGTCTCCAAGGGCTACACCGCCTTTTGGCAGACGACGGTGACGCTGCCGATCCATTTCGACGAAAAGATCATCGACCCGTCCAACAAGCGGGCGACCGATCCGAACGTGCTGGTCACGGCGAACTATCCCAAGCTCGCCGAGGCCGCGCTGATCGAAAAACTCGGCATCGATCCGAGCGACCGCGCCACCGTGCGCAAGCTCAAGGGCTTCCTGTCGGACGGTTCGCGCGTCCAGCTCAGGGCCATCGTTGCGGCCGATCCGTCGGTCATCGGCACGACCCGGGACGTGGACATCCTTGCGGCTGCCAATCTCGACTCGGCCTACAAGGGCCAGATCGACCTCAACGTGCCGGAAAGCCGCCGCAAGGTGTCTGACCAGCAGGTCGAGTGGATGAACAAGCTCAAGGCCGAAGGCGTGATGGCCGAGCACTTCAATACCGGGCTGTTCAGCTACGGCGCGTCGAGCCGGCCCGAGACCTCGGGCGTCGGCGTCGCCCTGATCGGCTCGATCTACATGATGGTGATCGTGCTTTTGCTGGCATTGCCGATCGGTGTCGCCGCCTCGATCTATCTCGAGGAATTCGCCAAGAAGAGCCGCTTCACCGACCTGATCGAGGTCAACATCAACAACCTCGCCGCCGTGCCGTCGATCGTCTTCGGCCTGCTCGGCCTGGCGGTGTTCATCAATTTCCTCGGCCTGCCGCGCTCGGCCTCGTTCGTCGGCGGACTGGTGCTGACGCTGATGACGCTGCCGACCATCATCATCGCAACGCGTGCCGCACTCGCCGCAGTGCCGCCGTCGATCCGGTCGGCTGCGCTTGGTCTCGGCGCGTCGAAGATGCAGATGGTGTTCCAGCACATCCTGCCGCTGGCCGCTCCCGGCATCCTGACCGGCACGATCATCGGCCTGGCGCGTGCTCTCGGCGAGACGGCGCCGCTGCTTCTGATCGGCATGGTCGCGTTCGTCGCCGATTATCCCAAGACGCCTTTCGACCCGGCGACGGCCTTGCCGGTGCAGATCTACATGTGGGCGAACGAGGCCGAGCGCGCCTTCGTCGAGCGCATGTCGGGCGCCATCATCATCCTTCTGATCTTCCTCATGGCCATGAACATCGTCGCCATCGTCCTCCGCCGCCGCTTCGAGCGCCGCTGGTAGGGCATGGACAAGGAGCATCCTGCTATGAACATCATGACCGAGAAATCCCTCGAAGACGCGGTGAATGCCGAGATGAACAGACCCAATGAACCCATCAAGATGCGTGGCGACCAGGTCACCGTGCACTATGGCGACAAGCAGGCGCTGTTCGGGGTCAATCTCGATGTCCGCCAGAACCAGGTGACGGCGCTGATCGGCCCTTCGGGCTGCGGCAAGTCGACTTTCCTGCGCTGCCTCAACCGCATGAACGACACCATCGACAGCGCCCGTGTCGGCGGCAAGATCACGCTCGACAACGAAGACATCTACGATCCCAAGATCGACGTCGTCGAGCTGCGCGCCCGTGTCGGCATGGTGTTCCAGAAGCCGAACCCGTTCCCCAAGTCGATCTACGAGAACGTCGCCTACGGCCCGCGCATCCACGGCCTCGCCAAGAACAAAGCCGAGCTTGACGAGATCGTCGAGAAGAGCCTGCAGAAGGCAGCGCTCTGGAACGAAGCCAAGGACCGTCTCAACGAGCCGGGCACCGGCCTGTCGGGCGGCCAGCAGCAGCGCCTGTGCATCGCGCGCGCCATCGCGGTTGCGCCAGAAGTGATCCTGATGGACGAGCCGTGCTCGGCGCTCGACCCGATCGCCACCGCCAAGGTGGAGGAGCTGATCGACGAGCTGCGCGAGAACTACACCATCGTCATCGTGACGCACTCTATGCAGCAGGCTGCGCGCGTGTCGCAGCGCACGGCGATGTTCCATCTCGGCTATCTGGTCGAGGAAGGCCCGACCGACAAGATGTTCACCAATCCCGACGACAAGCGGACGCAGGACTACATCACCGGCCGTTTCGGCTGAGCGATATCGGCTCCGACCAGCATCAGACGAGGAACACATCATGGGCGAGCACACAGTCCGGTCCTTCGACGAAGAACTCAAACACGTCGACCAGGTCATCCGCGACATGGGCGACCTGGCCGGCGCGATGGTGGCAGGTGCGATCCGCGCGCTGCTTTCGTCCGACCAGGCGCTGGCGCAGAACGTCGTCGCCGACGACACGATCATGGACGCCAAGCAGCGCGAGCTCGACAACAGCGCGATCACGCTGATCGCCAAGCGCCAGCCGATGGCGCAGGATTTGCGCGCCGTGGTCGGCGCCATCCGCATGGCCGGCGATCTCGAGCGCATCGGCGACCTGGCCAAGAACATCGCCAAGCGTGTCGGTGCCGTCGGCCAGTCGCCGACGCCGCGCAACCTTTCGCACTCCATCGACGCGATGGCGCAGCTGGTGCTCGGCCAGGTCCGCGGCGTGGTCGATCTCTATGTCGCGCGCCAGGCCGAAGGCCTGAAGGAACTGCGCAACGACGACCAGAAGATCGACATCCAGTACACGGCCGTGTTCCGCGAGCTCCTGACCTACATGATGGAAGATCCGCGCAACATCACCGCATGCACGCATCTGCTGTTCTGTGCCAAGAACCTCGAGCGCATCGGCGACCATGTCACCAACGTCGCCGAGAACGCCTATTTCGTGGTCACCGGCACGCAATTGCCGCTCAACCGCCCGAAGGTCGACGAGACCACGACGGCAGTGTCTGCCTGAACACTTCAGCGCTGCATGTGCGGGGCGCGGGGGCGCTGCGGCAAGTTAATCCGCGCATGATCCGATCGGGGTCATGCGCCAAGAAAAGGCACAGCCGATGATCGCTCCCAAGGTCATGGTCGTCGAGGACGAAGAGCCGCTGGGCGTGCTGCTTCGCTACAATCTCGAATCCGAAGGTTATCAGGTCGAAGTCGTCACGCGTGGCGACGAAGCCGAGATCAGGCTCCAGGAAAACGTGCCCGATCTGCTGGTGCTCGACTGGATGGTGCCGGCACTTTCCGGCATCGAGCTGTGCCGCCGGCTGAGGATGCGGCCCGACACCGAGCGCCTGCCGATCATCATGCTGACGGCGCGCGGCGAAGAGAGCGACCGGGTGCGCGGGCTTTCGACCGGTGCGGACGACTATCTGGTCAAGCCGTTCTCGACGCCCGAGTTCATGGCGCGGGTCAAGGCGCTGCTGCGCCGGGCCAAGCCCGAGGTGCTGTCGTCCATCCTCAAGGTCGGCGACATCATGCTCGACCGCGAGTCGCACCGGGTCTACCGCAAGAAGAGCGAGATCAAGCTCGGGCCGACCGAGTTCCGCCTGCTCGAATTCATGATGCGGCATCCGGGCAGGGTGTTCTCGCGCAGCCAGCTGCTCGACAATGTCTGGGGCGAGACGATCTATATCGACGAGCGCACCGTCGACGTGCATGTCGGGCGCCTGCGCAAGGCAGTCAACAACGGCCGCATGCCCGACGTCATCCGCACGATCCGCGGTGCCGGCTACGCCATCCGCGAGGATTAGCGGTCGACGTCCGTTGTTTCGTTCTGGCCGCAAGCGGGCCTAGGCAAGCTGCGGCCTGCAGCAGATCGGGTTGGTAGGCGCGTCGTCGATTTGTGCTCCGCCAGGGTGGCGGCGCGGCCGCGCAATTGGCACTCGATCATGACAGCTCGCCTGCGTCGCGATGCTTTGGTGTCGATGCCGATGCAAGCAAACCTTCTGGCGGCGGGATGGTTTTTCTGCAGGAACAACTAATGATCCATGTCGCTGATGGATAACTTCTTCAGCAACGGTAGATTAAATGGCCTGCGATGACGATTTCGTGATGTCATCGATACCAAAAATTGTCCATTTTCATGCTAGCTGGCGCCTTGTGCGCAACGTTGTCTCGGCCATTGTTCTGGTGCTGATCACCATGCTTTACGGACTGCCCCTCGATCGGGCAGAGGCCGCAGGCATGAGCACTGGCGCGCAGCCGGTGACAACCGGGCAGGCGGAAGTTATCGCCGCGCCCGATGGGTGCTTGCCTTCCCTGGATCGCTGCACCGGCGAGACGTCCGACGAGCACAGCACCAGCACGCACTGCCTGGGCGACTGCCCTGCCTGGCAGGTCCATGACGAGCTTGCCGCGCCGACCCACACGACGCTTCGCAAGCGGCTCCCAGATCCCATGCCGCGTCGCGTGGCGAGCGCATCGTTTCTTCGACCTCCGATCGCTGCCTGATTTTTGACCGTTCGGCCCTCGCACCGACGAGGCCGTCCGAAATCAGTTGCGATGAGGAGACGGACGATCTTCCCGAGAAACTCTTGCGCTTGGGCCAGGCCCGAGCGCGTCCGCCGTAGCGACGCCGCCGGCTGGCATTCCCGCCAGCCCGCAAGGAGCCCGCGTGCTTTGCTCGTGGCAACAGCTAGATGACGTGCGCCCGCACGCACGAGCCGTCACCGGTCGGCGGATCGGTGCCGAGCGGCTGCATGCGCATGGTCAACGACCGGTCATCGACCTCCACGACCGCGTGTCACCCGAAATACAGGAAATGGTGCCAGGAGACTGCCAATGCCTAGGAACACTTTTGAAACGAATGCCGCGGGCGCCGCGCCGATGCCCGGAGGTGGCTCGGCATTGAGCCGCCGGCGTTTTCTCGCCGGCGTAGCCGGGCTGGGGACCCTTGCGGTGTCCGGCTGCGTCAGCACCCAACAAGCGGCCGTGCCGGCCGCAAGTGCGCCGGTCAAGAAGGCGCCGCCGGTCGTCGACAGCAATGCCCTTGCGATGTACGGCCCGCTGCCGAACGAGAAGTTCCCCATTGCCGCGATCGACCTGACCAAGGTGCCGAGCCGCTATTACCGGCGGCAGGTCGACTATGTCACCGAGGAACCGGTCGGAACGCTGGTCGTCGACACGGACAATTTCTACCTCTACCTCGTCCAGCCGGACGGCAAGGCCATGCGCTACGGCGTCGGGCTCGGCCGGGCTGGCTTCACCTGGGCGGGAAGGGGCCGCATCGGCTGGAAACAGGAATGGCCGAAATGGACGCCGCCCGACGAGATGATCGCGCGTCAGCCAAATCTCGCCCAGTGGGGCGCCGACCGTGGCGGCATGCCGCCCGGCCTCGAAAATCCGCTGGGAGCACGGGCCCTCTACGTCTTCCAGGGCAAGGTCGACACGCTTTATCGCGTTCACGGAACGCCCGAGTACTGGACTATTGGCAAGGCGGTCTCGAGCGGCTGCGTTCGCCTGATGAACCAGGACATCATCGATCTGTACGAACGGGTGCCGAGCCAGTCGCCCATCCTCGTGCTGGGCGATCCGACCCAACCCCATTCGCACGAGGTCGCCGGCGGCAGCGCTTCGCAAGCCGCCGGCTGATGTAGCGGTCACCCCAGCAGGTTCTCGCCGGCCGGCTTGCGAAGCGCCGTCCGGCCAACTTGGAGCAGACACGACATGAATGACCGCATCATCGGCTTGGCGCATTCAGGGCCCTGGCATGGCGGCGCCGTTCTCAAGGGGGTGGCCGTGACCATCCTGAGCTTTGCCGCGCTGGGCACCGTTTCGGCGCTCTGGGACAATCCGCTGTTTGTCCGGATGACCCCCGTCGCGGGCTGGGAACTGCCCGCTTTGGTGGTCCTGTCGGCGCTCTCGGGGCTTTATGTCGCCGTGCGGCGACCCGTCTGTTCAGTGCGCCGCGCGGGCATCGGCGGCGTGGCCGGCTTCATCGGCATCGCCTGCCCGACGTGCAACAAGATCCTCATGCTTCTGTTCGGGGGCGAATTCCTGATGATGTGGTTCGACCCGATCCGCCCCCTGATTTCAGCGCTCGGCATTGCGTTCCTCACTGCTGCGTCATGGCACGAAATACGCGCTCGTCGAGTGGATGCCGCAATGCAACCGGAGTATCTGCAATGACCGATATCCCAAGCGATCGCGTCCGCGCCGGTCAGCCAGCCTCTCTATTGCGCCGGACGCTGCTTCGTCATGTCGTGGTTGTCGGGCTTGCTGGCGCACTGGTCTATGCATTCGCCGTCGTTCACGGACAGTGGAGCCCGATGCACCGGTGGAACCGTGCATTCGCGGACGCATCGCTGGCGCTTCTGGTGATCACCATGTCGATCGGGCCATTGTCGCGCCTGTGGCCCGCCTTGCTCCGGGTGGTGGCCTATCGGCGGGAGACCGGCATCTACGCGACCCTTCTGGCGGCCGTGCATACGATCATCATACTCGAAGGCTGGGTCGAGTGGGATTTCGCGCGGCTCTTCGGCTACGAAATGAACCCACAGACGGGTGAATATGTGATGTTCCAGCATGGCTTCGGTCTGGCCAACCTGACAGGGATTGCAGCCCTTGCCTATGCGCTCGTGCTCATGTCGACCTCGAACGACCGGTCAATCCGCATGCTCGGTTCTTCGGTCTGGAAGTTTCTGCAGAACGCCGCAACCGTGCTGTGGGGACTTGCCTTGCTGCACACGGCCTATTTCCTGTTCATGCACTTCCTGAGCTTCCATCGTCCGATGCCGGAGCCGAACCCGCTGCAGTGGCCTTTTGTGGCGGCGGTGCTGTCGGTGCTCCTGCTTAGAGCTGCGGCCTTCCGTTCGACCTGGAGCAAGAAAACGAACAGTTCCAGGTGACCCCTCGTGCCAAAGGTCGCAGCGGACGGGCGCGGCTAGGCGACGTTCTTTCCTGCACTCGCAGGGGTGGCTCCGCCCAAACGGGCGGCAAAGATCTCCTGATCGACATGGAGCAGGGCGCGCATCATTGCGCCCTCGCGCTTGAGCGGAATCTCGTTGGGCTCGGTGTCGAACGAGATCGCCTTGGAGTGCAGCCCGCCGGCGGTCTTGGCGATCGCCGACAGCACATGCGGCTCCATGAGGTCGAAGGCCGTGGCACCGACGCCGACGAAGGCGAGCGGCGCCGGGTCGAACAGCGCAAACATCGAGCCCAGGCCGAAGCCGATGGCTTCGCCGGCCTTGCGGAAAGCTTCGCGCTCGGGACCGTCATGGTCGCGGGCGGCATCGGCGAGCGCCGTGATGTCGTCGTCGGACAGGTCGGCCAGCGGCTCGGCGTTCTCGTCGCCCAGCTTGGCGTTGCGCCAGATGGCGTAGTTGCCGGCATAGGCCTCGATGCAGCCGCGGCGGCCGCAGCGGCAGAGCGCGCCGTCGGGACGATGGATCATGTGGCCGAACTCGGCGCCGGAGGACTGCGTGCCGGTGAACAGTTCGCCCTTGATGACAAGACCCATGCCGATGCCGTGCGACAGAAGGATGGCGATGAAGTCGTCGCGGTAGCGCACGGGATCGCGCCAGCGCAGCGCCTCGGCGATCATGTTGCAGTCGTTCTCCACCGTCACCGGCACGCCGAACTCCTGTTCGAGCCGGTCGGCGAAAGGGATGTCATCGTGTCTCGTGATCGGCGACCACAGCAGCTTGCGCGAGCCGGAATCGGTGATGCCCTGGACCGCGATCGCAATGCGCAGCACCGGCCCTCCGGAGGTGGCGACCCCCTCGATCAGGCGCCGGATCATGGCGATGCATTCGTCGATCAAGGCTTCGGCCGGCATGCGTTGGGTCACCAGCCGCCTGGTGTCCTCGACGATGGTGTTGCCGGCATAGTCGATGATGGCGGCCGACAGGCTGTTGAGCGAAAGCACGACGGCAACGATCGATGCCGCCCTGGGCTCCAGCGTCAAGGCGACCTGCGGCCGGCCGCGCTTCATCGAGACCGGCTCGGAGCCCTTGGCTTCGGCGAGAATGCCCTCTGCGATGAGGTCGGACGATATCGTCGATATGGTGGAATGGCTGAGGCCGGTGGTGGCGGCAATCTCTGTGCGCGAAGGCTGGCTGGCGCGGCGAACTGCGGATATAACCATAGCTCGATTGCGTCGTCTCAGATCGTCGTGACGTATGCCGACCGACATGTGCTCGTCTTCCTCCCGGCGAAGCGCTGCCTTCTTAAGCGGCAGTCCCTATCGCTGCCAAGCCATTGTGACAGAGCGGAGGGCAAATGTCTTTATTTATTTCGAGCTCCGAAAAAAATAGGGAAGCGTTGCGAAACCATGTTGACAGCGACAGGCGGTTGAGTCACTATTTTTTCGAGGCTCGAAAAAAAGAGCTTCTCCAAGGGCTATCGCGAAGAAGGCGCGCCCGTTGGGCGCAGGGAGGAAAATCATGAAAAAGTTTACCACCGCCATTCTGGCGGGCGTCGCCATGACTCTATCGCTTTCGGCTGTCGCCGAGGCGAAGGACAAGGTTGTCGGCGTGTCGTGGTCGAACTTCCAGGAAGAGCGCTGGAAGACCGACGAAGCCGCCATGAAGGCCGCCATCGAGGCCGCCGGTGACAAGTATATTTCGGCCGACGCGCAGTCGTCGCCGGCCAAGCAGCTGACCGACGTCGAAAGCCTGATCTCGCAGGGCGCCAATGCGCTGATCATCCTGGCACAGGACGCCAGCGCCATCGGCCCGGCCGTCGACAAGGCCGTCGCCGAGGGCATTCCGGTCGTCGGCTACGACCGCCTGATCGAGAACAAGGACGCCTTCTACCTGACCTTCGACAACAAGGAAGTCGGCCGCATGCAGGCCAAGGGGGTGTTCGCCGCGAAGCCTGAAGGCAACTACGTCTTCATCAAGGGCAGCGGTGCCGATCCGAACGCCGACTTCCTGTTCGCGGGCCAGATGGAAGTGCTCAAGGAAGCCGTCGACGCCGGCAAGATCAAGAATGTCGGCGAGGCCTATACCGACGGCTGGCTGCCCGCCAATGCCCAGAAGAACATGGAGCAGTTCCTGACCGCCAACGACAACAAGATCGACGCGGTCGTGGCTTCGAACGATGGCACCGCCGGTGGCGCGATCGCGGCCCTGCAGGCACAGGGCCTTGCCGGCTCGGTTCCGGTTTCGGGCCAGGACGGCGACCATGCCGCGCTCAACCGCATCGCGCTCGGCACCCAGACCGTGTCGGTGTGGAAGGATGCGCGCGAACTCGGCAAGAACGCGGCCGAGATCGCCTCGCAGCTCGCCGACGGCAAGAAGATGGAAGAGATCGCCAACGTCACCAAGTTCAAGACGCCGGGCGGCCTCGAGCTGAACTCGGTCTTCCTGACGCCGGTTCCGATCACCAAGGAAAACCTCAACGTCGTCATCGACGCCGGCTGGGTCGGCAAGGACGTGGTCTGCCAGGGCGTGGCGGCCGGTTCGGTCGCAGCCTGCAACTAAGATCGGCTTCATCCGATCGGTCAAACGCCGCGGCTTGCCGCGGCGTTTTTCAAAAGCGCCCGCTTCATGACATGGCGGATTGACCCTATCATGCGCACACCGGCTGCCGCTTAGACGGCCATCCGGTCGGGAGGTAACAATGACAGACACGACAACCAACGCGCCGGCCGACCGAGCGCGAACGACCGAGCTCACCCCAATCGGGCGTTTCCTCAAGGCAACCGAGATCGATACGCGCATGCTCGGCATGGTCGGCGCGCTGTTGCTGATCTGGATCGGACTGCAGGTGATTTCGAGCCTGCGCCTCGGCGTCAACCCATTTGAGTTCGACAGCCGCACCTTCCTGACCTTCCGCAACCTGTGGAACCTGTCGGTACAGGCTTCCGCCGTGGCTATCATGGCCACCGGCATGGTTTTGGTCATCGTCATGCGCAACATCGATCTGTCGGTCGGCTCGGCCGAAGGCCTGATCGGCATGGTGATGGGCTTCGCGCAGGTGCATTTCCTGGTCAGGACCGTCGGTCTCGAACTCGGCAATCCATGGATCTGGGCGCTGGCACTGGCCATCGGCATTGCGCTCGGCCTGGTGATAGGTGCGCTGCAGGGCTTTGTCATCGCCTACATGGAGGTTCCCGCCTTCATCGTGACGCTGGGCGGATTGCTGATCTGGCGCGGCGCGGCCTGGTGGGTCACCAGTGGCCAGACGATCGCGCCGCTCGATGCGACATTCCAACTGATGGGCGGTGGTCCCCAGGGCGCCATCGGCGCGACATGGAGCTGGATCGTCGGTCTTGTCGCATGCCTGGCCGTGGTTCTCGCGCTGCTGAACGGTCGCCAGCAACGCAAACGGTTCAAGTTCCCGCTGCGGCCGCTCTGGGCCGAGGCATTTCTTGGTGCCGTTACCTGCGGAGTGATCCTCGGTGCGATCTGGATTGCCAATTCTTACCCCTGGCCGATCGGCATCGTGCGCCGATACGCCGAGGCCAATGGCATCACGATCCCCGAAGGCGGGCTGTTCATCGCCCATGGCATTGCCATTCCCGTCCTGATCGCGGTGGCCGTGGGCATCGTCATGACCTTCGTCACCAACCGCACACGCTTTGGCCGCTATGTGTTCGCCATCGGTGGCAACCCCGAAGCCGCCAACCTCGCCGGCATCAACACGCGCTGGATCACCATGAAGGTGTTCATGATCATGGGCGTGCTGGCAGCGATCAGCGCGGCGGTTTCCAGTGCCCGCCTGAATTCTGCCACCAACTCTCTCGGCACGCTGGACGAATTGCTGGTCATCGCCGCGGCGGTCATCGGCGGCACCTCGCTCGCCGGTGGTGCCGGCACAGTTGCGGGTGCCATGCTGGGCGCTCTGCTGATGCAGTCGCTGCAGTCGGGCATGGTGCTGCTCAACATCGACACGCCGCTGCAGAACATCGTCGTCGGCCTGGTGCTGGTCGTGGCCGTCTGGCTCGACACGCTCTACCGCAAGCGCGTCTAACGAAATCCGGGAGCCAAGATCATGGAACAGACCCGTATCCCGCTCGTCGACCTCAAGAACATCTCCATTGCCTTCGGCGGTATCCGCGCCGTCGACGATGCCTCGGTCGACCTCTATCCCGGTGAAGTGGTGGCGCTGCTCGGCCATAACGGCGCTGGCAAGTCGACGCTGATCAAGATCCTGTCGGGCGCCTACAAGCGCGACGCCGGCACGATCATGGTCCGGGGGGAGGAGGCAGCGATCTCCAATCCGCGCGACGCCAAGAAATACGGCATCGAGACCATCTACCAGACGCTGGCGCTGGCCGACAATGTCGACGCCGCCGCCAACCTGTTCCTCGGCCGCGAGATCATGACCGCCTACGGCACGCTCGACGACGTCGCCATGGAGGCCGAGGCACGCAAGGTGATGGGCAGGCTCAACCCGCGCTTCCAACGCTTCAAGGAGCCGGTGAGCAAGCTTTCCGGCGGTCAGCGACAGTCGGTGGCGATCGCACGCGCTATCCTGTTCAACGCCCGCATCCTGATCATGGACGAGCCGACGGCGGCTCTCGGACCCCAGGAGACGGCGCAGGTCGGCGAACTGGTCAAGCAGCTCAAGGCCGACGGTATCGGCATCTTCCTGATCAGCCACGACATCCACGACGTGTTCGACCTCGCCGACCGCGTCTGCGTGATGAAGAACGGCCAGGTGGTGGGCACGGCACGTACCCAGGACGTGACCAAGGACGAGGTGCTCGGCATGATCATCCTCGGCAAGTGCCCGCCCGGCGCGATCCCCGGACCGGGAGCGATGCAGATCGCGGCCTGATCTGCCAACTTCCCGGCGGCGTATGACCCTGGCTAAAAGCGTGATCGCGAAAAGCTGTTCCCACTTTTCGCGATCATGCTTTAATGGTTGCAGGGTGACACGAGCCGGCCGGAATTGAGAAAGTACTTCCCCAGTCTGATCTTTGTTGGAGTCACGCTGGTTAGCCTGACCATGGCGGCGCTCGTCTATCTGGCAACCGTCGAGGCAGCCCGCATCAAGTTCCAGTCCGTGGCCGACGATGCGCTCAACCGCATCGAGGGCCGGGTCGAGTTCGACCTTGCCCTGTTGCACGCGACGCAGGCGATGTTTGCCGCCCAGAAGGGCAAACTCTCGCGCGACGAGTTTCGAGACTACTTTGAATCGCTCGATGCCGAACGGAACTTCCCCAGCCTGCGAGGCATCGGCTTCGTCAGGTTCATCAACAGTGCCGACAGCGACGCAATCACGCGCGAGCTGAAGGACGGCTACGGCATCGACCGGGTGCCTTTCCCGCAAACCGAGCTGCAGTGGCGGACGCCGATCGTGCTGTTCGAGCCGATGAGCAAGGCCAGCCTCGATGCGATGGGTCTCGACATGGCGACCGATCCGCTGCGTCGGAGCGCAATCGAATCGGCAATGGCGGCGCAAGGCGAGCCACGGGCGACCGGACGTGTGCTGCTCGGCCAGGGTGACAACGCCAGGCAGCCTGGCATTCTGGTTTTCGCGCGCGTCGACCGGCCTGAAGGCGCGGGTGCGGCACCCGCCGGTTTGCTCTATGTCGCCTTCCGCTCTGCCGAATTGTTCCAGGCGGCGCTGGGCAAGGCTCCGCTGCTGCCGCTGGCGGTTGAAGTGTTCGACGGCACCAGGGATGACGACACGCTGTTGTTCCGCTCGCAAGCGCCGCCCGACGCCAGTTATGGCGACGATTTTTCGGTGACGCGCGAAGCCAATGTGGCCGGCCGCAAATGGACGATCAATTTCAGGCCGAGCACTGCTTTCGTGCCACCGTCGCCAAGCACGGCACCGTTGATGCTTGGTCTGTTCGGACTTGTGCTTGCAGGTTCCATCGCGCTTGTGGCCCGCTACCAGCAGCGTGCCTATGAGGCGGCGACGCTGCTTCATGAGGCGAGCGAGAAGAGCCTGCTGGAAAAGGACCTGATGCTTCAGGAAATGAAGCACCGCATCAAGAACTCGATTGCGCGGGTGCTGGCCATGGCGCGCCAGACGGCTTCAGGCGCGAAGGACATCGATGAGTTCTCGGCGTCCTTTTCGGCGCGGCTGCAGGCGATGGCTGCGTCCCAGGACATGCTGACGCGCTCGCGCTGGCAGAAGGCCGACTTGGGCGAGTTGCTGCGCATCGAACTCGGCCAGGTGTTCGGCAAGGAATTGCCCGAGGACATGATGAAGGGGGACCTGGTCGAACTGGACGAGACGACGACGCAGGCGCTGGGGCTGACTTTCCACGAGTTGGCGACCAACGCGCTGAAATATGGCGACGGCGACAATTCCGTCGGTGGGCTCAAGGTGGATTGGCGCCTGTCCGGCAAGGGCAAGGGGCGGCGGTTGCTGCTGAACTGGATGGAGCGTAACCAGAATGGCGTGACGAAACCCGAGAAGATCGGCTTCGGCACCAAGCTGATAGACATGAACATCACGCGCGAACTGGGCGGCAAGATCGAGCGGACCTATGCGGCGGACGGCCTGAGGGTCGAGATCGATATTCCCTACCGCGGCTGAGCGGCGGCGGCTACGCTTGAGGCAAAGAAAAGCCCGGCGACGGGCAGAGCCGGCGCCGGGCGATTTGTTCGTGCCGCAGGCTCAGCGGCAGCGCGCGGTGTAAATCTGGCCGCGGCTGTTGCGATACTCGCAGTAGCCGTTGCGCAGGTTGCGGACCAGAAGGCCCGACGCCGCGCCGACGGCGCCGCCGATGACCGCACCCCTGCCGCCGCCGATCAGGGCGCCAGCGACTGCACCAACGCCCGTGCCGGTCACAACGTCACGTTCGGTGGTGGTGCAGCCGGAGATTGCAACGACGGCTGCAATCGCAAGAATAACTTTCTTCATTCAATCAGTCCTCTCACTTTAACATCGTCCCGTTCGACACTTAGCGCATCGCCTCGAAATGCGGAATCATTTTTCGAGGCAGTACGTAAATTCAATCAGTTAGGGGCAGCAGGCAGGCGCGCGGAATGGGGGCTGCGGCAACGGCCGCGAAAATCCGCGCTGCGATTCGGTCAATGAAGATACGCTTCCCCCGGTTGCGCCGGCTCGGAAACGGCAACGACGCTGGAGACGGAAAGCGACGCGTCGAGCATGCCGTTCGGCAGCACGTTCCAAGTCAGCTGGTTGTATTCATCCTCAAGCGCGGGGTCGACTTCAAGGCATTTGGCGAGGATCCGGGGATGCTGCGGCGCGAGCATACTCACGGCCTTGGGCAACGCGGCCTGGCAATCCTCGTAGACCTCGAACAAGGGCGTCGGTGCCGGAATCTCACGGCATCCGGACAGGTCCTGCGAGCAGGAAATAACCAACAGAAGTGCTGCGATGTGTTCCATGGCAAACCACCTTCGCCAAGAAACGAGGAGGTAGGGTCAAAAGTTCCGCCTTGGCAGGTAGCTCAAACGATTGAAACCAACCGAGCGAGCCGCCTCACTCCAGTTCGAAATTGGCCTTGGGCATGACCAGCCGATATTCCAGCCTGTCGGGGCCGATCTCGAGTTCGGCAGTGCCGTTGAGCGCGGCGGGGACGACCCGCTCTAGCGCTACGCTGCCGAAGCGCTTCTTGCGCGACTCGCTGTCTGGAAGCGGGCCTATCGCCTCGGTCCAGCGAACGGTCATGTGCACCTCGCCGTCAGCATCCGGTGCTGCAACGGCGGTTACCTCGACGTAGCCGCCGTTGTGGGCAAGCGCGCCGTAACTCGCCGAGTTGACGGCCAATTCATGCACGGCGAGGCCGATGTGCAAGGCAGCGTTGGGATTGAGGTAGGGGTCGTCGCCGGAGATCCGCACAGCTTGACCGGTGTCAATGCTGTAGCGCCCGACCTGGCCGATCACCAGCTCGCGGAAGCCGGCGCCACGCCAGTTGGACGACGTGACCAGATCCTGCGATGAGGCGATGGACTGGAGCCGGCCGCGAAAGCGCTCGAGAAAGCCGTCGACGGAAGTCGAATAGTGGCCGGTCTGGCTGGCGATGCTCTGAATGATGGCGAGCAGGTTCTTGGAGCGGTGACTGACCTCGCGTAAGAGCGCCTTGAGTGTCTGCTCGCGCAGTTTCTGCTCGGTGGTCTCGATGACCGTGACGACCACGCCCTGAACCTGGCCCCGGGCCGAGCGGTCGGCGTCGATGCAGATTTCGAACCAGCGCATGCCGGAAGATTTGTCGGCCAGGCTGATCTCGAGGCCGCCGGAACTGCCGGTGGCGATGGCGTTCTTCTTGGCCGCGACCAACCGGTCGGCCTGTTGCGCCGGAAGCAGGTTGTGGTCGCTTCCGTGCCCCCCGATGACTTCCTCCCATGGCGGCTGGAGGTTGTGTGACCAGACAGTCCGCAGCTTGCGGTCCTGGTACAGAACGGCGATGCCGGCATTGCGGGAGGCATGGAAGAAGGCGGCGTCCAACCTGGAACTTTTTCCCATCGATGGAGAGGGATTGGCCATAGACGAGCCGCCTTCACGGGTTTTTCAGCTTGCGGTGACGACGCGATGCGCACACTCCGATGCTGCTGAAACGGTACCGCCGGGCAGCGCTTCAAGAAGGAGCGCTACCCGGCGGCGCTGGATTCCGACTGAGGGGGCCGGCTTCCAGTTTGGGATTGGTGCTTCATCTTGCCGAGGCGATCATGCGCGCCTGAACAGGCCCGCGATGAGCGAGATCACCAGGAAGGCGAGGAAGACGAAGAACAGGATCTGCGCGATGCCGGCCGAAGTTCCGGCGATGCCGCCGAAGCCAAGGGCGCCGGCGATGATCGCAACGACAAGGAATACGAGCGCCCAATAGAGCATGATCTATCTCCTTCAAATGATAGATGAAAAACGTTCCGCCCCAAGGTTGGTTCCCTGGGGCGGTGCTAAAAAGGGCTATGCCGCAGCCTTTGCCTGCCTGTCAAAGAACAATGCCTGGCTAATCAGCGCCTTGACCATTTCGGGGTTGAAGGGCTTGGTGACGAGGAACGCCGGCTCGGGACGCTCGCCGGTCAGCAGGCGCTCGGGGAAGGCGGTGATGAAGATGACGGGCAACGGCCTTGCAGCCAGCATCTCGTTGACGGCCTCGATGCCGGAACTGCCGTCGGCCAGCTGGATGTCGGCGAGGATCATCTGCGGCCGTGTCCGCTTGAACAGCGCTGCAGCCTCTGCATGCGTACGTGCCGTTCCGACGACACGATGGCCGAGGCTTTCCACCATCTCCTCGATGTCCATGGCAATCAGCGGTTCGTCCTCGATGATTAGGATGTCGGTTGCGACCTGACGCGAAATCTCGCCGCTCGCCTCTTGCAGCAACCGGGCGAATTCTTCCTGGTCGGTGTCGAGCACCTCGGCCGCCTCGATGTCGTTGAAACCTTCGACGGCGACAAGAAGGAAGGCCTGGCGTGGGCGTGGGGCGATTGCGGACAGATTGGCCGCGGCACGCTTTTCCCAGGCCAGGGGCGACGATTCCTGCGGTACCCGGATCGATACCGAGGTGAAGAGACGGGCAAAGACCTTGTAGAGCGCAATGCGGTCGTTGGAGGCGGAGGGGAACACGTCAATGTCGTCGATGAGCGCTTCGAGCATCGCGGCCACCAATGCGTCCCCACTTCCCTGGGAGCCCGACACGGCGCGCGAGAAGCGGCGGAGATAGGGCAGGTGTGGAGCAATTCTCGTGGATAGGGTCATATTCGACGTTTCCCTCATGTGATGCTGTCATATCTTCGTGGAAGCGTGCCACAACGCGTTGCCTGTGCAAAAGTTCCTCTTACGTGGAACCTATCCGCATTTGGGGAGTTGGGTGCAAAATTCGGGAAACCGGACAAGGTTGTTGCGCGCCGTCAGTATCGGGAGCGGGACGTCTGACGGTGTAAAAGGGCAAGCAAGCATATGACTAGGCAGAGCAGTGGCGCCAGCAGCGCCGGGCCGATTCGTCGCCGCGATGGCGAACCTCTTGGGGCCAACTCCGAAATCGGCAGAAAACTCAAACAATATTATGATGAACTGGTGTCCGACGACGTGCCGGATCGTTTCGCGCAGTTGCTCAGCCAGCTGGAAGAAGCTGAACCCGCACAGCAGAAGGACTGACCAGGCATGGCAGCATCCCTTGGTTTCAAAGGCGACTTGCTCGCGGCGATTCCTGGCCTGCGGGCCTTTGCCATGTCGCTGTCGCAGAACGCCGACAGGGCGGACGACCTTGTCCAGGAAACGCTGGTCAAGGCGTGGGACAAGCAGTCGAGCTTCCAGCCCGGCACCAATCTGAAGGCCTGGCTGTTCACCATCCTGCGCAACGAGTTCTATTCGCAGATGCGCAAGCGCGGACGCGAGGTGCAAGACAGCGACGGTCTCCTGACGGCGCGGCTCGCGGTGCATCCGAGCCAGCCCGGACGGCTCGACCTCGACGACTTCCGCAAGGCGCTGGAGCAGCTTCCCGAAGACCAGCGCGAAGCGATCATCCTGATTGGCGCGTCGGGCTTCTCCTATGAGGAGGCGGCGGAAATCTGCGGTTGCGCCGTGGGCACGATCAAGAGCCGCGTCAGCCGCGCCCGCAACAGGCTGCAGGAGATCCTCGATATCTCGGGCGAAGCCGACTACGGGCCGGACGCGATCGCGGCCCAGGTCATGGGGTCAACCGTCAGCTGAACTCGCGAGCTTGCGGACGCTCGCGACGACGGCCTCGACGAGGTCTTCGCCGGAATAAGGCTTGCTCACCAGCCGGACACCCGGGAAGCCGGCAAAGAGTTCGTCGAGCTGGTCGTATCCCGAGGCGAAGACGAAGGGCACGCCGGCCGCCTCGATGCTGCGCGCGAAGTCGAGCGTCGGCTCGCCGTCGAGCATGACGTCGATGATGGCGACATCATAAGGCTCTGCGGCCTGCTGAGCTTCGCGCAGGTTGGCGGCGAGGATGACGTCCTCGGCGCCGTGGTCACGGCAAAGCTGGTCGACATCGAGCGCGATCAGCGCCTCGTCTTCAAGCACAAGAATACGCAGTCCTGAAAGCGGGGCTGGCACGTCGCGGACACTCCAAGGAATCGAAGCCGAACATGGCGTTTGTCGAGGCCGCTGTCATTTAAAAAAGACATGGATGGAGCAGTCTGGAACCTTTGTCACATCGCGGCGTTGGCGAGCACAATCAGGAGTTTGCATGACAGCGCGGAGCGACTCAACCGACATGACGCGGCAGGTTCCGTGCGAAAGCTGTCCATTGCGGCAGATGCCGGTATTCAGGGAATTCGAGAGGTCGGAACTGGCCTTTGTCAGCAGCTTCAAGCGCGGCGAACTGGCCGCCGACAAGGGTGCCACGCTGCTGTCGGAAGGCAGCAACAGCGCGCACCTTTACACGGTGCTGTCTGGCTGGGGTTTTCGCTACAAGCTGCTCGAGGACGGGCGGCGACAGATACTGAACTATGTTCTGCCGGGCGACATGATCGGTCTTCAGGGCAGCCTGATGGGCGAGATGCAGCATTCGGTCGAAGCACTTTCGCCGATGCTGCTGTGCATGTTCGAGCGCGACAGGCTGATGGAGCTCTATCGCGACTATCCCGGTCTTGCCTACGACATCACCTGGATCGCCGCGCGCGAGGAGCGCATGCTCGACGAGAACCTTTTGAGCATCGGGCGCCGGTCGGCGCTTGAGCGCGCGGCCTATCTCCTTGCTTTCATTGCCAGCCGGGCACGCAAGGTCGGCATGAACGGCACCAGGAAGGTCGAGATCCCGATCACGCAACAGCACGTGGCCGACACGCTCGGCCTCTCGCTCGTCCACACCAACAAGACGATCCGGAAACTGATCGACCGCAAGCTGGTGCAATGGCGTGACGGCGGATGCACCGTGCTCGACATCGACGGCCTGATGGCGCTTGCCGACTGGAGCGGCCTCGACGAAAGCGTCCGCCCGCTGCTCTGAGGGACTAGCGTCCGTACTGGCGGTCCAGATCGTCGACGCCCCAGTTCACGCCCGGCAGCACGTTGCGGATGATGGCGTAGCCGACGAGCAGCGCCGGTATGGCGATGAAGCCGCCAATGGCGCCCCATAGCCAGATCCAGAACGCCAGGGCCAACAGCACGACGAAGGGATTGAGCGTCATCGTTCGGCCGATGACCATCGGGGTGACGAACTGGCCCTCGATGGTGTTGACGCCGAGATAGAGCGCGACCGGCAGCAGGCTAGCGCCGATGGTGTCGAACTCGGTCAGGCCGACGGCGAACAGGATGACCACCATGACCAAAGGGCCGACGAACGGAACGAAATTGGTGACGATCGCCAGCGCGCCCCAGAGCGGCGCCGAGGGCACGCCGAGAAGGTAGAGCCCAATCCCGACGGTCAGGCCTTCGGCGAAGTTGATGACGGTGATCGACAGCAGATATTGCGAGACGAGCTGTTCAACGTCGCGGAAGATATGGGCGACGCGCCAGCGCAGGCGACGGTTGAAGCAGATGCGGAGGATCGCTGTGCGCGTCTGGTAGCGCGTTGCGACAAAGAAATAGAGACTGGCAAAAAACAGCAGCACCTGGGCGATGACGGCAGGGGCGAGCGTTGCCATCGTCTCGACCCCCATGCCTTCGTCGACGGAAACCGACACACCTTCGCCACCGGTCACCTGGCGCAGCTGCTCGCGCATGCTCTTGAAGGTTTCGAGGGGCCCCTGCAATTCGGACAGCTGCGTGGCAAGCTGGGCCCATATCTGCGGCAGGCGCTGGAGCCAGAAGCTCAGCGGCGAGGCGACAAGAAGCACAAAGATGCCGACGGCAACGATGAAGAGCAGTACGACTGCGGCCGCAGACAGCGCCGGAGGGATGCCGAAACGCTCAAGCCGGGAGGCAAGAGGGCCCAGCATCAGGCCGATGACGACGCCGAGGCCGATGGGGGTGAGGATGAACTCGCCGGCGTGAAGCGCGAACACGGAGGCGATGATGCCGACGAAAATCATCGACACCTGCGAGCCGCGCACCAGCAAGAGTTCGAAATTCGATTTTGGCGGCAGGCGGACGGTCGGTGCCTTCTTGATGGTGCGGTTCGACATCGACGGTTTCCAGCTGAATGAGACTGGCAAAACGTCCGGCGGTCGGCGATGGTTCCTGTGGCGATGGGAACCGACAGGCGCACAGGGCGTTTCGACCCCATCGAACGCAAGGAGTATAGACATGGCGACAGCTGCAGGAAAGCCCGGCAACGGCACCAAGACGCCCCCGGACCTCGAAGCCGACATCAAGCAATTGAAGGCCGACATCGAAGCGCTCGCCAAGCAGTTGGCGGCGACCGGCGAGCACGGTTATGGCGCCGCGCGACGGGCGGCGGCACAAGGTGCGGATCAGCTGAAGGCGCAAAGCGACGCTGCCGTCGAGGCCTTGCGCGCCAACGCCAGGGACATCGAAGAACAGTTCATGGCGACCGTGCGCGAAAAGCCGGTGACGTCGTTGGCCATCGCCGCTGGCGTCGGCTTCCTCATCGCGCTGCTGGCGCGGCGCTAGTCGGTTGGCCGGGGGACACATGCTGGCATCACTGATTGCGGGTTTCGCCACCGGCGAGACGACACTTGCCCTGCGGCGAACCCGCAGGGCAGCGGTGGCCTACCTCGCCGCCGGGCTGGCCGGGTTGTGCGGAGTGGGCTTCCTGGTCGGGGCCGCCTTCGTCTGGGCGGCACGACGGTTCGGCCACATCGAGGCGGCTCTGGGCTTCGGCCTCGGCTTATTGGTGCTCGCCGGACTGATCCTTCTCATCCACAAGCTCGCCGCGGGAGCACGCGCCCGCGCAGACCGGAAGCGTCGGCGTACCGACATCGCCGCGCTCGGCACGACGGCTGCCGTGGCCCTGTTGCCGACATTGCTGCGCAGCAAGGGCGGCATAGGTGCGGTGCTGGGGCCGGTCGTGGCGCTGGCCGCCTATGCGATCTATCGCGAGAACAGAAAGTCCGACGACGGCGACGGGCCGGCCGGCGAATGATCGCCTATGGGGTGCTTTCGGCAGGTTCGCCGAACGGCATGGAAATCTCCGCACGCACGCCTTCGGGGTGAAATTCGTGCCGGACCTCGCTCGAAATCACCTTGGCCAGGCTGCGCCGGATGAGGATTGAACCGAAGCCATGATGTTGAGGCGGGCTGACCTCCGGTCCGCCGCTTTCCATCCATTCCAGGTGCAGGCGTTTTGCGCCTTTTCCGCCCTTGATGGTCCATGACAGGGAAACCTTGCCGCGCGGCACCGACAGCGCACCGTATTTCAGCGCGTTGCTGGCAAGTTCGTGGAGGATGAGGGCAAAGCCCAGCGCCTGGTCGGGCGTCAGCAGCGCATCCTGGCCGACAATCGAAATTCGAGGCGCATCGGTGTCATCGAACGGGCTGAGTTCCAGCCTGGCGAGATCGCGGATGCCGATGCCGCGCCACTCATATTCCGACAGAAGCCCGTGGGCGAGGCCAAGGGCCCGAAGGCGCTGGCTGAAGGCGTCGAGGAATTCGCGCGGCTCGCGCGCATAGCGCACCGTCTGGCTGGCGAGCGCCTGCACCGTCGCCAGCGTGTTCTTGACGCGGTGGTTGATCTCGCGCAGCAGCAGGCGCTGACGCTCCTCGGCGTGGCGGCGCTCGGTGATGTCGTAGTTGACGCCGAACACCAATGTCGGCCGCCCTTCGGCGTCGCGCTCGACGACGCGGCCGCGGGCCGCCAGCCAGCGTGGCGGATGGGTACCCTTGATGCGGTATTCGCCGGAATAGTCGTCGCTGCCTTCGAGCGCTTCGCGGAACATCTTGCGCGTCTTGTCGATGTCGCGCCGGTCGATGGCAACGACGATGTCGCGCGCCCGCATTCTTGTGGCCGGGGGCATGTTGAAGAGCTCGGGCAGGAGCGTATCGCATTCGACGACGCCGGTGCGCGGATCCCAGACCCAGCTTGCCAGCGCTGCCGCTTCCAGCGCCACGGCACGGCGGGTTTCGGCATGCACCAGGGCGGCCTCGGCCCGTGCGCCGGCCAGGGAGCTGTCGCGGAGCATGATCAGGCTTGCTGCGAGCGAGGCGAGCGCCTCCAACTGCCGGAGCTGTGCCGGGTCGGGCGCCGAGCGCTGCTCGCGGTCGAGCACCACGAGCGATCCGACCTCACGGCCAGGCACGACGATCGGCACGGCGAGGTGGAAGGCAAAGGCGGCTGCCGGCGAACCGGGCTCGGTGGCAATGGCTGTGGCCGCTTGGTCGGCGTCGATGCCGAAATGCGAGTGGAAGGACAACACGCCGGCCTGATCGGCGAGAGCAAGCACGGCTGCGGGCGCGTGAAGGAGCGCTGCGGCAAGGCTCGTCAGCCGGTCGAAATCTGCGTCGCCCGGCGCCTCGAACGTGCTGCCGACGCCCGCGTCGCCTTGAGTGTTGTCGACCACATCAGCTTCGATGCTTTTGTTGTCCTGCACGACCGCCCCCTCGCCAGCACGGAACCTAAACGGGTGAGGCCTGCTTGAAAAGCCTTGGCCTTAGCCCGGGAACAATGCCGGGAGACTGCCGTTAGCCCTATCCAACCAGAAGGGAGAACAGCGATGACCAAGATCATTCCAGCGCAGAAGGCGCGACAGGGAACGCGCGGCCGTCATGTGTTGCTGGTGCTCCTGGCGGGCTTGTTTCTCGCTTTCGCGGCTTGGGGCGGTGCGGAATTCTATGGCGAGATGATCGATCAAAACGCCAGCCAGACGACCGCCACGCCGGGCTAAGTAGAAGTCCGTAAAAGACGATTTGGATTTGCTCGCCTGCTGCGAGCGACGATTCCAGAACCCGGCAGAGGTTGAAATCAGCGGGGCGAAATTCGGAACCATGGCGGGGTCACGACGTTGTGAACCCGTAGAGGCCGCGCCGGACCCTTCCCGCAAAAGACTGATCCAGGCGCGGCATGCATGAAACACGCACGAGGAGACTTTACCATGATCCGCAATCTTTTGGCCACGACTGCTATTGCAGCACTGCTTGCCACCGGCGCCTACGCCCAGGACACCACGGCTCCTGCGCCGGCCCCCGCGGCCCCGACAGAGGCAGCTCCGGCAACCCCGGAGGTGATCCCGCATGCCGACGGCTTCCTCGCCACCAATATCATTGGCGAGAACGTCTACAACAGCACGGCTGAAGACGCCGAGACCATCGGCGACGTCAACGACATCGTGCTTGCCGCCGACGGTACGGCCGACCAGTTGATCATCGGCGTCGGCGGGTTCCTTGGCATCGGCGAAAAGAACGTCGCCCTGCCGTACAAGGAATTCGACTGGGCCGAGAAAAACGGCGATCGCTGGCTGGTGATGGCGACGACCAAGGAACAGCTGCAGGCGCTGCCCGACTTCGACCGTCGCGGCTATGAGCCTGCCCCGGCATCCGTAGCGGCGACCGATCCGGCGGCCCCGGCGACCGACCAGACGGCCCAGGCACCGGTTGCGCCGGCCGACCAGAGTGCAGAAGCGCCGGCCCCGGCTACGCCTGACGCGGCCACCACCGACGAGACCAAGACCGCGGCAATCGACAAGTCGACGCTCAAGGAACTGCCGAGCGCTGATCTGCGTGCCGAAGAGCTGATGGGCACCACCGTCTATGGCGCCGACGATGCCAATATCGGCGAGATCGGCGATATCCTGATGACGGCGGACGGCAAGATCGACGCTTATGTCATCGATGTCGGCGGCTTCCTCGGCATGGGCGAAAAGAAGGTGGCGGTCGGCAGCGACAACCTTGCCTTTATGGTCGACGCCGATGGCAAGAAGTATCTCTACACCAGCTTCAACAAGGAGCAGCTCGAGGCCCAGCCGGCCTATGACGCCAGCAGCTGGGCTGCTAAGCGTGACGAGCAGCGCCTGATCATCACCCAGTAGATGCGGCGGACCAAGTACCGCGCGACAGCCGTTGCGCGGTACCGGAGCCAGAAAGCCCGCGCTTCGGCGCGGGTTTTCTGCGTTTCAGGGGAGCCGGGCAAAGTGGCCCTTGGGCCCGCCGTCCGTCAGTTCGGACAGGGCGAGCGACTGGTCGAGATGCCTCGCGCGCCAAGCGAGCAGCCGTTCGGCGAACTCGAGCCGGACCGACAGCCATCCGGGGTCGCCGGCCAGGTTGTGCAATTCGCCGGGGTCGTTGGCGAGGTCGTAGAGCAGCGGCGGCAGGCCACCGCCGAAATGCACGTACTTGACCGCTTCCGTGCGGATGACAGCGAGATTGAGGGCTCGCGAGCCGAGGCCGAAATGCGCCTCGGTCGTGCCTTCGGCGACGGAGCGGAAGTCGTATTCCCAACAGGCCGCGTCTCGCCAAACCTCTGGTTCATCACGGTCGAGGAAAGTCTTCAACGACTGGCCGTCGAGATGCGGCAAGGGCTCGCCGCCGATCAGGTCGAGCAGCGTCGGCATGATGTCGACGGCACTGGTGAAATGGTCGACCTGGGTGCCCGCCGCCGCATCGTGGCCGGGCGCCTTGACGATGAGCGGAAGGTGATAGCTGCCGTCGAACCAGCCGCCCTTGCCGAGCATGAAATGGTCACCCATCATCTCGGCGTGGTCGGAGGTGAGGATGACGATGGTGTCGTTCCAGTCACCCTTCTCCCGGATGCCCTGCCAGATGCGGCCGAGCTGGGAATCGACCTCCGAGATCATGCCGTAATAGAGCGCGCGGATCTTGCGGAACTCATCCTCGTTCCAGTCGCCGACCTTGCCTGCCGCACCTGGGATGAAGCTCGACTTCTTCTGGTGATGGGCGAGATGGTAGGCGAGGAAGGGATGGCTTGCGGCCTCGTCCTGCACGCTTGACGCGCGCTGATAGGCCGGCCCCTCGGCCGGATCGTACATGGTGTTGAACGGCTCCGGCACGATGAAGGGCGGATGCGGGCTGAGGAACGAGACATGGGCGAACCAGGGCTCGCCTTCGTCCTGTTCGGACAGCCAGCGCAGGAATTCGCCGGCCAGGAAGGCGGCAGGTGTCTCGTCCTTCGAATAGACCGGAATCGCGTTGCTGACTTCAGGGGCATCGGCATCCGCCGGGCGATGGATGTCGGGGAAGCCGGCGCTGGAATCGATGCCGCGCGCGGCGAGCCAGGATAGCCACGCCTTCTGGTGCTCGGGCAGGAGCTGCCTGGTGGTGAAGCCGGGCAAAACGCCTTCATAGGTGCGCAGGAACGGATCGCCGTGCGCGCGGGTGCGGGGGTCGGGCGAGACGTCGGTGTAGCCGAACAGGGTCGGGTCGTAGCCGACGCGGCGGGCGGCGCGGGCAATGTTGTCGTGGCGGTCGTCCAGCGGCGTGCCATTGCGGCAGACGCGGTTGTTCATCTGGTAGAGGCCGGTGTAGAGGCAGGCGCGCGCCGGCGAGCACGGCGCGGTGCCAGCATAATGGCGCTTGAACAGCACGCCCTCGCGGGCGAGCGCATCGGCATTGGGCGTTTTCACGACGGGATGGCCGACCGCCGACAGGCTGTCGCCGCGCCACTGGTCGCAGGTGATGAGCAGGATGTTTTTTCGTCGGCCGGTGTTTGCCACGCTGGTCCCCAAGGTTCGCAAATCGCGGCCAAGGAAGCGGGATTCACCGGTTCGTGCAAGCGCCTTTGTGCAGGCACGGACCATGCCACAAAGTGTGAACGAGACTGCTTCTATTGTTCACAAAACGAACACAGACCATTCTGCGACCGGCGCCTATGCCCCGCCGATCGATGCGCCCATATTCATGCCAACGCCGCGGCAGGGGCCGGGGCAAAAGCAAGGAGCGAGACGATGCTCAACCAGATCAAGGGCCTGCACCACGTCACGTCGATGGCAAGGGATGCGGCCGAGAACAACAGGTTCTTCACCAACAAGCTGGGCCTGCGCCGGGTCAAGAAAACCGTCAACTTCGACGCACCCGATGTCTATCATCTCTATTATGCCGACGAGCTCGGCACGCCGGGTTCTGTGATGACCTATTTCCCGTTTCCCAACATCGGCAAGGGCCGCCCGGGCGTCGGCGAGGTGGGCACGACCGTGTTCTCGGTTCCCGAAGGCACGCTGCCGTTCTGGGAAAAGCGTTTTGCCGATGAAGGCGTGACCGGGCTCTCCCGCGACGAGAAGTTCGGCGAGAAGCGTCTTGGCTTTTCCGGCCCGGATGGCGACGGTTTTGCGCTCGTCGAGGCCAAGGGCGACCAGCGTGCGCCCTGGGTCAAGGGCGGCGTTGCTGCCGACGAGGCGATCCGAGGCTTTCATTCGGCCTCACTGCGCCTGCGCGACGGTGGCGCGACCGAGGAACTCCTGAAGTTCATGGGTTATGAGGAAGTGGACACGTCTGAAAACACCAAGCGCCTGGCGGTGAAAAACGGCAATGGCGCCGACTTCATCGATATCGAGACGCTGCCGGGCGCTTCCTTTGCTGGGCTAGGTGCAGGTTCGGTGCATCACATCGCCTTTGCGGTGGAGAACAGGGCCAAGCAGCTCGAAGTGCGCAAGGCGCTGATGGACACGGGCTACCAGGTGACGCCGGTGATCGACCGCGACTATTTCTGGGCGATCTATTTCCGCACACCGGGCGGCGTGCTGTTCGAGGTGGCGACCAACGAGCCGGGTTTCGACCGCGACGAGGATACGGCCCATCTCGGCGAAGCGCTGAAGCTGCCGGCACAGCATGCGCATCTGCGCGATTATCTGGAAAAGAACCTGCAGCCGCTGGGCGACTGAGGAGGGACCGATGAGCAAGGACGCCTACATCCACAAGCTGCTGCCCGGCAATCCGGGCAGCCCGCTGGTCTTTGCCTTCCATGGCACAGGCGGCGACGAAAACCAGCTGATCGGCTTCGCCAGGGAACTGGTACCTGGCGCGACCGTCGTGTCGCCGCGCGGCGACGTTTCCGAAATGGGGGCCACGCGCTTCTTTCGCCGTACCGGCGAGGGCGTCTACGACATGGACGATCTTGCCCGGGCGACGGCCAAGATGGCCGGGTTCGTGAAGGCCCATATCGAGGCGGAGAAGCCTTCGGCGGTCTACGCACTGGGCTATTCCAATGGCGCCAACATCCTGGCTTCGGTGCTGTTTGCCGCATCCGATGTGTTCGATGCGACGGCGCTGATGCACCCGTTGATCCCGTTCGCGCCCGACGTGAAAGGCAGCCTAGCCGGACGCCGCGTGCTGATCACCGCCGGACGCCGCGATCCGATCTGCCCGCCCGGTATCACCAGCCGGCTCGACTCCTACCTGCGGGACGCGGGTGCTGATGTCAGGCTGGAATGGCATGAGGGCGGGCACGAGGTTCGGCCCAATGAAATCGAAGCCGCGAAGCAGTTCTTCGCCAAGACGGAGCAGGGGCAATGACCGAAGAACTTTCCGCCATCGAGCTTGAGGATCGTGGCACCAAAGGACGCTATGTCATCCGCGGTGCTGGCGGTGCAGAGGCCGAAATGACCTTTTCGACCGTCAGCGACCATCTGTTCATCATCGACCACACCGAGGTGCCCGACGCCTTCCGTGGCCAGGGGGCCGGATTGCGGTTGGTGACGCGGGCGGTGGAGGATGCACGCGCGGCGGGCAAAAAGATCATTCCGCTCTGCCCGTTTGCCGCGGCGCAGTTTCGCCGCCACCCCGAATGGGCCGATGTGCTGAAGAGCTGAACGAAAAGCCGGCGTTTCAGAGCCGATCCGGCACAAGCGTGCCAACTCGAAGGGCTGATGCAAGGCAATTGCATCGGCCCTTTCGTTTGGTTCGAATTTCTCCTGCTTCTTGGAAATAGCTGTTACACGGCCCGCGCGGGCTGTTTCTCAAAATGGTACAGGCAATTGGCTGATGTGACGGAAATTACGGCTTATTGTGACTGATTTGGCAGTATTGCTGACCGGTTTTGTGGTTTCTGGATTGTTGCATTAGGGGATGCTGATCAGCATCCGCGTGTTACAAAGTGCGGATATGTTCATATCAACAGGGGAATGAAATTTAACGAAAAGGCAAAATCCAATGACCGGCATCAAGCAGGTTTCCGAATTCGACCGCCAGTTCCAGCCGCGTGCACGCATCTACCGCCGCCCGCGCCTGGCTCTTCGCCAGCGCGCGAACGAGCACCCGATGGCGATGTTTTCGGTGCTGGTCATCGCCTCGCTTTCGTCGATGGCCTGGGCACCGGGCAGCGGGCCGGCATTTGCCTCGATGGGCTCGGCGCCACGCATGATGGATGGCGCGCGCACGACGCCAAAGACCGATCGGCTGCCGATGTCGGAGACCGATATCGCCTGTCGCGGACAGGCCTGGGGTGTCGAGAGCGAGACCTGTCTCGAGGCTATCGCCAAGGACACCGGCATGCGCGAGGCACGCAAGGTGCGGCTGATCGCCAGCGCCGAGCCGCTCCGCACCACACCCAACATCTTCTAATCAGGCGTTCGGGGCGGCGGCCCCGCAACGTGGCACGTTCCCTGCCGCGCACTCAGATCCTCCAGCGCGTACCTGCCCCCGCAGCTTCGGCCGTGGGGGCTTTTTTTGCTCCGTACCCGCGTTCGCTACGCAGCGCTTGGATCGGGATCGTGCTTACTCGTTGTCCGCGACCTGGTCGCTGACCGCACTGAGGGCGCTGCGCACGTCGAAGGTGCTGAACGGCTTTTCCAGAATGTGCGGCTTGAGGTTCGGCGGCAGTTGCTCGAGCTCGGCCTTGGCGCCGATCAGGTCGCCGGTGACGAGCACGAAACGCTGCGCCATGTCGGGCTGCTTGCCGACGATCTCGCGGAAGATGGTGATGCCGCTACGGTCGGGCATGCGCAGGTCCGAGAAGATGATGTCGACCGGCTGATCGAGCAGCGCTTCGGCGTCCGAATCCCAGGTCGAGACGATGCGGGCCTTGACGCCCATCAGTTCGAGGATGTCGGATAGCGAGCCGGCGACGTCAGGCTCGTCGTCGATGATGACCGCGTGGCGCAGGCCGCTCGACTTGGGGACGGATTCCATGACCGCGCTGTGGCCGGCCCCCATCGGTGGAAGCTCGACGACGAAACGCGCGCCGGCCGGCTCCACTGGCTCGAACCAGATCTTGCCGTTGTGGCGGTCGACGATGGCTTTGGAGATGGAAAGGCCGATGCCGGTGCCGACGCCGACCGGCTTGGTGGTGAAATAGGACTCGAAGATGCGGTCGCGGATCGCCTCGGCGATGCCGGGGCCTGAGTCTTCGACCGAGAAACCGGCGCTGCCGTCGGCATTGCGGAAGGTCCGGACCTTGATGCTGCGCAGATCGCTGGCGGCGGCAAGGGCGTGCTGGCTGTTGACCAGGAAGTTGGCTGCCACCTGGGTCATGTGGTCGGCGTCGGCCATGACGCTCAAGGGACCGGGCGCAAGGTCGGTGTCGATGCTGATGCCGCTCGAACGCGCGCCATAGGCGGTCACTTCGAGGGCGGCGCGGATGACCTGGTTGAGGTCCGTCTCGGAGCGTGCGGTGGGGTGCAGGCGAACCATGCCAAGGAAACTCTTGACGATGCGGCCACAGCGCTCGGCGGCCGCGCGCACCTTTTCGGCCCGCAACTTGGTCTGCGGGTCGGGGGCAAACTCGTGCAGCAGCGTCGACTGGGCAACAACAACCGCGAGCGGGTTGTTGAGTTCGTGCGAGACGCCGGCGAGCAGCGAGCCCATGGCCGCCATCTTCTCGTTCTGGTGCAGCTTTTCGCGCTGGCGATTGATCTCTTCCTCGGCGTGATGCTTTTCCCTGAGGTCGCGGATCGAACCGAGGATCAGGCGGCGGTCGGCAAGCCGCATCTCATTGGCCGTGAGTTCGATCGGAATGATCTCGCCGGCCGCATTCTGGGTCACCGTCTCGAGCCGGTGTCCGACCATCGGCGAGCCGCGGCCGGCGAGGTACTCGGCGCCGTTGTTGTAGCCTTTGCGGTAGTAGGTGGGGATGACCGTATCGAGCAGATCCTTGCCGAGGACTTCGTCTCGCGTCCAGCCGAACATCTTTTCGGCGGCCGGGTTGAACTCGATGATCGAGCCGGTCTCGTCGACCACCATGATCGCGTCGAGGGAGGCCTGCAACATGGTGCGGCGGATGATTTCGCTGACATGGTACTCCGACAGCGAGCGTTCGACGGCGTCGCCAAGGGCTGCGGCGATGATTTCGAGGGCGGCGATTTCGTCGTCGGTCCAGTTGCGTTCGACGATGCAATCGTTGACCGCCAGCGTGCCCCAGAGATGGCCGTGTGCCGAGACCGCCACCGACAGGAAAGACTTGATGTGCTGCTGCTCGAAATCATTGCGCAGGAAGCCGGTCAGGTCGCGCGTCAGCCCGGCGAAGATCTTGCCCTGGCGGCCTTCCTCGGCGAGGCGTTCGAGCAGCGGGTCGGATTCCACCAGCGCCTGGTTGATCGTCGTCGGAGGCGCGGCGAAGGCGTCGATCTTCGGGTCGACCCAATAGGCGGCGATCGACTGCGCGAAGCCCTGGCCGGGCAGGTCGCGCAGCCTGAACAGGATGGTGCGATGGCCGCCGAAGCCGCGCGCAAAGGATTCCAGGATATGATCGATCTCGATCTGCCAATCCTGGGCCTGCCGCAGACGACGCACGATCTGCCCCGCCACAATTGTGGGGCTCGGCGTGCCCGACGGATTGTCGGTGCGTGAGACGGTCAACAAGGTCATCGCGGTTCCTGGCGGGGCCGGAGGCGTCAGTAGCCTTCGCTGCCTGGCAGGGAGAAGATATAGCCTTCCCCGCGCACGGTGCGCAAAAATTTCGGGTTCGCCGGATCGTCCTCGATCTTCTTTCTCAGCCGCATGATGCGGATGTCGACGGCGCGCGAGGATTCGGGGTCCTCGGCGAAGCCGATGGCCTCCGAGATCGTGGCGCGGCTGAGCAGCCGGTTTGGCCGGGTCAGGAAGACCTCGAGCATGTCGAATTCGCTCTTGGCCATGTCGATGATGGCACCCGCGCTGCCCGTGACCAGGCGGCCGTCGAGATCGGCCTGGAACGGGCCGAAGGCGATGGTGCGGCGTGGCGGCTGGGCGGCGAGTAGCGACTGCCTGAAGCTTTCGGGCTGCGGCACGCGCCGGATGACGCTGCGGACACGCGCGAGAAGCTCGCGCAATTCATAGGGTTTGACCATGTAGTCGTCGGCGCCGATCTCGAGCCCGACGATGCGGTCGAGCGCGGTGCCTGCGGCGGTGGCGTAGATGATGCCGATGGGCATCCTGGAGCGCAGCCAGCGGCCGAGCGACAGACCGTCTTCGCCGGGCATGGCGATATCGAGAATGGCAAGCTGGAACTGTTCGGTTTCGACCAGCGCGCGCATGGCAGCTGCGCTTTCGACGGCGGTCACGTCAAAGCCGTTCGCGCCGAGATACTCGGCCACGGCATCCCTCAGGTCGGGCTCATCTTCGACGATGACAATCCGAGCGCGCAGTTTAGTCTCGCCTCCGCTATCGGCGGAAAGTAGATTGGGTATAAACATGATGTCCAGTGATCATTTGGCGTGGGCAGTTGCTAACGGCGTTGTGCCTCGTTAGGGGCGGATAGAGGCTTCGGACGTCCAGACTGGGGATCCATCCCCGGCCAAGCGCGTCCCGCGGCATCTTCTTGCCCCTGGGAGCGGCGACAAGACCGGCCCGGCAGGCAATGGTCGCGACGACACTGTTGCTGCGGGATGGAACATGGCTGGAAGATCGGTCGTAGCACTTGTTGCCATAGCGGAGGTCGTTGCCTCCGACCTGACCGATCATCTCGACCGGCGTGGCCATGACGTGCGCACGGCGCGTCGGCTGTGGGAAGCCGAGTCGCTGCTTTCGGCCAAAGGCATCGACGTGGTTGTCGTGGGCGATGGCCTGACGCCATCGCAGGGCCGCGACCTGCTGCGCGCCTTTGGCGGCGAGGGCGGACCCGACTTCATCCTGATCTGCCGGCCGACCGAACTGGTCGACAAGGTGCTGGCGCTGGAACTCGGCGCCGCCGATGTGGTGGAGAGCCCTCTCAATGTCAGAGAGCTCGCCGCGCGCATCGGCGGCCTCCTGGCGCGCCGGGGACGCGGCACCCAGGAATTGGTGGTGCTGGAGAATTCGACCGTCGACCTGCGGTCGGCGCTGGTGATGCATCGTTCCGGCGAGGAGGAGCAACTGTCGCCAGGCCAGATCGCCCTGCTCAAGCTGTTCCTGTCGCAGCCGCGGAAAGTGCTGACCCGCGACGACATCATGGCTGCGGCGCCGGCCGAGAGCGCCGATGCCTTCGACCGGTCGATCGACTCGCGCATCGTGCGGCTGCGCCGCAAACTCGATACGGAAAGCATCACCACCATCCGCGGATCGGGCTACAGGTTCGATCCGCCGACAAAAGCGGCCGGCCAGGAGGCCGGCTCTGCTCCAACCGAAAATCCGAGCTGACGTCGCTGCGGCGACCAAGATTTCAGCGCGCCGGCGCGGCTGCGGCCGGTACGGCCGTTTCGACGATGGGCATCGTTTCGGCGTGGGCCCTGTCCTTCAGGAGCACGCTCGCCACTGCGGCAAAGCCTAGAAGCCCCTGGGTGTAGAGAAGTGCCGAAAGCACGGATGCGACGAATTTGTTTTTCATGGTCGTGGGTTCCGTTTTCGTCCCAGGGGTTATTGGTGCCGGCCTGCAATCAACCGAATACCCGCGCCGCCTGACCTGCCGTGGACGGCGCGGGTATCCTGTCCTCGCCGCGAGTGACGCGCGAGGTTCTGCTCACCCAGGCCAGGCACCCACGCCCATGGACCCGGCCGATGTGCAGAGTTGCGACGAACAATGCTGTTGCGAAGGCAAGAATGGCGTGGGCTGCCGGCGCCATGTCCTGCACCGGCAGCAAATCCGCTGCCATGGCGTTGCCCGGGTCGGCCAGAATTCCAATCCCCGACAGTATCGCCGTAGCGACGCCCACCCGCAGGAACCATCTTGCTGTCGACCGTTTCGCGCCCATCCTACTTTCGCAACGTTCGTTTCGTCGGGAGTGAATTTGGCGGGCGGCTGTATCGGGAAGATGCCGCCGGATGGGTCCGGTATGGCTTCAATTGTTGCAATGCTGTTGCGGATCCCTGCCGTGGCGGCCTCCTTTTCATCGGCCGTGGGTTGAGGGAGGCGCGTCACGCCGTAGACCAGTGGCTTTCAGGGCCGTTCGCCTGCCAGTTTCCGGTAGCGGTTCGATCAGATTCTGAAACCGCGTGTATAAATCATGAAACACAATCGAAACGAGAAGCAAGCTCAAACGAAATATTAACGAAACACGGAGCGCGCATAACGCTGCCCATCAGTTCAACGTCCGGCGCGGCCGGCAGATGGAGCAAGACATGCAGTTCGTCCTTTCCACCCGGTTCATCAACATCACGGCCGTCGCCATGACGGGCGCCGCACTTCTTCTTGGAGCCGGGCAGGGTGCTGCGCAGGCGGCCAGCAAGATCGTCGCCCGAGTGTCGATCGGCGAACAGCGGATGCATGTCATGATCGACGGGCGGACGACCTTCGTCTGGAAGGTCTCCACCGGCGGCAAGGGCTATGTCACGCCGAAGGGTTCCTACAAGCCGACACGCATGCACGAGATGTGGTACTCGCGAAAATACGACAACGCGCCGATGCCGCACTCGGTGTTCTTCAACGGCGGCTATGCCGTGCATGCCACCAACCAGATCAACCGCCTCGGCCGGCCGGCGTCGCATGGCTGCGTGCGCCTGCATCCTGACCATGCCGAGGATTTCTACGAGTTGGTCGAGGCCTTCGGCCCGTCGAACACGAGCATCCAGATCGTCAAGTAGGCTCGCCGGCTATCCGGCTGGAGCTTCAAAGCCCGCCCAGGATCGGCCGTTGCGCGGTTCCCGGGTGGGCTTTTTGCTGCGCCGACTGTTCGGAAACCGATAGTTGCACGGCAGTGCACAATTTTCCCATGAGATATGCGGCGTCGCCGGATACATGTCCGCCATAGGTAAGAAAAACAAAGGATTTCAAGCAAGTCGTATCGATTTGCACGCCTGTGCAAAAAAATGGATAATCCGGATTGACACGGACGTACCGCGGATGGAATGAATATGCCAACAGGCACAGCGATGTGCCGTCCTGCCCGGAGAAGGGCGGGCGCGCCTGAAGCAAGGGCGGCGAGGAGCGCCGGACATAGTCCGGCCGAGCCCAGCCATAGGCGCCCAGTGGAGGAGAATGCATGTTCGTGCCATCGCATGAAGGCCTGGCTCTGCGTCCGATGGACTGCGGCCGCGGCCATGGTTCCGGCCAGGCCGGCATCAGGAGGGGGGCTTCGTGAGCGGCCCTGCCCAGACATCGGCTCAAACATCGGCCAAGCCTGCGACCATGGCGCGCAACTCCGGCACATCGCGGCTTGCCGCGCCGACGCGAGGCCAGCGCCTGCGCTACCGGATGAAGGTGGCTCTGCGCGAGCCGACGACGATCATCGGCGTTTTGGCCGCGGCGCTGTTTGCCTATCTCATCGTCGTGCCGATCATCTCGATGCTGTCCGACGCGATGCGGGTGCAGTTTGGCGACGAGCGCCGCATCAAGCAGGATGTCGGCGAACTCACCTGGTACTATATCGACCGCGTCTTCCTGTCGCGCATCTCGCACGACCTGTTCTGGGAGCCGCTGGTCAACACGCTGAGCGTGGCGGCGGGGGCCATCACGCTGTCGATGCTGGTCGGCGGCACGCTCGCCTGGCTGCTCAGCCGTACCGATATGTTCGGCCGCCGCTGGTTCGCCACGGCCCTCATCGTGCCCTACATGCTGCCGGCCTGGACGTTTGCGCTGGCCTGGACGACCTTGTTCAAGAACCGCACCGTCGGCGGCCAGCCCGGCTGGTTGGAATCCATAGGTTTTTCGCCGCCGGACTGGCTGTCCTACGGCCAGCTGCCGGTGACCATCATCCTGGCCCTGCACTACTCGCCCTTCGTCATCCTGTTGTTCGGCAACGCGCTGCGCCGCTTCGACTCGCAGCTCGAGGACTCGGCCCGCATCCTCGGGGCCAACAGGCTGACGGTGGCGAGCAAGATCATCATGCCGCTGATGCGCCCGTCGCTGATGTCGGCGATGGTGCTGATCTTCGCCAAGTGCCTCGGCGAGTTCGGCGTGCCCTACGTGCTTGGCCTGCCGGTCAATTTCGACGTGCTGGCAACTTCGCTCTACCAGAACATCTCATCGCGCCAGGTCGGCGTCGGTGCGGTGCTGGCCGGCGCGATCATGCTGATCGGCATCATCACCATCACCATCGACGCCCGGCTGATGCGGGAAGCGCGCCGCTTCGTGACCATCGGCTCGAAGGGCTCGATGAACCGGCTCAGCCCGCTCGGAATCCTGCGCATGCCGGCGACCGGCTTCGCCGCGCTGATGTTCGTGCTCAGCGTCGGCCTGCCGATCGGAACGCTTTTCCTGTCGACGATCATGCGGGTGCCGGGCCAGTTCAATCTCGACAATTTCACGCTCGACTACTGGATCGGCACCAACCTCAACACAGTGGCGCTGCAGACCGGCATCCTGCTGAGCCCCGACCTGTGGAACGCGGCGTGGAACAGCCTGCGCATCGTCGGCGTGGCCTCGGTCACATCGGGCATCTTCGGGTTGCTGGTCGGTTATGTCGTGGCGCGTACCCCGGTGAAGCCGCTCGGCACCTTCCTGCGCCAGGTGACGTTCCTGCCCTATCTGGTGCCGGGCATCGCCTTTGCGGCTGCCTATCTCTCGCTTTTTGCCGTGCCGCGCGGGCCGATCCCGGCGCTCTACGGCACGACGCTGATCCTGATGCTGGCGCTGATCGCCGACCAGATGCCCTATGCCTCGCGCGCCGGCATCGCGGCGATGACGCAGCTCGGCAAGGATCCCGAGGAGGCGGCGCAGATCGCCGGCGCCGGCTGGTTCCGCCGCATGACCTCGATCGTCATCCCGATCCAGAAAGGGTCGCTGACGACGGGCATCCTGCTGCCCTTCATCTCGGGCATCAAGGGCCTCAGCCTGTTCGTCGTGCTGGCCGTGCCGTCGACCGACGTGCTGACCACCTATTCGCTGCGGCTCGTCGACTACCACTACACGCAGGCCGCCAACGCCGTCGTGCTCATCATCGCCGGCCTCGCCTATTTCGGCGCGCTGCTCGGCCAGAAGCTGACCAAGACCAATCTCGCGCAAGGACTGGGGAACTGACATGCCGAAGATCAACCTGAGCGGCGTCGAGAAGAACTACGGCGGCAACTCGGCCAATGCGGTGGCCGACCTCGACCTCGAAATTGGCGACGGCGAATTCATGTGCCTGTTGGGGCCCTCCGGCTGCGGAAAGACCACGACGTTGCGCATGATCGCCGGGCTGGAGCACCTGACGGCAGGCGAGATCCGCGTCGGGCCCCGCGTCGTCGACTCGGTCGTCGAGGGCGTGTTCGTGCCGCCGGAACGGCGCGAGATGGGGCTGGTGTTCCAGAGCTATGCACTGTGGCCGCATCTGACCATCGAGCGCAACACCGACTTCGGCCTGCGTCTGCGCAAAATGCCCAAGGCCGAGCGCGAGGCGCGCGTCGACCAGGTAATGAAGACGCTCGGCATCGAGAAGTACCGCGACCGCTACCCGTCGCAGCTGTCGGGCGGCCAGCAGCAACGCGTGGCGCTGGCCCGCATGCTGGCGGTCAATCCGGAGGTGCTGCTGCTCGACGAGCCGCTGTCCAATCTCGATGCGGCACTTCGGCTCGAGATGCGCGCCGAGCTCAAGCGCCTGCACGCCGAGTTCAAGACGACGATCGTGTTCGTGACACACGACCAGTGGGAAGCGATGACGCTCGCCACCACCATCGCCGTCATGAGCGAGGGCCAACTGCAGCAGGTCGGCACGCCCAACGACATCTACGACCGCCCGGCCAACCGCTTCGTGGCGCAGTTCGTCGGCAACCCGCCGATCAATATCGTCGAACTCGGCGATGCAAAGTCGGAGGTGTCGCGCCTGGCCAATGCCTATCTCGGCTCGCACTTCGCCGACCTACGGGATGCGGGTTCGATCGGCATCCGGCCGGAAGCGATCCGCCTTGCGGACGACGAGCGCGGCGTGTCGGAAGGGGCGCTGTCGGGCAAAGCCGAGGTGACCGGCATCCTGCCCACCGGCGGCAGCTGGATCATCGAGCTGACCGCCGCCGGCGAAAAGCTGTTCTTGACCACGCACCAATCGCCTGAGGTCGAGGTCGGCGAGGCCGTGACCTGGTGGGTCAAGCCCAAGGCGCTGCATGTCTTCGACACGGCCGGCCAGCGCGTGGAGGCGGCAGACAGGCTGATGCGGCCGGCCAAGCTGCATTGAGAGGTTCGGCGGGCGGTGGAGGACCGTCCGCCGGGAATGAAGCAGGACTATCGGGAAACAAGACAGCCGGCATGGCGCCGGCCCGACAGAGGGAGGAAAAGATGAGCAGACATTTCGATGTGAAACGGCTCCTTGCTGCGACGGCGCTGGGCGTTGTTGCCGGCCTGTTTGCAGGTGCTGCGCAGGCCGAGGAGAAGTTCGACCTCAACGCGCTGATCGAGGCGGCGAAGAAGGAGCCGCCGATCAATGTCTATTCCAGCACCGGCAAGATCGTGAAGCAGGCCGAGAACTTCACCAAGAAGTACGGCGTGCAGGCGACCGGCACCAAGGCCAATGCCGCAGCCCAGTTGGAGATGGTGATCCGCGAGGGCCAGGCCAAGAACGTCCAGGGCGACGTGATCCAGATCAGCGACGTGCCGGCGGGCGTGGCGCAACTGGTGCCGCAGGGCTTCGTCGACAGCTGGCTGCCGCCGGACCTCGCCGACAAGATCCCGGCGCAGTACCAGAACCCGCTGACCGTCTCCAACGAGGCCAACGTCTTTGCCTATAACACCCAGCTCAACGAAAGCTGCCCGGTCAAGAACATCTGGGAGCTGACGGAAGCCAAGTGGAAGGGCAAGCTCGCCATGCAGGACCCGCT
Source organism: Aminobacter sp. P9b (assembly GCF_045345995.1). NCBI lineage: Bacteria > Pseudomonadati > Pseudomonadota > Alphaproteobacteria > Hyphomicrobiales > Phyllobacteriaceae > Aminobacter > Aminobacter sp. P9b. The sequence goes on along the minus strand of NZ_CP150082.1, from coordinate 235,910 downwards.
GAACAAGGCGTCCTATGTCGACTGGTTCAACCAGATGGCGACCAATGCCGACGACAAGGTGGCTGCGGCCTACAAGGAATATTTCGGCAAGGATCTGGTGACCGACGAGGAGGGCGCTACCGCGGCCTGGGTCAAGGCGCTGGCTGCCAACGGCCCGCTGTTGACCGACGCCGATGAAGGAGCTGCGCAGGCTGTCGGCGCACCCGACCAGAAGGAACAGTTCATCGGGCTGATCAGCTCGGCCAAGTTCCGCAACAACCAGGACGTCGGCTCCAAGCTCGGCCTGTGCACCGGGCTCAAACCCTTCGCCGGCTGGATGTATCCAAGCCTCGGCTTCATCGCCAAGGGCACCGACAGCCCGAACGCTTCCAAGCTGTTCATCCACTACCTGATGACCGAGGAAGGCATCGCGCCGCAGGCGGCCGACGGCAAGATGTCGACCAACAGCGACGCCAAGCTGCCTGACGACGAGCCCTCCGGCATCGGCAAGGCGCTGGACCAGATATTCCCCTACGACTCGGCGTCGGCCCAGGGCGACTGGGACGCGCGCCAGGATTGGCAGGACCTGTGGCGCATCAACTACAAGAAATAGTGCTTGCGATTGCCGCGCCCGGCGTTCGGCCGGGCGCGTTTCAGCCGGATTTTTCGGGAGGAAACAATGAAGCCGGCATTTGAAACGAGCAGGAAAGTTGCACTGGCGACGACGGCGCTGGCCGGGATGATGGCAGCTAGCGTGATGGCGTCGGCTCCGGCGCGGGCCGAGGCCTTCGACCTCAACGCGCTGGTCGAGGCGGCGAAGAAGGAAGCGCCGATCAACATCTACGACAGCACCGGCAAGATCGTCGAAATGGCCGAGAACTTCACCGCCAAATACGGGGTGAAGGCGACCGGCATCAAGGTGTCGGCGAGCGCGCAGCTGGAGATGATCGTGCGCGAGGGCCAGGCCAAGAACGTCAAGGGCGACGTGGTGCTGATCACCGATGCGCCAGCAGGCCTTGCGCAACTGCTGCCGCAGAAATTCGTCGAGAGCTATCTGCCGCCGGACATGGCCGACAAGATCCCGGCCAAGTTCCAGGACCCGCTGGCGATCACCACCAATGCCAGCGTCTGGGCCTACAACACGGAAGTCCATGACGCCTGCCCGGTGAAGAACATCTGGGAGCTCACCGACCCCAAGTGGAAGGGCAAGGTCGCCTTCTACGATCCATTGTCAAAGGGCACCTATCCCGACTGGTTCAACCAGACGGCGACGCATGACGACGACAAGATGAAGGCCGCCTACAAGGCGCATTTCGGCAAGGATATCGACGTCGGCGAGGACAGCGCCACGGCCGCCTGGGTGAAGGCGTTTGCCGGCAATGCCCCCCTGCTTTCCGACTCCGACGATGCGATATCGGAAAGCGTGGGCGCGCCGGGCCAGAAGGAGCCGTTCTTCGGACTGATGAGCTCGGCCAAGTTCCGCGACAACGCCGACAAGGGCTTCAAGCTCGGCCTGTGCGAGGGGCTGGAGCCATGGCCGGGCTGGACTTACGTCAAGCTCGGGCTGATCGCCACCGGCACCAAGAGCCCGAACGCGGCCAAGCTGTTCATCCACTACATCCTGACCGAAGAAGGCATCGCGCCGCAGGTGAAGGACGGCAAGCTGCCGACCAACCCTGATATCGGGCTGCCTGCCGACGAGCCCTCGGGCATCGGCAAGGTGCTGGACAGGTTGCAGCAATACGACGCCTCGACGGCACTCGAAGACTGGGATGCGCGCCAGGATTGGCAGGACCTCTGGCGCCTCGCCTACAAGAAATAGCTTCCCGGTGGCTAGGGACGGGGCCCTTCTCCTTCGGCTCCGTCCCGCTTTTTTCCACTGGCAAATGGAGATTTTGATGATGTCGAAAAGTTTGGGGCGAAAGCTCGCGCCACCCAGGGTACTGCTGCTCGATTTCGGTGGCGTGATCGTGTCGACGGCGCATCTGCCGGGCTGGCAGGCGCGGCTGGCCGGGCACGTGCGCGGCCTGCTCGACAAGGCCGGCTTGGCGGCGCCCGAACTTTCGGCCGAGCAGATCGCCGATGACATCAAGGCAGGTGGCGTGGCCGACTCGCATTGGAAGAATGCGATGTCGCGGCCGTTGGCACCGCGCGAACTGCGGCACGAGGAGTTCTGGGGAGATTTCGTTGCCGGCGACTGGCCGCAACAGGCGCGGGACGTTGTCGTCGCCGAGGCCTACGATCTCTGCTGCAAGATGGGCAACTGGAAGAGTGAGCGCGTCCTGCGCAGCGGCATGCTCGACCTGCTCGATGCGGCGGACGCGGCCGGCGTGCCGGTGGGCATCGTCAGTAATGCGTTGTGCGGCAAGGTGCATGTCGACTTCCTCGACGCCCACGGGCTGACCGCGCGGTTCGCCACGGTCGTCCACAGCGACGAGGTGAAGGTGCGCAAGCCCAACCCGGAAATGATCTGGCTGGCGACGCGGGCGCTTGGCATCGAGCCGTCCGAGGCCTGGTATGTCGGCGACAATTTTGACCGCGACGTGCTGTGCGGCAAGCGTGCCGGCATCGGCGGCAACATCCTGATGGAAGACAAGGGAACTTACGATCTGCCCTACGAGCTGAAGCTCAAGCCGGACGCCATCGTGGCCGATCCGGCCGGGCTGCTCGCTCTGTTCCATGAAGCCACGCGCGGGATTGCGGCATGACCGAAATCGACGAATCGAGGCGCATGCGGGCGGTCGCCGAACAGGCATCGCAGCTGATGCGCGCGCCGCTTTTGGCGGCATTTCGCTCCAACATGGCGGTCGACTACAAGGTCGACCTGCACGACGTGGTGACCAGGCACGACAAGGAAGCGGAGGTGGCGATCCGCGCCTTCATCCTCGGTGAGGTGCCCGACTCCGTCGTGGTCGGCGAGGAGGCCGGCGAGAGCGGTGTGGGCCGGGTGCGCTGGTATGTCGATCCGATCGACGGCACCTCGAATTTCGCCCGCGGATTTGCCTTCTGGTGCGTTTCGGTCGGGGTTGCGATCGATGGCGAGATCGTCGCCGGCGCGGTCTACGACCCTGTCGCCGGCATGCTGTTTTCGGCCGATCTTTCCGGCGCCTGGCTGAACGGCGAGCCGCTGCAATCGCGCGCCATAGCCGACGAACGCCATGCAACGCTGATCACCGGCTATCCGGTGGCGCGCGACCTCAGGCTCGACGGACGCGAACAGGCGCTGGCGAATTTCGGCGTGCTGGCCGAGACGTTTTCGACATTGCGCCGGCCAGGCAGCGGGGCGCTCAGCCTCTGCCATGTCGCAGCGGGCTGGGTAGATGCCTCCGCCGGGTTCGGCTCCAACCCATGGGATGTGGCGGCGGCGGTTCTCATTCTCAAACAGGCTGGGGGCAGTTATCACCCCCTGACCCTCGGCAAGGTGGGCGCCGGCGTGCCTGATTTCATGTGCCCGGGCTATGTCGCGCTCGGCGACGGCGCCGACTATCCGACACTGATGCGGGTGGCTCGCGAAATCTCTGATGGCCGCGAGGCCGCGAAGGCCGCCAGGCCGAAACTTTCGATGGCGGGAAGCGTGGCATGAGCGTGTCCGGCACGGCTGTGCATCGGCGGTCACGTTGCTATCCCATGATCTTCCGTGCATCGGCAAAACATTATTCATCCTGCGGCGTTGACGAATTTGCACACGTGTGCAATCTGACCCCGGAACTCACCAATGAGCATTGACATGACCGTTCACGCAGTTGCCCCGCAACCTGATGCCGAAGCCGAGCTGGACCGGCGTGCCGCCTTCTGCCGCGAGATCGCAAGGTCGGCAGGTGCCGTGGCGCTCGACGGCTTCAGGAACAGGACGCCGGGCTTCGGCATGAAGGGGCCGCAGGATTTCCTGACCGAGACCGATGCCGCGGTGGAGCGCCACCTCAAGGCGCGCATCGCCGAGGCGTTCCCCGAAGACGGCTTCCTTGGCGAGGAAACCGGTGGCGCGGTCAAGTCCGACGTGTGGGTCGTGGACCCGATCGACGGCACGGCAAATTTTGCCCGCGACATCCCGCATTTCTGCATCTCCATCGCCTTCGTGCGCAATGGCGAGATCGAGATCGGTGCGATCTACAATCCGGCGCTCGACGAGTTCTACTTCGCCAGGCGGGGCGAGGGCGCGACTCGCGACGGCAAGCCGATCTCGGTATCCAAGACCAGCGATTTCGACGCCGCCTGCGTCGAGTTCGGCTGGTCGAACCGCAAGACAAACAAGCGCTACCTCGAAGTGCTGTCCAACATCCTGGAGCGCGGCGCCAATGTACGGCGCGGCGCCTCCGGCGCGCTCGGCCTCGCCTATGTCGCCGACGGTCGCTCCGATGCCTATGCCGAACTTCACATGCATGCCTGGGACTGCTTGGCCGGGCTTCTGCTGGTCAAGGAAGCCGGCGGCGTGGTCGCACCGTTTCTTTCGCTCGACGGCCTGACCAAGGGCGGGGCGGTGCTGGCAGCGGCACCGGGCGTGGCACAAGGCATCAGCGAAGCAACGGGCATCAGCCTCGAAGGCGCGCGCTGACGGCCGCCGGACAACGACAAACGGAAGGCCGAACAGCCATGGACATGACCAGCCCGCGCTATGAGCGCCCGGCGCTCAGCCTGATCGAGCGCGACGTCGCCGGCTACGGCGTCGACATCTATGTCGGCGGCATGGATGGCGCGGGCGATCTCGAATTGCTCCGGCAAAAGAACATCACGATCGTGGTGAACTGCGCCGTCAATCTCGACTTCAACTATGCGACCGAGCCTTTCGGCGAAGGTGAGGCGGCGGACGCCATCTACGGTGTCGGCGCGGTGCGCTACTACAAGCTCGGCCTGATCGACGGGCACGGCAACCCCGAGACCATGATGCTGTCGGGCTTTTACCTGCTGCGCGGGGCCCTCAGCCAGGTGCTGCCGGAGAAGGCGACCTATCGCCGGCGCGAGAAGGGCAATGTGCTGGTCAACTGCCGTGGCGGCCGCAGCCGCTCGGTGTCGCTGGTCGCCCTCTTCCTGCATGTCGAGATGCCCGAGAAGTTCCCGATGCTCGACGATGCGCTCGACCATGTGCGCACCCAGCGCGAGTTGCGCCGCGACGAATGGCACGAGGCGCCCAAGCCGATGCTGGTCGAGGCCGCTCGCAAGGCGGCGCAGTGGATCGCGATGATCGACAAGGGATTGCCGACGCCGGTCTTGGTCGCCCAGGACTGACGGCGAGGCCGTTCGCAGAGAGAATGAAATGAAGATTGCCGTCATCGCCGACCCGCATTTCCACGACATCGACTATCGCCAGGGCGTGGGGCGTGGGGACCGGGTGGCGGTGCGGACGCTGGCCGACACCAACGCCTCGACGCGTGTCTTCAACGAAAGCTTCCATGCCACAAGGGCGCTGCTTGACGACATCGTCCGGCGCGGCATCTCGCTGGTCGTCGTTGCCGGCGACCTGACCGACGATGGCCAGCAGTCGACGATGGTCGCGGCGACGGCGCTGCTGGCCGACTATTCCAGGCGCTTCGGCCTGCGCTTCGTCGCGACTGCAGGCAATCACGACCTCTACGGCAGCCATGGCCGGCACCAGAGCAAGCGGTTCCTCAACGCAGACGGCTCGCACACGTTGGTGACCAGCGATCCCGCCATGGAACAGGGCGACTCCGTCGAGCGCATCGTCTCGGACGAGATGTATTGCGGTGGCTATGGCGCCGCGATCCCGGCGATGGGCGCCTATGGTTTCTTTCGCAGCGAAGGCGACCTGCACTGGGAGTGCCCGTTCGGAACCGACGACAGGCTGGAGGCGCGGGCTTTCGAGATCGTTTCGGCCGATGGCCGGACTGTGAGGCGCATGGTCGATGCCTCATTCCTGGTCGAGCCGGTGGAAGGCCTATGGCTGCTATCCATCGATGCCAATGTGTTCGAGCCGAAGGATGGCGACCTCGATCCGAGGCTGGAGAAGAGCTACCACGACAGCACCGATGCCGGCTGGAACTCGATGCCGCGCAACAAGGGTTTCGTGCTCGACTGGATGAAGGACGTTGCCGCACGCGCCAACGCAGCCGGCAAGCGGCTGATCGCATTCTCGCATTATCCGATCATCGACCCGCTCAACGGTACCTCGGCAGACGAGGCGAAGCTGCTCAACGACACCAGCTTCCTGCGCCGTACGCCGCTGCCCGAGGCGTCGAAGGTTGCAGCGGCGACTGGCATCAAGGTGCATTTCAGCGGCCACCTGCACATTAACGACACCGCCGTCTTCCGCGACGGCGACGACTGGCTGGTCAACATCGCCGTGCCGTCGATGGTCGGCTTTCCGCCGGCCTACAAGATCGTCGAGATGGACGGCGAGCGGTTGGAGGTCGAGACGGTCATCATCGCCGATGTGCCGGGACACGACGCGGCATTTCCATACTACCGCATCGAGGCGGCGCGGGAGAGAACGTCGGCCGCGGTGACGGAAGCGGGAAACCACGCAGATTTCCTGAGCCGCCATCTCGCGGAGATGGTCAGGCACCGCTACCTGCCCAAGGAATGGCCGCGGGATCTCGCGGCGCTGGTGCCGCAACTGAACCTAGGCGATCTCGATCGGCTGGCCGGCACTACGGTGCCGCTGACTTCGGGCGACGCCTTTACCTTCCTGGCCTCTGCCGGCGAACCGGACGCGCCGGACTGGCAAGGGCTGCCGCTTTTCGAAATGGTGGTCGACTGGTACAGGCTGCGCAAGGGACGCGAGGTGGCGCTCGATTTCATCGATCCGGCGCGCATCGCCGCCTATCGCCATCTGGCTGCACGGTTCGCCGCCGGAGCGTGGCCGGAGGGCTGCCTGCAGGACCGGCTGGCATCGTTCATGCGGATGATGATGGACTGGCTGGCCAGCGCGCCGTCACGCGACTTCTCGGTCGACCTTGCGACCGGCGAAGTGACCTCAAAGAATCACTTGGGCCGGACGGTTTTGCGCCAGACCGGGTCGGCGTGAAAGCAGACGCGGCCGCCTTGCGCAGGCTCGGGGTCGTCGCTGTCGAGCAGCTTGGTGATATGGTCGGCCACTTGGTCGATCGGCTGGCGGAAGGTGGTCAGTTGGTAAGACGCCCAGCCCGCCTGCTCGATGTCGTCGAAGCCGACGACGCACAGTTCGGCCGGCACGTTCATGCCGAATTCGACGCGCGCAGCATCCATGAAACCGCAGGCAAGCAGGTCGGTGACGCAGAAGGCGGCATCGGGCCGGTCCGAGCCGCTGAGCAGCAGGCGACCTGCCTCGAAGCCTGCGCCATAGCCGGTGGGCCCGGCGCGGGTGATAGTGACCGACAGGCCGGCCTCGCCGGCCGCAGCCTCGAAGGCGCGCTCGCGGGCAACCAGGCTCGGCGTGCCGGCTTGCGACGACACCACGGCGATGCGGCGGCAGCCGGCGCGATGCAGCATATGGAAGGCTTCACGGGCCGCGGCCGCATTGTCGACGGTGATGTTTTCGGGGCCGTCGAGATGGTCGTCGCGGTTGATCAGGATGACGTGCTGGCCGCTGTTGATGCAGGTGTTGATGAGCGATGCAGGCGGCGTGCCCGACAGAACCACGGTGGCGTTGGCGCGGTAGTTCAGCGTCTGGCGCAGCGCGGCATCGACGCTGTCGCTGTCACCAGAGGTGTTGATGACCATGGCGACGCGGTTGATGGCCTGCAGGCGCCGCGTGATCGCGTCGAGCAGGCGCGAATGATAGGGCGTGTTGATGTCGGCGCCGATGAGGCAGACGATGCCGCTGTCCTCGTGGATCAGGCTGCGGGCGAGGTGATTGACGTGATAGCCGAGTGTCTCGGCAGCCTCGAGCACCTTCTTGCGGGTGGTCTCGGAAACGCTGGCGCCATCGGTGAAGGTGCGGGAGACGGCCGAGCGGGAAACGCCGGCGAGTTCGGCGACCTGCTGGGCGCTTACGAATGACCTGCCCGGCTTCAGTTCGGACATCGACGGCTCCAGTTTGGGTCGGTCGTCAAACCAATTTTTGGCTTTGCACAAATGTGCAACGGCTGCACCCTGATACAATCGGATTTGACTGCCTGCAATGCTGCAACTGGAATCTTGCAGCCGCAAATGCTGCATCGGGATTCGAGCGGCCGCTCAGGCCAGCTCTGCCTCGGGCTGGACCACATCGGCGACGGTGAGGCCGCGGATCAGGGTCGAAAGCTCGGGCTCGTCGATTAGCACGGCCGCATCCGACGGCGTCAGCCAGGCGCGCTGACGTACCCCGGCTTCCTGCCACGCGTCGAGTTCCTCGGAGACGTCGATGAGATAGGCGGTGACCTCGACATGGACGAAGCTGGTCGACAGCCGCTTCCAGTAACAATAGCTGCCGGCTGGCCTTTTCAATGCCTTGCCACGTACGCCGGCTTCTTCGCGAGCCTCGATGAGCGCGGCCTGGCGGCCGCTCTTTCCCTTCATCGGCCAGCCCTTGGGGACGATGAAACGACGGGTGCCGCGCGAGGTGACAAGCATGACCTCAAGCTCGCCGGCCTCGTTCACACGGAACGGGATGGCAGCGACCTGGGCGATGATCTCGCCCTTGTTCGCCTTGCGTATGGTCTTCTTGTCCTTCGGCATTTTTGCCCGCTTGTTCCTTTGCATGTGCCGAAGCGCTGTCGGCTTTGTTTGTAACACCTCGGCCCGTTTGGGTTCATGACGCTTAAGATAGTGCAATGAACACGATTGCAAAATGCGTAAAAACCACTCACTCTGCAACAGGCCAAAACGACATCAGATCGTTAGACGGCGAAAAAGATGGAGGGAACTGCAATATGAAGACTGCCCTTTTGCGTTCGGCCGCGCTGGCCGCATTGATGATGGCCGGCGGCGCGTCGGCGCAGGCTGAAAGCCTGACGCTCTATTGCAGCGCTGACGAGGCCTGGTGCCAGCAGATCAAGACCGGCTTCGAGGAGAAGACCGGCATCACCGTCGACATGACGCGCAAGAGTTCGGGCGAGACCTATGCCCAGGTGCGTGCCGAAGCGAGCAACCCGAAGGGCGATGTGTGGTGGGGCGGCACCGGCGATCCGCATCTGCAGGCCGCCGAGGAAAACCTGACCGAAGAATATATCTCGCCGATGCGCGGCGAACTGCACGACTGGGCGATCAAGCAGGCCGAGGCCGCCGGCAACAAGACCATCGGCGTCTATTCGGGCGCGCTTGGCTTCGGCTACAACAAGGATCTTCTGGCCAAGAACGGCCTGCCCGAGCCGAAGTGCTGGGCGGATCTGACCAAGGCCGAATTCAAGGGCCAGATCCAGATCGCCAACCCGAACTCGTCGGGCACCGCCTACACGACGCTGGCGACGATGGTGCAGCTGATGGGCGAGGACAAGGGCTTCGACTACATGAAGGCCCTGCACGCCAACATCAACCAGTACACCAAGTCGGGTTCGGCGCCGATCAAGGCTGCGGGCCTCGGCGAAACCACAGTCGGCATCGTGTTCATGCACGATGCCGTGGCCCAGACGGCGGCCGGCTTCCCGATCGTCACGGTGGCACCCTGCGAGGGCACCGGCTATGAGATCGGCTCGATGTCGCTGATCAAGGGCGCCCGCAATGCCGAGGCGGCCAAGAAGTTTTACGACTGGGCTCTTTCGGCTGAGATGCAAGGCAAGGCCAAGGACGTGAAGTCGTTCCAACTGCCATCAAACAAGACGGCTGCCGTGTCCGAACTGACGCCCGACCTGTCGACGATCAAGCTGATCGACTACGACTTCAAGAAGTACGGCTCGAGCGAAGAACGCAAGCGGCTGCTTTCAAAGTGGGACACGGAAGTCTCGACGCTGCCGCAATAATAGATGCGCTCCCGCGACTTTAGCGGCGGCCTGCACCCGACCGTCATCCTTTGGGTGGCGGTCGGATTGCTCGGCTTTGCCGTGCTCCCCTGGTACGGCGTCGAAGACGGGTTCTTCGGCTTGTCCTGGCTGTTCGAGGGCTATCCCCTCGACAGTGAGTTTGCGCCCGCGCTGATCCTCAATCTCAAGGGGGAGAAGCTGTGGCTGGCACCGCTCGGCCTGCTGCTGGCTGCGCCGCTGCTTTTGTGGGGCCGCAGAAAATCCGACCCGCTGTTCGGCAGGCTGCTCGTTGCGATAGGCGCGGCGGGCTTTGCCTGGCTGCTGTTCCAGGGATTTGCCATCGGCCTGCGCGGCTGGCAGTTCGGCTGGCTGCACAGCCTGTTCGGCGATCTCGACGACCGCCAGTTCGGCATGGGCTACGGCGCGCTGCTGGTGGGGCTGGCCTTCCTGTTCCTGTTCTCGCTCGGGTTCGCGGCGCGCGGCGCGGTCGGCGGCGACGTCTTCGTGGTCTCGACCATCGCCTTCGTAGTGGCGTCGGTCGGCCTGTTCATCTTCATGCCGATCCTGCAGATGCTGGCAAATGCGCTGATCACGGAGGACGGCACCTATTCGTTGACGACCTTCCTCGGCAAGCTGTTCAGCGCGCGGCTGTGGAGCCTCGACTGCCTTGCTGGCGGCAGCCGTTGCGGAGTCGCCTGGAATTCGCTGTTCCTCGCCGTGCTCGTGGGCGTGCTGACGACCGTGCTGGGCCTCGTCTTCGCACTGATGGTGACGCGCACGGGCTTCCGCTATGGCAAGCTGCTCAGGGCGCTGACGGTGCTGCCGATCATCACGCCGCCTTTCGTCATCGGCCTCGCCATCATCCTACTGTTCGGCCTGTCGGGCGCGGTGACGCAGACGTTCTCGGAGCTGTTCGGCATCCAGCCGACGCGCTGGATCTACGGCCTACCCGGACTGCTGATCGCCCAGCTTCTGGCCTTCACGCCGATCGCCTTTTTGGTGCTGATCGGGGTGGTCGAGGGCGTCAGCCCGTCGATGGAGGAGGCGGCGCAGACGCTGCGCGCCAACCGCTGGCAGACCTTCTGGACGGTGTCGCTGCCGTTGATGCGGCCGGGCCTCGCCAACGCCTTCCTGCTCGGCTTCATCGAGAGCATGGCCGATTTCGGCAACCCGCTGGTGCTGGGCGGCAATTTCGACGTGCTGTCGACGGAGATCTTCTTTGCCATCGTCGGCGCGCAGAACGACGAGGCGCAGGCGGCGATCCTGGCGCTGGTGCTGCTCGCCTTCACGCTGCTCGCCTTTTATGCCCAACGTTTCTGGCTCGGCAAGAAGTCCTACACGACGATGTCGGGCAAGGGCGACGCCGGCGTCCACCCGGAGCTGCCCACCGGCCTGAAGCGCGCCGTCTACGGCGCTGCCGGCTTCTGGGTCGCGTTCACCATCTTCATCTATGCGACGATCTTCTATGGCAGCTTCGTCAAGCTCTGGGGCGTCGATCACAGCCTGACCTTCGCCCATTATGTGAAGGCCTTCGCGGTGGGCTGGAACGAGTTCGGCATCCACTGGAAGGGCTCGGCCTGGAGCTCGTTCTGGACGACGCTGCAGATCGCGCTGATCTCGTCGCCGCTGACGGCGGCCATCGGTCTGCTCACCGCCTATCTTCTGGTGCGGCAGAACTTTGCCGGCAAGAACGCCTTCGAGTTCGGCACCATGCTGTCCTTCGCCATTCCGGGCACGGTGATCGGCGTCAGCTACGTGATCGCCTTCAACGTGCCGCCGATCGAGCTGACCGGCACCGGCATCATCCTCGTTCTGTCCTTCATCTTCCGCAACATGCCGGTGGGCGTGCGGGCGGGCGTGGCGTCGATGTCGCAGATCGACAAGAGCCTTGACGAGTCGTCGCTGACCTTGGGTGCCAATTCATGGCAGACCTTCCGCAAGGTGGTGCTGCCCTTGCTCAGGCCCGCGATCGTTGCCGCACTGGTCTATTCCTTCGTGCGTGCGATGACGGCAATCAGCGCCATCATCTTCCTGGTCAGCGCCCGCTACGACATGTCGACGAGCTACATCGTCGGCCGCGTCGAAAACAACGAATACGGCATTGCCATTGCTTACTCGGCCGTGCTGATCGGCGTCATGCTGGTGGTGGTCGGGCTGATGCAGCTTGTGGTCGGGCGGCGCAACATCGGCCGGCGCGGGCAACATGGGGATCCGCAGTCCGGCGGCTGGCGCTCCAACGTCAGCCTGCCTGCGCGCAACCAACCGGCATTTTCTGGAGGCGGCTGATGGCTGAGATCAAGAGCAACGCCGCTTCGGTGGAGTTCCGCGAGGTCACCAAGGTCTACGGCAAAAGCCCGGTGCCGGCGGTCAACAACGTGTCGTTGTTCGTCGAGGCCGGCAAGCTGGTCACTTTGCTCGGCCCCTCCGGCTGCGGCAAGACGACGACGCTGCGCATGATTGCCGGGCTGGAGATGGCGACGCGGGGGCAGATCCTGATCGGTGGTGCCGATGTCACCCATTTGCCAGCGACAGACCGCGACGTGTCGATGGTGTTCCAGTCCTATGCGCTGTTTCCGCATATGACGGTCAACGAAAACGTCGAGTACGGGCTGAAGTTCTCTGGTTTCGCCAAGAAGGAGATCGGTGATCGCGCCCGCGCCGGGCTCGAGCTGGTCGGTCTCTCAGGTTACGGTAGCCGCTTGCCGAGCGAGCTGTCCGGCGGCCAGCAGCAGCGCGTGGCCGTGGCGCGGGCGCTGGTGCTCGAGCCGCAGGTACTCTTGTTCGACGAACCGCTGTCCAATCTCGACGCCAAGCTGAGGCGCCGGGTGCGCGAGGAGATCCGCGACATCCAGACCAAGCTCGGGCTGACGGTGGTCTATGTCACCCACGACCAGGAGGAGGCGCTGGCCGTCTCCGATCGCATCATCGTCATGAACAATGCCGTCATCGCCCAGGACGGCACGCCGCGCGAACTCTACGACGCGCCGGCGGATGCCTTCGTCGCCGACTTCATCGGCGAGGCCAACATCTTCGACTGCGAGATTTCAGCGGTGGCGGACGGCATGGCGAGCGTGCGGCTGGGTGGGTTGGAGACCGAGCTTGACGCGCGCGGCATGGCGCCGGGGCCTGCCAAGCTCGCCGTGCGGCCGAGCCGCATCGAGATCAAGCCGGCAGGCAGCCCGCGCACGATTCCCGGCCGGCTGGACAAGGTGACCTATGTCGGCTCCGACCTGGAGTTCATGGTCGGCACAGAGTTCGGCGAGGTGTTCGCCGTGTCGTCAGATGTCGATGCGCCGTTCGTGCCTGGGCAGGAGGTTGGCATCGGCTTTGCCGCGCGCGGACCGGTGCTGATCAGGGGTTAGGGATCTCTGGCTTGATTGGGCTATCCGAACCGTTTCAGTGTGAAGGGCACGGCATGGATCCTAGGGTCTTCGCACGTCTCTACGCTCCTGCTTCGCCCTAGGATGACGAACTCTACGCGACAGTTCCGCCAATCTCCGAAGTCTGCGAATAGACGAGCGGCAAGCATCCAGACATCGTCATCCACGGGCGGAGCAGGAGCGAAGCGAACTGCGCAGCCCCCAGGATCCATGCCGTTACAAAGCCACTGCTGATCCGGTCCAAGTTGTTTCGGCTAAGCGGCGAAGCACCTAAACGAAACTCTGCGCTGCCGCCGCGACGGCGACGTAGCGCGTCAGCTTGGCGATGCTGACGAGAGAAAGAAAACTCCACAGCGGCTCCTTCAGCGTGCCGGCGATCAGCGTCAGCGGGTCGCCGATGATCGGCACCCAGGAGAGCAGCAGCGACCAGCGGCCATAGCGGCGATACCAGCTTTCGGCGCGCGCAAGCGTTGCCGGGCTGGCCGGAAACCAGCGGCGGTCCTTGAAGCGCTCGACCTGGCGGCCGAGCACCCAGTTGACCAGCGATCCCAGCACATTGCCGATGGTTGCGACGGCAATCAGCAAGGCAAGCGAATGGCCGCCATTGAGGATCAGCCCGGCGAGCACGGCCTCGGACTGCGCCGGCAACAGCGTCGCGGCCGCTAAGGCCGCGACGAAGAGGCCGCCATAGGCGGCGAGGCCGGTCATGCTGCGGTCCTGCCCGGCAGCTTACTGGGTCGCCCTGCCGGAAAGGCCGTCGATGATCGGGCAATCGGGCCGTTCATCGCCGTGGCAGTTATGGACGAGGTGGCGCAGCGTGTTGCGCAACTCGGTCAGTTCGGCGAGCTTGCGGTCGATCTCGACCAGCTTGATCTCGGCGATGGCCTTGACGTCGGCGCTCTCGCGCTCCTTGTCGCCATAGAGCGACAGCAGCTGTCGGCATTCCTCGACCGAAAAGCCGAGGCTGCGCGAGCGCTGCAGGAAGCGCAGGCGGTGCACGTCCGACATCGAATAGTCGCGATAGCCATTGCCGGCGCGATCGGGACGCAGCAGGCCGATGTCCTCGTAGTAGCGGATGGTCTTGGCCGGCAGGCCCGACTTTTCCGAAGCAGTACCAATGTTCATCTTTCACTCCTTGAGCGATCTTCGAATGATATAAGGCTTCCAGTAACTGGAAGTTCAAGGGGCTGGCGAAAACGTGATGCAGGCCGGCGCGCGTAGCGCCGGCCTGCTGTTCAAATCAATCGTCGTAGGCCATCGAGGTCATCATGCCACCGGCCATGTGGTAGAGATGGTGGCAGTGCAGCGCCCACTTGCCGGCGTTGTCGGCGTCGAAGGCGATGGTCACCATGCCCATGTTGGCCGGCACCAGAACCGTGTCGCGCATCGCACCGGCAAAGCGTTTTCCGTTGACCGCGACCACCTGGAAGAGATGACCGTGCAGGTGCATCGGGTGCGACATGGTGGTGTGGTTCATGAAGGTCAGCTCGAAGCGGTCGCCGCTCTTCACCGCCAACGGCTTGTCCTGGCCATGCATGGCGCCGTCGAGCGTCCAGACATAGTTGGGTCCTTCGCCCAGCATCATGGTGTGCTGGCGCGTCGCGCTCTTGTCGACGAGGGGCTTGGCCGCCCGCAGCTTCTGTTCGAGCTCTATGCCGACGGCTGGGAAGTCCTCGTCGGCCATGTCGGCCAGCTTGCCGACCGACGCGCCCTTGGCGGCGAGCACCACGCCGGTGCGCATGCGTCCACCCTCCTGCACGGCGAAAACGGGCCAGGCCGAAGCTTCCTTCGGCAGCTCGAGCGCGATGTCGAGGCGCTGCGCCACGGCGAACTCGAAGCGCGAGCCTTCGACCGGTTCCACCGGCATGCCGTCGACGGCGATCAGCCTGCCCGTGAGCTTGCCGAGGTCGAGCCACATGTTGGTGCTGGCAGCACCGTTGATGAGGCGCAGCCGCACGCGCCCGCCCGGCTCGACGGGGAACACTTCGGGGTCGTCGAGGGTACGGTCATTGGCGAGCAGGGCATCATACTGCACGTCCTGCAGGTGAGACATGCCATCCATCTGGCCGCCCATCTGCATGCCGCTCATTTGTCCGCCACCCATCGCCATGCCCGGCATGTTGTGGCCTTCATGGCCGCCTGCTGCCGGGGCGGGTGCAGGCGCCATAGCGCCCATGTCGTGGCCACCGGCCTGTAGCTCGGCCAGGATCTCCCGGGGATCGCGGAAGGTGAAGTCGTGGAACAGCACCACGACCTCCTGCATGTCCTGGCCTGCCTCGGCCGGATCGAGCACGATCAGCGGAGCAGCAAGCATCAACTGCTCCTGCAACCCGAAATGCGAGTGCATCCAGAAGGTGCCGGCGCGGGCCACGGGGAAGTCGTAATCGTGGCTGCCGCCGTCGGGGATAGGCTCCTGCGAGATGCCTGCGACGCCGTCCTGCTGCCAGGGCGGGGTGAGACCGTGCCAGTGGATGACGGTCGGCTCGCCGATGAGGTTCTTCAGCGTGACGCGGAAGTTCTCGCCGGCATTCATGACAAGGCCAGAGCTGCCATCGGCCTGGGTGAGGCCGAAGACGTTGGCCGCCTTGCCCTTGACCTCGATGACGCGCTTGCCTGCCGCGATGACCTTGTGCCCGTCGGCGCGTGCCGGGCGGGTGGGAAGCAGGAGAGAGGGAACCGCAGCAACTGAAAGCGTGGCGGCGGATGCCGTCAGAAACCTGCGGCGTGAAAGGGTTTTCATTTTCTATAGTCTCCAAAAACTGAAAGAGTTCCGGCTCTTGGGCGAGCCGGATCTGGCGCGTTGCAGCGCCTGTCAGTTCAGGCGACGGATGGTGGCCGGGGGTGAGGCGAGGCTATTGCCCCGTAAAGGGGTTCGGTCGTCGCGGGAGGCGGCGAGATGGTTGCCAGGTCGGGGAAGACTGTGGGCAGGGGCAGCGGCGCGCAATAGCTGCACGACGCCACACATTGAGCAAGGCAGGCATTGCCATCGACGTCCTGCAAATTGTCGCTGCAACAGGCGCCGTCGGCTGCCTTGGCGTGATGCGACATCGTCTGGGTGGCGTGCGGCTGGTGCTGGCTGCTGGCCGGGTGGGCAGAGGCTGCCTGCCCGAGTGCGAGGAAGAAGAGGAGCAGCAGCGGCAGCATCAGGCGCAGGGCGTTCGATGCCCTGGGCCTGCCATACGCCATCACGACAGCACGCGCGCCAGCCTGCCCGCGCTGGCCAGCGCGCCCGGGGTGGTTCGTCATGTGCCGCATTGAATGCATGTCCTATCAATGGGTACTGGACTCGCCTTGGTCAAGCGGCGTTGTTGTCGCTTTCCTCAGGCGTGAAGAAGACGTCGGCGTGAATGTCGGCTGCCAAAACCCCGCTTGCGCCTAGAACGGCCATGGCCGCGTCGACCATGGCCGGCGGGCCGGCGACATAGGCCTTGGCACCGGCAAGGTCGCGGTGATCTTGCGCGAGCGCGTCTGAAACGTAGCCGCTGCGGCGACCATCCGAGGCATCCTGCGAAAGCACCGGTACAAAATTCAGGTTGGGGAACCTCTGCGCCAGCGCCCGGAAATACGCGATCAAATAGAGGTCACGCTCGGCGCGGGCGCCGAAATAGAGATGGACAGGCGCGTCGAAGCCGCCATGTAGCGCCGTCTCGACGATCGACTTGATCGGCGCGAGGCCGCTGCCGCCGGCAAGCGCTACGATCGGGCCGGCGTGGGCTTCGCGCAGGTAGGCGGAGCCGGCCGGACCCTCGATCCGCACCTTGTCGCCCGCTGTGAGTGACGCATGGATCAGCCCGCTGGTGCGGCCGCCTGGCACAGCCCTGATGTGCAGTTCGATGAGCTCTTCGCTGGCGCGATTGGCCATTGAATATTGCCTGGGCGGCGCGCCGGGAACGGTCAGTGTCAGATATTGCCCGGCGGCGAAGCGGAAGGCCGCGCGATCGGAAAGCCGCAGGCTGAGAGCAAGGATGTCATGGGTCATGCGCTCGACGGCGACGACTTCGGCGTCCTGGGTCACGGCGGGCCTTGCGACAAAGGCTTGGTCCAGCCATTCGACGGTGACGTCAGCTGTCGGCACCGACCGGCAGGCGAGAATCAGGCCATTGGCCCGATCCTCCTTCGTAAGGGCGAAAGGCGAATGCTTGCCGAGTTCGACAGCGCCGGTGATCAGGCGCGACTTGCAGGCGCCGCAGCGGCCGGAGCGGCACCCATGCGGATAGGGAACGCCGGCCTCGAGTGCCGCCAGCAGGATCGTCTGGGCTTCGCCAACGGGGATACGTCGGCCGGGCTGGGGCAGGGTAAGGTAGGTCATGGTCATGCCGCTCGGGTCAGGTCCAGCAGCGCTTCGATCTCGGCGCGCTGGGTTGGGAAGGTGCCGAAGAAGACGTGCTTGTCGTCGATGATGGTGATCGGAGCGACGCGCACGCCGGTGCGGCGCTTGGCCTCGTCGGCGATGGCGGGGTCGCGCAGGTCGCGCTCGACGAAGGGGAGCTTCTGGGCATTCAGCCAGCGCTTCAGCGCCAGGCAGTCGGGGCAGGTGGGCGTGGTGAAGATCTCGATCCAGGGAGCGTTGGGCATGGCGGCCTCGCATGAGCAGACGTGGTGATGAGGGGAGGAGCGGCCTGCTGGGAAAGCAGGCCGCAAGGTTTGGCTACTCGGCGGGAACCAGCGACGGGGCGCCCGATGTGGCCGTCGCGCGGGCCGGAGCCTTGAAGCGCTTGAGCCGCATCGCATTGCCGAGCACGAAGACGCTCGACATCGCCATCGCGCCTGCCGCCAGCATCGGCGACAGCAGCGTGCCGCTGACCGGGTAGAGCACGCCCGCCGCGACCGGGATGAGAGCGGCGTTGTAGGCGAAGGCCCAGAACAGGTTCTGCCTGATGTTGCTGATCGTCGCCTTGGATAGCGCGATCGCGTTGGTCACGCCCAGCAGGTCGCCGGACATCAGCACCACGTCCGCACTTTCGATGGCGACGTCGGTGCCGGTGCCGATGGCGATGCCGACCTCGGCCTCGGCCAAAGCGGGCGCGTCATTGATGCCGTCGCCGACGAAGGTCACTGCACGGCCGCCGGCCCTGAGGCGCTTGATGGCATCGACCTTGCCGTCGGGCAGCACTTCGGCGACGACCTCGTCGATGCCGAGCTGGGCGGCGATGGCTTCCGCCGTGCGGCGGTTGTCGCCGGTGATCATTGCGACCTTCAGGCCCAGGTCGTGCAGGGCGCGGATGGCCTGCGGCGTCGTCGGCTTGATCGGGTCGGAGACGGCGATCACAGCTGCGAGCTTGCCGTCGACCGCCGCATAGAGCGGGGTCTTGGCCTTGTAGCCCATGCTGATCGCGGTCTCCGCGAACTCCTGCACGCTGATGCCGAGCTTGGCCATGTAGCGGTCGGCGCCGACTGCGATGCGATGCTTGCCGACGCTGGCGCTGACGCCGTACCCGGGCACAGCCTCGAACGCACCTGCCTCACCCAGCACAAGGCCTTCGTCCTTGGCGGCAGCAACGATGGCGGAAGCCACCGGGTGCTCGGACTGGGCCTCGACTGAGGCCACCAGGGCCAGAACCTTCGCACGGTCAAAGCCATTGGCGACTTCGAGGTCGGTCATCACGGGCTTGCCCGCCGTCAGCGTGCCGGTCTTGTCCAGTGCGACGACCTGCGTCGACTTCAGCGACTGCAGCGCCTCGCCGTTGCGGAACAGCACGCCCAGTTCTGCCGCGCGTCCGGTGCCGACCATGATCGAGGTCGGCGTGGCGAGACCCATGGCACACGGGCAAGCGATGATCAGCACGGCGACCGCATTGACCAGCGCGAAGCTGACGGCCGGCTCCGGACCGAAAAACAGCCAGACGGCAAAGGTCAGTGCTGCGGTGACCATGACGGCAGGTACGAACCATGACGTGACCTTGTCGACCAGCGCCTGGATGGGCAGCTTGGAGCCCTGAGCCGTTTCGACCATGCGGATGATCTGGGCCAGCAGCGTGTCGGCGCCGACCTTGGTGGCCCGGTAGGTGAAGCTGCCGGTCTTGTTGATGGTGCCACCGACGACCTCGGCGCCTTCGCCCTTGCTGACCGGGATAGGTTCGCCGGAGATCATGGATTCATCGACAAAGGACGAGCCCGAAAGCACCGTGCCGTCGACCGGCACCTTGTCGCCCGGGCGCACCTGGATGACGTCGCCGGCGGCGACTTCTTCCAGGGCGACGTCGACGAACTCGCCGTTGCGCTGGACGCGCGCCGACTTGGCCTGCAGGCCCATCAACCGCTTGATCGCTTCGCTGGTGCGGCCCTTGGCCTTGGCCTCGAGCACGCGGCCAAGCAGGATCAGCGTGATGATGACCGCCGAAGCCTCGAAATAGACATTGACGGTGCCAGCAGGCAGCGCGCCGGGCGCAAAGGTGGCGACCACCGAATAGGCCCAGGCGGCGGTCGAGCCGAGCACGACCAGCGAGTTCATGTCGGGCGCGAGCCGCACCAAGGCCGGCACGCCCTTCTTGTAGAAGCGCAGGCCGGGGCCGAACTGGACGATGGTCGCCAGCACGAAAAATGCGATGTAGAGGCTCTGCTGGCTGATATTCGTCAGCAGCCAGTGGTGCATTGGCGGAAACAGGTGCGAGCCCATCTCGAGCACGAAGATCGGCAGCGTCAGCACGGCAGCGAGGGCGAAGTCGCGCTTGAGATGAGAGAATTCCCGGTTGCGGGCGTCCTCGCGGCTGTCGCCCTCGACGCCGGCCTTGTCGCTGCGGCGCGGCTCGTAGCCGGCCTTGCGGATGGCGGCGTCGATCGCCGAACGGGGGGCTGCACCGGCGAAAGCCTCGACGGTGGCGCGCTCGGTGGCGAGATTGACGGATGCCTTGAGCACGCCCGGTACGGCAGCGATTGCCAGCTCTACGCGACGGACGCAGGAGGCGCAGGTCATGCCCTCGATCTCGACCTCCGACTTTTCGACCGGAACCGCATAGCCGGCACTGTTGATGGCGGCGATAACGGCAGCGGAATCCGCCGTGCGGTCGAAGGCAACGTCAGCGCTTTCCGTGGCAAGGTTGACGGCAGCCGCGGTCACCCCCGGCACTTTTGATATGGCGACTTCGACGCGACGCACGCAGGAAGCGCAGGTCATGCCTTCGATCGGGAAGCTTTGCCGGACGGTGCTGGCCGCTGGTGGGTTCAAGGGAGCATTCATGGTCATGGACCTCTATTTCATCGATTTTCGAACCGAGGTCTAAGGCTTCCAGTGTTGGTAAGGTCAAGCGCTTTCCTGCATGTTTTCCATCTTGGCGATAACGCATTGAAAACGTTTACCTATGCGCCCCAATTCGGATTGAAGGGGCTTTGCCGACGAGGGAAAAGTCGTGGTAACAAATCCGTGATTGAAAAATTGTTGACCTTACAGTGGCTGGAAACACCAGATTGCGGCTACGGCGTCATGCCGACCCGAATGAGGACTTGAAATGCTGAAGATGAATGTTCCCGACATGACCTGCGGCCATTGCGCCGGCATGGTGACCAAGGCCGTGCAAAGCGTCGACGCGGCCGCGCGTATCGACATCGACCTGAAGTCGCAGACCGTTTCCGTCGAAACGTCGGCCGATGCCGCCAAGGTTGCCCAGGCGCTCGACGCTGCCGGCTATCCCGCGCAAGCAGTCTGACAGGGTCGAAAATCAGAGGCGGTGCGGGTGGGGAAATGCCGCCGCACCGCCTTTTTGTATTTCGTCCTGCCGGCAACAACATAACGCCGCCGCGGAAGAGTTTCCGACGCAGTCGAGGCGCCTGCAAACATGACGCGGCCCTGGCCGGCCCCGCTCCCCTAGTATTTCGACGACAAATCAAGCTATGATGTGGCTGGCCTTCCTGCGGGGACAGCGTCCCCCGGGATGCCGGGAGGACAGAGGATGGCCATAGCGCTCGTACTCGTTCTTGTTGTCATTGGCTCGGTGCTGTTTCATGTGCTGAGCCCTTGGTGGTGGACGCCGATAGCCTCCAACTGGGGCTACATCGACAGCACCCTTGTCGTCACTTTCTGGATCACCGGCGCCGTCTTCTCGGCGGTCGTGCTGTTCATGGCCTATTGCGTCTACCGCTTCCGCCACAAGGAAGGGCAGAAGGCGGCCTACGAGCCCGAGAGCAGGAAACTCGAATCCTGGCTGACCCTGATAACGGCGGTCGGCGTTGCGGCGATGCTGGCACCCGGCCTTTATGTCTGGAAGCAGTTCGTCACCGTGCCGAAGGATGCGACCGAGGTCGAGGTCGTCGCCCAGCAATGGCAGTGGAGCTTCCGCCTGCCCGGAGCCGACGGCAAGCTCGGCACGTCGAACGCCCGACTGATCAATTCCGACAACCCGCTTGGCATCAATCCCGAAGATCCGAACGGCCAGGACGATGTCGTGGTCGAAGCAGCCGACCTGCACCTGCCGATCGACAAGCCGGTCAAGATGCTGCTGCGCTCGATCGACGTGCTGCATGATTTCTACGTGCCCGAGTTCCGCGCCAAGATGGACATGGTGCCGGGCATGGTCACCTATTTCTGGCTGACCCCGACGCGGACGGGAACGTTCGAAGTGCTGTGCGCGGAACTCTGCGGCACTGGACATGGGTTCATGCGCGGCATCGTCATGGTCGACACTGCGCAGGACTACACGACATGGCTGCAGCAGCAGTCGACATTCGCCCAGCTGACCGGGCCTGCCAAGGTGGGGGCGCTGGTCGACCGGGCGAAGGCTGCGGCGACAGTGGAATAAGGAGACACGGCGCGACCGCTCGATGGCGGCCTCACCGCGAAAGGCAGAGGCAAGAGCAACAGGTGCACGCATGGTCGATGTCACGCCGCACGGAGCAGACCTGATCCCACCGGCGGAAGTGGGCGAGATGGATCTCTACCATCCGCACAGCTGGTGGACGAAATACGTCTTCTCGCAGGACGCCAAGGTCATCGCCATCCAGTATTCCGGCACCGCGATGGCCATCGGCCTGGTGGCGCTGGTGCTGTCGTGGCTGATGCGGCTGCAGCTCGGCTTTCCCGGCACCTTCGACTTCATCACGCCCGAGGCCTACTACCAGTTCATGACCATGCACGGCATGATCATGGTGATCTACCTGCTCACCGCGTTGTTCCTCGGCGGCTTCGGCAACTACCTGATCCCGCTGATGGTCGGCGCGCGCGACATGGTGTTCCCCTATGTCAACATGCTGAGCTACTGGATCTACCTGCTCGCTGTGCTGGTCCTGGTGTCGAGCTTCTTTGCGCCGGGCGGACCGACGGGGGCCGGCTGGACGCTCTATCCGCCGCAGGCGATCACTTCCGGCACGCCCGGAGGCCAGGACTGGGGCATCATCCTGATGCTGGTGTCGCTGATCCTGTTCATCATCGGCTTCACCATGGGCGGCCTCAACTATGTAGTGACCGTGCTGCAGGCCCGCACGCGCGGCATGACGCTGATGCGGATGCCGCTGACCGTGTGGGGCATCTTCACGGCAACGGTCATGGCGCTGCTGGCCTTCCCGGCACTGTTCGTCGCCTGCGTCATGATGCTGTTCGACCGCATCATCGGCTCGAGCTTCTTCATGCCGGCCATGGTCGAGATGGGCGAGCAGTCGCCGCACAA
Source organism: Aminobacter sp. P9b (assembly GCF_045345995.1). Classification (NCBI taxonomy): domain Bacteria; kingdom Pseudomonadati; phylum Pseudomonadota; class Alphaproteobacteria; order Hyphomicrobiales; family Phyllobacteriaceae; genus Aminobacter; species Aminobacter sp. P9b. The sequence goes on along the minus strand of NZ_CP150082.1, from coordinate 213,146 downwards.
TGGCGGCAGCCCGATCATGTTCCAGCACCTGTTCTGGTTCTTCGGCCACCCCGAGGTCTACATCGTGGCGCTGCCGGCCTTCGGCATCGTCTCCGACCTGATCAGCACGCATGCGCGCAAGAACATCTTCGGCTATCGCATGATGGTCTGGGCGATCGTCGGCATCGGCGCGCTCAGCTTCGTCGTCTGGGCGCACCACATGTACGTGTCGGGCATGCACCCCTATTTCGGCTTCTTCTTCGCCACCACGACGCTGATCATCGCGGTGCCGACAGCCATCAAGGTTTATAACTGGGTGCTGACGCTGTGGCGCGGCGACATCCACCTGACCTTGCCCATGCTGTTTGCGCTCGCCTTCATCGTCACCTTCGTCAATGGCGGGCTGACCGGCCTGTTCCTCGGCAACGTGGTGGTCGACGTGCCGCTGTCGGACACGATGTTCGTGGTGGCGCATTTCCACATGGTGATGGGCGTGGCGCCGATCATGGTCGTCTTCGGCGCGATCTATCACTGGTATCCCAAGATCACCGGCCGGATGCTCAACGAGGCGATGGGCCGCTTCCATTTCTGGGTTACCTTCGTCGGTGCCTATATGATCTTCTTCCCGATGCACTATGTCGGGCTGGTCGGCGTTCCCAGGCGCTATCCCGAACTCGGCGACACGGCGTTCATCCCGCCGTCGGTGCATACGCTGAACGAGTTCATTACCATCGCCGCGCTGACCGTCGGCTTCGCCCAGATGGTGTTCCTGTTCAATCTGTTCTGGAGCCTGCGCAACGGCAAGGATGCCGGCGACAATCCGTGGCGGGCGACGTCGCTCGAATGGCAGACGGCGGGCACGCCGCCGCCGCATGGCAATTTCGGCAAGGAACTGCCGGTGGTCTACCGCTGGGCCTATGACTACAGCGTGCCGGGTGCGCCCGAAGACTTCATTCCGCAGAACGACCCGCGCCCGGCGACGCAAGGCGGGCCGGCATGAGCGTCATCCTAGTCTTCCTCGCGCTGATCACGGCCATTGCGGGCTGGTGGCTGTCGCGCCAGCGGCTGATGTCCAAGCCGTGGCTCGAAGTGGGGCCGGTCACCGCCTTTCCCGAGACTGAAGCGCCGATCATGCATCCGGCGAAGATCGGGCTCGGCGTGTTTCTCGCGGTGGTGGGCGCGCTGTTTGCGCTGATGATCAGCGCCTATTTCATGCGCATGGTCTATGCCGACTGGCAGGCAGCGCCCGTGCCACAGCTGTTGTGGCTCAACACCGCGATGCTGGTGCTGGCGAGCGTCGCGCTGCAATGCGCGGTGGTGGCTGCCCACAAGGGGCAACGCGACAATCTCCGCCTCGCGCTGCTGGCCGGTGCGCTGACTTCGACGGTCTTTCTCGGCGGTCAGTTGCTGGCCTGGCGCGATCTGGCGGCACAAGGCTATTTCGCGACCGAGAATCCGGCGGTCAGCTTCTTCTACCTGATCACCGCGATCCACGGGCTGCACATCATCGGCGGCCTGGTGGCGCTCGGCCGGACCAATGTCAGGGCATGGCGCGGCGAAAGCTCGGCACATCTCGTCCTCTCGACGGAACTGTGCGCCATCTACTGGCACGTGCTGCTCATCGTCTGGCTGGTGCTCTTCGCCGTGCTGATGGGCTGGGCGGCCGACTTCATCGACATCTGCCGCCGATTGCTGAGCTGAGGAGAACGGCGATGGCCGAAACCACACTGGGACATGCCGACCACACGGCGCCGCGGCCGCCGGGCCTGCGCGGCTTCGTCGCCGACTGGTCGTCGGACCAGCGGGCGTTCAAGGGCGTCTCCTGGGGGAAGGCCATGATGTGGATCTTCCTGCTCAGCGACACCTTCATCTTCGGCTGTTTTCTCCTGTCCTACATGACCGCGCGCATGTCGACTGTCGTGCCGTGGCCAAATCCGAGCGAGGTCTTTGCCCTGCATCTGTTCGGCCAGGACATCCCGCTGATCCTGATCGCGATCATGACCTTCGTGCTGATCTCGTCGTCCGGCACGATGGCGATGGCGGTCAATTTCGGCTACCGGCGCGACCGCAGGAAGACGGCGATCCTGATGCTGCTGACCGCAGCCCTCGGCGCGACCTTCGTCGGCATGCAGGCCTTCGAGTGGACCAAGCTGATCAGCGAAGGCGTGCGGCCGTGGGAGAACCCGTGGGGGGCCGCGCAGTTCGGCTCGACCTTCTTCATGATCACCGGCTTCCACGGCACCCATGTGACGATCGGGGTGATCTTCCTGCTGATCGTCGCGCGCAAGGTCTGGCGCGGCGACTACGAAACCGGTGCGCGCGGGTTCTTCACCAGCCGGCGGGGCCAGTATGAGAGCGTCGAGATCATGGGGCTCTACTGGCACTTCGTCGATCTGGTGTGGGTGTTCATCTTCGCGTTCTTCTATCTCTGGTGAGGTGAGCGATGGCACAGGTCGAAGCGCAGGATCATGGGCTGCACGGGCACGCCGCAGCCGCTCACGCGGCTACCCATGCCGAGGGGCAGCAACACCCGATCAAGCTCTACCTCGTCGTCTGGGGCTGGCTTTTCATCCTCAGCGCCTGCTCCTACGCCGTCGATTATTTCGGCGTTCACGGCTATCTGCGCTGGGCGCTGATCCTCATCTTCATGATGCTGAAGGCCGGGCTGATCGTTGCCGTGTTCATGCACATGGCCTGGGAACGGCTGGCGCTGTCCTATGCAATCATCGTGCCGCCGCTGGTGATCCTGGTTTTCGTGGCGATCATGGTGGTCGAGTCGCGCTACACCGAAATCACGCGGGTGCTGTCCTTCGGCGCCGGGCCGTAACGGCATCCGGCCGCTCCGGGTCGCGGGCGCGTTCTTCGTTGACAGGAAAAATGATGGGAGGAGAATGAGTTTTCTCGTTCTTCGAGGATCACCCCAACAGAAGGACGCCCAAGATGACGATCGCAAGGAAATTGCAAGACTACATGGCCGGCAAGGGTATCCCCTTCGATACCGTTGCCCATCACCGGACCTCGACCAGCAGCCAGACGGCGCAGGCGGCGCACATTCCGGGCAGGCGGCTTGCCAAGCCGGTGTTGCTCCACCACGAAATGGGCTACGCGCTGGCCGTGGTTCCGAGCAGCCACCGGGTAGAACTCAATACCCTGCAGGACGTGCTCGGCAAGCGGCTCGGGCTCGCCTCGGAAGACGAGATCGGGCAATTGTTCAGCGACTGCGATATCGGCGCCGTGCCCCCGGTCGGTGCTGCCTATGACGTGCCCGTCATTCTCGACGAAAGCTTCGGCGCGGAGGGCGACGTCTATTTCGAAGGCGGCGACCATAAGACGCTGGTGCATGTCAGTGGCGGCGATTTCCGCAACCTGCTGCAGGGCGCGCAAGTCGCGCGTTTCAGCCACCCGGCCTGACAGGGGCCGGATACTTCAACGCCCGCCTCTCATCAGGGCGGGCGAAGTTTTTTCGAGAGAGAAAATGCGCCGGCGGCTGGGCGCCACCGGCGATGAGTTGGTCAGGCCCGCTTGCCTGCGGTGTTGACCGGCGCCGGTACCGGCGCGGCTTCAATCACCTTGCGGTAGAGATGCCAGGTCGAATGGCCGAGCACGGGCAGAACCACTGCCAGTCCGACGAGCAGCGGCAGCGTGCCGATGACCAGACCGACAGCGACGATCAGGCCCCAGAGCAGCATCGGTATCGGGTTGGCCATGATCGCGCGCGCCGAGGTCTCGACGGCGGCATAAGCACCGATGTCACGATCGAGCAGCACCGGGAAGGCGATGACCGTCGTGCTCAACGCGACGAGGGCGAAGGCGAAGCCGATGACGTTGCCGAGGATGATCAGCGTCCAGCCGCGCTGGGTGGTCAGCACGTCGCTGGCGAAACCGGAGAAGGTCGCCGGAGCACTGTCGCCGTACAGCCATGAAAACAAGGCCTGCGCGGTGAACAACCAGGCGATGAACAACGCCATCAGCATGATGCCGAGCACGGCAATCGCCGGCATGGCGGGCGAATTCCGGACGTCGAGCGCATGCCACCAGGAGGTATCCAGATTCTGTTCGCGCCGGCGGCTGATCTCGTAGAGGCCGATCGCGGCGAACGGGCCGAGCAGGGCGAAGCCCGTCATCAGCGGGTAGATGAGCTGAAGAGCGTTGCCGCCAGAGGTCCATGTAATGAGGAACACGCCGACCACCGGATAGATCAGGCATAAAAAGACATAGTGTGAAGGTTTGTCCCAAAAGTCTTCAAATCCGCGGCGAAGCGCGTCAAATACATCCGAAACCCCTATCCGGCGTATGGCGGGGTGTTCGACGTTGCTGCCGGTTCCTGCTGCGTAGACATGGAAACTTGCCATTAACCATTCCTCCGAGATCGGGCCCGGTTCGGTCGCGGCTTGCGGTGCTGCCGTCCAGCGTGACTGGTCACGCGAACCGCGACCTGCACCGTGGACGATGATAGCAATCATCGCGGCCCTTGTCGCCCCTGCCGCACCACGCCTCCGATTTCGCGGTCCTGCAGGCTCCAGAAGCTGCAACGCAATGGAGCATGGCGCGTTACCACAGCCGGGGATAGTATCGCTCGCGTCGACGTGGAGCGCCGACCTGACTTAGGAGATAGCCATGAGACTGACGGCATGGGGCGCATCCGCCCTTCTTGCAGCTTCGGTTCTAGCCAACAATCCGGTCCATGCGGCAGGCGATGCAGCCGCCGGCAAGAAGGTGTTCAGCAAATGCATGGCCTGCCATGACCTGGCGGTCGACAAGAACAAGATAGGCCCCTCCCTGCACGGCGTGGTTGGCCGTACTGCAGGCACGCTCGCCAGTTTCGAAGCCAAATACTCCGATGCCATGAAGCAGGCCGGCGCCGGCGGTCTCGTCTGGGACGAGACCAACATCGCCGCTTACATGAAGGCGCCGAAGGAAAAGGTGCCCGGCAACAAGATGGCCTTCCCCGGTCTCAAGGACGATGCCGACATCGCCAATGTGATCGCCTATATCGAGGAATCTTCGAAGTAGCAGCCAGGTCGGTTGCCTGTGCTGGCATCACGGCGGCTCGTCGCTGCAGCGGCGGAGCTGCGAATAATGCCTATTTTTTGGGCGGCATACTCCAAACGGGGGATGCTGCAGAATTTGGAATGGTGTTGGTAGCTTCGGTGCACCAAACGTCTAACAACTCATAACGTATGTCGGACGAAACATTGCAATTGGCGGCACAGCATTTTGACCAAGCTCTGTATTGCAGGCCAGCGTTTTAAATAATCTAGCTATTAGCGCCTCTGTGAGGGGGGAAACTGCGGCTTCTTGGGGGACCCTCGGAAGCCGCGACATTTTCCTTTCGCCGCGAGCTTCCCTGATTTCCGATCGGTACGCGCTCAGCCGCGATGCAGCCGTCGGCGTCTAGCAAGACACCTCAATCCGGCGCATCGAAATCGGGCGTGACGGCTGCGATGTTGTAGGCCTCGAGCCGCGCGGTCGGCGCGTCGGCGGCATCGAAGCTCAGGATCGTCGCGGTACCCGGCGTCACCGGAACCACACGCGAGGGCGGAAGCCCCAGGAAGGCATGGCAGGCCGCACGGATGACGCCGCCATGGACGATGGCAAGCGTGTCGCCGTTGCATTTCCTCAGGCAGTCCCTCAACCCGTCGACGATGCGGGCACAGAAATCGGCCCAAGGCTCGCCGCGCTCGGGCGTGAAGGTGCCGGCGCGCCAGGCCAGATATTCGTGCGGACGCTCCGCTTCGAGCTCGTGCTTGACGCGGCCGGTCCAGGTGCCCATGTCGATCTCGCGCAGGCGCGGGTCGAGCGGGGCATCGCCATAGCCGAGCAGGCTGGCCGTCTGGCGCGTGCGGCCAAGATCGGAGACGACGACATGGTCGGGCTCCATGGCCTTTGCGAAATCGATGAAACGCTGGACCTGCCTGATGCCCCGTGGAGACAGCGGCGCGTTGTCGTGGCCCTGGAGCCTGTGTTCGGCATTCCAGGTGGTCTCGCCATGGCGCACCATTATCAATCTCATCAGTCGATCCTTTCACCAGTCATTGCAAAAACCGCACTCGGCTCCCCCAGGAAGCTGAGGCGTATCGTGTCGCCGCTCGCGGCGCGGAAGTAGCCGTCGGCCATCGCGGTAAGCCGCTTGCCGCCGGAGAAGGCCGTCACCATGGTGCGCCCGGCGATCGGCGCCGCCTCCTCGAAGCGCGCCGTGATCGCCGGCCGACCCGGCACGTCGCCGACCATCAGGCCGTGGGCGGGATAGAGAAGCTGCACGCCGTCCTGCGCTTCGGCCCGCCTGGCATCGGCCAGCCGCAGGCCGCCGTAGACGAGGCCGTCGCCGCTTCGCGTCACCTCGATCAGGTTGGCCGGCGGCGTACCGAGGAAGGTGGCGACGAAAGTGGTGCGCGGGTTTTCCAGCAGGTCGAGCGGCGCGCCGAACTGCTCGACGCGACCGTTGTTCAGCACGGCGACATGGCTCGCCATCGTCATCGCCTCGACCTGGTCGTGGGTGACATAGACAGAGGTTGCCCCGGTGGCCCGGTGGATGCGCATCAGTTCGCTGCGCATCTCGATGCGCAGCTTGGCGTCGAGATTGGACAGCGGCTCGTCGAACAACAGGATGCTCGGCTTGGGGCCGATGGTGCGGGCGATCGCCACGCGTTGCTGCTGGCCGCCGGAGATTTCGGCGGGGTAGCGCTCCTTCAGGGCGGAGATGCCGAGAAGGCCGAGCACTTCGTCGACGCGGGCGGTGCGGTCGGCCTTGCTCCATTTCGCCACCTTGAGCGGCCATTCGATGTTGCCGGCGACCGTCATGTGCGGCCACAACGCGTAGCTCTGGAACACCAGGCCGGCATCGCGGGCGCCCGCATCGGCGACGAGGCCGCGCGTGCCGTCGGAAACGGTGCGGCCCATGAAGGCGAATTCGCCTTCGCTCGGCGTTTCCAGCCCGGCCAGCATGCGCAGCAAGGTCGACTTGCCGCAGCCGGACGGGCCGACTAGCACCAGGAACGATCCCTGCGGCACCGAGATGTCGACATTGTCGACGGCGGTGAAGTTGCCGAAACGCTTGGTGACGTTGCGGATCGCGATCGCCGGGACGGATGTGCCGTGTTGCGAGGTCATGCGGATTTCCACTTCTGGACGCGGTTCTGCAGGCGGTGCGCCAGAAGCGTGGCGACGACGCAGAGGACGAGGATGACCATGGTGATGGCGTTGGCGAACTGCATGAAGCCTTCGGCGGCGTAGCGGTAGGCGAGCATGCTGAGGACCGGCGAGGTCGAGGTGAACAGCAGCACCACCAGCGACAGGTCGCGGACGATCTTGACGAACACAAGCAGCGCACCCGCTAGCAGGCCGCGGATGGCGAGTGGCATGATGATGGCGCCCATGCGGCGGAAGAAGCCGGCGCCGGTCAGCCGGGCACTCTCTTCGATGTCGGCCGAGATCTGGCCAAGCACCGAGCGGCCCGACTGCACGGCGTAGGGCAGCAGATGCGCCGAAGCTGCCAGCACCAGAAGCAGGAAGGTGCCGTAGAGGGAAGGCAGCGGGCCGATGGGTGCGCCGAACAGTGCGATGTAGGCGGCGGCAAAGGCGATGCTCGGGATCAGGATCGGGGTGAACGACACCTGGCCGAGGACGGTGGCGAGCACCGAACCCTTGTTGCGGGCGATGGTGTGCGCCAGCGCAAGGCCAAGCGCCATGGTGGTGATCGCGACGGTGACGGCGAGCTTCAGTGTCATCCACAAAGCCTCGATCAGTACGGGGTTGCGGAAGATGCCGGCCTGGCCCTGCGCCATGTCGGTGCCGCCTTCGCCGATCCAGAAATGCGTCGTCCAGTTGGAAAACAGCGAGCCGTTCTGCAGCGCGAAACTCGAGGCGGTGAGGATGACTGCCGGCAGGAAGGTGGTCAGCGCACACATCAGCACGGCGACGCAGAACAGCGGCCAGCGCCATTTGCCGAGCGGGAAGCGCTTGGTGCGCCCGCCCTTGCCGGTGACGGTGACATAGCTCTTGCGGCCGGCGACCAGGCGCTCGCCGAGCCACAGGAAGGACGCCGACACGATGATCAGCAGCAGTGCGATGACGAAGCCGCGTTCGGTCTGGCCGGTCTCGATCATGCCGAACAGGCGCGTCGACAGAGTTTGCATCCTGACCGGCAGACCGAGCAGGGCCGGGGCGGCGAAGTTGGAGACCGCGCCGGCGAAGGTGAGCGAGGCTGCGGCGACGAGCGCGGGGGTGACGACCGGCAGGATGATGCCGAAGAAGATGCGTGAACGCCTGGCGCCGGCGACTTGTGCCGCTTCGACGAGATCGGCGCCGACAGAGCTGAGCGCTGCCGAAATGACGGTGAAGGCCAGCGAATAATAATGCGCGATCAGCACGATGAGGGTCGGCAGCAGGCCCCAAGCGAGCCAGTCGGGCACGATGTAGCCGTTGGCCTCGAAGAAGCCGACCGAACCGCCAAGCCGGCTGTTGCGAAACAGCGCGCCCCAGGCAAGGGCTGCGGCAAAGCTCGGGATCATGAAGGGCAGGGTGGCGAGCAGGCCGAGCGTCTTCGGTGCGGGAACGTCGGTCAGCACGACCAGCCAGGCAAGGAAGCCGCCCATCAGGACGCATCCTGCGGCGACGCCGATGCCGAGCAGCACGGTGTTCCAGAGCGGACGCCACCACAGGTTCTCGGACATCTTGCTGGCAAGCACGGCCTGCCAGGCATCGAGGCCTTCAACGGTCAGCGTCGACAGGACGATCTTGACCAGCGGCGCGATGACCAGGACGCCGACGACCAGGATCAGGACGACGGGTACGAGCGTTTCGGAGCGCAAAAAGCCTCTCCGGGACAACACGGATGTTGCAACGGCGGACATGACATTCTTTCTCGCGGAATTGAAGCACGGGGGCAACCGGACCGTGGCGACGCGGGCAGCAAGGCAAAGGGAACGGACCGGCGCCTCCCCCAAGGCGCCGGTCCGGCCGCAGTCATTGCAGCGTCAGCACCAGGTCGGCGATGCGCTTGCGGGCGGCGGCAGTCTTCACGGGATCGATGCGCCAGGCCTTGAGGTCCTTGAGCGGCACTGAATCCGGGCTGTCTTTCACCGACGGTCGCACGGCATAGTCGCCCGGCACGTTGAAGGGCTCGAAGGCCGGTCCGCCAGTGGCCGAGTCGTCGCCCATCATGAAGTCGATCAGCAACCGTGCCGCAGCCGGGCTTGGCGCCTTGTCGACCAGTGCAAGGACTGCTGGGAACAGAATGCCATTGGAGGGCGCGACGTCGTTGGCTACCTGCAACGCCCAGCCTTCCTTTTCGTTGTCGCGGCGATCGGAATAGGTGGCGAAGCCGACCGGCGGATTGGCCGTCGTCTTGTCGCCGATGGCCTTGTTGATGGCGTCGCTGTTGGGCACCAGCACGAGGTCGTTGGCGAATAGGTCGCGGATGAACTGTTCGCCCGCACCCTGGAGGTCGCTGTCGACGGCGATCGGTTTGCCGAACTGCGCCTCGTAGGCCTTGGCCATGTCATCGGGCCGCAGCGAGAACTCGACGAGAAGGTCAAGCAATTCGCCGCGCTGCATGGGGTCGACCATCAGGACGCGGCCCTTCCATTCCGGCGTGGTCAGCTGCCAGACGTTGTTGATCGGCGCGCCATTCGGGTTGGCCGCCTCGTTGTACATCAGCACCTTGGTCGACAGGCGCTGGGTCAGCAGCGGAGTCTTGTGTTCGTCGGCGAGCTCTCCAGCCACGCGCGGCGGGATGTAGGGCACGATGCGTTTGGTTTTCACCAGATCCTCGTACACGACAGGCGTGTCGGCGATGTAGAGCACGTCGACGGCGTTGACACCGGCGGTCTGCTCGGCGACGACACGGGCGATCTGCTTGACCGAACTCATATCGACGCCGACCAGGTCGATGCCGGGATAGGCTTCCTCAAAGGCCTTCTCGACCTTGGCGATGCGGCTCGACAGCGAGAAGACGGTGACCTTGCCCTCCTTCTGCGCGAGCGGCAGCAGCTCGGCCGTGCTCATGGTGTCGAGCTCGGCAGCGCTCGCTGCCAGTGGCAGTATGGCGGCTGCTGCAAACAGCGCCCATTTCATCGACTTGAGCATATTTCCCTCCCAGGTTTCTCAATCGAATTCGTCGAACAGACCCGACAGCCGCTCCAGCGCGCCCATGACGCGGGGCTGGTGGCGGCCGGCAATGGTCAGAAGGATGGCGTTGACGATGGCAAATGGCACCGTCGGCGTCTGGAACTCGCTGCCGGAACGGCCGCGGGGGGCTGCCAGCACAAGGTCAGCTTCCGGCTGCATCATGGTGCCGGCAAGGTCGGTGACCAGCATGGCCTTGGCGCCTTGCGCATGACAGTGCTCGACAAGTGGAGCGTAGCTGGTCGGCTGCTTGCGGAAGGCGAGCGCGAGCACGAGGTCACCCTCGCGCATGCCGACGACACGCTCGGCGATGTCGCGGCCGCGGCCCTCGAGCACGATCGGGGTCATGCCGAAGCGGTCGAGCCTGCGGCGCAGGAACTGGGTGATCGACTGGGCGTGGCCCTGGCCGAACAGAAAGATGCGCTTGGCCTCGACGATCATGTCGGCGGCGCGGTTGATGCTGTCCTGGGTGACGGCGAGGCGGAGATGCTCAAGTGCCGCTATCTCGGTGCCGATCAGATCGAGCAGGAAGTCGCCATGCTCGACCTTGGCGACGGAGCGGCGCATGCGCTCGGCGGCATCCTGGCTCTCGACCAGTTCGCGCTGCAACTGCGAGCGCAGTTCGGGATAGCCCTTGAAGCCGAGTTTCTGGGCGAGCCGGGTGGTCGCCGCCTCATGCACGCTGGCGCGTTCGGCAAGTCGGGCGCTCGACAGGAAGGCGGCCTCGGCGGCGTTGTCGAGCAAGGCTGAGACGAGCCGCTGGTCGGCCTCGGTGAGGCGGGTCGAATGGCTTTTGATGCGATCCAGCAGAGTCATCATCTTGCATCCATGTTGCACTTGACTCTTATGGTGCAAGGTATCTTGCAGTCAAGTGCAAACGTGTGCAAGATCGACTTTTCTATCTTGCAGGCCGATGGGCAGGGAAAAGAAAAGGGCGCCCGAAGGGGCGCCTTATGGGAGCAGACCGGGCGATCAGCAGCGCTCGAAGTGGCTCACCTGTATTTCATATAGCCGACGAAACCGGTGATCTTCCAGCGATCGCCGGCCTTGCGGCAGAAATAGAGCGTCTGCCAGTTCAGGCGGTCGTCGCTGCCATCGGCGCGGCGGATGGTGCCGTCGAACTTCTTGCGGGCCACGGCGACGTCGCCCGTGATGTCGATTTCGGCCAGGCGCGTGGCGCGGAAGATGCCGTCGGCCAGCGGTTCGGCATAGACGGTGGCAGCCGTCTCTGCCGCCTGGCGCAGCCACTCGTCGCGATAGACCGATAGCGCCGGGAAAGCAGCACTCCAGTCGTCAGGATTGGCCGAGTTGTGGGCATGGACGCCGAGGAAGCGCTGTTCGTCGAAATCGCCCGCCACCATCGCCCAGTCCTGGTCGACGAAGGCGGTGATGTCGCGACGCACCAGCATCTCCCAGATCGCGGCGCGGTCTGGGTCGTTGGGGAACGGGTTTTCGGCAGTGATCATTTCTCGCGTCTCCATATGCCGGCGGCTCACGTCGCCGGACGGAACGGCTTCGCCAGCGATGCCGGGAAGTGCAGCGCGAGCATCTGCCGGTTCTGCGAGATGATCACGAGCACGACGATCGTCGCGAGATAGGGCAGGGCCGAGAGCAGTTCGGAGGGAACGGCAATGCCCAGCGCCTGGCCCTGGAGCTGCAGGATTGTCATGCCGCCGAACAGCCAGGCGCCGAGCAGCACGCGCAACGGCCGCCAGGTGGCGAAGACCACCAGCGCCAGCGAGATCCAGCCCTTGCCGGCGGTCATGTTCTCGACCCAGAGCGGGGTATAGGCGACCGACAGATAGGCCCCGGCAAGCCCGGCCATCAGGCCGCCGAACAGCACGGCGAGATAGCGGATCCTGATCACCGGATAGCCGATGGCGTGCGCGGTCTCGGGCGACTCGCCGATGGTGCGCAGGATCAGGCCGCCCTTGGTGCGGTAGAGGAACCAGCTGATGACGAAGAACATGACAATGGCGAAATACACCATCGGATCGAAGCGGAAGAACATCGGCCCGACGACGGGAATGTCCGACAGGAACGGGATGCTCATGCGGTCGAGCGCATCGATCGGGGCCGAGCCGAAGTTGCGTCCGAGGAAGGCGGAGACGCCGGAGCCGAAGATGGCAAGGGCCAGCCCCGCCGCATACTGGTTGGTGAGGAAAGTCAGCGCCAGTACGCCGAACAGGAGCGAGGCGGCGGCCCCGCCGAGCGCGCCGGCGATGATCGCCACGGGCATGGGCAATCCGGCAATGACCGCCCAGAAGGCGAAGGCGGCTCCGATCAGCATCATGCCTTCGATGCCGAGGTTGAGCACGCCGGATTTCTCGACGACCAACTCGCCGAGGGCCGCAAAGATCAGTGGCGTGGCGGCAATGATGGTACCGGTGAAGATGGCAATGAACAGGTCCATCAGGCGTGCTCCGGAATGCGGCGAAGTCGATAGAAGATGAAGAAGTCGGCGGCGAGCAGGAAGAACAGCAATATGCCCTGGAATATTCGCGTCAATGCTGCGGACAGGCCAAGGTTCATCTGCACTGCCTCGCCACCGAGGAACAGCAGCGACATCAATAGCCCGCCGAGCACGATGCCGAAGGCATTGAGGCGGCCGATGAAGGCGACGATGATCGCGGCGAAGCCGTAGCCGGGCGAGATCTGCGGCGACAACTGCCCGAGCGGCCCGGCAACCTCCGCCATGCCCGCGACGCCGGCGGCAGCACCGCCGGCAAGCAGGCCGATCCAGACGGCCGAGGATTCGCGGAAGCCGGCATAACGTGCCGCCAGGGGGGCTGCACCGCTGACCGACATCTTGTAGCCGAGGAAGCTGCGGTCAGTGAATAGCCACATCAGGAACACAGCGACCACGGTGATGAAGACCGAGGCGTTGAGCCGGTAGGCATAGTCGAAGGGCTCGAACATCGCGGCAGCCGACAGAAGTGCCGTCTGTGGATAGTTGAAGCCTGCCGGATCGCGCCACGGCCCATGCACCAGCCACGACAGCAGAAGCGTGGCGATATAGGTCAGCATCAGCGTAACCAGGATCTCGTTGGTGTTCATCCGCGCCCTGAGGAAGGCAGGGATCGCGGCCCAGGCCATGCCGCCACAGGCGCCAGCCAGGAACATCAACGGCAGGAGAATGGGACTCTCGGGGTTGGGATAGAACAGGCCGACGCCGCAAGCGGCGATCGCCCCGACGATCAGTTGTCCCTCGGCGCCGATGTTCCAGACATTGGCGCGAAAGCCGACGGCCAGACCGCAGGCGATGAGGATCAGCGGCGATGCCTTGAGCAGCCACTCGGAAAGCCCGTTCAACGAGTTGAGCGGGGCGATGAAGAATGCCTGCAGCGTCACCAGCGGGTCATAGCCGAGCGTGGCAAATAACAGCGAGCCGACGACAAGCGTAAGCACGGTCGCGATGACCGGCGCCGCCACCCGCATCCTGGCGGATGGTTCCGGTCTTTGTTCAATCCTGTACCGCAACTTCGCCTCTCCCGTTGGTGCCGTTGCCGCGGTCGACCTTGGTCATCAACAGGCCGATCTCCTCGCGGTTGGTTTTTGTCCTGATCAGCGGCGGCGAAACCTGTCCCTGGCAGATGACGAGCAGGCGATCGCAAATCTCGAACAGTTCGTCGAGTTCCTCCGAGATCACCAGCACGGCCGCGCCCGACCGGCTGAGATCGACAAGCGTCTGGCGGATGAAGGCGGCTGCACCGACATCGACGCCCCAGGTCGGCTGGGCGACCAGGAACAGTTTCGGCTGGAGCGCGATTTCGCGGCCGACGATGAATTTCTGCAGGTTGCCGCCTGACAGGCTTTGGGCACTCGCCTGCGGCCCGTTGGCCTTGACCTTGAAGCGCTCGATGATCTTCGCGGCGAAGCTGTTTGCTCCCTTGCGGTCGACGAGGCCGTTTCGGACCAGACCGGTGCGATGGGCGGTCAGGACCGCATTTTGCCACAGCGCATGCGGGGGCACGGCGCCGCGGCCGAGCCGCTCTTCCGGCACGAACGCCATGCCTAGCTTGCGCCGTTCGCTGGCGTTGAGATGGGCCGCAGCCCTGCCGTCGATCTGGATCGAAAGGGCATTGCCGTGGGTGCGCTCGCCACTGAGCAGCGAGATCAGTTCGGCCTGGCCGTTGCCGGACACACCGGCAAGCCCGACGATCTCGCCGCCGCGCACCTCGAAGGAGACGTTCTTGAGCTCGACGCCATATTTGTCGCGGGCAGGGGCGGTGAGTCCGCGCACCTCGAGCACCGGCTTTTCGCTCGGCACCGACGGGCTGACATGCATCTCGGGCAACTCGGCGCCGACCATCATTCGGGCGAGTTCGAGCGACGTGCTTTGCTTGGGCCGCGCGGTGCCGGTGACCTTGCCGTTGCGCAGCACGGTCGCCGTGTCGCAAAGCTCCTGCACCTCGTCGAGCTTGTGGCTGATATAGACGATCGAGCAGCCTTCGCTGGCGAGCTGGCGCAGGGTCTCGAACAGCTTGACCACCGCCTGTGGCGTCAGCACCGAGGTCGGCTCGTCGAGGATCAGAAGCTTCGGGGCCTGCAGAAGGCAGCGTACGATTTCGACGCGCTGGCGCTCGCCGACCGAGAGGTCGTGCACCCGCCGGTGGGGGTCGATCGGCATGCCGTAGCGGTTCGACAGCTCGGTGATCTGGCGGGCAAGGGCATCGAGGTCGAAGGTGTTGGATACGGCGAGTGCGATGTTTTCGACCACGGTGACGGATTCGAACAGTGCGAAGTGCTGGTACACCATCTCGATGCCGAGTGCCCGCGAGGTGGCGGGCGTGTGCGCGGCGATGGGCTTGCCGTCGCAGAAAATCTCGCCGGAATCGGCCTGGGCCGCGCCGTAGATGATCTTCATCAATGTCGATTTGCCGGCGCCGTTTTCACCGAGCACGGCGTGGATTTCGCCCGGCATGATCGACATCGAGATGTCGTCATTTGCAACGATGCCGGGATAGCTTTTGGTGATGTTGCGCAATTCGAGGCGTGGGGGCATAGCCGGTCCTGCCATATGGGTTGGACGATGCGCAGCCATAGCCACCGGAGCCTGCGCTCCGGTGGACTTGCTAGCGTGGGGCGGAAATCAGCCGAGCTTGCCGATCATTCCCTTGACGAACCAGTTCATGCCGCGGATGTCGGCATCGGCCAGCACGCTGCCGGCCGTGACCTTGACGTTGCCGTCCTGGTCCTTCAGTTCGCCGGCATAGGGATGGACCTTGCCCGAGCCGATGTCGGCCTCGAGCTGCTTGAGCTTGGCGATGACGTCGGCAGGGATGGCTTCGTTGTAGGGCGCCATCTTGACCACGCCGCCGGCAAGGCCGTCCCAACGTGCTTCCGGCTTCCAGGTGCCGGCAGCCACACCCTTGGCGGCGCCGACATAGTCGCTCGACCAGTCGAGCGTGAAGGCGGTGAGCTGCTTGCCCGAGCCGAACTTGGCCATGTCGCTCGCGTAGCCGATCGACCATGCGCCGCCTTCGCCCGCTACCTGCACGCCGGTTGCGGTATCGGTCATCGAGCAGATGACGTCGCAGCCTTGCGAGATCAGCGTGTTGGCCGCTTCCTTTTCCTTGCCCGGATCGAACCAGGAATTGAGGAAGATGGCATTGCAGGTGATGTCGGGATTGACGCTCTGGGCGCCGAGCAGCAACGCATTGGCCGGGCCGACGATGTCGGGGATCGGGAAGCCGCCGATGAAGCCGATCTTGCCCGACTTGCTCATATGCGCGCCGGCGGCACCGGCAACGAAGGTGCCTTCGTAATACTTGGCCTCGAAGGTGCCGAGATTGGCGAGGTGGACGATGCCCGAGCAATGCTCGAAGGCGACCTTCGGGAAGCGCGGCGCCACCTTCTGCATCGGCGTGCCGTGCGAGAACGAGGTGCCGAAGATCAGCTGGTTGCCGGAGGCAGCGAGTTCGCGGAACACGCGCTCGGCGTCCTGCGGCATGAAGATGTTGTCGATGACCGTGAGCGCGACCTTGTCGCCGAATTCCGCCTTGATGGCGTCGACGCCCAGGCTGTGCTGCTTGGTCCAGCCGATGTCGGCAATCGGCGAGACGTAGACAACGCCGACCTTGAGCGGCTCCTGGGCGTTGGCGAGGCCAGTCCAGCCGCCGGTGCCGATAGCTGCGCCGGCAGCGCCGGAATATTGCAGGAATTTTCGTCTGGTGAGATTGATCATGGTGGTAACCCTCTGTTGGTAGTCGGCGCCCGGCTTCGTGCCGGGTCTATTTAGCGGCGTGGACGTGGGCGTGCGCCCCCGCTCCACCGTTATCTCCCGTCTTTTTTCGTGGTGCAGGCTTCGGCGCTTCGCCGGCCTTGCCGTCGAGATACGGCTCCAGCGCCTCGCGCGGCGACAGTTCCGGAAACACCTGCCGGTCCATGATGTAGCCGCGCACGACGGAGCGGTGATGCGCGTCGATCAATTCCATCGCCGGCTTGAGCCGGCCCTTTTCGAGCAGGTCGATGACGCGGGCGTGGTCGTCGAGCAGGTTGCAATAGTCGAAATCGGCGGTGATCAGCGAACGCAGCAGCGTCGTGCGGCGCACCAACTGGGCATGGATCTCCTGCATCACCCTGTTGCGGCTGAGGCGGACGAAGACGGTGTGGAATTCCTGGCCGAGCACGTCGGCGAGCGCGTCGTTGCCGGAAGCCACGGCCTGGCGCTGGCGCTCGACATGCTGGCGCAGTTCGGCCCATCCGGCAGGCCCGAGGCGATCGCTGAGCTGGGCGGCGACGCCCTGCTCGACCAGCGTCAGCGCGTCGTAGATCTCCAGCGCTTCCTGCATGCTCGGGCGGGCAACGAAGGCGCCGCGGTTGCGCTCGATCTGGGCGAGCCCGTCATCGGTCAGCCGGATCAGCGACTGGCGGACAACGATACGGCTGACGTCGAAAATCTCGGCCAGTTCGCGTTCGCCGAGCTTGCAGCCGGGCACCAGCCGGTGATCGATGATCGCCCGCGTCAGTATGTCGGCAATGGCCTGCGAGCGACTGCTCATGGCACCTTCCTCCCCCACCAGCGCACTTTGGCTTGCTCAGCGGTCACGCACCGGCGTTGGCTGCACCTGATGTGCCGCATATCCCGAGTTACGTTTCCCATATCGGTAGTCAATCCTTTCGGCCTGTCAACCAACTTTCTCACATGGCAATGCAAATTTCCATTGATTGATATCCAATCTTGTGTTTCCAATAATGCCATAAAAGAGCTAGGTTCATGGGGAAGTGCTAGCCAGGGAGGGTGCGATGAGCATAGCTGCCCTTTGTAGCGACAGAGTTCTTCTCAACGATTGGCATGTGGTCGCCGACCTCACGAACCTGTCGGCCGCCGAGCCGTTCCAGACCCGCCTTCTCGGCGTCGACATCACCATCCATTGCCGTGGCCGCTACAACAAGGAAGTGGTCCGCAACGATACCGGTGCGCTGGTCAATTCGATCAAGCGCTACGGCTTTCTCTGGGCATGCCTCGGCACACCGGAGCGCGATATCGTGTTCGTGCCGGAGGCGGAAGAGGGCGACCGCTACCTGGTTACCGGCGGGTCGATCGCAGTCAAGGTTTCGGGCCTTCGGGCGGTCGAAAACTTCCTCGACATGGGCCATTTTCCGTTCGTCCATACAGGCTGGCTGGGCGACGAGCCACACACGGAAGTCGCGCCCTACAAGGTCGAACTGACGGCCGCCGACGAACTGGTTGCGACCGAATGCAAGTTCTACCAGCCTGTCGCCTCGCCGACGGCAAAGGAAGGCTTCATCGTCGACTACGTCTACAAGGTGATCCGGCCCTATACGGTGGCGCTCTACAAGAGCAACCCGGTGCACAAGGCCCGGCTCGACGTCATCACGCTGTTCGTCCAGCCCGTCGACGAGGACAATTGCGTCGCTCACCCCTTCCTCTGCTACCTCAAGGACGGCGTCGACCAGGCTGGAATCCGAAACTTCATGCAGTTGATCTTCGCGCAGGACAAGCCGATCCTCGAAAATCAGGTGCCGAGGCGCCTGCCGCTCGACCCGCGCGCTGAAACTCCGATCCGTGCGGATGCCGTCGCCGTCCTTTACCGGCGCTGGCTGCGCGACAAGTCTGTCACCTACGGTGCGATACCGGCGCGGATGTGAAACCCGCGCCCTTAGGAAGGAACCTCATATGACCCAGACGAGATGCACGGATCAGGTGATCCTCGACCTTTGGCACCCGCTTGCGGCCGTTTCGGAACTGCCGGTGGGCGTGGTCGTCGACACCGTCCTGCTCGAAGAGCGGCTCAGCCTCGCCGCCGACAGCGCCGGCAAGGCAGCCGTGTGGCGCTCGCGTCCGGAACTTGCAGCGGACAATCCCGTCGACATCGCCGCGCTCGGCGGCACGTTGCCGGTCAAGATCGCCTACGGTTATGTCTGGACCTCACTGGGCAACCCGCCGGCCGATATCTTCCCGATCCCCGAATATGCCGAGGCCGACCGGCGCAGGCTCAATGCCGCGACGCTGGGGGTCAATGTCTCGGCGCCGCGAGCCATCGAGAATTTCCTCGACATGGGCCACTTCCCCTATGTCCACACCGACATCCTCGGCGCCGAACCGCATACGGAGGTGAAGGAATATGACGTCGAGATTTCGGTCGACCGCGACGAGATCCTGGCCACACGCTGCCGCTTCTTCCAGCCGATGGCATCGACTGCCTCCGACGGCGGCGCCGATGTCGACTACATCTACCGTGTGCCGCATCCTTATTGCTCGGTGCTCTACAAATCGAGCCCGCTGGATGAGAGCCGTCTCGACGTGATTGCCGTGTTCCTGCAACCGGTCGACCAGGAGCATGTCCGCGCCCACATGATGCTGTGCGTGCTGGACGAGGACAATGAAGACAAGGTGATCAAGCGTTTCCAGCAGACGATCTTCGGACAGGACAAGCCGATCCTGGAAAATCAGTTCCCGAAGCGGCTGCCGCTCGATCCGCGTGCCGAAACACCGATCCGTGCCGACAAGTCGGCCATCGCCTACCGCCGGTGGCTGAGCCAGAAGGGCGTGACCTACGGGGTCATCCCCGCCGCCACCTGAGCGCCCTCAAGGCGCCAACCGACAAGATATCAGCGAGGAACATATGCTCGACCTAGCCAAGACCAGATGGCATCCCATCGCCGCGGGTTACGACCTGCCATTGCGCCACGTCTTCCACGGGCAACTGCTCGGCCGCGAGTTCGCCGTCTGGCGCGCCGACGATGGCTACGTCAATATCTGGGAGAACCGTTGCCTGCATCGCGGCGTGCGCCTGTCGATCGGCATCAATGACGGCCGCGAGCTGAAGTGCCAGTACCACGGCTGGCGCTATTCGAACCGCACCGCCGGCTGCACCTACATTCCCGCCCATCCGGCCGATGCGCCGGCCCGCACCATCACCAACCGCACCTTTGCGGCGGTGGAGCGCTACGGCCTGGTCTGGTCGGCGGAGGAGCCGCAAGGCGAGGTTCCCGAAGTTCCGGGCCTGGCCGAAGGCGAATTGCTCGCCCTGCGCGGCATCCCGGTCAACGCGCCGGCAGATGTCGTGGCAGCCAGGCTCAAGGGCTATCGCTTCCAGCCGAACGCAGCCCTTGACGGCAAGGACGCAAAAGTCGCCGTCGAGGCTTCGAACGATTTCACCGTCGCGTTGCGCGCGGTCGAAGGTGGTGCTGCGACGCTCGCCGCGTTCTTCGTCCAGCCGGTCGATTCCAACCGCTCGGTGATCCGCGGCGTGCTCGACGGTACGGTCGAAGGTGCGGCCCGCCTCGCCGTGCTGCGCCACCACAACGAACTTCTCTCCGCACTGCGCGTGGCGGTCGAAGCCGAGGCTGCGCACAAGCCTGCACCGGCACCGCTGGAGCCGATCATCGAACGCGTCTCGCCGGAACTGGCCGAGATGCCGGAAGAGACGGCGCATGGCCGCAAGGCGACGATCCGAGTCCAGGTGGCGCGGAAGTGGCCGGCCGCCGACGGTATTGCCGGCTTCGAGCTCCGGCCGATCAAGGGTCTGCTGCCGACCTTCCAGCCCGGCGCGCATATCGACGTGCACCTGCCGAACGGCCTGATCCGGCAATATTCGATCACCAACGGCCCGGGCGAGAGCGACAGTTATGTCATCGGCGTCAAGCTCGAGCGCGACTCGAAGGGCGGTTCGACCTGTCTGCACGAGACGGTGCGTGAAGGTGACGTGTTGGCGATCTCCGAACCGCGCAACAATTTCCCGCTGCGCCGCGACGCGGTCCAGACGCTGTTTATCGCCGGCGGCATCGGTATCACGCCGCTGCTGGCAATGGCCCAGGCACTCAAAAACCAGAGCCTTGCGCACGAGCTGCACTATTTCGCGCAGAACGAGGCACAGCTGGCCTTCCCCGAGAAGACGAGCACGCTCGGCGCCTCGCTGAAGCCGCATCTAGGTCTTTCGCCCGACCAGACGGGCGCCATGCTGCGCGAGATCCTCAGCGGCTACGGCCCGGACAAGCATGTCTATCTTTGCGGCCCCGGACCGATGCTCGAGGCGGCACGACATATCGCTGCCGAGATGGGTTGGCCGGAGACGGCGGTGCATTTCGAATACTTCAAGAACACCAATGTCATCGACGACAGCACCAGCTTCGAGGTCGCACTGGCGCGCTCCTGCATGACGCTGACGGTGCCTGCCGGCAAGACGATCCTCGAGGTGATGCGCGACGCCGGCATCGACATGCCGTCGTCCTGCGAGCAGGGCGCCTGCGGCACCTGCCTTGCCACCGTCATCGAGGGCGAGCCCGACCACCAGGACGTCTACCTCAACGATGCCGAGCGCAAGTCCGGCACCAAGATCATGACCTGCGTGTCGCGTGCCAAGTCGGCGCGGCTTGTACTCGACCTCTAGGAGTTCTCCGATGATCACGCTCTATGACTACGAACTGTCGGGCAACTGCTACAAGCTGCGTCTGCTGATGGGCATGCTCGGTGTCGAATGGAAGACCGTTCCCGTCGACTTCTATCCCGGCCGCGAGCACAAGTCGGACTGGTTCCTGAAGATCAATCCGCTGGGCCAGCTTCCTGTCATCGACGACGACGGGCTGGTGCTGCGCGATGCCCAGGCGATCCTGGTCTACCTCGCCTCGAAATACGATGCGTCAGGCACCTGGTATCCACGCGACAACCCGGCGCTGCTCGGCGAGATCAGCCAGTGGCTGGCCTTTGCCGACGGCATCACCGGCACCGCGTCCGCGGCGCGGCTGCATGACGCGCTGTTCTACGACTTCGACGTCGAGGCGGCCCGCGCGGGCGCGCATCGGCTGTTCCGCATCCTCGACGAACATCTGTGGTTCGGCGAGCAGGAAGGGCGCAACTGGATCTGCTCGGCATCCCAGCCGACCATCGCCGACATCGCCTGCTTCCCCTACATCATGCTGTCGGAAGAGGGCGGCATCCCCAGACAGGACTATCCGGCGATCCGCCGCTGGTGCGACCGCGTCAAGCGCCTCAAGGGTTTCAGCGTCATGTCGGGCGTGTTCCCCGCAGGGCCGGCCAAGGCTGCCTAAAGTTCGATAATCCGCCGGACGAAATGCCCGGCGCCTACTTGTTGTTGGGAGAGAAAGACATGAAAACCCGCGCCGCAGTTGCCGTCGGAGCCGGAAAGCCGCTCGAAATCATGGAGGTGGACCTCGAAGGCCCGCGCGAGGGCGAGGTGCTGGTCGAGATCAAGGCGACCGGCATCTGCCACACCGACGAATTCACGCTGTCGGGTGCCGATCCGGAAGGCATCTTCCCGGCGATCCTCGGCCATGAGGGTGCGGGTGTCGTCGTCGATGTCGGCAAGGGTGTCACCTCGCTCAAGAAGGGCGACCACGTCATCCCGCTCTACACGCCCGAATGCCGCTCGTGCCCGTCCTGCCTGTCGCGGAAAACCAATCTGTGCACCGCGATCCGCTCGACCCAAGGCCAGGGCCTGATGCCGGACGGTTCGTCGCGCTTCTCGATCGGCAAGGACAAGATCTTCCACTACATGGGCTGCTCGACGTTTTCGAACTTCACCGTGCTGCCCGAGATCGCGCTGGCCAAGGTCAACCCCGACGCACCCTTCGACAAGATCTGCTACATCGGCTGCGGCGTGACGACCGGCATCGGTGCGGTCATCAACACCGCCAAGGTCGAGATCGGCTCGACGGCCATCGTCTTCGGCCTCGGCGGCATCGGCCTCAACGTGCTGCAGGGTCTGCGCCTGGCGGGTGCCGACATGATCATCGGCGTCGACCTCAACAATGAGCGCAAGGCCTGGGGCGAAAAGTTCGGCATGACGCATTTCGTCAATCCGAAGGAGGTCGAGGGCGACATCGTTCCCTACCTCGTCAACATGACCAAGCGCGGTGCCGACCAGATCGGCGGCGCCGACTACACCTTCGACTGCACCGGCAACGTCAAGGTGATGCGCCAGGCGCTGGAAGCCAGCCACCGCGGCTGGGGCGAATCGATCGTCATCGGCGTCGCCGGTGCCGGCCAGGAGATCGCGACGCGGCCGTTCCAGCTGGTCACCGGCCGGACCTGGAAGGGCACCGCGTTCGGCGGCGCGCGCGGCCGCACCGACGTGCCGAAGATCGTCGAGTGGTACATGGAGGGCAAGATCCAGATCGATCCGATGATCACGCATACGCTCAAGCTCGAAGACATCAACAAGGGTTTTGACCTCATGCATGCCGGCGAGAGCATCCGCAGCGTCGTGGTCTACTAAAAACGGAACCGCGCCTGGGCCTTGTTGCGGGTCTTTTAAGCCTCCCAGCTTGCCCGCATGTTCCCCAAGCCAGGCGTCGGCCGGCGGTGCGTTCGAGGGTTCCACGACCTCTCGGCCGCGCCGCCGGCATCTTTTTGAGCGTTGCAGCCCCCGTCCGCCGAGGGTATGCCGGGCGGAATTGTTTGACGAGAAGGTAGAGCAGATGAAGACCGTTTCCACCTCGAAGTCGCATGGCGGTGTCCAGGGCGTCTATTCGCACGCCTCCGAGGCCTGCGCCTGCGATATGACCTTTGCCGTTTTCGTACCGCCGCAGGCCAAGGATGGTCCGGTGCCGGTGCTGTGGTATCTCTCGGGTCTCACCTGCACGCACGCCAATGTCATGGACAAGGGCGAGTACCGCCGCCTGGCCGCCGAACTCGGCCTGATCATCGTCTGCCCCGATACCAGCCCGCGCGGCGAAGGCGTGGCCGACGAAAAGGACAACTGGCAGTTCGGTTCCGGTGCGGGCTTCTATGTCGATGCGACGCAGGAGCCCTTTGCGAAAAACTATCGCATGTACTCCTACGTCACCGAAGAACTGCCGGCGCTGATTGCGGCGAACTTCCCGGCCGACATGTCACGCCAGGCGATTTTCGGCCACTCGATGGGCGGCCACGGCGCGTTGACCATCGCCCTGAAGCACCCCGAGCGCTTCAAGAGCTGCACGGCTTTCGCGCCGATCGCACAGCCTTCGACGGCGGGCTGGTCGAAGCCGGCGCTGGAGAAGTATCTCGGCTCAGATGAAGCCGCGTGGCGCGCCTATGACACGACGCTGCTGATCGAGGACGGCAAGCGCTTTCCCGAATTCCTGGTCGACCAGGGCACTTCGGACAGCTTCCTCAACGAAGGCCTGCGGCCGTGGCTGTTGGAAGAGGCCTGCAAGAAGGCTGGCATCGGGCTCACCCTGCGCATGCAGGAAGGCTACGACCATTCCTACAACTTCATCTCCACCTTCATGGACGACCACTTGCGGTGGCATGCTGCCCGTCTGGGCTGAGCGGCGAAAGTCGCTGTCAGGGCTTTGAAGCAAGCAGCTTGGCGAAGACATGGCGCTTCGCCTTGCCGACGCTGATCTCCAGCGTTTCGTTCTGGGCCAGGTGCGCAGCTATCGCGCTTGCGAGCATGCAGCCGGTGCCGCGCATCACGACCGGGATGCGCGACGCGTCGAACCGGATGGGTTCTCGGCCGGGCAGGAGCAGCAGGTCCGTCGACGTTGCTCCCGACGCGTGCCCGCCCTTGACCAGAATGGCGGGCGCGCCTGCATCGAACATCTTGGCGGCTTGCCAGATGATGTCGCGTTCGCCGGCGGCGAGCGGCAGGCCGGTCAACAGTGCCAGCTCGGGCAGGTTGGGCGTGATCAGCGTGCAAAGCGGAAACAGCTTGCGCTTGAGCGTTTCGACCGCGTCGTCGTCGAGCAACTGACGTCCCGAGGTCGAGGCGAGGACGGGGTCGAGCACGACAGGGACCGGCAGGCTGCTTGCCAGTACCGATGAGACCGCCTCTATGATCGGGGCGCTGCCGAGCATGCCGATCTTGACCGCCTTGACCGGGTTGGCGGCAAATGCCGCGCGCATCTGGGCGGCAACGAGGTCGGGTGCGCTATGCTTGATCCGTTCGACAGCGTCATGGGTCTGGACCGTCACGGCCGTGACCGCAACGCAACTGCGCAGGCCGAAGGCCGACACTGTCTCGATGTCGCGGACGATGCCGGCGCCGCCGCTCGAATCTGACCCGGCGACGATAAGCACATGCGGGGTCATCGCCACTCAGCCGTTGCCGCCAGCCATTCGCGCGTGCGCGCTTCGGGATCCGCGTTCAGGGTGATGTCGGTGACGACGGCTGCAATGTCGGCGCCCTGGGCGAAGACGCCCGGGATGCGCTCGATGTTCAGTCCACCGATGGCGACGAGCGGTGTGGCACCGACACGCCGCTTCCATTCGGCGATGCGGTCGAGCCCTTGCGGCGCCCACTTCATCGCCTTGAGGATGGTCGGATAGACGGGTCCGAGCGCGACATAGTCGGGTCCGGCCGCAAGGGCCGTGTCGAGTTCGGTGTCGTCGTGGGTGCTGAGGCCGAGCTTCATGCCGGCGCGGCGGATCGCTGCCACGTCGGCCTCGGCGAGGTCCTCCTGGCCGAGATGGACGAAGTTGCAGCCTTCGTCGATGGCGAGGCGCCAGTAGTCGTTGACGACGAGCTGGCAGCCATGGCGTTCGCAGATGGCCTTCGCCGCACGGATTTCGCGGCGCAGGCTGGCGTCGTCCATGTCCTTGATGCGCAACTGCACCAGCTTCACGCCCAAGGGCACCAGGCGCTCGATCCAGACGGCGGAACCGACAATGAGGTAGAACGGGTCGAGCTTCATGAAAATGCTGCCATGCCGATGATGGGGGTTGATGGGACGGCCATGTCGCGCGGTTCGAGCGGGCCGGCGAGGAATGCTTGCCGTCCGGCCTCGACCGCCTTGCCGAAGGCCGCGGCCATGGCGACCGGATCGCCTGCCTTGGCAACGGCGGTGTTGAGCAGTACGGCGTCGTAGCCGAGTTCCATGACGGTGGCCGCATGCGAGGGGCGGCCGATGCCGGCGTCGACGATCAGCGGCACGTCGTGGAAATGGCCACGCAGGCTGCGCAATGCGTCAAGATTTTGAGGCCCCCGCGCGGACCCGATCGGCGCACACCAGGGCATCAACACCTTGCAACCGGCGTCGAGCAGGCGTTCGGCGACGACCAGATCGTCGGTCGTGTAGGGAAAGACCTCGAAGCCGTCGGCGGATAGGATCTTTGCCGCCTCAACCAGCCCGAACACGTCTGGCTGAAGCGTGTCGTGATTGCCGATGACCTCGAGCTTGATCCAGTTCGTTGCAAAGACCTCACGCGCCATGCGCGCCGTCGTCACCGCCTCCTTGACCGAATGGCAGCCGGCGGTGTTGGGCAAGACGCGGACGCCGAGCGACTGGATCAGCGACCAGAATTGTCCGCCCGTCTTGCCGCCCGAGGTTTCGCGCCGCAGCGATACTGTTACGATGTCGACGCCCGACGCCCTGATCGCCTCGGCCATGATGGCGGGCGAGGGGTAGAGTGCGGTGCCGAGGAGCAGGCGGGAGGAGACCTGTTGTCCGTAGAGTTCGAGCATGGTTCACCCTCCCTTCATCGGTGCTAGGATTTCGATGCGGTCGCCATCCGCCAGCGCGCAGCCGTCGCGTTCCCTGGCCGGCACGACCTCGCCATTGAGGGCCGTGGCGAGCCAGCCGCCTTCGTAGTCGAGCTCGGCAAGGAGGGCCGCCAGTGTGCCGGACGCGACCTCGTGATTTTCGCCGTTAACGGTGAGCTTCATGGACGAGCTCCTTCTTCGTCTCGTGGCCCAGGATCATGTTGGAAGCCTGCCGCGCCATTGCAGGAGCGAGCAGGAAGCCGTGGCGATAGAGGCCGTTGATGCGGATTTTGTTTCCGTCGCGCTCGACGCGCGGCAGGTTGTCGGCAAAGGCCGGCCGCACGCCGACGCCGGTTTCGACCAGTTCGGCCTCGCCGAACGCCGGATGCAGGGCATAGGCGGCGTTGAGCAGTTCCATCACCGAGCGCGCGGTGATCGGCCCCGCCGCCTCGCTTTCGATCATCGTCGCGCCAACCACAAACAGGTTGTCGGAGCGCGGCACGACATAGACGGGGATGCGCGGATGCAACAGTCGCACCGGCCGCGCCAGCGAGACCTCCGATGTCCTGAGAATCAGCATCTCGCCACGCACACCGCGCAAAGTAGGTTGCGCGGCGGCTATGCCAGTGCAGTCGGCCTCGAAATCCGCCATGTACGGTTTCGATGCGGTGCCATAGCCAAACTCGAAGCGCACGCCCATCTGCACGAGCTTCTCTTGTAGCCCGGGCAGCGCCTTGCGCGGGTCGAGATGCGCTTCCCCGGCAAAGAACAGCGCGCGCCCGAAGCGGCTCTCGAGGTCTGGCTCGAGCGCTGCTATCGCCTCGGTGTCCAGTGAGCGAAACCCCGATGTGCGGCGGCTGAAGCGGTCGAGTTCGGCCGCGTCCCGTGCCGGCGCGACCACCAGTGTGCCGTTGCGGATGACGTGGCCTGGCAGGGCGTTCTCCCACCAATCGGCGGCACCGCGCCCGAGCGAAAGCACCGCCTCTTCGGCGCTCTCGCGCTCGCACCAGGGCGCCAGCATGCCGCCGGCCTGCCATGAGGCATTGCCGGCGATCTGCCTGCGTTTCTCGATCACGGTCACGCTTGCGCCGCGTGTCGCCAGCTCAAACGCGAGCGTCAGCCCGGCGACGCCCGCACCGTGGATCAGCACCTTCATGGCTGGTCTGCCGTCTCCGCGGGTTCGGCGCTTTCCACGGCCATGTAGAGGTCGCCGCCGTCGCGGTACTTTGCCGCCATCGCCGCCAGCCCTTCCTTCTGTGCCTCGGCGCGGATGTCGTGGGAGATCCGCATCGAGCAGAATTTCGGGCCGCACATGGAACAGAAATGCGCCACCTTGTGCGCTTCCTTGGGCAGGGTCTGGTCGTGGTAGGAGCGTGCCGTTTCCGGGTCGAGCGAGAGGTTGAACTGGTCCTCCCAGCGGAACTCGAAGCGTGCCCGCGACAGTGCGTCGTCCCTGACCTTGGCCGCCGGATGGCCTTTGGCGAGGTCCGCTGCGTGGGCCGCGATCTTGTAGGTGATGACGCCCACCTTGACGTCGTCGCGGTCGGGCAGGCCAAGATGCTCCTTGGGCGTGACGTAGCAAAGCATGGCCGTGCCGAACCAGCCGATCATCGCCGCACCGATGCCCGAAGTGATGTGGTCGTATCCCGGCGCGATGTCGGTGGTGAGCGGTCCAAGCGTGTAGAAGGGCGCCTCGCCGCAGACCTCGAGCTGCTTGTCCATGTTCTCCTTGATCTTGTGCATCGGCACGTGGCCGGGACCCTCGATCATCACCTGGCAGTCCTTGGCCCAGGCGATCTTGGTGAGCTCGCCCAGCGTCTCCAATTCGGCGAACTGGGCGGCGTCGTTGGCGTCGGCGATCGAACCGGGGCGCAGGCCGTCGCCGAGCGAAAAGGCGACGTCATAGGTCCGGCAGATGTCGCAGATCTCCTCGAAATGCTCGTAGAGGAAGCTCTCCTTGTGGTGGTGCAGGCACCACTTGGCCATGATCGAGCCGCCGCGCGAGACGATGCCGGTGACGCGGTCGACGGTCAGGTGGATGTAGGACAGGCGCACGCCGGCATGGATGGTGAAGTAGTCGACGCCCTGCTCGGCTTGTTCGATCAGCGTGTCGCGGAACACTTCCCAGGTCAGGTCCTCGGCGATGCCGTTTACCTTCTCAAGCGCCTGGTAGAGCGGCACCGTGCCGATCGGCACCGGCGAATTGCGGATGATCCAGTCGCGGATGTTGTGGATGTTGCGGCCGGTGGACAGGTCCATCACCGTATCGGCACCCCAGCGGGTCGCCCACACCATCTTCTCGACTTCCTCGGCCATCGACGAGGTGACGGCCGAATTGCCGATATTGGCGTTGATCTTGACCAGGAAATTGCGGCCGATGATCATCGGCTCGCTCTCGGGGTGGTTGATGTTGGAGGGGATGATGGCGCGGCCGCGGGCCACCTCGTCGCGGACGAATTCCGGCGTGACGAAATCGGGAACGGCGGCACCGAAGCTCTCGCCATCGCGCTCGAGTTTTGCCTTGAGCTGCTCGCGGCCGAGGTTCTCGCGGATGGCGACGAATTCCATTTCGGGCGTGACGATGCCGGCGCGGGCATAGGCAAGCTGGGTGACGGCGCGGCCGCCTGTGGCGCGCAGCGGCGCGTTGCGCACCGGGAATTCGGGCGTCAGCCGCTCAGCCGAGACGAAGCCGTTGTCCTCGGCCTTGACCGTGCGGCCGTCGTAGCGCTCGACGTCGCCGCGGGCGAGGATCCAGTCTTCGCGCAGCCGCGGCAGGCCGCGCTCGATGTCGGTATTCACGCTCGTGTCGGTGTAGGGGCCGGACGAATCGTAGACGGTGACCGGCGGCTCGCCGGCGCTCGGGTGGACCGAGATTTCGCGCATCGGCACGCGGATGCCGGGGTGTAGCGTCCCGGGTTTGTGGACTTTCTTCGAGGCGGGCAGTTCGCCTGTCGTGACTGTCGGGGTGTGGGCATTCATGAGTGAGTCTCCGGTGCAATGGAGACCCAGTTCGTGCGATGAGGAGGAGGTGAGGTTTTGCCTGGGGACTTCGGGCGGGAACCCGAATGCCAAAGCCGGATTGCCCGGCCCGCAGCGCCTCGCACCGTCCCTACGCCAGTGTGAACTGGATCAGGTTCAACGGGTCACTGCGCTGCGCGAGCCAGCAGTATCTCAGCCCCTTGTCGGGACCCCCCTGGTGAGGCCGGCAACATGGGCGACGAATGCCGGTGCTGTCAACGGCCTTTCGCAGAGGCCGAGAGAATGCCAAAGTCCTGGTGTCGGGCCCCATTGCGGTTACCGATGCGATCGGATAATAGGTCAGTGTTACTGACATAAATTGTCTGGTGCTTGCGGTGTCCGGGGAGGACGTTCGGCCCGCTGGCAAGACAGGAGGAGCATCCGTGACGGACAATCCCTCGCCGCTCAAGTTCCACGTGCCCGAGCCCGAAGTGCGGCCGGGCGGCACACCCGATTTTTCCAACGTGCCGATCCCCAAGGCGGGTTCGGTCGACCGGCCGCCGGTCGACGTCGATCCCAGGACGATCCGCGATCTCGCTTATTCGATCATCCGCGTGCTCAATCGCGAGGGCGATGCTGTCGGGCCATGGGCAGGCACGCTGACCGACGAGGAACAACTCGACGGCCTGCGCCACATGATGACGCTGCGCACCTTCGATGCGCGCATGCAGATGGCGCAGCGCCAGGGCAAGACCTCGTTCTACATGCAGCATATGGGCGAGGAGGCGGTGAGCTGCGCCTTCCGCAAGGCGCTCAATCCCGGCGACATGAATTTTCCGACCTATCGTCAGGCCGGCCTGCTGATCGCAGGCGGCTATCCGATGGTCGACATGATGAACCAGATCTATTCCAACGAGAAGGATCCGCTGAAGGGCCGGCAGTTGCCGATCATGTATTCGGCCAAGGAGCACGGCTTCTTCTCGATCTCCGGTAACCTGACGACCCAGTACATCCAGGCGGTCGGCTGGGCGATGGCGTCGGCGATCAAGGGCGACACCAAGATCGCGGTCGGCTGGGTCGGCGACGGCGCCACGGCGGAAAGCGATTTCCATGCCGCGCTCGTCTTCGCCTCAACCTACAAGGCGCCCGTGATCCTCAATATCGTCAACAACCAGTGGGCGATCTCGACCTTCCAGGGTATCGCCCGTGGCGGCTCGGGCACGTTTGCGGCGCGCGGCCTCGGCTTCGGCATTGCTGCTCTGCGGGTCGACGGCAACGACTATCTCGCCGTCCACGCCGTGGCGAAATGGGCGGCGGAACGCGCCCGCAGCAATCTCGGGCCGACGCTCGTCGAATACGTCACCTACCGCGTCGGGGCGCACTCGACATCAGACGATCCCTCCGCCTATCGGCCCAAGACCGAGTCGGATGCCTGGCCGCTGGGCGACCCGGTGATCCGGCTCAAGAACCATCTGATCAGGCGCGGCCTGTGGTCCGACGAGCGCCACAAGCAGACCGAGGCCGAAATCCTCGAGGCGGTCATATCGGCGCAGAAGGAAGCCGAGAGCCACGGCACCCTGCATGCCGGCGGCAAGCCGTCGACGCGCGACATGTTCGAAGGCGTCTATGCCGAGATGCCGCCGCATCTCCGTCGCCAGCGCCAGAAGGCGGGAGTGTAGCCGATGCCGCGCATGACAATGATCGAGGCCATCCGCAGCGCCATGGATGTCGCCATGGGCCGCGACGACAATGTCGTCGTTTTCGGCGAGGATGTCGGCTACTTCGGCGGCGTCTTCCGCTGCACCCAAGGGCTGCAGCAGAAATATGGCCGCTCGCGCTGCTTCGATGCCCCTATCAGCGAGCTTGGCATCGTCGGTGCCGCCGTCGGCATGGCCGCCTACGGCCTCAAGCCTTGCATCGAAATTCAGTTCGCCGACTACGTCTATCCAGCATATGACCAGATCGTTTCGGAAGCGGCACGGTTGCGTTACCGCTCGAATGGCGAATTCACCTGCCCGATCGTCGTCCGCATGCCCACCGGTGGCGGCATCTTCGGCGGCCAGACGCACAGCCAGAGTCCCGAGGCGCTTTTCACCCACGTGTCCGGCCTCAAGGTGGTCGTTCCGTCCAACCCGCTCGACGCCAAGGGTCTGTTGATCGCCTCGATCGAGGACCCGGATCCGGTGATCTTTCTGGAGCCGAAACGATTGTACAACGGCCCCTTTGACGGCCATCACGACCGGCCGGTTACCGCCTGGTCGAAGCACGAGCTGGGCGAGGTGCCTGATGGTCATTACACCGTGCCGCTCGGCAAGGCGGAGATCCGGCGCCCGGGCTCCGACGTCACGGTGCTCGCCTACGGCACCATGGTTTATGTCGCGCAGGCGGCGGCCGAAGAGACCGGCATCGACGCCGAGGTCATCGACCTCAGGACACTTCTGCCGCTCGACCTCGACACCATCGTCGCCTCGGTCAAGAAGACCCGCCGCTGCGTGGTGGTACATGAGGCGACGCTGACCTCCGGCTTCGGCGCCGAGCTCGTGTCGCTGGTGCAGGAAAACTGCTTCTACCATCTGGAAGCACCGGTCGCCCGCGTCACCGGCTGGGACACGCCCTATCCGCATGCACAGGAATGGGACTACTTCCCCGGCCCCAAGCGGGTCGGCGAAGCATTGATCGAAACGATGGGGGCCTGAGCATGGGCGAACATGTCATCAAGCTTCCCGACGTAGGCGAGGGCGTGGCTGAGGCCGAGCTCGTCGAATGGCACGTCAAGATCGGCGATCTCGTGCGCGAGGACGCGGTGCTCGCCGCCGTCATGACCGACAAGGCAACCGTCGAGATCCCGTCACCGGTCGATGGCGAAATCCTCTGGCTCGGTGCCGAGATCGGCGACACGGTCCCGGTCGGTTCGCCGATCGTGCGCATCAAGGTTGCCGGCGACGCACCGGCCGAAGCTGAGCCGGCCGTCGCGCTGGCTAAGGCGAAAAGCGACCTCGAAGCCACTGTTTCAGAACCTCCGAAACCAACTCCTGCGCCGGCTAAGAAGGTCGAATCCGAACCTGTTGTGAAAGCTCCGACACCGTCCGGAGCGCTCAAGCCCGCACCGCGCGCCTCGAACTTCGGCCTGCCGCGTCCCGAAGGCGAACGTCCGCTCGCCTCTCCGGCCGTCCGGCTGCGTGCCAAGGAAGCCGGCATCGACCTGCGCCAGGTCCCGGGCACCGGGCCGGCCGGGCGCGTGACCCATGACGATCTCGACGGCTTTGCCGCGCGGGGCTCGGCTGTTCCCGCTGCCGGGCTGCAGGCGAAGACCGAGGTCGAGGAGATCAAGGTCATCGGCCTGCGCCGGCGCATCGCCGAGAAGATGGCGCTGGCCAAGTCGCGCATCCCGCACATCACCTATGTCGAGGAGGTCGACGTCACGGCGCTCGAGGAGCTGCGCGCCAAGCTCAACGCCTCGAAGAAGCCGGACAGGCCGAAGCTGACGCTGTTGCCGTTCCTGATGCGCGCGCTGGTCAAGGCGGTGGCGGAGCAGCCGCAACTGAACGCGATCTACGACGACGATGCCGGCATCATCCACCGCCATGCTGGCGTCCATATCGGCATGGCGGCCCAGACTCCGGGCGGGCTGATGGTGCCAGTCGTGAGGCACGCCGAGGCGCGTGACCTGTGGGACTGCGCGACGGAGGTAAACCGCCTCGCCGACGCCGCCAAGGCAGGCACGGCGACGCGCGAGGAGCTGACCGGCTCGACAATCACCATCACTTCGCTGGGTGCCATGGGCGGCGTCGCCACGACGCCGGTCATCAACTATCCGGAAGTGGCGATCGTTGGTGTCAACAAGATCATGATCCGGCCGATGTGGGACGGCACGCAGTTCGTGCCGCGCAAGATGATGAACCTGTCGTCCAGCTTCGATCATCGCGTCATCGACGGCTGGGATGCTGCGGTCTTCGTCCAGCGCCTCAAGGCGCTGCTCGAGGCGCCGGCAATGATCTTCGTGGAGGGCTGAGGCTGTGAAGGAAATCTCCTGCAAGCTTCTCGTCATCGGCGCCGGCCCGGGCGGCTACATCTGTGCCATCCGGGCCGGCCAGCTCGGCGTCGACACGGTCATCGTCGAGGCGGTCAAGCCCGGCGGCACCTGCCTCAATGTCGGCTGCATTCCGTCCAAGGCGATGATCCACGCGGCCGATGAATATCTCAAGGTCAGCGAGATGGCCGGGGGCACCAGCCCGCTGGGCATCAGCCTGACGGCGCCGGTGCTCGATCTCGCCAGGACCGTTGCCTGGAAGGACCGCATCGTCGGTCGCCTGACCACCGGCGTTGCAGGACTGCTCAAGAAGGCCAAGGTCAAGTCGGTGCAGGGCTGGGCGCGCTTTCGCGACGGCAAGACCGTCGAAGTCGACACCGAGACCGGCCTGCAGGTGATCCGCGCCGAGACCATCGTCATTGCCACGGGTTCGGTCCCGGTCGAGCTGCCGTTCCTGCCTTTTGACGGGAAGGTGATCTCGTCGACCGAAGCGCTGGCGCTCAAGCAGGTGCCGCAGGCTCTGGCCGTTGTCGGAGGCGGCTACATCGGGCTCGAGCTCGGCACCGCCTTTGCCAAGCTCGGATCCAAGGTCACCGTGGTCGAAGCCTTGCCGCGCATCCTGCCGCAATACGATGCCGAGCTGACCCGGCCCGTGGCCAAGCGGCTCGACACGCTCGGCGTCAAGGTGCTCACGGGCGCCAAGGCCAAGGGACTGTCCTCCAAAGGCGACGCGCTGCTGGTCGAGGCCGCCGATGGCAGCGAGCAGAAGATTGCTGCCGACAAGGTGCTCGTCACCGTCGGTCGCAAGCCTCTCGTCGAAGGTTGGGGCCTCGAAGAGATCGACCTCGACCGCGATGGCCGCTTCATCCGTATCGACGAACAGTGCCGCACCTCGATGCGCGGCATCTATGCCATTGGCGATGTCACCGGCGAGCCGATGCTGGCGCACCGCGCCATGGCCCAGGGTGAAATGGTTGCCGAGATCGTCGCCGGCCACAAGCGCAGCTGGGACAAGCGCGCTATTCCCGCTGTCTGCTTCACCGACCCTGAGGTCGTCACCGCTGGCCTGTCGCCCGACGAAGCCAAGAACCTCGGCATCGAGATCAAGTCGTCGCAGTTCCCGTTCTCGGCCAATGGCCGAGCCATGACCTTGCAGGGGGAAGACGGCTTTGTCCGCATCGTTGCCCGCGCCGACAACCATCTGGTGCTCGGTATCCAGGCGGTCGGCACGGGTGTTTCGGAGCTCTCGACAGCCTTCAGCCTAGCAATCGAGATGGGTGCGCGGCTGGAGGATATCGCCGGCACGATCCACGCCCATCCGACCCAGGGCGAAGCCTTTCTCGAGGCCGCGCTGCGCACGCTTGGCCACGCGCTCCACATCTGACGTGGAGCGCGTGCCCCGCGTCACCTTGTGGCTTGTCTGCGCCCGCCGGTTAGGCTAACAAGCCCACGCACTGGACGACCAGTGTCTTGCACATTCGGGGACGGCCCCATCCAAAAGATGGCGCTGATCAATTGTCACCCCGACCCAATCTCATCCTGAAAAATCGCGAAAACGCTGCGGGCCGGCGCTTGGCTACCCGTGGGCGCACTCGGCTGCGTCTGGATCCCGGGCTTGCTTCGGCGGCGTGCGCTTTTTCATCACCAATTGAACAGACCGGAGAGGCGCTGTGGCGGGACCGATAGAACAGTTTGAAATCAAGCCGATTTTCACCCTCTTCGAGCTTGCGGGGCAGGAAATCGCCTTCACCAATTCGGCCGCCTACATGGTGGGCGTGGCTGTTTTCGGCGGGCTGTTCCTGCTGCTGTCGACAAGCGCCCGGGCCCTTGTGCCGTCGCGGCTGCAGTCGATCACCGAGCTTATCTACGAGTTCGTGTCGAAGACGCTGCGTGAAAATGCGGGCGAGGGCGGCATGAAGTTCTTTCCGCTGGTTTTCTCGCTGTTCGTCTTCATCCTGATCGCCAATCTCGCCGGCATGTTCCCCTATGCCTTCACGGTCACCAGCCACATCATCGTGACCTTCTCCTTCGCCATGATCGTCTTCGCCACCGTCACGCTCTACGGCATCTGGAAAAACGGCCTCGGCTTCTTCCGGCTGTTCCTGCCGTCCGGCGTGCCGCTGGCGCTTTCGCCGATCATCGTGCCGATCGAGATCGTGTCCTACATCTCGCGGCCGATCAGCCATTCGGTGCGTCTGTTCGCCGTCATGCTCGCCGGCCACATCACGCTCAAGGTCTTTGCCGGCTTCGTCGTCAGTCTCGGCAGCATGGGAACCCTCGGCGTTTTCGTTGCGATCCTGCCGCTGGCGATGACGGTCGCGCTGACCGCATTGGAACTGCTGATGGCGGTGATCCAGGCCTACATCTTCACCATGCTGACCTGCATGTATTTGAACGACGCCCTGCATCCCGGGCACTGAACGCAGCGGCAAAATCCAAAGCACAAGGCCCCGCCCGTTGTGGCGGGCCTTTTCGTTTCGGGCCCGGTCGCCAGAAGCGCGCTTCCGCGTGAGCCTCAGCCGAATGGAATGCGCCGCATCGTAACGTCGTCGAGCTTCATGGCTCGTCGAACGAGAGCCCAGGCTTGACGGAAGGGGCGGCCGAACTCATGCCGCAGTTTCCTGATGCTGCGCTTCGTCTTGCGACGCGGCTCCGAGAAGCGAGATATGTCGATCGTGCTGTTGAATTCGCCGACGGCTTCGGCTTCGACGGTGCTCCGCTGCCTGACAGGCGCAGGGATCATCTGGTAGACCTTCATGTCGTCGATAACGGGCTGCCCGAACACGAACATGTCCAGCGGGGTGGCAAAGTGCTCGGAGACCTCGATGAGCCGCGCGGCGGCGGCCCGCGAGACGACGTAGCAGGCGCCACCTTCGTGCAGCGAGTGCAGCCTGCGGAGCGACCTGGTCGGCCCCAGGGCAATGCAGTCGTTGCCGACTGCCGCCTTGGTTCCTGTCGTCTCGAGTTTGACGATGTCCGCACCCGCCGGGATCCAGCTTTCGCCGGCAAGGAAGTGGCTTGCGGCAGGGGACAGCCAGGCGTCGTCTTCGACGACCGCCGCGAACTCTTCGCCCGAGTGGAGGAATGCCTGCCAGGCTGACCGATGGCTCAGGAAGCAGGCTGCTATGGCTGCCGGCATCCTGTGCCTGGCCAGAACATCGTCGCCGAGCGCGAGGCCGTCGATCGCCGGGATGCGGATGTAGGACAGGCTCAGGCGCTCGAATTGTTCTGCCATGAATGCCAGGCGCCCGGGCGAGCGGTCGAGATTGATCAGGTAGCACTTCATGGCAGCTCCGCCTCACTCCTGGCGCGGAACTTCTAGCAGAGTTGTCGGGGCAAACGAACTCCCTCGCAGACGCAGCAAGGCATCCACGGGATCGGTGTCGGGCGCCCCGCTTCCAAAGGTGCGTTCATGCCTGATCGATCGGGCCGGTGTCCTCGCAGTCGATCTGCCGGCTCTGGTTAACCATCGATTAACCAAGCTCTTGCCTGTGGAGCTAAATTAGTGCTCACTAATCTTGCTGAGGGGTTCAAGTGGTGGCGGGAGAGTGGAAAATGACGTTCCGCGAGGTTCGGGAGCAGTTGAGAATTGTCGGAGTCCTGATCAGCAAGAGGGGCAGCAGCATTCGGGTCAACCATTTCGGTGGGATGCCCGAGACTGCATGTTTCACTTCAAGCCTGGACGAGGCGCTAACGGCCGGCCTGTCCATGGCGAGGCCAAAACACCTGCCGAAAAACTGGTGCGCGCATCGTTAGTCGTCATGGCTGCATGCATCGAGGAAGCTCCCTCTACCGTCCGGTAGCGGGGCGCCGAGGACGTCACCAAGTCCACGGCATTGGCATGTCGTTGTTGCTCCTCATCGCGGGAGCCTGGGGTGCTCTGCCAGAATCATGGTAGGCTGGAGGGGTTGAACCTCCCATCCCTGGCCCCGCCGGCTTCGGCTGGCGGGGCTTTTTCGTGACGACCGTTTTGGTGTCGATGGGGTCAGCGACCTCGCAACAGTTCAGGTACCCGCACCAGCAGGATTTCTGCGGCGAACACCGTCACTGCACCCACGACGATCGAATGGGTGAGCATTTCGGCGAGCACTTGTGGCAGACCGCCGGACAAGGCTCCCGCCAGTGCCGGGATGCCCAGGCCCGCCATGAGACCGAGGGGCGCGACCAGGTTCTTTACCGCCGAGCCGCGATCCTGGCTGGCCATCTGGATGCCGGTCATGACAACCGTGGCGGCTGCCGGCAAAAACAGGCCGCCGACGACCGCTGCCGGTGTTGCGACCAGCACCGCCGCGACCTTGGGCAGGAAGGCAAGCGCGATGAAGATGAAACCGGCGACGCGCACGACATGCCGGCTGGCGACGCCCGTCAGCCTGATCACCCCCAGGTTCTGGGCGTAGGCAGTGGTGCCGAAGCCGCCGATCAGGGCGGCAAGCATCGACCCGCCCGCCTCGCCGGCGATACCGGCATTGACGCGCCTGTCGGTGAGTTCGACACCGGTCAGCCGCGCGGTGGCCTCATACATGCCCATGGCCTCGACGACCGCCACCACGAAGACGATGCACATGGTGATGGTGATCGCAGGGTCGAAGGTGAGGGAGCCATAGGGCAGGAGCTTGGGGAAGGCGATCCAGGGTGCCTGGCCGACGCCCGAGAAGTCGAGCTGGCCGAGGCCGAGGGCCAGAGCGTCGCCCACGATCAGGGCGATCAGGAAGCCGAACATCCGAAAGGTGCCGCCAAGCGCTGAGCTGACCAGAACGACTGCGGTTGTCACGCAGGCGAGAAAGATGCTCTGGCCGGTGGCAAAATTCGACGTGCCAATGCCGCCGAAGAACTCCATGAAGGTGAAGCCGGCAAGAGCTATGCCGACCAGGGTGATGATGGTGCCCGAAACAGCCGGGGAAAGCAGCCGCCGCAGCCGGGCGAACTGACCCAGCACCGACAGGATAAACACGAACGCCGCCCCGATGATCAGCCCGAGACTGGCGGCCGAGATGGTGCCGGCCTTGTAGTAGCCGATCGCCAGCGGAGAAAACGCCGAGGACGGCCCCTGCACCACCGGCAGCCGCACCAGCTTGGTGCTCTGGACGACCGTGACGATACCGGCAGCAAGGAAAGTCGCCGTCACAAGATTGGTCGCCAGGGTGGCGGAAAAGCCCGCCACCGAGGCTATGAAGATCGGATCGAGCCAGGCATTCGACACCAGCGCCTGCTGCAAACCCAATGCGATCCGGCGCTGGGCAGGGATGACCTCCTCGACATCCCCGACCACGCCTTGGTCTACGTCATGCTCGCCCGCATGGGCATGAACATATTCAGCCATGATACCTCCTCCCAGAAGTATGTGCCGCCTGCGCGGCGTTGAGTGATGTTGTTGGCTAGGCTTCGAGGCACTGCATGCGGCGCGAATGCCGGGCATGCTCGGCAAGCACGTCGCCGAGCTCGGCCATCACCGGGCGACCGTCCTCGACCAGGATCTTGCCGTTGACGACGGTCGTGCCGGCGACGGCCGGGCCGCAGCGCAGCCAGGCTTCGACAGGATCGCTGTGGGCGCCGGCGAGAGCCACTTCCGACATGCTCCAGAGGACGAAATCGGCGCAGGCGCCGGGCCTGAGGTGGCCGATCTCGTCTTCCCAGCCAAGGCAGGCCGCGCCGCCGCGGGTTGCGATGTCGAGTGCATCGCGCGCCGACATCGAATGCGGCCCGTTGCGGTAGCGCCCGAGCAGCAGCGCGGTGCGCGCCTCCAGCCACATCGAGGCATGGTCGGTTGATGCGGAGCCGTCGCAGCCGAGCCCGACTCGCATGCCGCGAGCGCGCAGGCCCATGGCATCGGCCGAGCCGCCGCCAATCAGCATGTTGGAGCACGGACACTGCGTGGC
Source organism: Aminobacter sp. P9b (assembly GCF_045345995.1). Lineage (NCBI taxonomy): Bacteria > Pseudomonadati > Pseudomonadota > Alphaproteobacteria > Hyphomicrobiales > Phyllobacteriaceae > Aminobacter > Aminobacter sp. P9b. The sequence continues at coordinate 174,285 of NZ_CP150082.1, read as the reverse complement.
GCAGACGCCGGCATGCGCAAGCCGGCCAATCTCCGCATTAGTGGGGTAGATGAAATGCGCGACCCAGGAGCGCTTGCTGGCCCAGCCGACACGCTCGAAATACTCGGTCGGCGTGCAGCCATAGACCTCGGCGCAGTACTTGTCCTCCTCGGGGTCCTCGGCGAGGTGGGTGTGCAGCCTGAGATCGTACTTGTCGGCGAGGCGCGCCGATTCCGACATGATGCGCTCGGTGACGGAAAACAGGGAGCAAGGCGCGAGCGCCACGCGCGTCATCGCTCCCGGCTTGGCGTCGTGATACGCCTCGACCAGACGGATGCTGTCGTCGAGGATGTCGTCCTCGCGCTGGACCACCGAGGCCGGCGGCAGGCCGCCATTCTCGACCGAACGTGTCATCGATCCGCGCGTCGCGTAGAAGCGGAAACCGATGTCGGTGCTGGCGCGGATCTGGGCGTCGATGAGCTTGGGCTTGGGATGGACATACATGTGGTCCATCGAGGTGGTGCAGCCGCCCATCAGCAGTTCGGTCATCGCGACATAGGTCGAGGCGTAGACGGATTCTTCCGTCAGACCCGCCCACATCGGATAGAGGCCAGTCAGCCATTCGAACAGCGTGCCATTGGTCACCGGCGCGTAGGATCGCGTCAGGTTCTGGTACATGTGGTGGTGGGCATTGATCAGGCCGGGCGTGACCAATCGGCCATGCGCGGAGATGGTCTTCGCAGCGGCCGGTTCGTCGCCGGCCTTGCCCACTGAATGGATTCTCTTGTCTTTGACGGCGATCCAGCCGCCGGCGATTTCCCAACCGCGATCGACATACACGTATGCGTCACGGACGAGCAGGTCTACGGACATGCAACTTCTCCAGGTCGGTTCTCATTCGACTCGACGAAGCTGCCTTTCAGCCTCGTCGCGCTATGAGCCCTGTCCCTGGAATTGCGAGTTCCGGATCGTCATCGACTGGTAGGTTGAGCGGGCTTGCTCTGATCATGCTGTTCGGAAGCCGACTGACGCTGCAGTCGCCGTCCTCGCCTGAGCGAAAGCTCGCGCGTTCGCATCATCAGGCATTGGCAATGCAATCGTAGATTTGCCCTTGTGTCAAATTATTTTCATTTGAGGGATGCTGCGCGGCAGAGCGGGCCGCGCCGCAACGGCGGCTCGGCTATGGGCTTTTGCGCTTGGAGATCAAACGAACGGCCCGCCCGGATGCTCGATCCAAGCGGGCCATTGGCATTGCGTAGGTGGCGGGGGCGGGTGGCCGACGCAACGCTTGCACGCTGCATTTAAGGCGTCACGTCGGCGTTACCCCACCTGCCCATCATGCATCTTACTCCGCGGCGCCTGGCAGGCAATTAGCTCAATGGATGGATGGCAGGGGCTAGGCCTATTGCATCAGAACGACATCGGTTCGTTGGCGCTGCGTTCAGCATGAGCTTGGCTCGCGAAACCTGCGGAACGCCAGGTCGCTCATGATCGCAAAAAGTATACGATATACTATTGATATTGTGCATAATAAGGCCCTGAGAAAACCTCTCTGGGGGTGATCATAGAGCCTGCTCCAACTCCAGGATCGGTTTGGCTCGCCAAGCGAAGCCGCAAGCCTAACTCCAAGTTTGGAAATCACATTGTTTGGAAAGGCGGTAACCACTCAGGAAGCCTTACAGGCCCTCTTGTGTCATATCGTTGATGCATACGATGTTGACATTAAATTGTATACATGAAACGAATTGGCAATTGCGCTTTCCAACTCGATCTCGGGAGGAAACTGAGTGCTGCAGGACGCCGATGTCGTTCTTTCGGTCCGTAATCTGAGGACCGCTTTTGTCACCCCTGCCGGCGTTGCCCGGGCGGTTGACGACGTAAGCTTCTCGCTCAGCCAGAACGAAATTCTCGCCATCATCGGCGAGTCCGGTTCCGGCAAGACGGTGACGGCGCTGTCGCTGATGAAGCTGGTGCCGACGCCACCGGGCAAATATCTCGGCGGTGAGATCGAGATCGATGGAAAGAACATCCTGGCCCTCAGCGAGCGCGAACTCGAAGACATGCGCGGCAAGACCATCGGCATGATCTTCCAGAACCCGCGCGCCTCGCTCGATCCGTCGTTCACGGCCGAGTTCCAGCTCGTCGAGACCTTGCTGCGGCACAATCCCGAGCTCGATCGCAAGGCTGCACAGGCGGCCGCCCGCGCAGCGCTGATCGAGGTCGGCTTCGCCGATCCCGACCGGGTGCTGGCGAGCTATCCGCATCAGCTCAGCGGCGGCATGTGCCAGCGCGTCGGTCTGGCAATGGCGCTCGCCTGCCAACCCAAATTGCTGATCGCCGACGAGCCGACGACCGCGCTCGACGTCGGAGTGCAGGCGAAGATCCTGCTGCTGCTCAAGAACCGCAGCCGCGACACCGGCCTGCCGATCGTCTTCATCACCCACGACATCGGCGTTGTCCGCGCCATCGCGACGCGTGTGCTGGTGATGTATGGCGGCCACGTGCAGGAGGAAGGTGCGGTCGAAGACCTGCTCGCCACGCCGCATCATCCCTATACCCAGGCGCTGATTCGCTCGATCCCGGACCCGGACGAGGAACACGGCAGCATGACCTACATTCGCGGCGAGCCGCCAAACCTTTTGGCGCCGCCGAAGGGCTGCCGGTTCGCCCCGCGCTGCGAGCACGCCATCGGCCGCTGCCGCGACGAGGTTCCGGCGTGGCACAATCCCGAGCCGGGACGTTACGTGCGCTGCCACCTGTTCGACCTGGAGGCACGGCAATGAGCGCCCAGAACCTGATCGAAGTCCGCGACCTCAACAAGGCCTTCACGGTCAGGCGCGGTGCCTTCTTCCGCCGCACGACCGCCAGTACCAAGGCGGTCAACAATGTCAGCCTCGATATCAGGAAGGGCGAGATCCTTGGCTGCGTCGGCGGATCAGGCTCGGGCAAATCGACGCTCGGCCGCATGATCCTGCGGCTGATCGAGCCCGACAGCGGCGAGGTGCGCTATGACGGGCAGAACCTCGGCGCGCTTTCCCAGGAAGAGATGCGGGGCTTTCGCCGCCGCATGCAGATCGTTTTCCAGGATCCGCTGCAGTCGCTCAATCCGCGTCGGACCGTTGCCGAGAACGTCGAGCGGCCGCTGCTCAACTTCGGCACTCCGAAGGCCGTCGCCCGCCGGCGCGTCGAGGAGTTGCTCGAGCTTGTCGGCCTCGATCCGACGCAGTCCTATCGCTATCCGCACGAATACAGCGGCGGCCAATGCCAGCGCATCGCCATCGCCCGCGCCCTGGCGCTGGAGCCGGAATTCCTGTTCCTCGACGAGCCCGTCTCGGCGCTCGACGTCTCGATCCAGGCGCAGATCCTGAACCTGCTGGGAGACCTTCAGAAGAAGCTCGATCTCACATTCCTGTTCGTTTCCCACGACCTGAAGATCGTGAAGCAGTTCTGCGACCGCACGATCGTCATGTATCGCGGCAATATCCTCGAGACCGGATCGAGCGAAGCCGTCTACCGCGAGCCGAAGCATCCCTTCACCCGCGATTTCCTGGGAACCGTCCTGCACGTGCGCGGCGACATGCGCTGGGAGCAGGCGGCCGAACGCGCCGAAGACCTCGAGGGTACGGCCAAGCTTGGGGGCGCGTGCTGCCCCTATGTCGGCAATTGCGCGGACTGCTTCGATGCGTGCCGCGGATCCGCACCTCCGCTGATCGAAATAGAAAACCAGCGGAACGTCGCCTGCTTCCTCTACGACCACCGCTGAGGGGCGGTGGCGCGGAGGAAGAAACATCTGTCCAACTGGGAGGAAAAGCATGATGTTTCGGAAGTCCAACGCCTCAAGACAAATAGCGCGCCGAATGCGCGATCGCCTGGCCGGCACCGCTCTTGTGTTGCTCGCCGCCAGCTTCGGCAGCACCGCGGTCGTCGACCTGGCCCACGCCGAGGGCAACACCATCGTGTTCGCGGTCGAGTCCGATTTCAGCCGCCTCGACCCGCACGCCTCGCGCACCTGGAACACCTTCAAGGTGGTGCGTCACATCTTCGAAACCTTCGTCGAGGAGGACCTCACCAAGGGTGGCTCAGAGACACCGGCGATCGTGCCTGCGCTCGCCGAAAGCTGGGATGTTTCGGAAGACGGCAAGTCCTACACCTTCCACCTCCGCAAGGGCGTGCAGTTCCATGACGGCACGCCGTGGAATGCGGAAGCTGCGAAATTCAACATGGACCGGATGACGGACAAGAATTTCGAGTTCCATCAGCCCGTCTCGCCCGGCCTGATGGGCTGGATGTGGCAGGATCTCGCCGGCTACGAAGTGGTCGACGAAAACACCTTCAAGATCAATCTCAAGCAGCCCAATGCCGAGTTCCTGCGCCGCATGGCGGCCGGTGGCTCCGGTGCGCCGCGCATGATCAGCCCGACGGCGGTCAAGACCTACGGCAACGACAATGTCGAGCAGCATCCCGTAGGCACCGGGCCGTTCAAGTTCGTCGAGCGTGTCGTTGGCGAGAAGCTGGTCATCGCCCGCAACGACGCCTACTGGAACGAGGCGCGCAAGCCGAAGGCGGACCAGATCGTGCTGCGCGGCATCCCGGAAGTCGCCACCCGTGAACTCGCGCTGGTCGGCGGCGAGGTCGACGTCATCGGCACGCCATCTCCCGACTCGCTCGAATTCCTCAAGCAGCAGGGCATGCAGATCATCTCGGGCGACAGCCCGATGCTCTATGTCATGTGGATCAATACCAAGGATCCGCATTTCAAGGATGCGAAGGTGCGCAAGGCGATGTGCATGGCCATCAACCGCGAGGACATGGCCAAATATCAGCGCAAGGGCCTGGCACGGCCGTCCTATGGCGTCCTCAATTTCGGCGGCCCCGGTTACGACCCGGGCTACAAGGATTGCGAATACGATCCCGAGGGCGCCAAGAAGCTGCTTGCCGAGGCCGGCTATCCCGACGGCTTCACCACCCGCATGGACTGGACCTTCGGTGCCGGCGCCGACGTCAACACCAAGGGCGATGCGGAGTGGCTGCAGCGCGACTTCGAGAAGGTCGGCATCAAGGCGTCGATCGAGATGTTCGACAACAACACCTTCTGGGAAATGATGTCGAAGGGCATGCGCGACGGCACCGGGCTCACCTCGGCGTCGTGGGGCGAGAGCACGTTTGCCTGGCTCGACCAGGTCCTTGCCGCCGGTGCGCTGCCGCCGAACTGCTGCAACTCCGGTTACTACAGCAACCCCAAGATCGACGAGTTGCTGTCTGCGGCCCGCGGTGCTGCGTCAAGCGAGGAGATGGACAAGAAGCTGCACGAGATCCGCGATATCATCGCCGGCGACATGGCCTTCACCTCTTACTACACCGCCATGTCGACTTATGCCGCGCGGCCCGAAGTCAAAGGCTTCGTGCTGGCGCCGCAGCATTGGTTCGACCTGACCGGCATAACCAAGCAGTAGACGTCACACATGTCCGGCCGGCCCGTTTTGCGGGCCGGTCGGCGGTGCAGTTGGGAGGCTGTCCGTGTCGATCATCGCTTTCATCGGAACCAGGATGCTCTATGCCGTGCCAGTGCTGCTCGGCGTGACCGTCATCGTATTCCTGTCGTTGCAACTCATTCCCGGCGACATCGCGCTCACCTTGCTCGGCCGCATGGCCACCCAAGCGCAGCTCGAGGCCCTGCGTCTGGATCTCGGCCTCGACCGGCCACTGCTCGTCCAGTACGCCGGCTGGCTGCTCGACCTGTTCCGGGGAGACATCGGCAACTCGATCTCGCAGCAATTGCCGGTTACCCAGATCCTCGGCCCGAAGATCGTCAATTCTCTGATCCTGATGGCGGGCAGCCTGGCGCTTGTGCTTGCCGCCGGCTTCCTGCTAAGCGTGGCGTCGGCACCCCGTTTCCGCACTTTTGCCGATCGCGCGGTCGTCGCACTCACCCTCGTTCTGGCCAGCCTGCCGGTGTTCTGGCTGGGCATCGTGCTGCTCTATTTCTTCGGCTTCAAATGGAAGCTGTTCCCGATTTCCGGCATGTACAACATGGTCGATCCGGGAGGCCTCGGCCAGTTGCTGCATCACATGGTGCTGCCGGCCATCACCACCGCGGCGTCTTCCATTGCCGTCGTCACCCGCGTCACGCGCTCGCGCATGATAGACGTGCTTGGCCAGCCCTACGTCCTTGCCGCCCGGGCGAGGGGACTGAGCCGCAGGCAGATCGTGCTTCGCCATGCGGTGCGCAACACCTTGCCGACCTTCGCCAATATCGGCGGCCTGCAGATCGGCTATCTCTTCGGCAGCGTCATCTTCACCGAAATCATCTTCAACTGGCCGGGCGTCGGGCTCCTGCTGTTCGATGCCATCATGCAGCGCGACGTGCCGGTCATCCAGGGTTGCGTGCTTGTCGTGGCGATCGTCTTCGTGCTCGGCAACATGGTCTCGGACGTCATCGTCCATGCCCTCGACCCCAGAAAGCGGTGAGACAACCATGAGCGTGACCTCCATGGCAACGACCAGTCCTGTTCCCAGCCAGCGCTTCAGCCCGGCGCGCCGCTCCAACCTCTATTTCGTCTGGCGCGGCGTGCTCGGCGATCCGGTGGCCCGCATTGCGGCGGTCATCATCCTGCTGCTGGTACTTTGCGCGATCTTTGCGCCTTATCTCGCTCCGTTCCCGCCCAACGAGGCCGATCCCGCCCTGCGCCTGCAGGGGCTGGGGACGCCGGGTCACCTGCTCGGGCTCGATCACCAAGGCAGGGACATTCTCTCCCGCCTGATCTATGGCGCCCGCCTGACCCTGCTGTCGGGCGTCGTTCCGGTGATCCTGGGCGCAGCCATCTCGATCCCGCTCGGGCTGATCGGCGCATGGTATCCGCGCCTCGGCGAAGTGGTGATGCGGGTGATGGACGTCTTTTTCGCTTTCCCGATGGCGCTGCTGGCGATCATGCTTGCAGCCCTGATGGGGCCCGGCCTTGGCAACATGATGATCGCGCTGGTCGTCACCTTGATCCCCTACAACACGCGCGTGGTCTATGCCGCCGCGAGCCAGGAGCGCGAGCTCGCCTATATCGAGGCGGCCAAGGCGATGGCGACATCGGACCTCAAGATCCTGTTCGTCGAGATGTTGCCCAACGTGGTCGCCGCTTCGGTGGTCTACAGCTGCACCATCGTCGGCGCGGTCGTCATCACCGCGGCCGGGTTGAGTTTCCTGGGCCTCGGGGTCCAGCCGCCGATCGCGGAATGGGGCATCATGACCAGCGAAGGCAGGAGCTATGTCTTCGTCGCGCCGCATATCGCAGCACTCCCAGGCCTTGCGATCACCGTCCTGGTCATGGCGTTCAACCTGCTCGGGGACTCGCTGCGGGATTCACTCGACCCCAAGACCAGGCTGCAGCTCGTCAAGCATCGCGCTGCGCCAGCGATCCAAGATGATGGGAAGGCATGACGCGCATGCAGACGGTCATCCGAAATGCGCGCATCCTCACGCTCGACGAGCGCGATACCGAGTATGCCGAGGCCGACATCGTCATATCGGGCGACAAGATAGAAACCCTGGGACCGGCTGCTGCGAAAGAGGCGGGCGAGGGCGCCCGTATCATCGACGGCAAGGGGCTTCTTGCCATGCCCGGCCTCGTCAACGGTCACTTCCACTCGCCTGGCAATTTCATGAAAGGTGCGCTCGGCAACTCGCCGCTCGAGCTGTTCATGCTCTACGAGGTGCCGCCGCTGATGGATCAGTTGGCCTCGCCGCGCTTCGCCTATGTACGGACCATGCTCGGCTGCATCGAAATGCTGAAGCAGGGCGTCACCTCCGTCCACGACGACTGTTTCTTCGTGCCGGTTGTCACCGATGACGAGGTCGACGCCGTCATGCGCGCCTATGCCGACTCAGGCATTCGCGCCACAGTCACGCTCGACCAGCCCAATGTGCCCGAGCACCAGAAATATCCCTTCCTGAAGGACTTCCTTCCCCCGCATCTGCTCAAGCGCATGAGCGAGGTGCGGCTGATGACGGATGCCGAGCTGCTTGGCTGCTACGACCGCTTCATGGCCACCTGGCATGGCACCGAGGCCGGCCGGTTGCGCTGTGCGGTGTCATGCTCGGCGCCGCAGCGCGTGACGCCGGCCTATCTGCAGGCGCTTGGCCGGATCGCACGCGAACGCGACATTCCCTACAACATGCACATTCTCGAAACCCGCCTGCAGCGGGTGCTTGGCCAGGAGAATTATGGCAAGTCGCTGATCCGCTACGTTCACGACATGGGTGTGCTCAACGAACAGGCGATGGTCATCCATTCGATCTGGGTCGACGATGACGATATCGCGCTGCTTGCCGGGTCCGGATGCTCGGTCGCGCACAATCCTGTGTCGAACCTCAAGATCGGCAGCGGCGTCATGCCGTTCCGACGGTTGCAGAAGGCGGGCATCAATGTCTGCATCGGCAATGACGAGGCTTCCACCGATGACGGCATCAACCTTTGGACTGTCGCCAAGGTGGCGGGCCTCGTGCACAATATCGGCGATCCCCGATATGACGACTGGCCCCGGCCGGTCGAGATTCTGACCGCACTGACCTCGGGTGGCGCAAAGGCCATGCGGCTGCCGCAACCGTCAGGGCGTCTCGCATCCGGCTTCCAGGCCGATATCATCCTGCTCGATCTCAATTCGCTGGCGTTCACGCCGCTGAACGACCTGAGGCGGCAGCTCGTCTACTGCGAGAATGGCTCCTCGGTCGTCACCGCCATGGTTGGCGGCGAGATCGTCATGGAGAACCGCAAGCTGCTGACCGTCGACGAGGAGGCGATCAAGGCCGAGGCGCGTTCGCTAGCCGGCGAATTCTCCGAATACATGGCACGCTGCAAGTCGGCCGCCGACGAGCTCGAGCCGTATTATCGGCAGATGTATCTCAAGGCGCTCGACACGCCGGTCGGCCTGAACAGATGGGCCGGCCCGATGGTCCCGTAGACAGCGCCGTTCGCCACCATAATCAATTGCGACAACCGGATAGTTTCCAGCATGACCACGACACGAGTGAAAGCGCGCTACGTCATCGGTTTTGACGGTCAAGGCCACCGGACGATGAAGGACGCGGAAGTCGTCTATCGTGGCGACACCATCATCTTCGTCGGACGCGGCTATGAAGGGCCGGTGGATCAGGAGATCGACGGCGGCAACGCCATCCTGGGGCCCGGCTTCATCGACCTCAACGCATTGGCCGATCTCGACACGACGGTGCTCGCCTTCGACAACCAGCCGGACTGGGCCAAGGGCAGGGTCTGGCCGGAGGACTATGTCGCATCGGGTCCGGTGGAGATGTATTCCACCGACGAGCAGACCTTCAAGATGAAGTACGCCTTCGTCCAACTGATCCGCAACGGCATCACCACAGCACTTCCGATCACCTCGATGTTCTATCGTGAATGGGCCGAGACCTACGACGAGTTCGCCCGCTCGGCCGACAGCGCCGCCGAAGTCGGCATCAGGGCCTATCTGGGGCCATGCTACATGACCGGGGTCTCCCTGATCCGCGACGATGGCAGCTTCGGCGTCCATTGGGACGAGGAGCGCGGGCTCAAGGGCCTGGCGTCTGCCCGCGACTATGTCCGCAAGTTCGACGGCGCCCATGATGGCCTGGTCCGAGGCATGCTGGCGCCGGACCGGATTGAAAACTGCACCTCCGAACTCATTCGGCGCTCAGCCGCGGTGGCCGAGGAGCTCGACTGCCCGATCCGGCTGCATTGCTGCCAGGGCCTCGACGAGTTCGACAGCATCGTCGGGCGCTACGACAAGACCCCGGTCGAATGGCTCTCGTCGCTGGGCTTCCTGTCGAAGCGCTCCTTGCTGCCGCATGGCGTCTACGTCACCGGTCACACTGCCATCAAGCGCACCGGCAACGACGTCGACATTCTTGCCGCTTCCGGTGCCGCGCTGATCCACTGTCCGCTGGTGCTGTCACGCTACGGTGGGATGATGGAATCTTTTGCCCGGCTCAAGAAGGCGGGCATCCCCATCGGCCTCGGCACCGACACCTTCCCGCCCGACATGGTCGAGAACATGCGGCTCGGCATCAGCCTGTGCCGCGTTGCGGAGGGCGATGTGTCGGCCTGCAGTTCGGCCGATTTCTACAATGCTGCCACGATCGTCGCCGCCGATGCGCTCGGCCGCCCGGATCTTGGGCGCCTCGCCGTCGGCGCCAAGGCCGACATGACGCTGTTCGACCTCTCGGCCTTCGAACTCGGCCAGGTCATCGACCCGATCCAGACGATGATGCTGAGCGGCACCGGCCGCGACTTCAAGATGTCGATCGTCAACGGCCGGGTGGTCATGAAGGATCGCCAACTGCCGGGCATCGACCTCGACGCCTATCGCCATCGGGCGCAAGCCCAGTTCGATGGACTGATCGCCAAGTATCCGGCCCGGACCTGGCGCCATCCTTCAGTCGACGAGATCTTCAAGCCATCGTTTCCGTTGGCGTGACAGGTGGTTGCCGGCGCGCATTTTTCGCGATGTCCAAGCAGCCTCGTCCCGAGGCTGCTTGGACAGACCGCGAACCTGTCCGGCCTCGCTTACGGTTTAGCGAGACGGAAGTCCGCCGGCTCGATACCCATCGTGAGCATGCTGGGCTTCAGCTCAGCGAGTGCATCAACTCGGTAGGCGGCCGGCAAGTAGACCCCATACATGTCGATCATCACCGCGTCATCGTGGAGGATGGTCTGGACTTGCTTGTAAAGGTCGCAGCGCTTGGCGTCGTCTGCGGTCGCAACAGCCTGGTCCAGCAGTTTGTCGACTTCCGGATTTGCATAGCCGGTACGGTTGGTGCCGATGGCATCCGACTTGTAGCTCTTCACCAACATGACGCCGGCATCCGGCACCTGGGCGGAGTCCTCGATCAACATCATCTGCGGAATCGAGTTCGGGTCCTTCAGGCTGGCGAGATAGTTCGGAAAGGCAATGGGCTCGAGCTCGAGTTCGACGCCGATCTCACGCAGGTTGGACTGGAACAGCGTCGCTTCCTGTTTCATCATGTCGAACACGGGTTGGAAGTTCATCTTGAGCCTCAGGTTGCTCGCACCCGCCTCGGCAAGCAACGCCCTGGCGGCGTCGAGGTCGCGCTTCACTTCCGGCAATTCGGGACGGCAGTCGAGACGGGCCGGCAAAGGTCCATTGGCCAGCGCACCAAAGCCATCGCGGATGCCGCGCAGGCCCCCGGAATAGTCGTAGACCATACGTAGCGCCTTGCGGACCTTGGGATCAGCGGTCGGGCCGACCCGGGTGTTGAATACCACTTCGGCCTGGTAGCTGGTGTTGATCGGGACAACCTTGAGCGCCTGGTCCGCGGCGATCGTGGCGGCGTCGCGGGCCGCAAAGTTAAAGGCAACGTCGATGTTGCCTGCCCGCAGTTCATCGCGAAGCGTCGAGCTTTCATCGATGCGACGGAACACGATCGACTGCGGACGCCCCTCTTCGTGAGCCCAGTAGTCCTTGAAGAGGTCGATGACCACTGCCTGCGACTGATCGCCAACCACATAGGGGCCGCTGCCTGCGTCATGAACCTGGAGCCAACCTTGGCCATCGTTGTCACCAGCATTGGCGTCGACCAATGCGGAGTTGAGGATGTAGATCTTGCTCAGCGACGGCAGGAAAAGCAGGTTTGGATTGGACAAGTTGATGGTGAAGTGGGTGTCATCGGTGACGGTGGTCGACTTGTAGTCGCTCACGAGCGAGCCGACGCCGGCGCCGAGACGCTTCAGGCGGTCAAGCGTGTAGGCAACGTCCTTGGCCGTCAGCGCCGTCCCGTCATGGAATTTCACATCGGAGCGGAGCGTAAAGGTGATCGACCTGGCGTCGTCCGAATAGGCGTATTCGGTCGCCAGGCTGCCGATGAGCGTGGTCTCATCATAAGTCACCAGCGTGTCGTAGACTGCGCTGATGACAGCGTTGGTCTGGTTGTAATCGGCCCGCAGGGGATCCAGCGTGTTGATCTGACCGCTTCGCCCGACGATGATCGTGTGGTCACGATCCGCGGCCAAGGCCGTCGAACCGCCGAGACCAATCATCCCGGCGACTGCGCCGGCGCCGACGATCGCAAGGAGCTGTCGCCGGCTTTGCGATAACGCGGCCAAAAAGAATGCATGCATAGTTGTACCTCCCATATGATGAATGGATCTGCCTTTTGGCAAAGGCTGCTCGCAGCGGTTGTGATCTAGGTCGTCGCCAGCACGGCTTCGTCACCGGTGACGCTCCGCGGTTCCCGATTGATCAGCGGCAAGAATTCTTCGTCGGGAAGATGAGAGCCGCCTGTCGTCCACAGGACATGGACAGCATTTGATCCTGACCCTGCGGCGAGCAATTGCGATAGGCCGCAAAACGGGGCTGCCGCCGAGGGCTCAAGCCTCAAGCCTTCCTGTTCCCACAGGCGCTGTACCCAAGCCACCATGTCTGCATCCGTGCATGTCAGGCAGCCATCGACCAATCGATCCATGAGGCGCGCCACCAGCATGGAAGCAGACGTTACCGCCAAACCGTCTGCAATGGTTTCGCCATTCAGGCCTAAGTCTTCCAGCGCTATGGCGATATCGGAGCCAGAGGCCAGTTGAACCAACATGCAAGGCGCGTTGACCGGCTCGATAAAGTAACAGCGAACGGCGTCGCCAAGTAACGCTTTCAACCCAAATGTGATGCCACCCGGCGCGCCGCCCACACCACAGGGAAGATAGACATTGGCTGGTGTATCCGCGTTGATCGCGACGTCTGCCGACTTGAGTTGCCTGACCAGATCGAACGCCGCTGTCGAATAACCGAGAAACAGGGCACGGGAATTCTCGTCATCGATAAAGAAGGATGATTGATCCAACTCCGCGGACGCCCGTGCCGCGGCCACCGCTGACGTGTAGCTACCCGGATGTTCGACTATTGAAACGCCGATGCGCCGCAGCCGGTCTTTTTTCCAACTCTTGGCGTCCTTCGACATGTGCACTTCGGCCTTGAAGCCAAGCGACCGTGCGATTGCGCCGACACTGAACCCAAGGTTTCCAGTTGATCCGACGATTATCTTGAATCTGCTGAATTTTTCGGCAGCCTTCGGGCTATCCAGGGCCAGAGTGTCCTCGGGCGAAGAAATAAGCCCAGTGCTGAGGGCCAATTTTTCCGCAATAGTTAACACCTCATAGATGCCGCCTCTTGCCTTAATAGTGCCAGTTATTGGCAAGTCATGATCAGTCTTTACAAAAATGCGACTCTCTACAGCCGCATTTGGAAACAATGAGGGTATGTCCGATATTTCGATCAAGTCAGAGTCAATACGCCCATTTGTCGCCACTGTCTGGGGGAACAGTCTGGCAATTAGTGGCTGGAACCGTATCCATCGCGCTTGAGCTGCTCGAATGTCCGTTATGTTTATGTCAAGGCTCGGAATAACAACATATGATGAATCTAATCCTGGATTCATCCATATATATGGTTCGCGATTCAGCACTTCTTGCGGAATTGTCTCTGGTTTATTTTCCATATTCCCATCATCTTGCAAACTATATAATCGTGATTAACGGGAATTGTTAATTCGATACTGAGAAGTTACAAGCCAGTATTGCTAATGCCGGCATTAGGAACGATGATGCGCACGCTCGACCCAACGATGGCCGCAGATCTCTTTGTGTTTTCCGAAGTGACGGCGTGCGGGAGCTTTACCGGCGCTGCCGAGCGAATGCGTGTCACCCAAGGCGCGGTCAGCCAAAGAATTGCGCGTTTGGAAAAGCGGTTGGGCGAGCCGCTTTTTTTCCGGGGTTCGAGGGGGCTCGCGCTTACTTCCATGGGGGCATCGCTGGCCGAAGCAGTCAGGCCCGCCATGGACCAGATTGCTGAAGCGTTGCTCAAGCTTGGAGGCCCGTTTCAGCCGCGCCGCCTACGGATCAGCTGCTCCGGCTCGCTGGCGCTGGATTGGCTGGGCGGTCTCATCCTGCAATTCCAGACAACGGAGCCGGCGATCGAGATCGAGTTGGTGGCGGAGGATGACCTGCCGGAGATCGCCAAGCTACGCCGCGAAAGCATCGACCTTGCGATTCGCTACGACAGCTCGCCGCCTCAGGGGCTCATGATACTTGCGGTCCTGGACTCGTTGATCTTCCCGGTATGCACATCGGAATTGCGAACCAAGCTGGCTCGCGACAAAGCATGTTCCTTCACGCGCCTGCACGACGCGCATGCATGGCCGAAAGCCAGTCGCACGGCGGAGTGGGATGCAATCGACGCGGTGACGAGTGAGTTCGCGGATCGACGGCACAAGGACGTATACTTCAACTTGTCGAAGCTGGCTCTTCAGGCTGCGGCCCAGGGGGCAGGCGTGGCAATCGGTCGAACTCCTCTGGTCAACCAGCAAATTTTGAACGGCAGTCTCGTTCCGGCAACATCGGCCCGGCCGATAGTCGCGGCGCGGTACTATTTTCTTTCATTGATGGATGCGGCGCCGAGCGCGGCTCTCACCAGTTTTGTGAGCTACGTGTGCGATGCGTGGCCGTCACCGCTCCAAACAGGCTGATGGCGGCGGCGGCAGACCGCCGCGCCGCCTCGACAGAATAGCGAAGCAGCCTCGCGGAGGCATGCAGGTCCGGCCCCTTGGCGCATGCGCCTTCCAGCTGGTCGAACTGACCTCGAAGGGACGACCCCCATTTTTCGTTGGTCCCAATCGACTTATATGTTAGGAAAAACTAATTCCTCGTAGGGGTGGCGGGTAGCAGCGCATAAGCTGCGTCGGCCATGGCTGGAACCCGGCCGACGAGGCGCATGGACGGCGGAGGATAAGATGTTGGCATGTCATCTTGCCAGAGGCGGCGGTTGAGCATGGGCTCGACGGGTGAGCCTTGGCGCGTCGGCGTCCTCTTCTCGCAATCCGGAGACACCGGCGCGATCGAGGAGACCCAGCTCAAGGGCACGATGCTGGGCATCGCCGAAATCAACGCGGCGGGCGGCATCAATGGTCGCGAGATCGTGCCGATCATCTACGATCCGACATCCAGCACCGAACTCTATTCCCATTATGCGCGGAAGCTTTTGATCGAGGATCGCGTCACGACGATCTTCGGTTGCTACACTTCGACAAGCCGCAAGGCGGTGCTGCCACTGGTGGAGCGGGTCAACGCATTGCTGTGGTACCCGACGCGCTACGAGGGCTTCGAGTTCTCGCCCAACATCATCTACACCGGGTCGTCGCCCAACCAGAACACGATCGAACTGATCAACTACCTGCTCACGACCCACGGCAACCGATTCTACCTGCTGGGCACCGACTATTGTTATCCCCGGCGAACCAACCGGATCGTGCGCGATCTGGTGTGCGGCCAAGGCGGCACCATCGTCGGCGAGGAATATTTGAGTTTCGGTGCCAGCCCGAACGATATTCGCCCGATCATCCGCGACCTTCGCAACAACAAACCCGACGTCATCTTTTCGACGGTCGTCGGCCAGGCGATCTCTCACTTCTACCAGGCCTACACCGACGCCGGTTTCACCCCCGACAACATGCCCATCGGCAGCTTGAACACCTGCGAGGCGGAGTTGCGGCTCATGGGAACAGACGTCGGGGCCGGGCACATCACCGCTGCGACCTATTTCGAGAGCGTGGAGAATGACGAGAACGACCGTTTCGTTCGTCTCTTCAAGCAGCGTTTTGGCGAGGATGAATCGACCAACATGTGCGCCGAGGCGGCATACTTCCAGGTTCACCTCTTCGCCCAGGCCGTCGCCGAGACCAACAGCATGGATACCGACACCTTGCGCCCGGCGGTGCTCGGCCGGGAGATCGCAGCCCCTCAGGGGCGGATCGGCATCGACTACAAGAACAGCCACGCCGAACTCTGGACGCGGATCGGCAAGGCTGACGATCGCGGCCGTTTCGATATCCTGCGGGAATCGATGGTCGCACTGCGGCCCGACCCATTTCTGGTGACATGAAGGTGACCGACTTGCCTGAGAGCTGCGCAAACGAGGATCGGTCATGAGCGGCCCGCCCACTCGGAGTTCCCCTGGCGCAGGTGCCGACGGTTCGCAGCGTGCAAGCGGTGCGCAACCAAGGGCTACACGCGGATCGGGAGGCGTGCAGGCGGAATTGCGCCAGTCGACGGTGCTTCTTGTGCATCCGCGCGACGGCCAGGGCGATGCCGTCCTGCGTGAGGTGAGGCGGGTCGGATGCCGCGTGGAGATGACCTGGCCAGCGCCAACGCTGCCGCCGATCGGCTTCGACTTCGCACTGGTGGCAATCGATGCCGAAGTGCTTGCCACGGCGCCGTGGCTTTCCGGAGCGCCGCCGGTGCCCGTCGTGGCGGTCGTGGACGGGGACAAGGGTGTACCGGTCGATGTGCTCAGGCTTTCCAACGCCCAGGCGGTGCTGGTCAAGCCGTGCCAGCCGGCGGCCATACTGTCCAACCTTGCTCTGGCGCGCAACATATTCAGCTACGAGCGGCGGCTGCTGAACAAGGTGGCGAAGCTCGAGGAGACGCTGCATGCCTCACGCCAGATCGAGCAGGCCAAGCTCATCTTGATGACGCAGAAGAAGCTGCGCGCCAACGAGGCGTACGACTATCTGCGACGGCAAGCCATGACCAAGCAGATGTCGGTTGCGGCAATTTCTGCGGCCCTGGTTGACGCCTACGGATTGATGGAATAACATCTAAATGTTCGTGAGGCCTTTGGGTCTTCGATGGCTCCAAGCGAGCCGACTTTCGCAGCAAAAGCGCTGCGCTCCATAGAGGATCAAGATTGACCTCGCGCAAACTCAGGTTTCTGAGTGCGCGGGGTTTTTGCGTTTTTCTACCAACTGCGGATCGCACTGGAGAAAACACGCCAAGAGTTCTGAGGTAGACAGCAACTGACCCTGATGGGTCGGGACGAATACTTATTGCCTGAGCAGAACTATCACCACGGCCGGCCTGAGAAGGGCGGCCGAACCCTGGACTATTGCCAAATGCAGGAGGTAGCTATGGCGCAGTGGAAGCTAGACAAGGAAGTTGACTATGAAGTCTTCGAGCTTGGAGACCTTAAACTCCAGAAAGGGATGACCCTTCCTGACGCCAAGCTGGCATACAAGACGTTTGGCAGGCTGAACGCCGACAAGAGCAATGTCATCGTCCTGCTGACCTACATGGCCTCCACTCACTACGACAACCAGTGGGTCATCCGGGAAGGCGGCGCGCTCGACCCGAGCAAGTATTTCATCGTCATCCCCAACGTCTTCGGCAATGGTCTGTCGTCCTCGCCGAGCAACACGCCGGCGCCCTACAACAAGGCGCGCTTCCCGCATGTCACCTACTACGACAACATCAAGGCGCAGCATCGCCTGCTGACCGAGAAGTTCGGCATTACCAAGATCAAGATGGTCACTGGCTGGTCGATGGCCGCGGCGCAGACGTTCCATTGGGCGGCGCTCTATCCCGATATGGTCGAGACGATCTGCCCGACTGCCGGCTCGGCGAAGACGGCAAAGCATAACCATGTGATGCTTGAGGGCGTGAAAGCTGCGCTGACGGCCGACGATGCCTTCAAGGACGGCTGGTATGACGAGCAGCCCTTCAAAGGCCTGCGCGCCATGGGGCGTGTCTACGCGGGCTGGGGCTTCTCGCAGGAATTCTTCCGCAAGGAGGAATATCTCGAGCTCGGCTACGCTTCCGTCGAGGATTTCATCGTCGGCTATTGGGAGCAGTGGTTCAACCTGCGCGACGCCAACAACATGGTCGCGATGATCCGCACCTGGCAGTCCGGCGACATCAGCGACAACGAGCTCTACAACGGCGACTTCCGCAAGGCGCTCGGCGCCATCAAGGCCAAGGCGATCGTCATGCCTGGCGACTGCGACCTCTACTTTCCGCCGGAGGACAGCGCGTTCGAGGTCGAACACATGCCGAATGCGGAACTTCGCCCCTTCCGCTCGAGCCATGGACACTTCGCCGGCGGATCCGGCCTCAGGAAGGCGGATGTGAAGTTCCTCGACGAGGCTTGGCGGGAGCTACTGGCGAGCTGAGCCGCAACGCCTTTCTTTTCCGAACATGAACTTGGACCGGGCCTATCCGCGCGGATAGGCCTCAAAGCAAAGGGGAACGCAAATGATAATAAATTCAAGCGTCAATCGCCGGTCATTTCTGAAGACGACGGCTACCGCCGCAGCAAGCCTCGGCCTGATCGGCGCCGGGGGCCGCGCTTTCGCGCAAGAGGATACGATCAAGATCGCCAGCCTGCTCGATCTTTCCGGAGGTCTCGATGCGGCCGGAAAGCCGATGCAGGATGCCATCACCTTCGCCGTCGAAGAGATCAACCAGGCAGGCGGGCTCCTGGGCAAGCAAATCAGCCTGGTCACCTACGACACCCAGACCGACATGCGGCTCTATCCGCAGTATGCTCAGCAGGCAGCCTTGAAGGACAAGGTGTCTGCCGTGTTTGGAGGCATTACGTCCGCCTCCCGCGAGGTGATGCGGCCGGTACTCCGGCGGCTCAATACGCTTTACTTCTACAACACCCAATACGAAGGCGGCGTCTGCGACCGCAACATCTTCTGCACCGGCATCACACCAGCGCAGAAACAATCCAAGCATGTGCCCTATGCGATGAATAAATGGGGCAAGAAGATCTACACGCTGGCCGCCGACTACAATTACGGCCAGATCACCGCGGCGTGGACGCGGAAATATTGCACTGAAAACGGTGGCCAGATCGTCGGCGAGGATTTCTTCCCGCTCGACGTCACTAACTTCGGATCGACGATCCAGAAGATCCAGGAAGCCAAGCCGGACTTCCTCTACCTCGTCCTGGTCGGCGGCGCGCATCAATCGTTCTACCGCCAGTGGGCCGCTGCCGGCATGAACAAGCAGATCCCGATGGCGTCGACGACGATGACCATCGGTGGCGAGCAGATGGTGCTTTCGCCCGAGGAAACCAACGGCATCCTGTTGTGCTTCAATTATTTCGAGACGCTCGACACGCCGGCCAACAAGGCCTTCCTGGAGCGCTTCCATAAACGCTTCGGTGCCGACTACCCGTATGTGACCGAATTGGCGATGGCCACCTACCAGTCCGTCTACCTGTGGGCGGAAGGGGTCAAGCGGGCGGGCACCGCCGAACGCATGCCGGTGATCGAGGCACTCGAGTCTGGCATCAGCCTCGACCTGCCCAGCGGCAAGTTCTCGATCGATCCGCAGACGCATCACTGCGTCATGGACATCAACATCGGCCAGATCCAGGACCGCAAGATCAACATCCTGGAGAGCTTTCCGCAGCAGCAGCCGCTCGACACGTCAGGCGTCTGCGATCTCAAGAAGAACCCCGACGACAACTCGATGTACGTCATCAAGGTCTGAATGATCCGAAAGGTTGCGGGTCGTTCGGTCGCACTGGAGCGAACGACCACGCAGCGATCCAGGAGGCTGTGCCGGTTATGGACCTGCTCGTAGTACTTTCCTTTGAGGCTCTCAAAGCCGTTGCAAGCCTGGCGCTGATCAGCGTCGGACTTGCCATCATTTTCGGCATGATGCGGGTGATCAACCTCGCGCATGGCGAATTCCTCATGCTCGGCGGCTATGCCGCGATCGTCGCGACCAAGGCGGGCGTCAACATCTGGGTCGCAACGCTTCTGGTCAGTCCCCTTGTGGTGGGGTTGTTCGGTGTGGTCATCGAGCGGACGATCATCCGCTTCCTCTATGGCCGGCCGCGCGACACCATGCTTGCGACCTGGGGGCTGAGCCTTTTCCTGGTCGGCCTGGCGACGACCGTTTTCGGCAATACCACCGAGGGTATTTCGGCACCGGCAGGGTCGCTGCAGATCGGCGACTACCGCATCGCCGCCTACTCGCTGATCATCATCGTCATCGCAATCGCCGTGTTCGCCGCGATCTGGGCTGTCTTCCGCTTCACGCGCTATGGGCTGATCGCCCGCAGCACGATGCAGAATGCCGACATGGCCGCAGCCCTGGGCGTCAATCCATCGCGCGTCTATGCCGTCACATTCGGTGTCGGCGCCGGCCTGGCCGGCCTTGCCGGCGGCGTCATGGCGCCGATCACGGGCATCGTACCGACGATCGGCGCGGCCTATGTCGCCAAGGCATTCATCACCGTCATCGGTGGTGGCCCGGCTATCCTTGCGGGCACGGTTTCGGCCTCGGTGCTGTTCGGAGCGATCGACCAGATCATCACATATCTTTCGACCCCGGTTATCGGCGAGGTGGCCCTTCTTGCCGCTGCCGTCGTGCTGCTGCGGTTCATGCCGCAAGGCATCACCGGACGTTTCTTCAGGAGGGCGGCATGACCGCGAATTGGCAAGGAAACGGCGGACTGGTTGCCGCCACGGTGTTGGGGCTGGTGCTGTTGCTGGCACTGCCGCAGATCGTCGACCCGGTCATGATGATCGAGCTGACGTCCTATGTGATCATGGCCATCCTGGCGCTCAGCCTCGGGCTGATCTGGGGCTATGGCGGTATCTTGTGCTTCGGCCAGTCGGCGTTCTTCGGCATCGGCGCTTATGCCTACGCCATCGCCGTCATCAATTTCGGCGACAGCACGATTCCGCTGCTGCTCTCGATCGTCGTTCCCGGGCTGTTTGCGGCATTGCTCGGCTACTTCCTGTTCTACGCGCGCATCACCGATGTCTATTTCGGCGTCATCACGCTGACGGTGACATTGATCCTCTACAAGGTCATGGGCGCGACTTCCGGTTCCCAGTATGTCATCGGCGCCGCCCCCTTGGGTGGCTACAACGGCATCCCGGCTGTTCCGCCCCTGAACCTTCCGGGCAGGCCCGACGTCGCGCTCTCCTTTGACGGCCTGTTCTATCTGTCCGGCCTCACACTGCTGGCGGTCTATGTCGGCTTGCGGCTGATGCTGAAGAGCCGCTTCGGACAGGTCGTCGTTGCCATCCGCGAAAACGAACGCCGCGCCGAACTGCTCGGCTATGACGCACGTTTCTACAAGCTGGCGACCTTCGCGATTGGCGGCGCCATCGCTGGCCTGGCCGGTTGCCTGTTCGCCAACTGGGGCATGTTCATCAGCCCCGATGTCTTCGGGCTGGCGCAGTCGGCGCAGGTCATCATCTGGGTGATCGTCGGCGGCACCGGTACGCTGCTCGGCCCCATCGTCGGCTGCTTCGCCATCCAGTGGATCGCCACGAAGCTCGGCGCCCAGCAACTGCTCAATGCCAACCTGGTGCTCGGTACGATCCTGATCGGCTTTGTCCTGCTGGTGCCGAAGGGTGTCGTGCCGACAGTCAGTGACGCTCTTCGGCGGTTGAAATTCCGCCCCTACGTCGCTCCGCTGGTCGAGCAGAGGAGAGTGCCATGACTTCGCCCGATTGCATCCTCGAGACCCGAGGCCTCGAAAAACGCTTTGGCGGCGTCGTTGCCATCGCCAGCGTCGACTTCAGCCTGAAGCAGCGTGAGCTGCGCTGCCTGATCGGTCCCAATGGGGCCGGCAAAAGCACCTTCTTCAAGATGCTGACGGCACAGCTCAAGCCGACGACCGGCCAGATATTGTTCGATGGCGTCGACATCACCCGAGCCCAGCCGCATCAGGTCAGCCGGTTGGGCATCGGCATCAAGAACCAGGTGCCCGACGTCTTCAACAACCTGACGGTTGCCGAAAACATCTCCGTTGCCGCCCGTTCTCGCCATGGCAAGGCGCGCGCCGCGGCCAAGGGCAAGGACGTCATGGAGCGGCTGGGCCTGACCGCCCTGACAGGCAGGCTGGTCGGCGAACTGGCCCACGGCCAGCGCCAATGGGTCGAGCTCGCCATGGTGGTGGCGCTCGAGCCCAAGCTGATCCTGCTGGACGAACCGGCGGCCGGAATGACGGCGGACGAGACCAACAAGACAGCTGAACTCATCCGCGAGGTCAACAAGTCGGCGGCCATCGTCGTCGTCGAGCACGACATGCAGTTCATCAAGCAGATCGCGCAAACGGTGACCGTGTTCCACCAGGGGCGCGTTCTCATCGAGGACACGATGGACAAGGTTCAGGGCAACGAACTGGTCCGCGAAGTCTATCTGGGGAAATCCGAAGATGATTGAGGTCAAGAACCTGCACTCCGGCTACGGTCGGATCCCGATCCTGCACGGCATCAATTTCACGATGAAGCCGGGCGAGGTCGTCGGCATCCTGGGCCACAACGGCATGGGCAAGACCACGCTGTTGCGCACGCTCGTCGGCCAGATCAAGACGACGCAAGGGCGCATCGAGTTCGACGGCCGCGACGTCACGTCTGCCAGCTCGTCCGAGCGGGCTCGCGCCGGCATCGGCTACGTGCCGCAGGGCCGCGACATCTTCCCGCTGCTTTCGGTCATGGAGAACCTGAAGATGGGGGAGATCATGCGCGATGGCGCAAGCGCCATACCCGAGATGCTCGGGCATTTCCCGGTGCTGAAGGATCTGCTCGAGCGGCCCGGCCGCGGGCTGTCAGGTGGACAGCAACAGATACTGGCGCTGGCTCGCTGCCTTGCCGGGCGTCCGAAGCTGGTGCTGCTCGACGAGCCGACTGAAGGCATACAGCCGTCGATCGTCGATCTCATCGCTGAAAAGCTCGGCGAACTGAAAGTTACGCTGGGCCTGGGCATCATCCTGGTCGAACAGGACATCCGCTTCATCCGCCAGTTGGCCGATCGTGTGCTGATCATCCAGAAGGGCGCGTTCGTTGCCGAGATTTCGCCAGACCAGCTCTACGACAGGGAAATCGTCGACGCCCATCTGGGGATCTGACCCGGGACCCGGCTGCGAATTTGCCACGGGATCCAGAACGTGCGGCCAACTGCTCCAGGGGGATGTCGAATGTTGAAGCTGAATTCCATTGTCGGATTGGCGGCTGACCAGCAGTTGAGCGCCCGGCTCCATCTGCTGGATCACGAAGGCCGTGTCGAGTTCATCATGCTCGACACCGCCGAAATTGCCCGACGGCGCCTGTCGGTGACAACAGACCGAGGCACGCTCTGCGCGATCTCCCTGCCGCGCACGCAGCGGCTTGTCGACGGCGCGGTGCTGTTGCTCGAGGACAAGCGCGCCATCGTCGTCCGGGCGGAGCCTGAGAGGTGGCTGATCTTCAAGGCGGTCGATGCCGCGGCGGGAATCGAGCTCGGATACTGCGCCGGCAACATGCATTGGCCGGTGCGTTTCGAAGGCGACCATCTCTACGTCGTCGGCGAACTTGGATCCGGCCACGTTCTGGACCGCCTCAACCATGTGCTCGGCCGTGGCGACGTTGTTTTCCTCGGCGAAGACAAATGATGGTCAGCCTGCGAGGAAATGCGGGTGGATTGCGCCCTGGGACATCTGTTCTCGCGCGCGACACCAGCCGCGCCCGCGCAAAGGTTGCCGTGCCAATTCGCAAAGAAGGATTGCGGCGGTTCGATAAGTGCTTGAACAGCATGGTGATCCCGACAGGAATCGAACCTGTGACCTACAGATTAGGAATCTGCCGCTCTATCCTACTGAGCTACGGGACCACTCGGCTGCACACATAGCGGCTTCCGGCGGATTCGCCAACGGTTTTTGCCGAACATCAGCGGCAGCGGCAAAACCTCTGTCGCGCCGTTGCCGCCTCCGATTTTCGTCAGGCGGCGAGCGCCGTCTCGGCCAGCCGCACCCA
Source organism: Aminobacter sp. P9b (assembly GCF_045345995.1). NCBI lineage: Bacteria > Pseudomonadati > Pseudomonadota > Alphaproteobacteria > Hyphomicrobiales > Phyllobacteriaceae > Aminobacter > Aminobacter sp. P9b. Next base: position 150,719 of record NZ_CP150082.1, on the reverse strand, counting down.
GTAGCTGACACCGTGGGGGATGACCTCGTCGTTGAAGTCGTAGGCGGGGTGATGCAGGTTGGCGCTGTCGCCGTTGCCGATGAAGATGAAGGCGCCAGGGCGTGCTTCCAGCATGTAGGAAAAGTCCTCGCCGCCCATCAGCGGCTGGATCGCCCGGTGCACCTGCGGCTCGCCGGCCACTGTTGCGGCGACATCGCCGGCAAACACCGTCTCTTCGGGGTGGTTGACGGTGACGGGGTAGTTGGCGTCGTAGTCGAGCTTGATCTCGGTGCCTGTCGTCTCGGCCACACCGCGGCAGATCGCGTTCATGCGCGCTTCGGCGAGCTTGGCCACTTCCTTCTTCAGCGTGCGCACCGTGCCGGCGAGCATCGCGTGCTCGGGAATGACGTTATAGGCAGAGCCGGCGATGAACTTGGTCACCGAAACGACGATCGCCTCGGCCGGGTCGGTCGAGCGCGAGGCGATGGTCTGCAGCGCCGCGACCAGCTGGCTGCCGGCGACGATGGGGTCGATGGCGCGGTGCGGGATCGCGGCATGGCCGCCCTTGCCGGTGACGGTGATGGTGAATTCGGCGGTCGCCGCCATGATGGCGCCCGGGCGGATGGCGAACTGGCCGACCGGCAGGCTCGGCATGTTGTGCATGCCGAACACCTTCTGGATCGCGAAGCGCTCCATCATGCCGTCCTTGACCATCTCGTTGCCGCCGCCGCCGCCTTCTTCGGCGGGCTGGAAGATGACGGCGACGGAGCCGGCGAAGTTGCGCGTCTCCGCCAGATATTTCGCAGCTCCGAGCAGCATGGCGGTGTGGCCGTCATGGCCGCAGGCATGCATCTTGCCCGGTACCGTCGAGGCATAAGGCTTGCCGGTGATCTCCTCGATCGGCAGCGCATCCATGTCGGCGCGCAGGCCGATCGTGCCGCCTGTGCCAAGGCCGCCCTTGATGATGCCGACGACGCCGGTCTTGCCAAGCCCGGTGACGATTTCGTCGCAGCCGAATTCCTTGAGCTTGCCCACGACGAAGTCGGCGGTCTCGAACACGTCGAAATTCAGCTCCGGCTTCTGGTGCAGGTGGCGGCGCCAGCCGGCGATCTCTTCCTGCATTTCGGCGGCTCGGTTCAGGATCGGCATTTTGGTCTCGACTTCCTGTTTGTTGGACCAAGGGTCCGGATTCGCAATTGTGATCGCGCAAGCTCTGCCATCTTGGCGTCACATACGTTATTTAGCAGCAGCGGCGACGCCGTGGCCATGGTCTTTGGTACCGGCCAGCGCGTTGCCATCCCGGTTTACGGAAATCTTATGGACGGCCGGCTATGGTCGGCAAGAGGCGATTTCGGATTTGATGATGAAGATGCAGTTCGTCAAAAGCATGCTCCTCGGTCTTGCGGCCGCAACCGCGCTGGGCGCCGTCCCGGCTGCCGCCAATCCGGCGATGCTTTTCGATGTCAATTCGGGCGCCGTGATCGAGCATCAGGACGCGTTTCAGCGCTGGCATCCGGCGTCGCTGACCAAGCTGATGACCGCCTACACGGCGTTCCGCGCGGTCCAGGCGGGCGAACTGGCGCTCAATTCGCCGATCCGGATCAGCAAGAAGGCGGCGGCCTTCCCGCCGGCCAAGATGGGTTACAAGCCGGGCTCGGTGCTGACCCTCGACAACGCGCTGAAGATCATCATGGTCAAGTCGGCCAACGACGTCGCGGCTGCCATCGGCGAGAATGTCGGCGGCACGACCGAGGCCTTTGCGGCGCGCATGAACGCCGAGGCGCAGCGCTTGGGCATGTCGGGCAGCCACTGGGTCAACGCCAACGGCCTGCATGATCCCGACCAGTACACGACCGCGCGCGACCTCGCGATCCTGGTGCGGGCAATCCGTCTCGAATATCCGCAATATGCCTCCTATTTCGATATCGAAGGCATCATCGCCGGCAAGGCGAAGCTCAAGAATTTCAATCCGCTGGTCGGGCGCTTTCCGGGCACCGACGGCATGAAGACCGGCTTCGTCTGCGAATCCGGCTTCAACCTGGTCGCTTCGGCCAACCGCGACGGCAGGACGCTCGCCGCGATCGTTCTGGGCGCGACCTCGCCCGACGACCGTGCCGAAGAAGCCGCCAAGCTGCTGCAGAACGGCTTCAGCCGTTCCGGAAGTTCGGTGAGTGTCACCGGGCTGGCGCCCTATGGCGACAGCCGCGACGTGGCGACCAACATGCGCGAAGAGGTCTGCTCGAAAAAGTCCAAGCATGTGGCCTCCGACGGACCTGTGCCGACGGAAGCGGGTGCAGCGCCCGAAAAGGTCTCGATCATTCCCGAAATGACGCGCCCGCGGAACTGGGTGACGGTCAGCCTGGGCGGCGCCACCGGGCCGAAGCCCAAGGCGCTCGGCGGGCGCGACCTTGTCGACTATGCCGACGTGCCGCTGCCGACCTGGCGTCCCGACATGCCGGCGCCCACAGGTGCCGCGCCGCTCGTTTCCGGCAACGTCCAGGCCCGGTCGTGAACCAGCAGGCGGCCTTTCCGATCCCCGTATCGGTGCTGACCGGCTTTCTCGGCGCGGGCAAGACAACGCTGCTCAACCGGCTGCTGAAAGACCCGGAGCTTGCCGACACGGCCGTCATCATCAATGAGTTCGGCGATGTCGCGATCGACCACCTGCTGGTCGAAAAGGCTTCGGACGGCATCATCGAGCTGTCCGACGGTTGCCTGTGCTGCACCGTGCGCGGCGAACTGGTCGATACGCTGGCCGATCTGGTCGACCGCCTGCAGACCGGACGCATCCAGCGTCTTGCACGCGTGGTGATCGAAACCACCGGGCTTGCCGATCCGGTGCCGGTGCTGCAGTCGATCATGGGCCATCCGGCGCTGATCCATGCCTTCCGGCTCGACGGCGTCATTTCACTCGTCGACGCGGTCAACGGCTCGGTGACGCTCGACGCCCATGTCGAGGCGGTCAAGCAGGTGGCGGTCGCCGATCGCATCGTGCTTACCAAGTCCGACCTCGTCGACGACGCCGACTGGCTCGACGCGCTCAAGGCGCGGCTAACCCGCATCAATCCGGGTGCCGAAATCCGCGAAGTGGAAGGTGCTGCCGTGGCTCGCCTGCTGCAATGCGGGCTTTACGATCCCACGACCAAGACCGCCGACGTGCGTCGCTGGCTCGGCGAGGCGGCGGACGGTGACCACCACCATCACCACGACGGCGACGATCATCACCATCATCACGACCACGCGCATCGCCATGATGCCCGCGTCGGGTCGTTTTCGCTGGTCCATGCCGGCGCGCTGCCGTTTTCGACGGTCGAGATGTTCCTCGACCTGCTGCTGTCGACCCAGGGCGACAAGCTTTTGCGTATCAAGGGCATCGTCGAGCTGGCCGAGGACCCGTTGCGGCCGCTGGTCATCCATGGCGTGCAGAAGATGCTGCATCCGCCGGCACGCCTGCCGGCTTGGCCGGATGCGGTTCGCGGCACCCGGCTGGTGCTGATCGGCATCGACTTGCCGCAGGATTATGTCGTGCGGCTGTTTGCGGCCTTCGTCAACAAGCCGGCGATCGACACGCCCGACCGCGAGGCGATGGAAAACAACCCGCTGGCCATCGCCGGCCGGTAGGATCCGGGTCTATCGGCTGCGGCGTGCTTCCTTTGAGCTCGCCCGCCGGCATTTGCTTCCATCTCTTCAATGCCATAGTGGGCTCGCACCTCAGGATGAGGACCGTTGCGTTTGTTCATGCACCGGCGGTTGATCCAACTGCAGCGGATTCACAAAGCGCTTAGCATCTCTGGAGTAGGGCTGGCTGGGTCGACACGGTCCTCATCCTGAGGAACGAGCCCGCAATGCTGTGGCAGAGCCAGTAATTCCCTTGGCGGGCGAGCCTCGAAGGAGGCACTGCAAGTGCCTGAAGCTCAGCCGGCCCGTTCGATCAGGAAGCGATGGCCGCCTTCGACGGCTTTCGTCTCGACAAGCCTGTGCCCGGCGTCCTGGCAGAAGGCGGGAATGTCGATGACTGCGAGCGGGTCGGTGGTTTCGAGCCAGAGCTGGCTGCCGACGGCCATGTCGGCTAGGCGCCGCTTGGCCTTCAGCACGGGCAGGGGGCAATTGAGTCCCCTGAGATCGTAGATGTCGGCGGTTTCGCTCACGCCGTTCAGCTGCCGAACATGCCGAGCAATCTCTTCTTGAGCTTGGCGGCGCCGCCCTCTTCGGCGGGGGCTGCCTGGGCTGCCTGCGCGGGTGCTTCGGTTGCCACGGGCTCGGGGGACGGCACGGTCGCCGTTACCACCGGCTGCTGGGCGGCCAGCTTGGCGGCCTTGGCTGCAGCTGCGGCAGCGACCTTTTCCTCGGCAGCTTTTTTCTTGGCGGCCTCGGCGGCGTCAAGCGCTGCCATGCGGCGGCCTTCCGCCGAGTCGATGCGGCCCATGCGGTCGGTGACGGTCACTGTGCCGTCGTGGTTCAGGGATGGCGGCTCGATCGGCACGCGCTCGCCGCGGGCCCGCTTCTTGGTCCAGTCCGAGACGATGGCCGCTTCCTTGATGCCGGCGATGGTCGGCTTGGGCGCCTCGCCGCCGCTGGCGCTGGCAAAGGCGCTGTCATACTTGGTCTTGTAGGACTGATAGGCCGTCTGCAGCGCCTGCGGCTGGGTGTAGGCAGGGCATGCGCCGGTCGGGTTGAAAGTGGCGCCGCCCTCGGGGATGCGATTGAAGATGTAGCGCTTTTCGCAGACGTCGACCTTCGGCGGCACCTTGGTGATCTCGAAGTGGTCGTAGCCTTCCTTGAGCATCGCCCAGAACTGGTAGTTCGGGTCGCTGCGATAGCGCGCCATGTTGGCGGCGGTCATCCGGAACGGATAGGACTGCACTTGGAACTCGGTCTGGCCGCCCTTGAACGCATCGCGCGCGAAGGCATAGATTTCCTCGATCTGCGCATCGGTCATCGAGAAGCAGCCAGACGACGAGCAGGCGCCGTGAACCATCAGGTTCGAGCCGGTACGGCCGTTGGCGCGGTCATAGGTATTGGGATAGCCGATGTTGAAGGCGAGGTGATAGCTGGAGTTCGGGTTCATCTGCCCCGGACGTACGGTATAGAACCCCTCCGGCGACTGGCGGTCGCCCTCGGTGAACTTCGGGCCGAGCTTGCCGGAGATCTTGCAGATGTCGTAGCTGGCAATCAGGTCGTAGCGGCCATTGGTCTTCTGTTTCCAGACTTCCAGCTTGCCTTCTTCCTTGAACACGCGCGCCAGCACGGGCGAACTGCGGCTCATGCCCTTGGCCGTCATTTCGGCCAGGATCTTGGGCGGCAGCTGCCGGTTGGCATGCTGCGGAACGAAGTCCGTAACGGAGGATTCCGAACAGCCTGCCACTGCGATAGCGGCGAGAAGCAATCCGGCACGTGCGATATTGGCGATCATCGTTGCTAATGTCGTCTCATTTGCGGCCACAGCGCATTCACGCCTTCGGCCGGCCCGTCCTGATACTGCTTCGACCTTAGGGTCGTTAACCTTGAAAAATCCTTACCGCAAGTTCCTGGCCCGTCCCACGCGCGCAAAATCACGGCAAGTTCATTGAACTCGGCGAGGCGGCAATTTTGTGGCGAAACGGTGATGTGGCCCATTCAGGCCACAGTTTACGCAATCAGAGGCTGCGGCCGATGGCCAGGTATTTCTCGCGGCGGTGTTCGCGGAAATCGATGTTCGAGCCGGCAAATTCGCTGAACGTCTTGGCGATCAGGTCGCCGGTGGCCGAAATCACCGCCTCGGCATTGCGGTGCGCGCCGCCAAGCGGTTCGTCGATGATCTGGTCGATGATCTTGAGGCCGAGCAGATCCTGCGCGGTGATCTTCATGTTGGTCGCCGCATCCTTGGAGCGCGTCGTGTCGCGCCACAGGATGGAAGCCGCGCCTTCCGGCGAGATCACCGAATAGATCGCGTGTTCGAGCATGAAGACGCGGTTGGCAGTGGCGATGGCGATCGCACCGCCCGAACCGCCTTCGCCGATGACGACGGCGATCGACGGCACCTTGAGGCCGAGGCAGGCCGAGGTCGAGCGCGCAATGGCTTCGGCCTGGCCGCGCTCCTCGGCGCCGACACCGGGATAGGCGCCTGCCGTGTCGACCAGCATGACGACAGGAATTTTGAAACGGTCGGCCATTTCCATCAGGCGCACGGACTTGCGGTAGCCTTCGGGGCGGACCGAGCCGAAATTGTGCTTGAGGCGGCTCTTGGTGTCGGAACCCTTTTCCTGGCCCAACACCAGCACGGGTTCGCCGCGGAAGCGGGCAAATCCGCCGACCATGGCGGCATCCTCGCCGAAATTGCGGTCGCCGGCGAGAGTGGTGAAATCGGTGAACAGGGCCCTGACGTAGTCGAGGCAATGCGGGCGGTCGGGATGGCGCGCGACCTGGACCTTCTGCCACGGGGTCAGCGCCTTGTAGGCGTCGCGCAGCGCATCGCGCGAGCGCTTCTCAAGCCGCTTGATCTCGTCGCCAACATCGACGGCCTCGCCGTTCTCGGCGAGTTTCTTGAGCTCGAGGATCTTGCCTTCGAGATCTTGGACCGGTTTTTCGAAATCGAGGTAATTGTACATTGGCGAGCGGACTACCACGCTGAAAAGAATAGGCACCGGGGCACGAAAAATGCGGCGCCGCGCCAGTGGAACGTGGCACTCACATAGCGATATGGACCTTAATCGGCAAGCGGGTGATGTTCGTTGACCAGTTTCAACAGCCTTTCTTCGAGCACATGCGTGTAGATTTGCGTGGTCGAGATGTCGGAATGGCCAAGCAATTGCTGCACGGCGCGCAGGTCGGCGCCATTCTGCAGCAGGTGGCTGGCGAAGGCGTGGCGCAGCACATGGGGTGATATTTTTGCCGAGGCGATGCCGGCGCGCGCGGCCAGCGCCTTGAGATCGCGGGCAAAAACCTGGCGGGGCAGGTGGCCGCTGTCCGACGCCGCTGGAAACAGGAACAGGCTTTCCACCAGTTTCGGATCGCGATTCCGTTCTTCCAGCCAACGCCGCATCGCCTCGCGTGCCTTGGCCGACAGCGGCACCATGCGGTCCTTGTCGCCCTTGCCGCGCACCACGAAGAAGCGTTCGTCGCGAAGCGCAACGGTCAGCGGAAGGCTGACAAGTTCCGATACGCGCAGGCCGGTGGCATAGAGCACTTCTACCAGCGCGTGCATCCGCGTTGCGCTAGCCATGTCGTTGCCGGCGGCAGCTTTCGCTTCCGCCGCCGCACGGTCGAGCAATCGTCCGGTCTCGCCCTCGCTCATCGTCTTGGGCAGCGGCCGGTCCTTCTTCGGGCTGTCCAGGATGCCGGTGGGGTCATCGCCGCGCAGCCCTTCGGCATAGAGGAAGCGGAAGAACTGCCTGAGCGCCGACAGCTTGCGGGCCTGCGAGGTGGTGGCGAAGCCGCGGCCGGCGATGTCGTCGAGATAGCCGCGAATGCCGGCGGCGTCTGCGTCGGCCAGGCGGCCGCCGAGATGTTCGGAGGCGTCTTCGAGGTCGCGGCGGTAGCTGGCCAGGGTGTTGTCGGCGGCACCGCGCTCGGCGCTCATCATTTCGAGAAAAGCTTCGATGCGCGCGCCGCTTTTCATTGCTTTGGCGCGAGCTTTTCCGGCGGAATGCGGATGGTGATTTCGGCCTTCTTGGGCTCGACGAACATCACCAGCGCAAACATCGCGCCGTAGCCGATGCCCGCCAGAACGGCGAGCGTGACAAGGAACCGGAAAAGTGTCGGCATCGATGTGTTTGCCCGTCTGTCCTATCCTGTGCCCTTATGGGACGCCGTTCCCTGCAATTCAAGGGTGCTCTTGGCGCCCTGCGCTTGACGCAACGGGGCTTTTCATGTCGATACGCCGGCGAAAGGGACGCCATGACACCCGACGAGCAGACTCCATTTCCGGACGGTTCGACAACTGCCCTGCTTGAACGGCTCGGCACGCGCTCGATCGTCTTTGTCGGTCTGATGGGCGCGGGCAAGACCGCCATCGGCCGCAAGGTCTCCCAGGTGCTCGGTCTCCGCTTCATCGACAGCGACCACGAGATCGAAAGCGTGTCGCGGATGACGATCCCCGAGCTGTTCGAACGCTACGGCGAAGCCGAGTTTCGCGCGCTCGAGCAGCGCGTCATCGGCCGGGTGCTGGAAAGCGGCCCGCAGGTGCTGTCGACCGGCGGCGGCGCCTTCATGAATGCGCAGACGCGTTCGGCCATTGCCGCGCACGGCGTCTCGGTCTGGCTCAAGGCCGATCTCGACCTGCTGATGGAGCGCGTTTCCAAGAAGCAGAACCGGCCACTGCTGCAGAACGCCGACCCACGCGCCGTGCTGGCCAAGCTGATGGACGAGCGCTACCCGGTCTATGCACTTGCCGATCTCGCAGTGGCGACGCGCGACGACCGCAAGGAAGCGATCGCCAGCGAGGTCATCGAAGCGCTTTGCAACCATCTCGGCGTGCCCGGCAGCATACACGTATCGGAAGTCTCGGAGGATCACGAATGACAGGCACCGTCACAGTCGAAGTCGGGCTTGGCGACCGCGCCTATGACATCCTGATCGGCCCGGGCCTGATTGCGCGTGGCGCGGAGCTGATCCAGAAACGCTTGCCAAAGGCGCGCACGGCCATCGTCACTGACGAAAACGTCGCCGCTGCCCATCTCGGGCCGTTGGTCGAAAGCCTCACCGCTGCCGGCAATCCGCCTGCCGTGATCAAGCTCCCAGCGGGCGAAAAGACGAAAAGCTTCGATTCGCTGGAAACCGTGGTCGACCAGATCATCGCCGCCCGCCTCGAACGCGGCGACGCGGTGATCGCGCTCGGCGGCGGCGTCATCGGCGATCTCACCGGTTTCGCGGCCGGCATCGTCCGCCGCGGCATGAATTTCGTTCAGATGCCGACCTCGCTTCTGGCACAGGTCGATTCGTCGGTCGGCGGCAAGACGGGCATCAACAGCCCGCGCGGCAAGAACCTGATCGGCGTCTTCCATCAGCCGAAGCTGGTGCTGGCCGACACGGCGGCCCTCGACACGCTGCCGCTGCGCGAATTCCGCGCCGGTTATGCCGAAGTCGCCAAATACGGCCTGATCGACAGGCCGGACTTCTTCGCCTGGTTGGAAAGCAACTGGCAGGAGGTCTTCTCCGGCGGCCCGGCTCGCATCGAGGCCATCGCCCAATCCTGCCGCGCCAAGGCCGATGTCGTCGCCCGCGACGAGTTCGAGACCGGCGACCGTGCACTGCTCAATCTGGGCCACACCTTCGGCCACGCGCTCGAAGCCGCGACCGCCTATGACGGCGCGCGGCTCGTCCATGGCGAGGGCGTCGCCATCGGCATGGCGCTGGCGCATCGCTTCTCGGCCCGCCTCAACCTGGCGAGCCCGGACGATGCGGCGCGCGTCGAGGCACATCTTCGCGACGTCGGCCTGCCTTGGCGCATGGCCGACATTCCGGGCAGCCTGCCCGACGCCGATGCGCTGTTCAACTTCATCACTCAGGACAAGAAGGTGTCGCGCGGCGCGTTGACCTTCATCCTGACGCGCGGAATCGGCCAGTCCTTTATCGCCAAGGACGTGCCGGCTTCGGAGGTCGTGTCCTTCCTCAAGGAGAATCACCCGGGATGAGCGAAGCAGGCTGGATCGCCGCGGCAGTTCTCGGGGGGCTGATGCTTGCCGCCCTGGTATTCCGCGACCGCCTGTTGGCATCCCTCGGCTACGAGTTGATTGCATTGTCGCCGCAGCGTTCCGCCCATGACGAGCTGCGCGGCGCCGTCGACGAATTCCACCGCGACGGCCAGGTGGTGAAGCAGGACCGCGACCAGGTCGGTGGCCTGCTCGACCTGCACGAACTCGAAGTCTCCGACGTCATGGTCCATAGAACGGCCATGCGGTCGGTCAATGCCGACATCGCATCCGAGGCGCTGGTGCGCGAGATCCTGCAGAGCCCATATACGCGGATGCCGCTGTGGCGCGGCTCGCTCGACAACATCGTCGGCGTCGTTCACGCCAAGGATCTGCTGCGTGCCCTGAACGACGTCGAGGGCGACTACAGCAGGGTCGACGTGCCGAAAGTCGCCTCGAAGCCCTGGTTCGTGCCCGACACGACGACACTTCAGGAGCAACTCAACGCCTTTTTGCGCCGAAAGGCGCATTTCGCCATCGTCGTCGACGAATATGGCGAGGTCGAAGGGCTGGTGACGCTCGAAGACATCATCGAGGAGATCGTCGGCGAGATCGCCGACGAGCACGACATCGACGTCCAGGGCGTCAAGCAGGAGGCCGACGGCTCCGTTGTGGTCGACGGCACCGTGCCGATTCGCGACCTCAACCGTGCGTTGGACTGGCACCTGCCCGACGACGAGGCGACGACGATCGCCGGGCTTGTCATTCACGAGACCCAGTCGATCCCCGAGGAAAAGCAGGCATTTACCTTCCACGGCAAGCGCTTCATCGTCATGAAGCGCGACAAGAACCGGCTGGCGCGGATCAGGATCAGGCCGGCAGTGGTGGAGCCGCAGCCGGCGACGCAAACGCCTCGCTGACCATAGTCATTGACCATAGTCATTTCTGTACTATCTTGAAGGTGTGCAGGAGGTACGTTGATGGTTGTCCGCGTGTCAAAATCTCAGTTCAAGGCAAAGGCGCTGGAGTTGTTTCGTGAAATCGAAGCGACCGGCGAGCCACTGATCGTCACTGATCACGGTGAGCCGAAGCTTGAAATCCGACGACTTGACCGAAAACACCGCAATCCGCTCGATCTTCTGAAGGGGTCGGTGCAGCGCTATGACAATCCTTTTGAACCAGTTGGCGTGGCGGACTGGGACGCCCTGAAATGATCGTCCTGGACACTCACGCCCTCGTCTGGTGGGCTGGCAGCGATGCATCCAGGCTGTCTGCCGCGGCGCGGCAAGCCATTGAAAGGGCATTGAACGACCATGAAGGCGTAGTGGCCTCGGCGATTTCCGCATGGGAGATCGCCATGCTGGTTTCAAAAGGCAAACTCGAACTGTCCATGGATGTGTCGCACTGGCTGGATATCGTCAGTGAAATTGAAGGTTTTCGCTTCATCCCCGTCGACAACAGGGTAGCGGTGAACAGCGTCATGTTGCCTGGTGAATTCCACGCGGATCCGGCCGATCGGATGATCGTGGCGCTGGCGCGTGAACTTGCTGCCCCGCTGGTTACCGCGGATAGCAAGATAACGCGCTACCCGCATGTCGTAACCGTCTGGTAATCCTACCAGCGCGTCTGTTCGCCCGGTGCCGCCGGCTCGATCGCCAGCGCATGCAGGCCGGCCTTGAGTTCGGCGGAGAGCGCCTCGTTGACCGCGCGGTGGCGGTCGATGCGGTTCATGCCGGCGAAGCCGGGTGCGACGATGCGGATGCGGAAGTGAGTCTCGCCGGAACCGTCGAACACCGCTTCATGGCCGCCATCGACATGGTGATGGCCGGCGTGCAGGTGGCTTTCGTTGAGGACGACGAGCCGTTCCGGCGAAAATGCCTTGTTCAGCTTGTCTTCGATGGTCGCCTGTATGGACATCGGTTTCGCCTTTCACCACATGTGTCGCTGCGGCATTCGCGCCATCGGGCGCAATTGAGCCGCAAATCAGGCGTTAGGGCCAACATCCTCGAAATGTCAATTCTTGTTTCGCCGCGCCAAGAGGCGGTAAATACCATTAGATGAAGCCGTATCCGAAATATTTCGACAAGATCCGCGTCCGGCCCGATCCGGAAGCGGAGGTGAAGTCGCGCGCCCCGGCCTGCCAGTGGGACGGCTGCAAGCAGCCCGGCACGCACAAGGCGCCGGTCGGCCGCATGAAGGAAGGCGAGTATTTCCAGTTCTGCTTCGACCACGTGCGCGAGTACAACAAGGGCTTCAATTATTTCTCCGGCCTCGCCGACGGTGAGATCGCGCGCTTCCAGAAGGAGGCGATGACGGGCCACAGGCCGACCTGGACCATGGGTTCCAACAGTGCGGCGCGTTCGGCGCCCGACTTCGCCCAGCAGCGCTCGGGCCGCGCCGGCTACCACAACCGCATGCGCGATCCGCACAACATGTTCGGCACTGCCGGCGCGCCGCGACAGCGCAAGGCCAAGCCCCTCGAGGCCAAGGCGCTGGAGACGCTTGGGCTGGATTCGAAAGCGACTGGCGCCGACATCAAGGCGCGCTACAAGGAACTGGTGAAACGCCACCATCCCGACGCCAATGGCGGCGATCGGGGTTCGGAGGACCGCTTCAGGGATGTGCTCCAGGCATATCGCGTGCTCAAGCAAGCGGGATTGTGTTGAGCCAGCCGCGGCCGCGGCCTTTTTCCAACTTTCATCTGGTCGGAAAAGGCTTTAAGACCGCCCCCGAAGAAATTTTCGATTGCCGGCGTAGCTGAGGCTTCGCGCGTGGAGACGCTATGAACAAGGTCGATCGCGACATCACCAATCTGCCGGACACGACAGTGTCGGTGAAAGACACTTTCGGCTTCGATTCGAAGATGGTCGTGCCGGCCTATTCGGCGTCGTCGGAGCATGTGCCGGACATCGATCCGGACTATCTGTTCGACAAGGCGACGACGATGGCGATCCTCGCCGGCTTTGCCTACAACCGCCGCGTCATGGTGTCGGGCTATCACGGCACCGGCAAGTCGACCCACATCGAGCAGGTCGCAGCCCGCCTCAACTGGCCGATGGTCCGCGTCAACCTCGACAGTCATGTCAGCCGTATCGACCTCGTCGGCAAGGACGCCATCGTCGTCAAGGAAGGCATGCAGGTCACCGAGTTCAAGGACGGCATCCTGCCTTGGGCCTACCAGCACAATGTCGCGCTGTGCTTCGACGAGTACGATGCCGGGCGTCCTGACGTGATGTTCGTCATCCAGCGCGTGCTCGAATCGTCGGGCCGCCTGACCCTGCTCGACCAGAGCCGCGTCATCCGTCCGCACCCCGCCTTCCGCCTGTTCGCCACCGCCAACACGGTTGGCCTCGGCGACACGACCGGCCTCTATCACGGCACGCAGCAGATCAACCAGGCACAGATGGACCGCTGGTCGATCGTGACGACGCTGAACTACCTGCCGCACGACAACGAAGTGAACATCGTCATTGCCAAGGCAAAGCATTACCGTGACGCCAAGGGCAAGGAGATCGTCAACAAGATGGTCCGCGTTGCCGACATGACGCGTTCGGCTTTCATCAACGGCGACCTGTCGACCGTGATGAGCCCGCGTACCGTCATCACCTGGGCCGAGAACGCCGAGATTTTCGGCGATGTCGGCATGGCGTTCCGGCTGACCTTCCTCAACAAGTGCGACGAACTCGAACGCTCCGTCGTTGCCGAGTTCTACCAGCGCGCCTTCGGCGAGGACCTGCCCGAATCAGCCGCCAACGTCGTGCTGGGATAAGAACAGGCTCAGATGGCGGGGCCGGGCGACAACACGCGCAACAAATCGAAGACGGGCTCGGAGGCTGACAGCTTCAAGCGTGCCGTGACCGTCTCCATGCGCGCCATTTCGGGCGACAACGAGCTCGAAGTGGCATTCGCCAAGGAGCGGCCGGCACTCGCCGGCAATCGCGCCCGCCTGCCGGAACTGCCCAAGAAGGCTTCGGCCAGCGACATTGCCGTCACCCGCGGACTCGGCGATTCCATGGCGCTCAAGCGCGCCTGCCACGACACCCGCATCCACGCCCGTCTTGCGCCCGAGGGCAAGCAGGCCCGCGCTGTCTTCGACGCCGTCGAACAGGCCCGCGTCGAGGCGATCGGCAGCCGTGCCATGGCCGGCGTTGCCCAGAACATCACCTCGATGCTCGAGGACAAATACGCCAAGGCCAATCTGGCCGAGGTCACCGAACAGTCCGAAGCGCCGCTCGAGGAAGCCTTGGCGCTGATGGTGCGCGAGAAGCTGACCGGCCAGCCCGTTCCCAAGAGCGGCGAGCGCATGGTCGAGCTCTGGCGCCCATGGGTCGAGGACAAGGCCGGCGGGGATTTCGAGGGGCTGCTCGGCAGCCTGGAAGACCAGCAGGCCTTCGCCCGGATGGTCCGCCACATGCTCGCTTCGCTGGAGATGGCCGAGGAGTACGGCGACGACCAGGAAACCGAGGACAACGAGGACCAGGACAACGATCAGCCTCAAGGCGAAGAGCAGAGCGAGGACGGCGGCGAGGACGATTCCGGCGCCGACCAATCGCAGTCCGATGAGGCCGAATCCTCTGCCGAAGAGGAGCCGTCGGGCGAGATGGAGGCGTCCGACGCCACATCCGACGACATGTCCGACGACGACGATGTCGATTCGGAGACGCCGGGCGAGGCGCGCCGCCAGGACAATCCCTTCGCCAACTTGCCGAGGGAGATCGACTACAAGGTCTTCACCAACGCCTTCGACGAGACGGTGGGTGCCGAAGAGCTATGCGACGAGGACGAACTCGATCGTCTGCGCGCCTTCCTCGACAAGCAGCTCGCCAATCTGTCGGGCGTTGTCGGCCGTCTGGCCAACCGCCTGCAGCGCCGCCTGATGGCGCAGCAGAACCGTTCCTGGGACTTCGACCTGGAAGAGGGCTACCTCGATCCGGCACGGCTCGTGCGCGTCGTCATAGACCCGATGCAGCCGCTGTCGTTCAAGCAGGAGCGCGATACCAAGTTCCGCGACACCGTCGTCACGCTGGTGCTCGACAATTCCGGCTCGATGCGCGGCCGGCCGATCACGGTTGCCGCAACCTGCGCCGACATCCTGGCGCGCACGCTGGAACGCTGCGGCGTCTCGGTGGAGATTCTCGGCTTCACCACGCGTGCGTGGAAGGGTGGGCAGGCGCGCGAGAAGTGGCTGAAGGACGGCAAGCCGCCAAATCCCGGCCGTCTCAACGATCTGCGCCACATCATCTACAAGAGCGCCGACGCGCCCTGGCGGCGTTCACGGCGCAATCTCGGCCTGATGATGCGCGAGGGCCTGCTCAAGGAAAACATCGACGGCGAAGCGCTGCTGTGGGCGCACCAGCGCCTGATCGCGCGGCCCGAACAGCGCAAGATCCTGATGATGATCTCGGACGGCGCCCCGGTCGACGACTCGACGCTGTCGGTCAACCCCGGCAACTATCTCGAGCGCCACCTGCGCGCGGTCATCGACCTGATCGAGACCCGCTCGCCGGTCGAGCTTCTGGCCATCGGCATCGGCCATGACGTCACGCGCTACTATCGTCGTGCCGTCACCATCGTCGATGCCGAGGAACTGGCGGGTGCCATGACCGAGCAGCTTGCCTCGCTGTTTGGCGAAGAGAGCGCCCGCGAGAACCGCCGCGGCGGCTTCCGGCGCGCCGGATGATCCTGTCCGCGGCCCGCCTGCGGCACATTGCTTACGCTGCTGTGGCGGCGCTTGCCCTTTGCACGTCGCTCACCGCCTCATCGCGGGCCGAGCAACCCGCCATCGAACGCATCGAGATTTCCGCGCGCCCGATCGCCCGGTTCCAGATCGGCCTCGACGAGAAGATGTTCGGCCCGCTGGAGTTCGTCGGCGGCCTCGAACTGACCTCGTCTTCGCGCAATCTCGGCGCGCTGTCGGCGTTCCGCTTCCTCAAGCCGGGAAGCGACTTCATCGGCGTCGCCGACACCGGTTTCTGGTTCTTCGGCCGGATTTCCCGCGACGCCGCCTTGCGGCCTGCGGGCGTCGAGAATTTCAGCATGGTCCAGATGGTCGACGCCTCGGGCAATGCCATCGAAAAGAAGTGGATGGCCGACGCCGAGGGGCTTGCCGTCAGGGACGGCATCGCCACCGTCGGCTTCGAGCGTACCCACCGCATCGCCCAGTTCCGCATCGACCCCGCCAACATGAAGCCGGCGTTTCGCGAACTCGACTTCCTGGTACCGCGCAACGAACTGCGCCAGAACCGCGGCTTCGAGACCGTGGCCTATTCCGCCGAGAAGGGCGGGTTGGTGGTGGTGTCGGAAACGAGCCTCGATCCGGCCGGCAACATCTTTGCCGCCATCATCGAGGGACCACAGAAGGGCATCTTCACCGTCAAGCGCGACGGCGAGTTCGACATCACCGATGGTGCCTTCCTGCCCGGCGGCGACCTGTTGCTGCTGGAGCGCAGCTTCTCGATGGCCTCAGGGGTCAAGATGCGGCTCAGGCGCATCGCTTCCGCCAGCATTGCCAAGGGCCAGGTTGCCGACGGCCAGGTGCTGCTGGAAGCCAACATGGGCTACCAGATCGACAATATGGAAGGACTCGACGTCTGGCAGCGCAGCGACGGCGCGCTGATGGTGTCGCTGATCTCCGACGACAACCACTCGATCCTGCAGCGCAATCTCTACCTGGAATTCATCCTGCACGGCGATTGATCGGCGAATTTTCGCTATGGTCGATGTTTGCGATGCAGGAGCCGGCCATGTCGTCCGATGCCACCAGCCTCATTGACCGCTACTGCGCGGTCTGGAACGAACCCGACCCGGTGCGGCGCAAGGCGTCGCTCGAAGCTGTCTGGGCCGAGGGGGCGACATACACCGACCCGCGTGCCGACGCTGTCGGCGCAGACGAACTGCTGGCCCATATCGCAAACATTAGGGCTGGCCGCCCCGGCGCGGTGATCGTCCGTACGAGCGCCGTCGACCTTCACCACGGCATCGCACGTTTCGGATGGCGTGTCGTCGAGGCTGACGGCACACCGCTGCCCGAAGGGATCGATGTCGCCTTCCTGACGCCAGACGGTGAGCGTATCGAGCGTATCGTCGGCTTTTTCGGGCCGATGATACCGATCTGATGTCGGTCGCTGGAGAAAGAGGGAGCCGCATCTGCCCAGGCCCGCGCTCCCGCTGAACCCCACGCGAAATGCAAAAAAAAGCGAGGGGTCCCCCAACCCCTCGCTGCCCATAATTCTTGGCCTCCGGAGCATCCTCTCCGTGAGGCGACCGGCGGATCAGGCCGCCAGGTGCGCGGTGCCTGCCTGGGCGTAGTTGTGGCCGAAGCGGTTGGCCAGGAAAGCGTCGAGTGCGATGTCTTCCTGGCGGATGAAGCCCTGTTGCGGCAGTGCGCCGGAAGCGAGCATGTCGAGCACCGAGCATATGCCTGAAGCGGTGGTAATCTGGATGGCGCTTCGCGTCACCTTGCCCATCTGGCGGCTGTAGATCTTGTTGGCATAGCTTTCCTGCAGCAGGCGACCGCCCTTGCGGCCGCTGACGGTGACGAAAATCACCACCACGTCCTGCATGGTTGCCGGCAGCGAGTTCTCCAGGATGTCCTTGAGCACGTCGCGGCGGTGGCGCAGGCCGAGGTCGTTGAGCAGCGCCTTCATGATCGCGGCGTGGCCGGGATAGCGGATGGTGCGGTAGTTCAGCGTGCGCACCTTGCCCTTGTAGGTCTCGCACAGCGTGCCGAGACCGCCCGAAGTGTTGAACGCCTCGTAGGTGATGCCGTCGAGCGAGAATTCTTCACGTTCTTCCAGCGGCGGCACTTCGACGAGCGAGCCTTCAACGATCGCCTCGCAGGGCTCGCAATACTCGTTGATGACGCCGTCGGTGCTCCAGGTCAGGTTGTAGTTGAGCGCATTCGACGGGTACTGCGGCAGGGCGCCGACGCGCATACGCACGCTTTCCAGCGTGTCGAAGCGCTTGGCAAGGTCGTTGGCGACGATGGAGATGAAGCCCGGCGCCAGACCGCATTGCGGGATGAAGGCGCTCTTGGCGGTGACGGCCAGTTCCCTGACGATGCGGGTCGAGGCGACGTCCTCGGTCAGGTCGAGATAGTGCACGCCGGCCTTGGCGGCGGCCTCGGCGATGCGTGTGGTGAGGTGGAAGGGGGCCGCCGAAAGCACGGCGAACTTGCCGGCCAGAACGGCGTCGAGCGCGCCGGCTTCCGAGATCTCGACCTTCAGCGTCTCGACGGGGTTGCCGGTTTCGAGCGAATCGAGGGCCGCCTGCGAGCGGTCGACCACGGTCACCTTGTAATCGCCCGTTTCAGCCAGCATGTCGGCGATGGTCGAGCCGATCTTGCCTGCGCCTACGACAACGATCTGTTTCATGGTCATGTCCCCTGCAAATGGATTTCGCGCGGATTCTATGCCTGCCTGCTGTCGAAAGGCAGTATCGATATTGCCGAAAAGCCGATATGATTTGAGCTATTCGCCGAAGAGATTTGTTGAAATGACGAACGATGCCGATCGCGCCCTGATTGCCCTGCTGCGCGAAAATGCCCGCGCCTCGACCGCCGAACTGGCACGCAAGCTCGGGGTGTCGCGGACGACGGTGCAAAGCCGCATCGAGCGGCTGGAACAGCGCGGGGTGATATCGGGCTACAGCGTCAAGCTGTCGGCGGACTACGAGAAGAATCTCGTCCGCGCCCACATATTGGTGACGGCTTTACCCAAGGTCTCGGCTGCGGTCGAGGCGGTGCTGCGGCGCATCCCCGAGGTCAGGACGCTGCACTCGGTCAGCGGCAACTTCGACATGATCGTGGTGGTGGAGGCCCCGTCGGTGCAGGATCTCGATACGCTGATCGACCGCATCGGTGCGCTCGACGGCGTCGAACGCACACTGTCGTCGATCATCCTGTCGACGCGAATCGACAGATAGGGCTGTCTAGTTGGCGGCCAGCGCAGGTTGGCTCCAGCGCGTGGCGATCAGCCGGTAGGGGATCAGCGCGAAGACGGCGATCAACAGCTTCACGATCAGGTCGCCAAGCGCCCAGGAAACCCAGCGAGGGGCTTCGGAGGCCATGATGCCGAACAGCGGTGCCGGCTCGATCGCGAAGGCGTCCTCGGGGCCGAGGAAGGCGAAGGCTGCGGCGAAGGCGACGCCGAAGAAGATCGCCGTGTCGAACACCGAGCCGACCAGCGTGCCGAAGATCGGTGCGCGCCACCAGCTCTGCCGGCGCAGCCAGTTGAACACGGTGACGTCGAGCAGCTGAGCGGTCAGGAAGGCGGTGCCGGAGGCCACCGCGATGCGGGCCAGGCGATCGGCGGCAGTGTCGAACGGAATGAGTCCGTAACGGAACAGGACCGGCGGAATGACGATCGAGCAGATCACCGCGATCATGAAACCGACGAAGACAATCCGCCGCGCCAGCTTCGGCCCGTAGCGGCGATTGGCGAGGTCGGTGACCAGGAACGAGAAGGGATAGGTGAAGGCGCCCCAGGTCAGGATGTCGGCAAGCGCGAGCGATCCGACCTGTCCCTGCATCGGGAACTGGACGAGAATGTTGGAGGCGACGACGACAAGCGCCATGGCCGCCACGAAAGGCAGATATTTTGAACCGGAGTTCATTTTTTTATCCTGGGTAATGGAACCAGCGGTACGGGCGTCGCCCGGGCGGATTTGGTCGGAGCCTCTATCGTCCTTGCGGCGCGCAGAGGCTCCAGGCGGTCGTCCCCCGCCTTGATTCGTCGATTAGGCTGCAGCCTGCTCGGCGGTCTTCTTGGCGATCTGCTTCTTGAGCAGGCGCGCGCGCTGCGACAGCTCTTCGGCGTCAGCCTTGATCAGGAAGGCGTCGAGGCCACCGCGATGCTCGACCGAACGCAGGGCGTTGGCCGAAATGCGCAGGCGCACGTTCTGGTTCAGCGTCTCGGAGATGAGCGTGACGTTGACCAGGTTCGGCAGGAAGCGACGACGGGTCTTGTTGTTGGCGTGGCTCACATTGTTGCCGGTCATGACGGCTTTGCCGGTGAGTTCGCAAGCGCGGGACATGTTACTTACCTTCAGTTCTGGCGGACCAAGCGACGATAACGCACCGATTAAGGATGGCGCGCGGTCTCAGTCAGGCGGCCTCATGGAAAAAGTTGGCGTTCCATAGGTGTATTTGGCTGACGCGTCAAGCGTCCCGGTGGTTTCGGGGCGTTGTCCCCAACTCCACAGAATGGCCGGAATTGGTTCTATAACCGATTGCAAGGGACACGAACAGCCGGAAGTCAGCTTCCGCTGACGATGAGGTGTTCCCTACAATGCCGCGCCTTTCGCCTATCCTGCTTGCTTTCGCTCTCGCCATGCTGCCCTCGCAATCGCCGGCGGCGGCCAAATCCTTCAGCGGCGACTATTCGCTGTCCTTCCTCGGCATTCCGGTTGCCAAGGCCACCTTCGACAGCCGCTACGATGGCGATTCCTACGAGGTGACGGGCAAGGTCTCCAGCGCCGGACTTGCTGCATTCTTCGACGACACCCGCGGCACGATCTCGTCGCGCGGCAGCTTTGGCGAAGGCCGCACCCGCCCGCGCGCTTTCCGTGCCGACTATGTCTCGGGCAAGGTCAACTCGCTCGTCGATGTCCGCTTCTCCGACGATCAAGTCAGCCGCAGCGAGGTCGTGCCGCCGCCCAGGAAACGCGGCAAGACCTGGATACCGCTCGGAGCGGGCGACCTTCGCGCCGTTGCCGATCCGATTGCCGCAACGATCATCCGTGCCCCCGGCCTCGACAAGGTCTGCGGCCGGACGGTCAAGATGTACGATGGTGAGTTGCGTGCCGACCTCAGGCTGACCGAGGTTTCGCGCAAGAAGATGTCGGTCAAGGGTTTCTCCGGCGACACGGTCACCTGCCGCATGGGTTTCCAGCCGGTCTCGGGCTACCGCACCGACAAGAAGGCGCTGACCTTCCTGCGTGACCGCAGCCGCATCATGGTGACGTTTGCGCCGCTCGGCGAAACCGGGGTATATGCGCCCATCTACGCCACCGTCAGCACGGAGATCGGCACGATCACGGTGAAGGCACGGCGGTTCGAAGCGACCGATTAGACCGGGAGGGGTAAGTGGGGCGCGCGACTTTGATCGGATTTTCGGCAGTCGCCATGTGGGCACTGCTGGCGCTGCTGACCGACGCTTCGGGCTCGGTGCCGCCGTTCCTGCTTTCGGCCATCACCTTTGCCATCGGCACCTGCGTCGGCCTCGTGGCCCGACTGTTCATGGCCAAGCCTGAGAAGGCCGAGAGAATCCCGCCGCAGGTCTGGGTGATCGGCATTGCCGGGCTGTTTGGCTACCATTTCTTCTACTTCACGGCGCTGCGCAACGCGCCGGCGGTCGAGGCCAGCCTGATCGCTTATCTCTGGCCGCTGTTCATCGTGCTGGGCTCGGCCCTGATGCCAGGCGAGCGGTTGCGCTGGAACCACATTGCGGGCGCGCTGCTCGGCCTTGCCGGCACCTTCCTGATCGTCACCAAGGGCGGCGGGCTCGCCTTCGACGCGCAATACAGCTTCGGCTACGCCATGGCTTTCGCCTGCGCCTTCCTGTGGTCGGGCTATTCGCTGCTGTCGCGCCGCTTCCCCTCGGTGCCGACGACAATCGTCACCTGGTTCTGTCTGGCAACGTCGGTGCTGTCGCTTGTCTGCCATCTGGCGCTGGAAGAGACCGTGCTGCCGGCTAATGCCGGCCAGTGGCTTGCAGTGCTCGGCCTTGGCCTGATGCCGGTCGGTGCGGCCTTCTATGCCTGGGATATCGGCGTCAAGCGTGGCAACATCCAAGTACTGGGGGCGGCGAGCTATGCCGCGCCGCTGCTATCGACGCTGGTGCTGATCGCAGCCGGCTTCGCCGAGCCAAGCTTGCGCATCCTGGCGGCTTGCGTGCTCATCACCGGCGGTGCGGTGCTGGCAGCCAAATCGCTGATCTTCGGCGGGCGCAAGGGGACGGCAGCAGACGGGGTAGGGGCTTAGTCCGGCTTGGGCTCCCAGCCGGGTTCGGCCAGTTCGAACTGGGCGAAATCGAAGCCGGGCGAGACCGTGCAGCCGACCAGCGTCCAGTCGCCGAGGCAACGCGCGGTCTGCCACCAGCCCGCAGGCACGACGCATTGCGGGCGTTCTCCTGCCGCAATGTTGGTGCCGAGCGTCTGGGCGACGGTTCCGCCGCCCTCCCGATGCAGCCTGAGCTCGATCGGTGCGCCGGCATGATAGTGCCATATCTCGGCGGCGTCCTTGACCCGGTGCCAGTGCGAGACGTCGCCATTTTCCAGCAGGAAGTAGATTGCCGTCGAGTGGCCGCGCGCACCATGCGGCCCGCCCTCGGGATTGTCGCGAAAGGTCTCGACATACCATCCGCCCTCGGGATGGCGGCGCATGCCGAGCAGCGCGATGATCTCGGCGGCCAGCATCGCTCAGAAATTGTCCTTGCGCTTGCGGATCTCGGCAAACACATCGACATCCGAGGCCTTTTCCATGCCGAGATGTTTGCGCACGCCAGGATCGGCCCAGCGCAGGAAGGGGTTGGTGGCCAGTTCTTCACCGATGGTCGTCGGCAGCGTCGGCTTGCCGTCGGTCCGCAGCGCCTCGATCTTTTCGGCGCGGGCCCGCAACGCAGCATTGTCCGGGTCGATGGTCAGGGCGAAGCGGGCATTGGACAGCGTGTACTCATGCCCGCAATAGACCACGGTCTCAGCGGGCAGGGCGGCGAGCTTCTTCAGTGATTCGAACATGACCGGCGCCGGGCGCTCGAACAGCCGGCCGCAGCCGAGCGCAAACAGCGTGTCGGCCGTGAAGGCGATCTTCGACTTCGGCAGGTGGTAGCAGACATGGCCGGCGGTGTGGCCGGGCGTCTCGATGACCTCGATAGTCTCGTTGCCGAAGGGAATCACCGAACCTTGCTCGACCGTATCGTCGATGCCGGGAATCTTGTCGCGCTCGGCCTCGGGGCCGACGATACGCAGCTTGTAGCGCTGCTTGAGCGCCAGATTGGCTTCGACATGGTCTGCGTGATGATGGGTCGTCAGGATCATCGACGGCGTCCAGCCGCTGTGTTCGATCGCCGAAAGGATCGGTGCCTCCTCCGGCGCGTCGACGATCGCCGTCTCGCCGCTCTCAGGGTCGTGCAACAGCGCCCCGAAATTATCGGTGCGGCACATGAAAAGTCTGATCTCGACCGGCATCGCAAAACTCCACTTCTGGCGGGAACGATAGGGCGCGCGTCAGGCGCTGTCACCCCAATTGGGGCGGGGTCGTTGAAGTCGGCCGTGCGCACGTCTACGTTCCGGTGATGAATTCCGACATCGTCGACCTTCGCTCGTTCTACTCGACACCGCTCGGCCGCCTGGCCGAGCAGTCGATCACCATGGGGTTGTCGTCGGTGTGGGCAGGCCTGCCCAACGAACGGCTGGTCGGGCTCGGCTACACGCTGCCCTGGCTCGACCGCTTCGGCAGCGATGCCGAGCGGGTCTTCGCCTTCATGCCGGCAACGCAGGGCGCGGTCGTCTGGCCGGCGAATGGTCCGTCGTCGACGGCGCTTGTCTTCGACGAGGAACTGCCGCTTGTCGATTCCTCGATCGACCGGGTGCTGCTCGTCCATTCGCTCGAACATGCCGAGAGCCCGCGCGAGACGCTGAAGGAGATCTGGCGCGTGCTGTCGCCGGCCGGGCGCATCGTCATCGTCGTGCCCAACCGGCGCGGTGTCTGGGCCCGTTTCGAGCACACGCCGTTCGGGACCGGCCGGCCGTTCTCCTCCGGTCAGCTCAACGAGCTTCTGCGCGAAGCCAATTTCACCGTGTCGGCGTGGTCGGACGCGCTGCATTTCCCGCCGTCGCGGCGCAAGTGGATGATGAAGTTCGACCACTTGTTCGAACGCGCCGGTCGTCGCCTGTGGCCGATCTTCTCAGGCGTCATCGTGGTCGAGGCGCAAAAGCGCGTCTACCAGGGCATCCCGGTGGCGCAGCGCGCCTCGCGCCGCGTGTTCATGCCGGTGCTGTCGCCCAGCGGCGCCACGCGCGGCTTTCCTGCCTTGCGGCGCGGCGACGAGCGTGGCGGCTGAGCTTCACCTCACGAAGGGGTGAAGCCGGGGCACTTCCATTCCGGCGCCATTGCCGCGACACTCCAGCGGCCGACAGGGGTGTCCGTCGATGCTGGAAGCGCTGGCGATCGTCTTGTGCCTGGGCTGCGAATTGCCCAAGCCCCTGGCCGTGCCTGTGGCGGGCTTGTCTGTCGATGTCGAGCTGGTGCTGGCCGTCGACGTGTCGCGCTCGATGGACCTGGAGGAGTTCACGCTCCAGCGTGCCGGCTATGTCGAAGCGTTGCGCCATCCCGATTTCGTCGATGCGGTTCTGTCCGGCCAGAACGGCCGTGTCGCCATCACCTATTTCGAATGGGCCGGCACCGTCCGCGAGGAGTCGGTCGTACCCTGGGAGGTCATCGACAGTGCTGCGAGTGCTGCCGCATTCGCGGCCAAACTGGAGGCGCGGCCGTTCAGCGGCTTTCGCGGCACCTCGATCTCTGGCGCCGTCACCTATGGCGCGGCCCTGTTCGACCGCAACGCCGCCGAGGGCTTTCGCCGCGTCATCGACATTTCGGGCGACGGGCCGAACAATTTCGGCTCACCGGTGGTCCGGGCCCGCGACGCCGCGGTGGCGCAGGGCATCGTCATCAACGGCCTGCCGATCCTGATCCGGCCGTCGCGCACGGCCGCCGAGCTCGATCGCTATTATGCCGAATGCGTCACAGGCGGACCGGGCTCGTTCGTCTTGCCGATCCGTGCCGCGGCGGAGTTCGCGATGGCCATCCGGCGCAAGCTGGTGCTCGAGGTCAGCGGCAATACCGACCTGTCGCCGGTCGTCAGGATCGATGCGGCCGCTCCGGTCGACTGCATGGCCGGCGAGCGCGACCGGCGGATCTATTCCGATCCCTATTTTCCCCAACTCGACCGGTAGGTTATCCCTCCTGATTTAGGGGGTGCATCTTAAAATAGTACGGTTTGCTTCCTAGATGACGCGGGACAGACCTGCCTTTCGACAACAACAGGGAATGCCCTCCTGACCGACGTCATCCACCAGAAACGCGCCGTGCAACATTCCAAGGGCAAGCGCGCGATGCTGATCGTCAATCCGCGCGCCCGCCGCGGCGGCGGCTCCATAGATGCTGCCCGTCAGGTGCTTGTCGATGCCGGCATCGACATCGAGGAAATGACGACCAGCAAGGATGAGAACGCCTCCGAGCTGATTTCGCGCCATGCCGACCATTTCGACATGGCGATCGTCGGCGGCGGCGACGGCACGTTGAACAATGCGGCCTCCGGCCTTGCCTATTGCGGCCTGGCGCTCGGCGTGCTGCCGCTGGGCACTGCCAACGATTTCGCCCGTACTATGGGCATCCCGACCGATCCGGTGAAGGCTGCCGAAGTCATCGCCGCCGGTCATGAGACGACGGTCGATCTCGGCGAGGTCAATGGCCATCTGTTCTTCAACGTTGCCAGTATTGGCTTCAGTGCCGAACTGGCGGGCGAACTCACCGAGCACGCCAAGAAGCGCTGGGGCACGCTCGGCTACGGCATCGTCGCGGCGCGGCTGTTGATGCGCTCGCGGCTGTTCACTGCCTATGTCGACCATGACGACACGACCGAAGAAATCCACACCATGCAGGTCTCGGTCGGCAATGGCCGCCATTATGGTGGCGGCATGACGGTCGAGGAGACCGCGACGGCCGACGATGGCTGGCTCGATCTCTACAGCCTCGAGGTCGACCACTGGTGGCGGTTGCTGCGCCTGCTGCCCAGCCTGCGCAAGGGCACCCAAGGCCAGTGGGACGACGTCCGCGCCTTCAAGACCACCGAGGTGACCATCCGCACCAAGCGGCCGCGTCCGGTCAACACCGACGGCGAACTGGTCACCTGGACCCCGGCGCATTTCCGCATCCGGCCGAAGTCGGTTCGCGTGTTCGCGCCGAAGGGATAAGGCCGGGCGCCAACAGGGCCCGGCCCTTGAGCGTCAGATTGCCGACGTCTCGGCCTTCGTCACGTCAGCCGACTTGCCGGCCCCGAACAGCGCGAAGCTGATCGCCGCAAGGACCCACACTCCGATGCCGCCATAAAGCATCACCCAGCCGAAGCCATTGACCAGTGCGGCGTGGACGACATCGGCCGGCACTTCAAGCGCGCCTTGCGCGCCCTCGAGCGAAGGCGTCGCGCCGCCGGCGGCGATACGCTCGGCAAGCATCCTCAACTGGCCGGTGTCGTCAACTGCGGGCAGGGCGCTTCTCAGCCCCGAGAGGATGCCCTCGACCAGCACGAAGCCCATCACGGCAATGTTGACGGCGAGCGCGATCAGCCTTGCGCTGGTGTCTATGCCCGAGGCCATGCCGGCGCGGCTGGCCGGCACCGAGCCGGTGGTCATGTTGGTGGCGGGGGTCGTCGTCAGGCCGAGGCCGATGCCGGCAATCAACGCGCCGGGCAGCACGGCCAGGCCGCTTGCGCCGTCGATGCGGCTGCCCACCCACATGCCGATGAAGCCGAGGCCGATGGTGAACAGGCCGAGCGGGATGACGGTGCGGGCGCTGGTGCGCAGGAGCAGATACTGGGCCACCGGCGGCATCACTAGGAAGGGCACGGTGTAGGCGAGCAGTGCCAGTCCGGTCGCGGTGCTGTCGTAGCCAAGGCCGACGGTGAAGTAGATCGGCAGATAGACCATGAACGGCCAGTAGCTGAAGTTCATGCCGATGCAACCGACGATGGCGCCGGAGAAATCGCGGATTCTGAACACCGAGAAATCGAACATCGGATGGGGATGCAGCCGCTCGACAGCGACAAAGGCGACCAGGCCTACCAGCGTTGCGGCTGCGATACCGATGGCGGTCGGGCTCAGGAAGCCAAGATCGGCGCTCTGGGTGATGTAGAAGGTGAGGCCGAGGACCGTGGCGCTCAGCGTGGCGATGCCGAGCAGGTCGAGCTTCTTGGCCCGCGGGTCGCGCGATTCTTCCACGCCGCTGAAGGTCAGCCCCAGGCACAGCAGCGCCAGCGGCGCGTGGACCAGGAAGACCCACTGCCAGGTCGACAGGGCGACGATCATGCCGCCGATGATCGGTCCGAAGCCCAGGCCGATACCGGCGATCACGCCCCAGATGGCGAAGGCATTGCCGCGCGCCTTGGCATCGTCGAACTGGTTGGAGAGGATGGCGATCGAGCAGATGAACATCGCTCCGCCAGCCATGCCCTGCAGGAACCGGCTAATGATCAGCACTTCGGTGTTGGGTGCAATGCCGCACATCAGCGACGTCACGCCGAAGGCAATGACGGTAATGGCAAAGACAAGCCGGCGCCCGAAGCGGTCGGCAAGCGTGCCGGTGGCCATCAGCACCGTCGTGCAGGCGATGGTGTAGGCATTCATGATCCACTGCATGTCCTTGAAGTCGGCCTGCAGCACATGTTCGAGCGTCGGCAGGATCACCGGCACGCTGGAAATTTCGAGGCCGAACATCAGCGAGGCCAGGCAGACTGCACCGAGCGCTATGTAGTTTCTGCTTGCTTGGTTCATCTGGCACCTCTGCTGCAGGCAGGTGCGATGGGCACTGCCATACTGTTGCTTTGAGCGTTCCAGATAAGCGACGCTTGAACATATAAAAATGCTATGCAATCCTATTTCAGTGATAACAAAATGGAATATATGAGATGCTGTGGCTGGATGCTGAAGCGGTGCGGAACTTCGTCATGGTGGCGGAACTGCAGAGTTTCACGCGCGCCGCCGACGCTTTGGGTTCGACGCAGGCGGCCGTCAGCGTCAAGCTGAAGCGGCTGGAGGAGCGGGTCGGCCGCAAGCTGATCGAACGCACGCCGCGCCGCGTTAGGCTCTCGGCCGAAGGCGCTCTGTTCATCGATTCCGCGCGCGCGTTTCTTGTCGCGCATGACAATGCAGTCGCCGGCCTTTCCTGCGGCACGCGCCACTTCGCGCTCGGCATTGCCGGGCATGTCGCCGGGCCGGAGGTGACGACGCTGCTGGCACGGCTCAACCAGCATGACCCGGCGCTGACGATCGAGGTTCAGGTCGACAATTCGAGCAACCTGCTCGATGCCTTCGATCGCGGCAAGCTGGATGCGGCGATCGTCAGGCGCGAGGACGACCGCCGCGATGGCGAGGTTTTGGGGCCCGAGCATTTCGGCTGGTTCGCCACTCCGGACTTCCATCATCGCCAGGGCGAGCCGATCCGGCTGGCGACGCTGTCGCGAGCTTGCGGCGTGCGCGACGTGGCCACGCGCACGCTCGACGATGCCGGTATCCCGTGGGTCGAGGTGTTCGTCGGTGGCGGCTCATCGCTGGTGACGGCAGGTGTCGCAGCAGGGCTTGCGACGTCCGTTTTCCCGAGCAGGCTGGCGCCGCCCGGCACCGTCGAGATCAGCCGCAAGTTCGGCCTGCCGGCGGTGCCGTCGTCGGAGATCGTGCTGCACACCACGCTGACCGACCGCCGGTCGCGCGAGGCGTTGCGCATCCTCGCCTGCGCCTTCCGCGAACACCGGGCATCGGCGGAATAGGGTGCCAGGCCCCGCCCGGATGCCAAGCGCGGCCATGTTGCGATCGGCTACCGACCCTTGCCGATGCTTTCCATGTCGTACTCGGTGGTCTGGTAGACCCGGTTGATCCAGTTGCCGAACAGCAAATGGGCATGCGAGCGCCAGCGGTTGAGCGGCCGGCGCTGCGGGTCGTCGTCGGGGTAATATTCGTGCGGCACCGCGATCTCGACACCGGCGGCCACGTCGCGGTCGTACTCTTCCTTGAGCGAGGTCGAGTCGTATTCGATGTGGTTGAACATGTAGAGCCGGTTGCCGGCTTCTTCGGCCAGCAGGCTCGGGCCCGTCTCTTCCGATTCCATCAGCAGTTCCAGGCCGGAGCCCTCGGGAATGTCTTGGGCACGGACCTCCGTCCAGCGCGACACCGGAATGGCGAAATCGTCCGAGAAGCCGGCGAGATAGGGGGAAGCGGGGGCGTTGTTGTTGTGCCGGAAGACGCCGAAGGCCTTCTGCTCCAGCGTGTGCTTCGGAACGCGGTGAAAATGCCATGCGGCCGCCATCGCTCCCCAGCAGATGAAGAACGGCGAGTGCACGTTGGTCGTCGTCCAGTCCATGATCTGCTTGAGTTCGTCCCAGTAGGTCACGTCCTCGAAGGGCAGCAGCTCCACCGGCGCGCCGGTGATGATGAAACCGTCAAACTTGCGGTCCTTCACCTCTTCCCAGGTCTGGTAGAAGGCAATGAGATGGTCCTCGGAGGTGTTCTTGGCCTTGTGTGTGCCGATACGCACCAGCGTCAACTCCACCTGCAGCGGGCTGGCACCGATCAGCCGCGCGATCTGGGTCTCCGTCCGAACCTTGTTGGGCATCAGGTTGAGCAGGCCGATCTGCAGCGGACGGATGTCCTGGCGGAGCGCTGTCTGCTCGTCCATGACGGAGACGCCCTCTTTCACCAGTACTTCGCGGGCGGGGAGTTGATCCGGGATCTTGATCGGCACTGTTGCGAACTCCAAAAAACAAAAACCGGCATTGCTGTCGCAAAGCCGGTTTACGGATCGCAAACGGCCCTTTAGCGACTTGTTTAACGTGGCTGCAAGCCGACCGGCCAAATCACCACGGGTCTATGCCCTGCTATTACGCCTGGGCGCGGATTGCGTCAACCGCGACCCAATGGTCCAGCCAGGACCGCCGTTTCCTTCGGTTTTCCTCGACATTGGCGGCCCCGGGGGGTATTTCCGCTGCGGCCTCCATCCGGAGGCGCCAATCCAGGATTTTCGACATGACCAAGGCACCTGAGCAGATTCGCCCCGAACCCCGCGCCGGCATCATGGACATCGCAGCCTATGTCCCCGGCAAGAGCGCAGCTCCCGCAGGCGTCACCAAGGTCCATAAGCTCTCGTCGAACGAAAATCCGCTCGGCGCCTCGCCCCATGCCATCGAGGCGGTGAAGAAACTCGCCGACAAGATGGAGTATTATCCCGACGGGTCGTCGTCACGCCTGAGGCAGGCGATTGCGGCGACCCATGGGCTCAACCCGGCCAATATCCTGTGCTCCAACGGCTCCGACGAGGTGCTCGGCCTGCTGTCGCAGAGCTACCTGTCGCCGGGCGACGAGGCGGTCTACACCGAGCACGGCTTCATGGTCTACAAGATCTACATCCAGGCCGCCGGCGCCACGCCGGTCGTCGCCAAGGAAGACGCCGAGAAGGCCAGCGTCGACACCATCATTGCCGCGCTGACGCCGAAGACCAGGATCGTCTTCCTGGCCAACCCCAATAACCCCACCGGCACCTACGTGCCGTTCGAGGAGGTCCGTCGCCTGCACGCGGCGCTGCCGAAGAACGTGCTTCTGGTGCTCGACGCCGCCTATGCCGAGTATGTCCGCCGCAACGACTACGAGGCGGGGGTCGAACTGGTCGCGGCCAACGAGAACGTGGTGATGACGCGCACCTTCTCCAAGATCCATGGCCTCGGCGGCATGCGCATCGGCTGGGTCTACGCGCCGTCGCACGTCATCGACGTGCTGGAGCGCATGCGCGGACCGTTCAACGTCAACGCGGCGGCCATCGAGGCCGGAGTGGCGGCGATGGAAGACCGCGCCCATGTCGAGCGCACCATCGCCCACAACGCCCAGTGGGCTGAGTGGCTGGTGCAGGAATTCGAGAAGCTCGGCCTGCGCGTTACACCTTCGGTCGGCAACTTCCTGCTGGTTCACTTCCCGGACGATGCCAGGCATTCGGCAGCAGTTGCCGATGAGTATCTCAGCGCGCGCGGGTATATCCTGCGCAGGGTCGCCGGCTACGGCTTCCCCAATGCGCTGCGGATGACCATCGGCACCGAAGAGGCCAATCGCGGCGTCATTGCCGCACTCACCGAATTCCTGAAAAGTTGAAAAATGTCCAAACCCCTGTTTGACAAGATCGCCCTCGTCGGCATCGGCCTGATCGGATCCTCGCTGGCCCGCGTCATCCGCCGCGAAGGCATTGCCCGCCACATCGCCATTTCGACCCGTAGCGCGTCAACCCTGGCGCGGGCCGAGGAACTCGGCCTCGGCGACAGCTACTCGACCGACGCCCAGGAAGCGGTGAAGGATGCCGACCTCGTCATCGTTTCGGTGCCGGTCGGCTCCTCCGGTGCCGTGACCGCCGAGATAGCGCCGGCGCTGAAGCCCGGCGCCATCCTCACCGACGTCGGCTCGACCAAGGCCTCCGTCATCGCGCAGATGGCCCCGTACGTGCCCGAGGACGTGCACTTCATCCCCGGCCACCCGCTGGCCGGTACCGAGAAGTCGGGACCCGACGCCGGCTTCGCCGACCTGTTCGAGAACCGCTGGTGCATCTTCACGCCGCTGCCGGATACCGATCCCGTGGCGCTCGAAAAGCTGTCGGAGTTCTGGCGCCGCTGCGGCTCCAACATCGACACGATGGACCCCGAGCATCACGACATGACGCTCGCCATCGTTTCGCACCTGCCGCACATCATCGCCTACAACATCGTCGGTACCGCCGACGACCTGGAGTCGGTGACCAAGTCGGAAGTCATCAAGTATTCGGCTTCGGGTTTCCGCGACTTCACCCGTCTCGCCGCCTCCGACCCGACGATGTGGCGCGACGTTTGCCTGCACAACAAGGACGCGATCCTGGAAATGCTGGCGCGCTTCTCCGAGGACCTCGCCTCGCTGCAGCGGGCGATCCGCTGGGGCGACGGCGACAAGCTGTTCGAGATGTTCACCCGCACCCGCGCCATCCGCCGGTCGATCATCGACGCCGGCCAGGAGGTCGACGTGCCGAACTTCGGCCGCGAGGCGATCGAACATCCGGTCAAGAACTAGGGAATAGCGGATAGGGAGTAGTGAGTAGCGAATAGTGACAGGCATCTGCCGCACGGGCTGACATCGTCGCTATTCGCTCACCTCACTCCACCGCCGGCACCATGCCCAGCGGAATGAACCCCAGCGTCGCCTTGCCCTTGACGATCTTGAGCGGCAGGGTCGGTGCGTCGCCGAGAATTGCGAGGCCCGAGAAGGCGGTCTCGAACTGTTGGCGCTGTTCCGGCACGATCTCCGAAAGGATGCGCGACAGCTCGCGCGGGTTGCGGATCGTCACCTTGAGGTCGGCGTCCAACAGCCCGTCTTCAGCGATCGACCATGGCCCGCTGATCGCAGCACCCGCGTTGCCGCCGGTCGACAGCGTCATCGAACGGATCGTGCCTGCCTGGCCACGCAGGCTTCTCGCTTTGTCTGCAAGCAGCTCCACGCCGTTCTTGAGCGAGGTGTCGGCGCTGCCGTCCAGCGGCGGCAACTGACGTCCATGCGTTGCCTTGGGGTCGATCGCCAACCCGGTGAAGGTGCCGGCAATGTCGATATCGGGGCCGTTCGGGCGCAGATGCAACTGGGTGTCCTCGGCGGTGAACAGCGGCATCGGCGTGCCGTCGCTGAAGGATGCCTGGCCGACGAGCTTGCGCGTCTCGATCGACAGCCGTTCGGGCAGCGGCTGGGCGATGCGAGCGCTGGCATGCAATAGTTCCCAGTCGAACTGGAGTTGCGGCAGGTCCGGCGCCGTCAGGCGCAGCGGCCCGTCGATTTCGAGCACCGTGCGCATCGGCTGGTAGACCTGGGCCGCGGTGCGCAGGCTGCCGGCGCTCACCGAAACCCGCCGCGTCGCGTCCTCGAATTCCAGCCTGTCGCAGAACAGGCCGATCCGGAACGGGAAGCCCTTGATCTCGGGCTTGGCGCAGGTGGCGGATACGCCGTCGCGGTTGATTTCGGCGATACGCTGGACCACTTCCTGCTGCGCCCGCCCGGCAAACCAGAACCAGCCGGCGCTGTAGCCGCCGAACAGCACGATGATGAACAGCGCCAGCCACAGGAAGCGGCGGCTTGAGTTCGGTTTCCGGTCCTGGCTTGACGTCATGCTAAGGCTCTCGCTAACGCGGTTCGACCGCGAACCACCAACAGGCTTGGCGATATGGGCGATTTTTGGGTTTTTGGCTATGGCTCGCTGATGTGGCGTCCGGGTTTCGCCCATGTCGAAACGCGCCGCGCCCGGTTGATGGGCTTTCGCCGCGCGCTGTGCATCCGTTCCTGGGTCCATCGCGGCACCGAGCAGCGGCCCGGGCTGGTACTCGGCCTCGACCGCGGAGGCTCCTGCGTCGGCCTCGCCTTCCGCGTCCCTAGCGATCTTCGCGACGAAGTGCTTGCCTATCTGCGCGACCGGGAACTCGTCACCAGCGTCTATCTCGAGCGCCGGCTATCGATCCAGCTCGACCGGGGCGAAAAGGTGGAGGCGGTCTGCTATATCGCCGACCGCAAGCATTCCCAATATGCCGGCAATCTCGATGCCGCTCATGCCGCCGAGATCGTCACCGGGGCGGTCGGACAGTCCGGCCGCAACGAGGACTACGTTGCAAGCACGGTCGAGCACCTCAAGGCGCTCGGCATCCGCGATCACTGGCTGGAAGAGGTGGCGCGGCTGGTCGGCAAATGACCTGTCAGCAGCGAAAAATGCGCGCCCGATTTTCGGCGCACCAGGAAGCGGACTCGCGCTAAGCATTGGCCATGCTTTTTCAACGACCCAGCGACGACACACTTTACGATGCCCTGATCGCGCGCGATCCGGGCTACGACGGCTTTGCCTATGTCGGGGTGCGCACGACGGGCATCTTCTGCCGGCTGACCTGTGCTGCCCGCAAGCCCAAGCGCGAGAACGTGCAGTTCTTCGACACCACCGCCCAATGTTTGCATGCCGGCTTCCGGCCCTGCCAGCGCTGCCGGCCGATGATGGGCACGGGTGCTCCCGAGCTGGTCGTGTCGACCCTGCTCGACGCGCTCGAACGCGAACCGGAGCGGCGCTGGCTCGAAACCCACATCATTGCGATGGGCTTCGATGCCTCGACCGTGCGCCGCGCCTTCAAGCGCCGCTTCGGCATGAGCTTTCTCGAGATGGCGCGGCTGCGCCGGCTCGGGCAGGCGGCGGAGCGGTTGGCCTCGGGCGACAGCGTCATCGATGCGCAGCTTGATGCCAGCTTCGATTCCGGCAGCGGCTTTCGCGCGGCGGTGACCCGACTCCTCGGCGAGGCACCGGCCAGGCTGCGCGGCAAGATCATGCTCAAGGCCGACTGGATCGAAACGCCCATCGGTCCGTTGATCGCCATCGCCGACCGGCACGCCCTGCACATTCTCGAGTTCCTCGAACGCAAGGCCCTGGCATCGGAGGTGCGCAAGCTGCAGGCTGCCACCGGCTCGGCCATCGCCTTTGGGCGGGCCACACCGATCGACCAGATCGAGGCAGAGTTGGGCGCCTATTTTGCCGGCAAATCTGCCAATTTCACCACCCGGCTGGCGCCGCAGGGCACCGCTTTCGAGCGTCAGGTCTGGGATGGCCTACGGCGCATTCCGGCGGGTACATCGGCGACCTATTCCGGTCTTGCCGCTGAGATCGGCAATCCGGCCGCCGTGCGCGCGGTTGGGGGCGCCAACGGCGCCAATCCGATCGCCGTGGTCATTCCCTGCCATCGCGTGGTCGGCGCCAGCGGCGACCTGACCGGCTATGGCGGCGGCCTCTGGCGCAAGCGCTGGCTGCTCGAGCACGAGCGACGGATGACCCAGGGCTAGCCGACTTCGATACCCAGTTCCCTGAGCCGCTTTACCGCCGTGGGCGGCATCGGCGGCGGGTTGTCGGACCTGGCGGCCTCGATCAGGAATTGGTCGCAGGCGGCTTCGGTTTCAGCGACCAGTCGCGACATGAATTCTTCGCGGCTCAGCCCGGCAGGGATAGGCGGCAGGAAGCGCGCCTTGATGGTGCCGGGAAAGCGCAGGAACTTGCGGCGCGGCCAGTAAAGGCCGGCGACATGGGCAACCGGCACCACCGGCATGTTGAGTGCCGCATAAAGCTCGGCGATGCCCCACTTGTAGGCCGGTTCGTCGCCCGGTGCGCGGCGCGTGCCCTCTGGGTAGATGATCAGCTGGCGGTCGTGCTGCATCTCCTTGCGGGTCGCCACGACCACCGCCTTCAGCGCCGCCGAGCGCTTGCCGCGGTTAACCGGGATCATCTTCATCTTGGCGATGTACCAGCCGAAGAACGGGATCCACATCAGCTCGCGCTTGAGGATGTAGAGCGGGTCGCGCAGGTAGGGGAAGAAGGCGATGGCGTCCCAGAACGACTGGTGCTTTGGCGCCAGGATGAACGAGCCTTCCGGCAGGTTCTCCATGCCTGATATCTCGCTCTTCGTGCCCGCGATCTTTTCCTGCAGCCACAGGCTCGTGCGCGCCCAGAACTTCGGCACGAACCAGGCGCGATGGCGCGGCGACAGGAAGTAGTAGGGCGTCCACAGGATCATCTGGACGACCAGGCTGACATAGAAGACGAAGTTGAATGCCAGCGAGCGGATTTGGAGCATTGTCGGGGAACGCCTGAGGACGGAAGTTGCCGTTGGTTACACCAAGCTGCCGAAAAAGGAAAACGGCGCGTCGCGCCGTTCACGTCGATAAAGCTGAAAATGAAAAGCTAGTCGGCCGCCTGGGCCTGGACGACAAGCACGCCGTCGGCCGTCGGCTTGACCGGCACGATGCCGCGGGCAAGGGCCAGCAGGTACTTGTTGTATTCGGTGAACAGGACGCGGAACGCTTCGGGCTTGGTCAGCCAGCGGCCTTCGTCCAGCTTGGAATTGACGACAGGATAGGGCTCCAGGCTGGCGTTGCGCAGCAGCCGTCCCATTTCCAGCAGGCTGCGCGGCATGTGGTAGTTGTTGGTGACGAGGATGACGCGCTCGTAGTCGTGGCTGACGACCCACTTGGCGCTTTCCTCGGCATTGCCGATGGTGTCGAGCGCGGCGCGATCGATGTCGACCCGGTTGAACAGCGACTTGTCGCTGCCGGTGGCCAGTTGCAGCTGATGGCGCGTCGCAGAGGGGTGGACGCCGCTGATCAGCAGGCGCTCGCCCTTGCCGGCCTTGAGCAGGTCAAGTGCCGCGTCGAGCCGCGACTGCCCGCCGGTCAGGACGATGATGGCGTCGGCCTTGTCGGGGTTCGCAGGCGTGCTCATGCCGCTGACATGGACGGCAAAGAAGCCGAATCCGCCGGTGAAGATGACGGCGAACGTCACAAGGATGAACAGAATGCGGCGCAAAAAGATTGTTCTCCGGCGCGGCGAGCGCCCGGCCGGGTAGAATCTCGTTCCTGAAACCGTCCCCGATGCAGCGAGCGCGTTCTGTCCCATCACGAAGCCATGGTTAAGCAGGGAATGCGGCATTTACAGAGCCCCATTATGCACATTGCGTGACGTTTTGACATGATCCGTGATAGCGGCATGGTCTACATCCCGTCCGGCTGGTGCAGATCCATGTCGCCGAGGTAGCGAACCACGGTGAAATGCGACGTGGCGGCGGTCAGCCCGCCGATGACGGCGACGATGACCGCGACCCCGAGATAGCCGTTGGCACCAATGGCGAAGTTGCCGAACAGTGCCGTCGCCTGGTCGGCTTCCGGCGTCGCCAGGTTGCGCGACGACCACCAGGAAAAGATGATGAACACGATGACCGCGGCCGCGCCGCCGGCGGCCGCGCCCTTCATGCCGGTCAGCAGGAAGTGGCGGCGGAATTCGCTGGCGATGAAGCGCGCCTCGGCGCCGACGAAATGCAGCACCTCGATGATGTGACCGTTGCCGGCCATGGCGCCGCGCGTGGCAAACACCACCGACAGCACGGTCGCCGCCAGCATCAATACCAGCACGCCGGTGCCGATCGTCACAGTGGTGCGCGCCATCGCCACCAGCCGGTCGACCCAGGTGCGATGGTCGTCGAGCGAAGCTGTCGGCACCTTCGGCGTGATGGCGGCGCGCATGGCGCCGAAGTCCGGCGGGCTGGTTTCATCGATGGTGACGATAATCAGCCGCGGCACCGGCAGTTCGTCGATGTTGAGCCCCGAACCGAGCCATGGTTCGAGCAGGCGGGCAGTGGCCTCGCGGTCGACGATCCTGGTCGAAACCACGCCGGCAAATTCACCGGCGATGCGGGCGGCAGTCTCAAGCGCTGCATCCATGTCGAGCCCGTCGACAGGCTTGATCTGAATCGTTGCCTCGCGCGAAATCTGGTTCTCCCACACCGAGGCGGTATCGCGCACCAGCGTCACCGCGCCCAGCGTCAGGCACGACAGGAACGTCATGATGGCGATGACCAGCACCAGCGCCCGGCCGGCGACGTTCTGCGACGGTACGATGGGTGCCGTCTTGCGCTGCAGGCGCGGTGCCGGCTGCTGCATCGGCGCATCTTCGAATTCGTCCTCGAATTCCTCGTCGTGGTCGCGGGTGTCGGCGGGGGCTTCAGTCATAGATGTCGAGCTTTCCGCCGGCGAGAATCATGCGCCGGGCGTCGACCTGGTCCATCAGGCCGAGATCGTGGGTGGCAATGACCACTGCGGTGCCGAGCCGGTTGAGTTCGATGAACAGCCTGAGCAGGCGTCGCGCCAGCGGCGGATCGACATTGCCGGTCGGCTCGTCGGCCAGCAGGATCTCCGGCTGCTCGATCAGTGCGCGGGCAATCGCGGCACGCTGCTTTTCGCCGCCCGAAAGCACTGGCGGCAGCACATGCATGCGTTCGCCCAGGCCGACCCATTTCAGCAGTTCGATGACGTCGGTGCGGTAGCTCGCCTCCTCGCGTCCGCGCACGCGCAGCGGCAACGCCACGTTCTCGTAGGTGGTCATGTGGTCGAGCAGCCGAAAATCCTGGAACACCACGCCGATGCGTCGGCGCATCAACGGCAACTCGGCGCGCGAAATGCGGGTGCGATCCTTGCCGAAAACGCTGATCAGCCCGCGCGTCGGCTTGAGCGACAGGAACAGCAGGCGGAGCAGGGTGGTCTTGCCCGCGCCGGAAGGCCCGCTCAAAAACTGGAACGAGCGCTCGGGAATGTGGAAGGAGACATCGCGCAGGATCTCCGGTCCCATTCCGTATCTGAGGCCGACATTCTCGAATCGGATCACGTGCTGCAGACCTTGGGTTTATCGATCCCGATGATTTTCTCGGGACCCCGGTCGCCCGTTTCTATGAAACGACCTTGGGTCCGCATGGTTAACGGACGGTTAAGTTTCCGTCCGGGGTGGGGCTCGAAAGCACCTCGGTGGCGAAGCATTAACCATTTCCGTTTACCCCCTCTCGGCAAAATGTCTAAGGGGTCTGATGGCTGAGCAGCGGAAAGCACGCCCGGTTTCCGGCGAAATCATGGCCGCCGACGCCCGCGACACATTCGCCCAGCCGATAGCTGTGGATTCGGCAGACATCGTCGACGCCGATTTCGAGGTCATTGAAGCTTCCCATACCCGCAACGAATCAGCTGAAGACCCGCCGGCCTTCATCGGCTCGGCGGCTTCGGCCGGCGGAATGGAGATGCTGCGGGCGACAAGAGCATGTCGGGATCCGAGTCCCGTTCGTGGTGGTCCGATCTTCTGGCTCGCCGGCATCTCGTTGGCGGCAATGGCGTTCTGGGTGTCCGGCGGCCATGCGGTCGTGCGTGCGGCGGCGTTTCCGCTGGCCTGGCAGGCCTCTTCCTTGCGCATTGCCGAGGTCACGTCGCGGGTCGACAGCTCCGGCCGCAGGCCGGTGCTGCTCGTCGACGGGACTGCGTACAACGATGGCAAGGCGGCTGCGCCATTGCCACCGATCGACATTGCCGTTGCGGCAAACGACGGCAAGATCCTGCGCTACAGGCTGGGGAAAGGCGCCGATCCGGTGGCGCCAGGCGCAAGATGGGCCTTTTCGAGCCGGCTCGAGGTGCCTATGAACGGGATAAAGACCGTCACGGTCGCTTTCTCGGAATAGGATGAAGTCATGCCAGTTGTGCGCGACAAGGAAATCGAAGTGCTGTTCTCCGCTTCGGCGATTGCGCGGCGCAATCTCGAACTCGCCAAGGATATCGCGGCGCACGACTACACCGACCTGCTGGTCATCTCGGTGCTCAAGGGCTCGTTCATTTTCGCCGCCGACCTGATCCGTGCCATGCACGATGTCGGCCTGTCGCCGGAAGTCGAGTTCATCTTCATCTCGAGCTACGGCGCCGGCACGACCAGCGGCGAGGTCCGCGTGCTGCGCGACATCGACAACGAGGTCAAGGGCCGCGATGTGCTGCTGATCGACGATATCCTCGAATCGGGCAAGACGCTGAAGTTCACCCGCGAGCTGATGATGTCGCGCGGCGCCAAGAGCTGCTCGATCGCCGTGCTGCTCGACAAGCGCATGCGCCGCAAGACCGACCTTGATGCCGATTATGTCGGTTTCGACTGCCCGGATTATTTCGTCGTCGGCTACGGCATGGACGTGGCGCACGCATTCCGCGAACTGCCTTTCGTCGGGGTGGTCAAGGGCGAGGCCTGATCCCGCGACGGGGCACAAATCTCGCCGGCCTTCAGAAATCGTCAACCTGTCGCGGCAAATATCGCCGCCATGGCAAAGCTTCTGATCGTTGAGGACGACGAGTCCGTCCGTACCCTCGCTGCCCGCGCGCTCGAACGCGCCGGCCATATTGTCGATGTCGCCTGCGACGGTGCGCAGGGGCTCGACTGCATCCATGCCGAAAAGGGCGTCTACGACCTTGTCGTCTCCGACATCCGCATGCCGGAGATGGACGGCATCGAGATGGCGCAGTTGGCGGCACGCTCCTTCCCCGGGCTGCCGATCCTTTTGATGACAGGCTACGCCGACCAGCGTGAACGCGCCGAGGAGCTCGACGCGATCATCATCGATGTCGTGCAGAAGCCGTTCACGCTTGCCGACATCCGTGATCGGGTGTCGCTGGCGCTGGCCAGGACGGATCAATCGGCCGCGGCATTCGCTGGCGCGGCCTGAGGCGACCGGCCGCCGACATTCAGCGCGAAGATGCCGGCGCCGACGATCAACAGGGCGCCGATGACGGTTCCGCTGTCCGGAATCTCGGTGAAGAACAGGAAACCCCACAGCGGCGCCCACAGCAGGCCAGTATATTCGAACGTCGCCGCCTTGTTGGCGGGCGTAAGCCGGTAGGCCTGGCCCAGAAGGATCATGCCGACCGCGGCAATGACGCCGCAGGCTCCCATCATCAGGAAATCGCGCAGGCTCGGCCAGACCCAGGGACGCATCAGGAAGTCGAGGCTGGGGTGGCCCGTCTGGGTGAAGCCGGTTGCCGAGAACGTGGCGCCGATCGCGACCGCGCCGACGAGATAGGCGGCGTTCTGGTAGAAGGCCATGGTGGTGGCACTTTCGGTGACCCCGATCTTGCGCGCCATCAGTTGCGAGAAGCCGTAGAGGAAGGCCGAGACCAGCGACAGCAGCGCGGCCCATTCGAAAATTCCGGCACCTGGATTGACCATCACGATGACGCCGATCAGGCCGACGGCGCCGGCAACGAGGCTCTGCCACGGCACCCGTTCGCCGAGATAGGGGCCTGCCATCGTCATGATCAGCAGCGGTGCCAGGAAAAACAGTGCCGCGGCATCGGCGATCGGCAGGGCGGGGATCGCCAGGTAGTAGGCGCAGTAGGAGATGAACAGGATCGACGAGCGTGTCGCCAGGAAGCGCCAGTTCGGTGACGCCAGCGCGCCCAGGCCAACATCACGATGTACGAGAAAAAGCAGGATCGGCAGGGCCACGACGGCGCGGATCAGCAGCGCTTGGCTGACCGGATAGGTGCCGGCCACGGCCTTGATCAGCGCATCCTGGATCGAAAACACCAGCACGCCCAGGCACAGGCACAGGATGCCGAGAAGCGTTCTGTTCTGCATGGTCTCCGTCGGCCTGTCGCATGAGATCGTCGGACAGTTCTACCGCGAGACGCGGCGGATAGAGAGCGCTTGTCGCAGCCGGCTGTTGGTCCAGCGGTCTACAGCTTTGCGCGTCCCATCGGACGCGCAAAGGACGTCGCAGCATTTTGAATCGGGCAAAAAAATACCCGCCGTGAAAACCGCGGCGGGTGAAAGTGAGGACGGTACTTACCAGTCCGTAGCCGCATCTAACGGCCACCTTCCAATGGGTAGGCGGACTATCCATTGGTGTTTGACACGATGCAAACGAATTGGAATGATGGCAGTCATTAGAATTCCTTATGACTGGTGGTGAAATACCATGACCGTTCGCCTCGACAGCGACCTCTTGCGTACGTTCCTGGCGGTAGCGGACAGCGGCAATTTTACCCGCGCGGCGGAAGCCGTCGGGCGCACCCAGTCGGCGATCAGCATGCAGATCAAGCGGCTCGAGGAGGTCGTTGGCGACGTCCTGTTCGAACGCGGCGCGCGCGGCGTGACGCTGACGCAGCGCGGCGGCGATCTTGTCGACAATGCCCGCCGCATCATCGCATTGCTCGACGAGACGGCCTCGTCGATGCGGTCGGCGCCGCTCGGCGGCCCGGTCCGCATCGGGCTGCCGGAGGAGTATGGGCAGCCCGTCCTGTCGCGTGCGCTGGGAGCATTCGCCAAGCGCCACGCCCAGGTGGAAGTGACGGTCCGGTTCGGCTATTCGGTCTCCCAACTGGCGGCTCTTGCGGCTGGAGAGCTTGATCTGGCGGTGGTTTTCGAATGGCAGGCGCCTACGGGCGTCGAGGTGCTGATGCATGACCCGACTGTCTGGGTCACCTCGAATCATCATGACCTGCATCGGGAACGGCCCTTGCCGGTCGCCATCTACACCCGCGAGGGCTGGTGTCGCGAATTGGCACTCCGCTCGCTCGAACAGCGCGGCATCGACTACCGGTTCGCCTATACCAGCGACACCACGAACGGGCTGACCCTTGCCGTCACTGCCGGCCTGGGCGTGGCGCCGATCGCGCGCAGCAATATCCCGGCCGACTGCCGGGAGTTGACGGAAGCCGAAGGCTTCGGCCCGATCGATACGACAAGGGTCGTGCTGCATCGTAACCCGCGCGCCATCAGCGAAGCCGTCGACGCCATGGCGGACGCCATCCGCGACGCTTTCCATCAGCGGCGCTGATCTCGGGTCGGATGGAGGGCTCCTGCCATCCATCCTGACAAAGGGCTGTCAGGAGGGCAGTGCTATAGTGGTGCCATCTGAAGCGAGGCGGAAGCCATGATCATTTTCTACCATGCTCCGTGGTCGCGTGCGTCGAACATGCTGTGGCTGCTCGAGGAACTCGGCGCGCCCTACCAGATCGAGAAGATCGATATCCGTGCGCCTGACGGGGCGCCGGAAGAATACCGGTCGATCCAGCCCAACAAGAAGGTCCCGGCGATTGTCCATGACGGCACGGTCGTCACCGAGCGGGCTGCGATCTGTACCTATCTCTGCGATGCCTTCCCCGAAGCGGGCCTGGCGCCTGCCATCGGCGACAAGATGCGCGCACCCTATTTGACCTGGCTTGTCTATGCCGATGGGGTGTTCGACCCCGTCCTGGCGGCCAAGGCGCATGGCCACGAGTTCATGGGCAGCGGCTATTCCTACGGTTCGTTCAGCGAAATGATCGCCAATCTGGAACGCACGCTGTCGTCGCGGCCCTACATCGCCGGTGACCGCTTCACCGCGGCCGACACCCAGATCGGCGGCGGCATCAACTTTGGCACCCAGGTGCTGAAGGTCCTGCCCGAGAAGCCGGTGTTCAAGGAATATCTCGACAGGCTGACCGCCCGGCCGGCCTTCCAGCGAGCCAGCCAGAAGGACTTCGCCATGGCGCGCGAAGCGGGGATGGTTCCGGGCTGAAGATCCCCGATCTGATGCAGCCGGCCGAGCGGAGGCCGGCTACTTCAACTCGAGCAGCCGTTCGAGATAGCTGCGCTCCAGCTCGGGGCTGAGCGCGTTGCCGAGCCGCTTGCGGATGGCGTCGAGGATCTGGCGCGCGCGCTGGACGTCGATCTCGTCGGGCACCTTCACCGAATCGCCGAAATCGGGGCCGGTGGTGGCGCGCGGACGGCCCAGCGGGTCGCGGTCGGCGTTCTGCTGGCGGCCGCCTTCCTCGCTGCCGCCCTGGTCGCCCTGCATGGCCTGCATCTGCTGCATCATGTCCTGCGCGCCCTTGCGCAGGGCTTCCAGCGCGCGGCCCTGGTGGCCGACGGCGCGGTCGCCTTCGCCCTTGCCGAGTGCACCCTCGGCCTGGTTCATCGATTCGCCGGCATCGCCGAAACCTTCGCCCGGCTTGATGCCCATGCCTTCGAGGCCCTTCATCAGCGCTTCGAGGTCCTTCTCCAACTGGCCCTGGCCCTGCTGCAATTGCTTGAGCGCGTCGGCAAACTCCTGAGGCGTCATCGGCCGGCCCTGCTGGCCTTCGCCTTGCTGGCCCTGTTGCTGCTGCTGGCCGGGCTCGCCATTCTCGCCGAACGGGTCGTCCTGCTGCTGCAGGCCACGCTGCATCTGGTCCATGCGGAACGTCTCGTTCATCATCTCCTGCTGGCGCCGCATGATCTCGCCGAGCTTGTCCATCTGCTGGCGCATCTCGGAGTTCTGCTGGCCCTGCTGGCCTTGCTGGCGCCGGCCGGCCTGCAGGTTGTTCATCATGTCCTGCAACTGCGACAGCAACTCGCGGGCTTGGTCGCGGTTGCCCGACTTGGCCAGGTTCTCGATCTGGTCGAGCATGCGCTGCAGGTCGCTCTGGCGCAGCTCCTGACCGGGCGTCTGGTTCTGCGCGGTCTGGTTCTGCTGGTTGCGTTCGGCAAACTCGCGCAGGAAGTCGTTCATGGCTTCGCGCAGCTCGGCCATCAGCTTGTCGATCTCCTCGTCGCTGGCGCCACGCTCCAGCGCATCCTGTAAGGCCTGCTGGGCCTGGCGCAGGCGTTTCTCCGCCGCCGACAGGTCGCCTTCCTCGATGCCGAGCGCGACCTGCCAGAGATAGGTCACGACCTCGCGCAACTGGTCGTCGGAGCCGGCCATCTTCAGCCGTGCACGCGCGCTCATCAAAGCGAGATAGTGCGAGAGGTTGTCGATCGTGTCTTCGGGTCTCAGCGTGATGGCGTCCATCAGCTCGAGCACGCGCGGCTTGGCGTTGGCGTCGAGGGCCAGCAGCCGGCGCTGCTCGATCACCGCCCGGGCAAGCGGGTTGGTGAAGGGCTTTTCGGGCAGGATGATCGTCTTGGTTTCGCTTTTCGCTTCCTGGCCGGCGTCGTCGACGGCGTGCAGCGTGAGCCTGACGGAGGCGCCGGCCCAGACATGCTCGGTCAGGTCGCGCGTTGCCTTCACAGGCTTCTTCGCGGCGCCGCGGCGCGGCAGCGAAAGCGGCATTTCGGGCGCGCCGTAGAGCGGTCGCGCATCCGGCGCCTGGTCCTCGGCAAGGGCGAAATCGGCCTTGGCCGAAGCGGCGCCGTAGTCGTCTTCGATGTTGTAGGTCAGTTCCAGCGTGCCGTT
Source organism: Aminobacter sp. P9b (assembly GCF_045345995.1). Taxonomy (NCBI): domain Bacteria; kingdom Pseudomonadati; phylum Pseudomonadota; class Alphaproteobacteria; order Hyphomicrobiales; family Phyllobacteriaceae; genus Aminobacter; species Aminobacter sp. P9b. Next base: position 106,816 of record NZ_CP150082.1, on the reverse strand, counting down.
GACGGCGCGCTTGGGCTCGCCGACGAAGCTGATCTTCGGCGCATTGTCCGCGACGACGGTGAAGGCCCAGCTGTCCAGCTCGTCGTTGCCGGATTTCAGCGTAAGCCGGCCCTCGGTGGTCAGCTTGTCGGCAAACTGCCGCACGGCTGCGACCGGGCCTGTCATTGCCGGCTTGGCCGGATCGGCGTTGGCTCCGCTCGGCGCAATGTCACGGACCTCGCCTTTGGCATTGGTGTAGGCAAGCGTTTCCTCGCCGCTGCCGCCGGTCACCCGCAACGACAGTTCGCTGCCTTCCGGCACGCTGATGACGGGGATGTCCTTGCTGGCGTCGGCGGTCAGGAAGATCGGTGCCTTGCCGGTGTAGGTCGGCGGCGTCACCCAGGCGTCGATGCGCGGCGGAACGGCGTCGCGCGCCGCATGCGCCCGGAAGGCGTCGCCCAGCCGGCCGCCCATCGGGCCGAACGAGAAGGCGAAGGCACAGACCAGCAGCAGTGCCGCCGCCGCCCGCAGCGCCCAGGGGTCGCGCTCCGGCACGTTGGTGCGCGGCATGTCGCCGCCAAGGGTGCCCAGCCGCTCGGCCATGCGCTTTTGGTGCTCGCGCCACAGGGCGTCGGCAAACCCGTCCGCCTTGCCCGATGGCCGGTCGGTCTGGACCTGCACCGGCGTGTGCAGCAGCTGGTTGGCGCGTTCGAGGCGGCTGTCGATCTCGGCCCAGGAAGGCAGGCGGAAAAACCGCAGAGGATAGAGCGACGCGAGCCCGGCGATGGCGAAGGCCACGATCAGCGCCAGTCGCGCCATGTCGGGCAACAGGCGGAACAGGCCGAGCCATGACAGGCTGAAGAACAAGCTGGCTGTGACGAGCAGCGGCAGCACCAGCGGCCAGCCACGCTCGACGATCATGGCCGCGCCTATGACCAGGCGTGTCCTGCCCAGTCTGGCGGCGATGTCTCGATGCAGAGCTGATCTGGTCGGTTCCGTCATCGGCCCTTCCGCTTGGGCGGCGCGGGATGCGGCCACCTGCCTATGGCAGAATACCATCAATCACGGCGAAGGCGAGGCGACCAACGCAATCGTGAAATAGCCACCCAGGTTTATCTTCGCTGATTGTTGATCGAGTTAGTGCGGTTGCTCGATCGTGCGTCCTTCGACAAGCTCAGGATGAGGACCGTTGGTGCTGGTGGCGCTCACGTTGAAAGAGTTCGATCTGAACGGTTCGACGATACATCGCTGGCGCTGACCGTCCTCATCCTGAGCTTGTCGAAGGACGCACGGCCGAGCAACCGCACCAGATACGACGCTCCTACGCCAGCCAGTCCGGTACAGAATCGAGGCCGATCAGTTCGTCATAGGTCTGGCGCTTGCGGATGACGTGGAAACGGTCGCCGTCGACCAGCACTTCCGGCACCAAGGGCCGGGTGTTGTAGGTCCCCGCCTGCACCGCGCCATAGGCGCCGGCAGTGCTGACCGCGATCAGGTCACCGGAGTTGAGCCTTGGCAGATCGCGGTCGAGGCCGAGGAAATCGCCGGTCTCGCAGACCGGCCCGACGATGTCGACCGTCATGCGCGGCGCATCGGCCTTGGCCTGCACCACCGGACGGATGTCGTGATAGGCGTCGTAGAGCGTCGGCCGGATCAGGTCGTTCATCGCCGCGTCGACGATGAGGAAGTTCTTGGCGTCGCCTTCCTTCACGAAGATCACTTCGGACACCAGGATGCCGGCATTGCCGACGATCAGCCGGCCCGGTTCGAACATCACCTTGAGGCCGAGCTTGCCGACATGCTTGTGCACGATCTGGGCATAGGCGTCGGGCAGCGGCGGCGGCGAGTTGTCGGTCTTGTAAGGAATGCCCAGCCCGCCGCCGAGATCGACATGGTCGATGGCATGGCCGTCGGCGCGCAGCGTCGCGACCAGCTCGACCAGCAGCGCAAAGGCGTCGTCGAAGGGCTGCAGCTCGGTGATCTGGCTGCCGATATGCATGTCGATGCCGGTCACCTTGAGACCGGGCAGGGCGGCCGCGCGGGCATACACCTCACGTGCGTGCTGTCGCGGAATGCCGAACTTGTTTTCGGCGAGACCTGTCGAGATCTTCTTGTGCGTCTTGGCATCGACGTCGGGGTTGATGCGCAGCGACACCGGTGCGGCCTTGCCATTGGCCACCGCGCGTGCCGACAGCAGTTCGAGCTCCGGCTCGGATTCGACGTTGAAGCACAGGATGCCGGCCTGCAGCGCGAAATCCATCTCGCGTGCGGTCTTGCCGACGCCGGAAAACAGGATCTTGTTCGCCGGAATACCGGCTGCCAGTGCACGCCGCATCTCGCCTTCCGACACCACGTCGGCGCCGGCGCCAAGCCGGGCAAGCGTCTTCAACACTGCCTGGTTGGAATTCGCCTTCATGGCGTAGCAGACCAGCGCGTCGAGGTCGGCAAAGGCCTTGGAGAAAACGTTGAAATGTCGCGTCAGCGTCGCCGTGGAATAGCAATAGAACGGCGTGCCGACGCTCCGCGCGATGTCGGTCAGCGCTACGTCTTCAGCGTGGAGGACGCCGTCACGATAGTCGAAATGGTTCACGGCAACTGCTTTCGAAAGGTGGAGCGCGGCTCAGAGCAGCGGGTCGAGGATGAAAGGCTTGTCCTCGACCGGTTTCTGCGGCGTGGCGGTCGCGGGCTGGCCGGCCTTTGCAGCATCTTTTTGCGCCTGCACTGCTGCATCGTAAGGGGTGTCGAGGTCGCCCTTGCGGCCGCAGGCCGAAACCATGCCGACCGCCGCGATCAGCCCAAGCGTCACCAAAATCCTGCCAGCGGTCATGACCCATCCATCCGAGAAAAATTCCCCGCCGCTTGTAGCGGAGATTTTTGCTCATTGCACCCCGGATCGATCAAGCTTTCGTCAAGCGTTTCTTCCAGTAGCGGATCTGTTTCTTCACCTCTGCGGGTGCCGTGCCGCCGAAGGAGGTTCGGCTCTTCACCGAGTTCTGCACCGACAGCACCGAGAAGATGTCGTCGGTGATGCCGTCGTGGATCGACTTGAGGTCGTCCAGCGTGAGCTTTTCCAGCCCGACCTTCTTGCTTTCGGCCAGTGCCACGGCTCGGCCGGTGACGTGGTGCGCCTCGCGGAAGGGCAGGCCGATCTCGCGCACCAGCCAGTCGGCGAGGTCGGTCGCCGTCGAATAGCCCGAGCCGGCGGCGCGCTTCATTGCCTGGTCGTTGATGGTCATGTCGCCGACCATGCCGGTCATCGCGGCGAGCATCAGGTCGAGCGTCTCGGCGGCGTCGAACACCGCTTCCTTGTCTTCCTGCATGTCCTTGGAATAGGTCAGCGGCAGGCCCTTCATCACGGTCAGAAGACCGATCAGATGACCGTTGACGCGGCCGGTCTTGGCACGCACCAGTTCGGCGGCGTCGGGGTTCTTCTTCTGCGGCATGATCGACGAGCCGGTGGAGAAGGAATCCGACAGGCGCACGAAGCCAAATTGCGGCGTCGACCAGATGACGATCTCTTCGGCAAGCCGCGACATATGCGTGGCGCAGATCGCGGCGATTGACAGAAACTCGAGCGCGTAGTCGCGGTCCGAGACGCTGTCGAGCGAGTTGCGGGTCGGCTCGCGGAAGCCGAGCGCTGCGGCGGTCTTGAAACGGTCAATCGGGAAACCGGTGCCAGCGAGAGCGGCGGCACCCAGCGGGCTCTCGTCCATGCGCTGAACCGCGTCGCGGACGCGGCTGAGGTCACGCGCGAACATCTCGACATAGGCCATGCAGTGATGGCCGAAGGTCACCGGCTGCGCCGTCTGGAGATGGGTGAAGCCGGGCATGACGGTCGCGGCGTGCTGTTCGGCGCGTTCGAGGAAGGCCGCGATCAGCCCCTTCAGCGCCTCGGCGATGCGGTGGAATTCATCCTTGACCCAGAGGCGGAAGTCGACCGCTACCTGGTCGTTGCGCGAGCGGGCGGTGTGCAGGCGCCCGGCGGCCGGACCGATCAGCTCGGCCAGGCGCGACTCGATGTTCATGTGGATGTCTTCGAGCCGGGTCGAGAAGGTGAACTTGCCGTCTTCGATTTCTCGCAGGATCGTGTTCAGCCCGTGAGCGATTTTCTGTTGATCTGCGACGGAAATAATGCCCGTTTCCGCCAGCATCTCGGAGTGGGCGACGGAACCTCGGATGTCCTGGGCGTAGAGCTTCTTGTCGAAGCCTATGGAGGCGTTGATCGCCTCCATGATCGCGGCCGGGCCCGAGGCAAAACGTCCGCCCCACATCTGGTTGCTGGCCTTCTTGTCGCTCATCGTGATACCGGGCTCCGGAGAAAATTGATTAGATGTCGGACCGCAGAAAAATGATCCCCGCGCCACGCCATATCGTCCTAGCCGCCGTTGCAGGCGTGATCGCCGGCGCGGTCGCGGTATATGTCAGCAGCACCCTTCCTGGCAACAACGCCTCTACGCCTCAGCTCGCCACTGATACGAGCGCGAACGCAAGCGCCGAGGACAAGGTTTGTGCCGCCAAGGCGGACATCGCCAAGGCGGTCGGGGCCGCAGCCACCGGCCAGGTGGCGGCAATGATGCCGGCCGATCCGCCGCAGTCGCTGAAGAAGCTCGCCTTCAACGACCCCGAGGGCAAGCCGATGACGGTGGCCGATCATGGGGGCCGCACGTTGCTGATCAATCTCTGGGCGACATGGTGCGCGCCCTGCCGCGCCGAAATGCCGGCGCTCGATGCGCTGGAGCGCGAGATGGGCAGCGAGAATTTCGAGGTCGTGGCGGTCAACGTCGACACCGGCGACGACACCAAGCCAAAGAAGTTCCTCGACGAGATCGGCATCAACTCGCTCGGCTACTACAGAGACAACACGCTTGCCGTCTTCAATGACCTCAAGAAGCGCGGCCTGGCGCTGGGCCTGCCGGTGACACTGCTGGTCGACGGCGAAGGCTGCCTGCTCGCCAACATGAACGGCCCGGCGGAATGGGCCAGTCCCGACGCCAAGAAGCTGATCGAGGCGGCGCTGGCCAAATAGGCCCGGCGTTTCCACACACGCAGTCGTTTTGCCGGCTGCAATTCCAGATTGCAAAGCGAAGGCGAAGCCTTTCGCGCCATTCGTGCGCGAAAGGCTTTTTCGTTGTCTGACGGCGTTGGCCGTGCCTTTCGTTAGCCGGCGTTGCCGGTAATTCAGATGCGCCTAATTGTCGGCAATTCGGTTTCGTTTTCGAACGATCCGAAAATTCATTGCCAGGTTGCAACGCAAGTGAAAATGAAGTGCGCCAAATGCGCCCTTCATACGATCAATACAAAACTGTTGTAGCGCTGTCATAATCCGACAATACTGCTCCCCGCGGAACTAAACATTTCGCCAACCAGAACGGGAGCGAGACAATGAAGACCCTAGGCTTCGCGGCCGGTGTTGCCGCCACCATGACGCTGTTGTCCAGCACCTCCGCCTTCGCCGTCACCGAGATTTCATGGTGGCACGCCATGACCGGCGCGAACAACGAGGTCGTCGACCAGCTTTCCAAGGAATTCAACGAGAGCCAGAGCGAATACAAGGTCGTTCCGGTGTTCAAGGGTACCTATCCCGAGACGCTCAACGCCGGTATCGCCGCGTTCCGCGCCAAGCAGCCGCCGACGATCATGCAGGTCTTCGATGCCGGCACGGGCACGATGATGGGTGCCGAAGGCGCCATCAAGCCGGTCGCCGAAATCCTGTCGATGGGCGGCCAGGCCTTCGACAAGAGCCAGTACCTGCCGGGCATTGTCGCCTATTATTCCAAGCCCGACGGCACCATGTTGTCGTTCCCGTACAACTCGTCCTCGCCGATCCTCTACTACAACAAGGACATCTTCCAGAAAGCCGGCCTCGACGTCGACAACCCGCCCAAGACCTGGGGCGAGGTCTGGGACGCCGCCAAAAAGATCAAGTCGAGCGGTGCTGCACCTTGCGGCTTTACCTCGACCTGGCTGACCTGGATCCACACCGAGAATTTCGCCGCCTGGAACAACCTGTCCTACGGCACCAATGAAAACGGCATCGGCGGCACCGACGTAGAGCTCAAGATCAACGCTCCGGCCTTCGTCAAGCACTTCCAGGAGCTTGCCGATCTCGCCAAGGACGGCACGTTCAAATATGGCGGCCGCACCTCCGAGGCGAAGCAGATCTTCCTCGCAGGCGAATGCGGCATCTTCACCGAGTCCTCCGGTGGTCTCGGCGACATCGTCAAGTCGGGCATGAACTACGGCACCGGCCAGTTGCCCTACGAAGCCGATGCTGCGGGCGCGCCGCAGAACACCATCCCCGGCGGCGCATCGCTGTGGGTCTTCGCCGGCCTGCCGGAAGAGCAATACAAGGGCGTCGGCGCCTTCTTCAACTTCCTGTCGCAGACGCCGATCCAGGCGCGCCTGCACCAGGTCTCGGGCTACCTGCCGGTTACGCTCGCGGCCTACGAGGAAACCAAGAAGTCGGGCTTCTACGACAAGAACCCGGCCCGCGAGATTCCGATCAAGCAGATGCTGGGCAAGGCGCCGACCGAAAACTCGAAGGGCGTCCGCCTCGTCAACCTGCCGCAGGTCCGCGACATCCAGAACGAAGAGTACGAGAAGATGCTCGCCGGTCAGCAGACCGCCCAGCAGGCACTCGACAACATCGTTGCGCGCGGCAACAAGGCGATCCAGGAAGCGATCGGAAACTAAGCCGGACGCCAGGCCCAGAATGCCCCTCACCCTTACCCTCTCCCCGTGAAAAACGGGGAGAGGGGGCATCCACGTTCCCGCTTGTCCCTTCTCCCCGTCTTTCACGGGGAGAAGGTGCCGGCAGGCGGATGAGGGGCGGCATTGATGTTCGACGTTCGTCACGAGGCTCTCATTGTCCCCACGCGTCGTCTTTCCCAACAAGATCCTGCCCTACCTGCTGGTCGCCCCGCAGTTGGCGATCACGCTGGTCTTTTTCTACTGGCCGGCCAGCCAGGCGCTGCGCCAGTCGATGCTCCGGGAAGACCCGTTCGGCCTGTCGTCGAAGTTCGTCTGGTTCGCCAATTTCAAGAAGGTCCTGTCGGACCCCAACTATCTCAACTCGATCCAGGTCACGGCGGTGTTTTCGATCGCCACCGCCGCGGTCGCCATGGGCACGGCTTTGCTGCTCGCCGTCATGGCCGAAAAGGTCATCCGCGGCCGCGGCGTCTATCGCACGCTAATGATCTGGCCCTATGCGGTCGCGCCGGCGATTGCCGGCATGCTGTGGCTGTTCCTGTTCAACCCGTCGATCGGCTCGCTCGCCTATGGCCTGCGCTGGCTCGGCATCAACTGGGACCCGCTGCTCGACGGCGAGCAGGCGATGGTGCTGGTCGTTGCCGCCGCCTCGTGGAAGCAGATCAGCTACAATTTCCTGTTCTTCGTCGCCGGCCTCCAGGCGATCCCGAAGACCTTGATCGAGGCGGCAGCCATCGATGGCGCCAAACCATTCAAGCGCTTCTGGACGATCGTCTTTCCGCTGCTTGCGCCGACCACCTTCTTCCTGCTGGTCGTCAACACCGTCTACGCCTTCTTCGACACCTTCGGCATCATCCACGCCGTCACCGGCGGCGGGCCGGGCAAGGCCACCGAGACGCTGGTCTACAAGGTCTACAACGACGGCTTCGTCAATCTGATCCTCGGCGACTCTGCGGCCCAGTCGGTGATCCTGATGGTCATCGTGATTGCGCTCACCGCCGTCCAGTTCCGCTATGTCGAGAAGAAGGTGCATTATGGGTGAGATGTTTTTGCCTTCTCCCCTTGCGGGAGAAGGTGGCCGAGCGCAGCGAGGTCGGATGAGGGGTGTTGGACAGGGCGCAGGCCTTCGTCCCACCAATCTCGCAACCGAGTGCTTGCTGGAACACCCCTCATCCGTCGCCTTCGGCGACACCTTCTTCCGCAAGGGGAGAAGGGAGGGCGGTGTCTACCCATGATCGACAATTCCCCCATCCGCACGTTCATCGCCCATCTGGTGCTGGTGCTCGGCATCCTGATCGTGGCGTTCCCGATCTACTACACCTTCGTCGCCTCGACGCATTCGCTGCAGACCATCCTGCGTCCGCCGCTGCCGCTCCTGCCCGGCGATCGTTTCGTCGAGAACTATTCCGAGGCGCTGTTCGGCGGGGTGGGGCGCATCGGCGGGGTCAGCGTGGCGACACTGCTGTTCAACACCACGGTCGTCGCGCTCGGCATCGCCATCGGAAAGATCATCATTTCGCTGCTGTCGGCCTATGCCATCGTGTTCTTCCGCTTCCCGCTCAGGATGACGTTCTTCTGGCTGATCTTCATCACGCTGATGCTGCCGGTCGAGGTGCGCATACTGCCGACCTACAAGGTGATGGTCGATTTCGGCCTGATCGACACCTATACCGGGTTGATCGTGCCGCTGATCGCGTCGGCGACGGCGACGCTTTTGTTCCGCCAGTTCTTCCTCACCATCCCGGGCGAGCTGGTCGAGGCCGCGCGCGTCGATGGCGCCGGGCCATGGCGCTTCTTCTGGGATATCCTCCTGCCACTGTCGCGCACCAACATCGCGGCGCTGTTCGTCATCCTCTTCATCTATGGCTGGACGCAATATCTCTGGCCGCTGCTCGTCACTAACCGCAACGACATGAACACCATCGTCATTGCGCTCAGGAAGATGATCTCGTTCGCCGATGCCGACACCGAATGGCATCTGGTCATGGTCACTTCCATGCTGGCCATCGTGCCGCCCATCCTGGTCGTGGTGCTGATGCAGCGCTGGTTCGTCCGCGGCCTCGTCGATACGGAGAAATAATGGCAACCGTCGATCTCAAGGACGTCAAGAAGGTCTACCCAGGCGGGGTCGAGGCGGTGAAGGGCGTTTCCATCGCCATTCCCGACAAGGAGCTGTGCGTGCTCGTCGGGCCGTCCGGCTGCGGCAAGTCGACCTTGCTCAGGATGATCGCCGGCCTGGAGACGATCTCGGCCGGAACCTGCTCGATCGACGGCAAGGTGGTCAACGCCATCGGCCCGACCGAGCGCGACATCGCCATGGTGTTCCAGAACTATGCGCTCTACCCGCATATGAAGGTCTACGACAACATGGCCTACGGCCTGCGCAACCGCGGCATGCCGAAGGACGAGATCGACAAGCGCGTGCGCGCCACTGCCGAGACGCTGGAGCTCGCCCATCTGCTCGAGCGGCGCCCGCGCGAACTGTCGGGCGGCCAGCGCCAGCGCGTCGCCATGGGCCGCGCCATCGTGCGCAGCCCCAAGGTCTTCCTGTTCGACGAGCCGCTGTCCAACCTCGACGCCAAGCTGCGTGGCCAGATGCGCGTCGAGATCAAGAGCCTGCAGCGCAAGCTCGGCGTCACCTCGGTCTACGTCACCCACGACCAGCTTGAGGCCATGACGCTGGCCGACGTGCTGGTCGTGATGAATGCCGGCCTCGTCGAACAGCTCGGCGCGCCGCTCGACATCTACGAAAAGCCCGCCTCGACATTCGTCGCCTCCTTCATCGGCGCGCCGCCGATGAACCTCCTGCCGCTGCGCAGTGGCCAGCTCGAAGGCGCGGTGTCGCTGCCGGCGATTCCCGCCAATGCTGCGACGATCGGCTTCAGGCCGGAGGATTGCGAAGTCGGTGCGGATGGCGCCGCGTCGGAAGGCGGGCTTCGGCTCATGGCCCGCGTCCTGGGCGTCGAGCCGGTCGGTGCGGAGAGTTTTCTCTACTGCGAGGCCGCCGGCGGGCGGATCGTCGTTCGGGTGCCCGGCCGCACTGCCGTGGCCGTCGGCGACCAGTTGCCGGTACTCGCGCGGCGCGAGAAGGTGCATTTCTTCGGCAGCGACGGCAAACGGGTCTGATGCTTTGCGCTTGCGCGGGCCAGCAGCGCGGTCGTGCCGTCTTGCGTCCTTCGACAGGCTCAGGATGAGGGAGTTTGCGCTGACGTTCGCCTGAGATCCTTATCCTGAGGCTGTCGAAGGACGCACAACCCAACAACCGCAGCCAACAACCGCAACCGATCGCCACATCGCTTGCATTTGAGCGCCGGCGATAACCTGTTGTTCATGCCGCTCGACCGAAGATCGGTGCAGGATCAAGGAGGTGGCGGCAGTGCGGGCATCGTGGAAGAAGCTGTCGTGGAGCGCGTGGCTGCAACTGGCCGGCTGGACGGTGTTCGGAACGCTCGGCTGCGTCGCGTTTTCGCTCGCTGTTACCTTCGTGCTTTTCCAAAATGCCGGCGCCGAGGTCTTCGACCTGGTTCTGATCGAGGCGACCGTCGTGCCGATCCTGCTGGCGGCGCCGCTGTTCTTCTACCTGACGCTGAAATTGCGCGAACTGGCGATCGTCAACCACAAGCTGGTCGTCGCTGCATCGACCGATGCCCTGACCGCCTGCCTCAACCGGGGTGCATTCTCCAGCCGTGTCAACGACGTGCTGGCGCGCGAGATCGCACGTCGCAACCAGCGCACCATGGGCGCGCTGCTGGTCATCGATGCCGACCACTTCAAGACGATCAACGACAGTTTCGGCCATGCCGAGGGCGATGTGGCGTTGCGCGTCATCGTCGCCGCGATCCAGCCTTGCCTGCGCTCGGACGACATGCTCGGCCGCCTCGGTGGCGAGGAGTTCGCGGTCTTTCTGCCGGGCGCGTCACCGGTCAATGCCGCCGACATCGCTGAGCGCATCCGCCGTTCGGTGGCGGAGGCGCCGTTCCAGCCTGCTGGCCGGCTCCATCGGCTGACGGTCAGCGTCGGCGGGGCGGTGTTCAACAGCCCGGTCGGCTTCGAGGAGCTTTTCCGCGTTGCCGACCTGCATCTCTACGAAGCCAAGGGCGCGGGGCGCAATCGCGTCGAGCTTGCGCCGATGCCACCGGACCAGACGCCCGGCTGGCTTGCGCCCAGCCTCTTGAACTGAAGGCGATCAGCGCGTCGGAACGGGGTGCTCGCCGCGGTAATCGTAGAAGCCGCGCCCGGTCTTGCGGCCGAGCCAGCCGGCCTCGACATATTTCACCAGCAGCGGGCAGGGGCGGTATTTCGAGTCCGACAGGCCGTCATGCAGCACCTGCATGATCGACAGGCAGGTGTCGAGGCCGATGAAGTCGGCCAGCTGCAGCGGGCCCATCGGATGGTTGGCGCCAAGCTTCATGGCGGTGTCGATGGCTTCAACGGTGCCGACACCCTCATAGAGCGTGTAGATCGCCTCGTTGATCATCGGCAGAAGGATGCGGTTGACGATGAAGGCCGGAAAATCTTCCGACACCGTCACCGTCTTGTCGAGGTGGCGGACATAGTCCTTGGCGGCCTCGAAGGTCTTGTCTTCGGTGGCGATGCCGCGCACCAGCTCGACCAGCTTCATCACCGGAACCGGGTTCATGAAGTGGATGCCGATGAAGCGCTCCGGACGGTCGGTCTGGGCGGCCAGGCGGGTGATCGAGATCGAGGAGGTGTTGGTGGCGAGGATCGCCTCGGGGTTCAGCTGCGGACAGAGCTGCGCATAGATCTTGCGCTTGATCGTCTCGTCCTCGGTTGCCGCCTCGATGACAAGGTCGGCGCTGGCGAGGTCGGCCATGGCAGGCGCCGAGCCGATGCGGGCCATGGCGTCCTTGCGGGCCTGGTCCTCGAGCTTGCCCGACGCGACCTGGCGCGCCAGGTTGCCGTTGATGGTGGCGATGCCCTTTTCGATGCGTTCCGGAGAAATGTCGTAGAGCAACACGCTGTAGCCGGCCAGCGCGGAGACATGTGCGATACCGCCGCCCATCTGGCCAGCGCCGACAATGCCGATCGTCTCGATCTTACCCGTCATCACACCTATCCCGTCGCAGGCTTTTTAGTTTTGTGCAATGCAAACTAAATGGCCGGGGTAGCATCGTCTACCCCGGCCATCACATTTTAGTACGTCACTCGTTGGGGCGTCAAAGCGCCTTTTCGAGTTCCGGCAGGATGACGAACAGATCCCCGACGATGCCGTAGTCGGCAACCTGGAAGATCGGGGCCTCCTCGTCCTTGTTGATGGCGACGATGACCTTGGAATCCTTCATGCCGGCGAGGTGCTGGATCGCACCCGAGATGCCGCAGGCGATGTAGAGGTCGGGCGCCACCACCTTGCCGGTCTGGCCGACCTGCCAGTCGTTGGGGGCGTAGCCGGCGTCGACGGCAGCGCGCGAGGCGCCGACGGCGGCACCGAGCTTGTCGGCGACCGGCAGGATGACCTCCTGGAACTTCTCTGAACTGCCGAGCGCACGGCCGCCCGAGATGATGATCCTGGCCGAGGTCAGCTCCGGACGGTCGCTTTCCGACAGCTTGTTCTCGACAAACGAGGACAGGCCGGGATTGGCTGCAGCCGAAACCGTCTCGACCGAAGCCGAGCCGCCTTCGCCAGTTGCCTGGAACGAGGCGGTGCGCACGGTGATCACCTTCTTGGCGTCGGTCGCCTGCACCGTTTGGATGGCGTTGCCGGCATAGATCGGGCGCTTGAAGGTGTCGGCCGAGATCACCTCGATGATCTCCGAGACCTGGGCGACGTCGAGCAGGGCCGCGACGCGCGGGGCGACGTTCTTGCCGGTCGAGGTCGCGGCGGCGACGATGGTGTCGTAGTTGGGCGCGAGCGAGACGACCAGGGCCGCCATCGGCTCGGCCAGGCGCTCGGCCAGTTCGTCGGCTTCGGCCAGCAGAACCTTGCGCACGCCCTTGAGCTTGGCGGCGGCGTCGGCCGCGGCCTTGGCGCCCTTGCCGGCGACCAGCACGTCGATGTCGGAACCGATCTTCTGTGCTGCCGACAGCGCCTTGGCGGTCTGGTCGGAGAGCGAAGCGTTGTCGTGCTCGGCGATGAGGAGAATTGCCATGTTTTTGATCCCTTTCGCTTCGCTTACAGCACGCCGGCTTCGTTACGCAGCTTGTCGACCAGCTCGGCCACCGTCTTGACCTTGACGCCTGCCTTGCGGCCGCCCGGCTCCTCGGTCTTCAGAACCTTGAGGCGCGGCGTCACGTCGGCGCCGAAGTCGGCGGCCGACTTCTCGTCGAGCGGCTTCTTCTTGGCCTTCATGATGTTGGGCAGCGAGGCATAGCGCGGCTGGTTCAAACGCAGGTCGACCGTCACGATCGCCGGCATCTTGAGCTCGACGGTCTGCAGGCCGCCGTCGACTTCGCGCGTCACGCTGGCCTTGTCGCCGCCAAGCTCGATCTTCGAGGCGAAGGTGCCCTGGGCCCAGCCGAGCAGGGCAGCCAGCATCTGGCCGGTCTGATTGCTGTCGTCGTCGATCGCTTGCTTGCCGAGCAGCACCAGGCCCGGCTTCTCTGCGTCGACCACGCCCTTCAGCACCTTGGCGACGCCGAGCGGCTCGACCGCCTCGTCGACCTTGACCAGGATGGCGCGGTCGGCGCCCATGGCGAGTGCCGTGCGCAGCGTTTCCTGGGCCTGGGCAGGCCCGATCGAGACCACCACGATCTCCTCGACCTTGCCGGCTTCCTTGAGCCGGATCGCCTCTTCGACCGCGATCTCGTCGAACGGGTTCATCGCCATCTTGACGTTGGCAAGCTCGACACCCGAGCCGTCGCTCTTCACGCGCACCTTAACGTTCGCATCGACAACCCGCTTCACCGGGACGAGAACTTTCATGGGCTGGTACCTCTCTGAACAGCGATGTTAGGCGCGCTATAGCAGCGCTCGGGCCGACGCAATTGTCGATTGCCGACATATTGGGCGGAAAAACAGACTTGATCTCGCGCTTTTGGTGGCGGGAGGGCTGCCGCAAGCGGGCGGAACGTAGTTGTGGCTGACGTTAGCGTCAATATCTGCTTCAAGCTCAAATCGTTTGAAACAAGCTGCGTTTTTCCCGCTATTGCCGGCCCCAGCGTGGTGCCGGTTGCGCCGTCGGCGGTTCCGGCGTCGCGGGCTCGGGCATGGCGGGCGCTTCGGTCTTTTCGGGGCTTGGCACGGCCGCTTCCGCATCTGCAAACAACGGCACGTCGCGCCGGCGCAGCACCAGCACCAGGACGGCGCCGGCAACGATGCCGCCGACATGGGCCGCCCAGCTGACTTCGTCGTCGCCGCCGATGGCGATCATCAGGAACTGGAAGAGCACCCATAGGACGAGCGGAATCCAGGCCGGGATGCGCAGCGGGATACGGGCGAAGGCCAGCACCCACACCTTCACGCGGGGGTAGAGGATCAGATAGGCGACGACGATGCCGGCGATGGCGCCCGACGCGCCGATCAGCGGCGTCTGGGAGTCTGGCAGGATCAGGCCGTGCAGGAAAGCGCCGGCAACGGCGCAGAGCAGGTAGAACACCAGGAAGCGGAAGTGCCCGAGCGCATCCTCGACATTGTCGCCGAACACCCACAGGAACAGCATGTTGCCGCCGAGATGCAGGATGTCGCCATGCAGGAAGGAATAGGTGACGTAGCTCAGGTCTTCCGGGATGATGATCAGGTCCGGCGACAGTTCGGCAAGGTCATGCACCACCGAGGGGATGTAGCCCAGGCCGAGGACCGCGGCGGTTGCGAATTCCTCGCTGCCCAGCGACGTCACGAAATAGGCGATGACGTTGATGGCGATCAGGCCCAACGTCACATATTGCATCCGGATGTGGCGCAGGCGGTTCGAATCGTAGAGCGGAATGAACATGCGGCTCGCTTCCGCCTCCCGGCGACTTTATCTGCTGATCAGCGGTTCTTGCCGGGAACCCATAGCACATCGGCTTTTCCGTTGTCATTGACCACGCGCGCGGCGACGAACAGCAGGTCGGAGACGCGGTTGATGTAGCGGATGCCTTCGCGGTTGACGTGCTCGGCCGGGTCCTGGGCCAGCGCCACCATCACGCGCTCGGCGCGCCGGGCGACCGTACGGGCGAGATGGAGCGCCGCAGCCGCCGGCGAGCCGCCATTCAGCACGAACGACCTGAGCGGGGCGAGGTCGGCGTTGAGCCGATCGATGTCGGCTTCGATGCGCGCGGTCTGGCTGGCGATGATGCGCAGCGGCTCGTAGCCAAGGTCCTTGCCGGTGTCGGGCGTCGACAGGTCGGCGCCGAGGTCGAACATGTCGTTCTGGATGCGACCGAGCATGGCGTCGATGTCGGCATGCTCGGTTGCCGTATGAACCCGCGCCATGCCGATGCAGGCATTGGCCTCGTCGACCGCGCCGTAGGCCTCGACACGCAGGTCCGATTTCAGGCGGCGCTCGCCGCTGCCGAGCCCTGTCGTGCCGTCGTCGCCGGTGCGGGTGTAGATCTTGTTGAGCTTGACCATTTCCGCTCAGCCGCGCGTGAAATAGAGGGTCAGCAGGATGAACACCAGCGCCACCGCCTGCAAGAGCACGCGTGCCTGCATCAGCTTGTTGGAGGTGTTGCCCGAGCCGCCGCGCAGCATGTTGATGAGGCCGCGGATCAGGACGACCACCACGGCAAACATGAGGACGACGGCAATGATGTTGAATACGGTAGCCATTTGAGTTCCAGTTCGGTTGGCCGCCGGTCAGGCTTGGCGGGCCAGAATGCGATAGAGCAGCGAGGCGGGCAGGAGGCGTTTCAGCACGACGCCGATTCTCGCCGGGGTCGTGACAACATAATGCGGACGCGGGCGCGGCGACAGCAGGGCGTGTCGCAATACCGCATGAACCGCTTCCGGCCCCAGTTTCATCCGCGATTTGGAGCCGCCGCTGGACAGCCTTGCGAGCTGGGCACGATAGGCTTCATGGTGGGCCGAGCGTTCGTGATCGATGTAACGCAGGAACCAGATCAGCCCGTTGGTGGCGATCTTCGATTTCACCGGGCCGGGCTCGATCATCGAGACATGGATGCCTGTCCCGCTGAGTTCCTGGCGCATGCACAGCATCAGGCCCTCTAGCGCGTGCTTGGAGGCGGCATAGGCACCGCGGAAGGGCACTGGCGTCAGCCCGAGGATCGAAGAGCAGTTGACGATGCGGCCATGTCCTTGCGCGCGCATGATGGGCACGATGCGGCGGGTCAGGTCGTGCCAGCCGAAGAAGTTGGCCTCGAACTGGTCGCGGAGTGCCGCCATCGGCAGGTCTTCGACCGCGCCGGGCTGGGCATGCGCACCGTTGTTGAACAGCGCGTCGAGCCTGCCGCCGGTGCGTTCGAGCACGGTTTCCACCAGCGCTTCGATCGATTGCGGTTCGGCGTAGTCGAGATAGAATGCTTCGATGCCATCTGCCTCCAGGGCTGCGATGTCTTCCGGCTTGCGCGCCGTGGCGAACACCCGCCAGCCCTCCGCATGCAGCGCACGGGCGCAATGCGCGCCGATGCCCGACGACGCGCCGGTCACGATTATCGTGCGTAACTCCTTGATCGGGTTCACTTCGCTGCCGCCAACACTTGCCAACCGGGGCAAACCCTTCCCATATTCGCGCCCTGGAAACAATCGGACGGAGCGGTAAACTGGAGCTGATGCGCAAGATCGTCGCCACAAGGCGCGTGCTCTTTGACGCAGCCGGCCACTTCCATGACGACGACGGCTGGGCGATGGCCAGTCATCTCGCCATCTCGACGCTGATGGCGCTGTTTCCGTTCCTCATCTTCGCCACCACGCTTGCCAGCTTCCTCGGCGCCGACGCCTTTGCCGAAACCGCAGTGCACCTGGTGTTCGACACCTGGCCCGAGCAGATCGCGGCACCAATCGCCCGCGAGGTGGTCAACGTGCTCACCGTGCCGCGCACAGACCTTCTGACTTATGGCGTGCTGCTCGCCGCCTACTTCGCCTCCAACGGCGTCGAGGCGCTGCGCACCTCGCTCAACCGCGCCTACCGCGTCGCCGAAACCCGCACCTTCTGGTTCCGGCGCACTCAAAGCCTGATTTTCGTGCTCATCGCCACGATCGGCTTCGTTGCCATCTCGGTGCTGCTGGTGTTCGCGCCGATCATCGCGCGCATCCTCGAGGCCAAGTTCGAATGGATCCAGCCCTACATGGGCACCATCACCGTCTGGCGCTTCATCATCGCCTCGGCGGTCATCGTGTTCGGGCTGTTTGCCGTGCATATCTGGCTTCCGGCCGGCCGCCGGCGCTTTATGAGCATTCTACCCGGCATCGTCTTCACGCTGCTCGCCTGGCTCGTCGGATCGACGATCTTCGCCGCCTATCTCGACACCTTTTCGTCCTATGTCACCACCTATGCCGGCCTCGCTTCGATCATGATCGCGGTCGTGTTCCTCTACATCGTCTCGGCGATCTTCATCCTCGGCGGCGAGCTCAATGCCGCGATCAGCCGCTATCTCGAGGCCCGCGCCCGCGTGCCCGGCTGAGCCGTGGCAAGGCCGACGCCCAGCGTGGCGATCGCCATGCCGACAAGCTGGATTGCCGACAGTTGCTCGCCGAACAGGGCCCAGGCGATGACGGCCGTCACCGCCGGCACGAGGTAGAACAGCGAGGCGACCTTCGACATGGCGCCGTCGCGGATCATCACCATCAGCAGGAAGATCGCGCCAATCGACAGCACGAACACCAGCCAGGTCATGGCGAAGATCAGCTCGCCGTTGATGGTCATCTGCCGCGTCTCGAACACCAGCGAGGCGATGGTCATCAGGATCGCCGCGCCGACATACTGCCAGAAGGTGCCGGTGACGAGGTCGCCGGTCGCGCCGACGCGCTTTTGCCAGATGGTACCGGCGCTGATTCCGGCCATGGCGATGACCGATGCGGTCAGCGTCTGCCAGGTCACGCCGCCGCCGAGTGTGCCGAGCTTCGGCGACAGCACGATCACCACGCCGACGAAGCCTATGGCGAGCCCGACCCAATGGCGCGGGCGGATCTCTTCGCCAAGCAGCTTGCCGGCCAGCACCGCGGTCACCAGCGGCTGCAGCCCGGCGATGAGCGCCGACAGCCCGGCCGGCAGGCCCTGGTGGATCGCCCAGAACACGCCGCCGAGATAGACGCCGTGCAGCAGCATGCCGATCAGCACGGCATGGAGTGCGGCGCGTCGTGAAAGCCGCCCGGAGCCCAATACGAGCATCACGCCGCCGAGGAGGAGGAAGGCGAGCACGAAGCGAATGGCGAGGAAGGTGAACGGCTCCGCCCACGGCATGGCATAGCGCGCGCCGATGAAGCCGGTCGCCCACAACAGCACGAAGGTGGCCGGGATCAGCCGCTTTGGAGAGGATGTCATGGGTCCACCGTGCGTCGCCGGACGCCGCGCCCGGTAGGAGTTCATGCGATCGCTCTAATGCCGAATATTCGCGCAAGCAAAATGAAACGATTGATCCATAGATTCACCGAACCTGATCTGACGACCCGATCTGGGTGAGCGCACCCGGGAGGCGGCCCGGTAGAAACTACACAGTCGGCCTCTGAAAGGACCGAGGATGTTGTGGAATCTCGACCCGGGCTGGTT
This sequence comes from Aminobacter sp. P9b, assembly GCF_045345995.1. Classification (NCBI taxonomy): domain Bacteria; kingdom Pseudomonadati; phylum Pseudomonadota; class Alphaproteobacteria; order Hyphomicrobiales; family Phyllobacteriaceae; genus Aminobacter; species Aminobacter sp. P9b. Next base: position 88,526 of record NZ_CP150082.1, on the reverse strand, counting down.
GATGATGGCAATCGCCTTCGTCGCCGTCATGGCGTTCTTCTTTGGCGCTGCACTCGACGCGATCATGAAGGACGACGGCTTCGGCCCGACCGGCAACATGCTGTTGTTCACGGTCGGCTTCTTTGGCGCTGTCTTGGTCGCCAACAGCTATGGCATTACACTGCGCGACCTGAACCTCGCCGTCGCCTGGGGGCTTGGCGGCGCATTCGTCTTCATCAGCGTGCTGGCGCTGGTCAAGGCGGGATTTGCCAGGTTCTAGGTCTGTAGCATCCGCATCACCGATTGCGGCGACTCACCGGCCTCGCGCAATGCCGCGAGGCCGGTGTCGCGTTGGCTTTTCGATAGCTTGCGGCCATCCGTCCCGAGCACCAGCCTGTGGTGGAAATAGGTCGGCTGCGGCAGCCCGAGCATCTCCTGCAGCAGCCTCTGCACCGAGGTCGCGAAATAGAGGTCGCGACCGCGCACGACATGGCTCACTCCCTGCAGCGCGTCGTCGACAACCACAGACAGGTGATAGCTGGTCGGAATCTCGCGTCGGGCGATGACGACGTCGCCCCATTGCAGCGGGTCCGCTGCCACGTCGGTGGTCGTGCCCATCGTTTCGTCGGCCCATTCAAGCCAGTTAAGCCGGCCATCGAGCCGCGCTAGCGCTTCTGCCGTGTCGAGCCGCCAGGCAAAGGGTACACCTGCATCGATGCGTCGCTTGCGCTCGCGCGTCGAAATGGTCCTGTCGGTGCCGGGATAGTGCGGCGCGCCGTCGGGATCGCGCGGCCAGGTCTTCCCCGTGGCCTCGAACGTCATGATCGCGGCGCGGATATCGCCCCGGCTCATGAATGCCGGATAGACCAGCCCCTCGCGCCTGAGGCGGTCGAGCGCGGCTTCATACGCGCCGAAATGCTCCGACTGCCTGCGAACCGGCTCCTCCCAGGTCAGCTCGAGCCAGGACAGGTCGCGGAAAATGCCGGCCTCGAATTCCGGCGTGCAGCGGGTGACGTCGATGTCTTCGATGCGCAGCAGCAGCCGGCCGCCGACGGCCTTTGCCATGCGCTGGTTGGTCAGCGCCGAAAGCGCATGGCCGAGATGCAACTCACCATTCGGACTGGGGGCGAAGCGGAAGACAGGAGCAGTCATGAGCGTTGCGGTTTCGCATTGAAGGTTTGCGTTGCCGATTGCTACGTTGCCCGACGCAACCTAACAAGTGACGCCATGCGCCGGATCTCCAATCTCGACGACGTACATCGCGGTCTCGACGCACTCTGCGCGCTCGACCCGCGGCTGGAGGCCGTGCGTGGCATTGCCGGCGAGGTGCCGCTCAGGTTGACCGAGCCCGGTTTCGCCAGCCTCGCCTCGATCATTGTTTCGCAGCAGGTCTCGACGGCAAGCGCCAAGGCGATCTTCGGTCGGCTGACCACACTTGTCGACCCGCTCACACCCGCGGCGCTGCTCGCTGCCGGCGAGGACATGTTCCGCGAAGCCGGCCTGTCCAGGCCCAAGCAGCGCACGCTGCTGGCCGTCGCCCAGGCTGCCGCCGACGGCCTCGACCTTGATGGTCTCTGTCGCCTCGAAGCGCAGGAAGCCATGGCAAGGATGGTCGCCATATCAGGCATCGGGCCGTGGACGGCGGAGGTCTATTTGCTGTTCGCCGCCGGCCACCCCGACATCTTTCCGGCCCGCGACGTCGCCCTGCAGTCGGCCGTCGGCCATGCGCTCGGTATCGATCCGCGCCCCGGCGAGAAGGCGCTGATTCGGCTTGCCGAATCATGGGCGCCGTGGCGGGGGGTCGCGTCGCGGCTGTTCTGGGCGTATTATCGCGAGACCCGGGGTCGCGATGGCGCGCCGCCGGCCGGAAATCCCGCCTGAATGCGCAAAATCGCGTATTTTTGACGGGCTTTGTGACCGACAAGGCGCTTCACATTCCTGTCACCTCGGGCTTACAGTATCCGCACCGTTAGGTTCGGGAGCCAAGGAGGTACACGAAGTGACGGTTGCCGTGTCTCCGGATGGGCTCCCAGCACTAGTGCTGAATGCGGATTATCGTCCGCTCAGCTACTACCCCTTGTCGCTCTGGTCCTGGCAGGACGCGATCAAGGCGGTGTTCCTCGAGCGCGTCAACATCGTCGCCGAATACGAGCACGCCGTTTCCTCGCCGACCTTCTCGATGAAGCTGCCCAGCGTCGTCAGCCTCAAGACCTATGTGAAGCCGTCGCGCTATCCGGCCTTCACCCGCTTTAACGTTTTCCTGCGCGACCGCTTCCAGTGCCAGTATTGCGGCACGCCGGAGGATCTGACCTTCGACCATGTCATCCCGCGCCACAGCGGCGGTGCGACGACCTGGGAAAACGTCGTCGCCGCCTGCTCGCCCTGCAACCTGCGCAAGGGCGGACTGATGCCGGCCAAGGCCAAGATGTGGCCGCTGCAGAAACCGTTCCAGCCGACGGTGCACGACCTGCACAACAACGGCCGGCTGTTCCCGCCCAACCATCTGCACGAAAGCTGGATGGATTATCTCTATTGGGATGTCGAACTGGAGCCTTGATGAAGGCTGATCTGATCTCCCCCCTTGCGGGGGAGATGTCCGGCGGGACGGGGCGCGACGGATCGCGAACTCCCCAACGTCGTCACCCCTTCCTGAACGCACCGCGCAGCGCCACGACCGCCAGGAACGCACTTGCGAGAACGTTCCAGCCGGCGAAGGACAGGCCGAGAACGCGAAGTGCTGCATCCTCGCAACGGGGCGGCACGACCTCGTTGAGCACGTCGAGCAGGCCCTTGCCGCCGGTGTCGATGGTGCCGCTCACCGCCGCGCAGTCGGTCGGGCCAGCCCACCAGCGCCATTCGACGCCGGCGTGATAGGCGCCGAGATAAAGCCCGTACAGCATCAGCAGCCCGCCCAGGGCCAGCAGCGCCCGGGTCATCCAGGCCGGCCAGTGCATGGCCGACGAAAGGGCGGCCAACGCCATCAGTGGCACGCCGACATAATAGGGCGTGCGCTGCTCGAGGCAGAGCTTGCAGGGCATGTAGCCGCCGATGTGCTGGAAGCCGAGGGCGGTGCCGACGACGACGGCCATGGCAACGGCGAGGAAAAGCGCCGTCAGCGTCTGGCTGCGGCCTGTCGGGGAGGCGAGGGTGGTCATTTCGTGTTGCCCAGCTGTTGTTACCGGCGCTTGCCGCTCAGTGGAGGTATTTGACGAGAAGATAGAGCAAAATGAGGGCAGCGGCCGCGATGCCGGCCAGCAGGCCGAGGCGCTTTTCGATGAAGTGCTTGATCGGCTCGCCATAGGTCCTGAGCAGCCATGCCAAAAACAGGAAGCGGGCGCCGCGGGCGATGATCGCCGAGACGATGAACCAGCCGAGCGGGAAGCCGACGACGCCGGCAAGGATCGTCACCACCTTGATCGGCGGCAGGTGAGAGAGGCCCGAGGTGACCAGCATCAAGAGGATGATGCCGGTGCCGGACGCGAGCTTGAGCGCTTCGAAATCGTCATACTTGCCGTAGAATTCGAGCACCGGCTTTGCCACCGCCTCGAAGGCGTAATGGCCGAGGAACCAGCCGGCGATGCCGCCGAGCACGGAGGCCACGGTCGCCACGATCGCGTAGCGGTAGGCGCGGTCGGGCCGCGACAGCGCCATCGGCAGATAGAGCACGTCGGCCGGCACCAGGAAGATCGAGCTTTCGATGAAGGCGATGAAAGCCAGCCACCATTCGGCGGATTTCCTTGCCGCGAGCGACAAGGTCCAGTCGTAGAGTCGGCGAAGCATCTGGCCCCCTAGGATAACGCGCTGCCTGTTTAGGAAGAAATGCTGTGGCGCACAATGCGTGAGGAGTTCACGAATGCGAAACGAGCTTTACTTGCACAATCTGTCGCACAATCGCATGCCGGGGCAGTTGACGGACGGGTGGCTGACCGTATAGTCCGCGACCGATCTGTCCGTTTAGGGCAGGCCCCTATGGCGGAATTGGTAGACGCGCTCGACTCAAAATCGAGTTCCGCAAGGAGTGCTGGTTCGATCCCGGCTAGGGGCACCACTAACTATGGTGGAAAGCCAATAAATCAGCATCGTACCTGAAGGGACCCGCTACGCGGCCCGCAGGCAGGCTCTCATAGTATATCCCCTTCTTTCGTGATACATTAGTCATTGCTAATATTGATCGCGAGATTGGGAGGGTTGTGTGATGAAATTCAGGCTTAGTGTGACTGCGATTTTCTTTACATGTGTACCACTGTCAACGACGCTATCTGCGACATTACCGGAAGGTGCGACTGAGCTATCGTCTCAAGAAGTCCGCAGCATGTACGAGGGTAAGTCGTCTGACTGGAAAAGTGTCCGCATCTTCTTCGCTTCCGATGGCTCTGCGAAAATGGTGCGTAAAGACAAAAAGGCCTACGGCGAAGGCAACTGGAAAGTGTCTGGCAACAAGATGTGCCTGACCATTGAAACCGTTCAAGTGGCATCCGGAAAAAAGCAGAAGGTCGATGACTGCTACACGTGGCACAAATCAGGCGAGAAGTACTTTATGCGCTGGTCCGGCGATGAAGCGAAAGCGGACGCATATCGAGACAATGAGCCATCGCGACTTTCCAAGGGCGACAGGGTCTCGAAAGAATTCGCTGCATTGAAGAAATGACCTTGAGTGTCAGGGGGGCTCGGCCCCTCTGACAGATGACCAATGCGTTGACACTCCGTCTTGCGGGTATGGGGCCGCCACCAAAGATGGAAGTGCATATGCCGATCATGACGGGGCTGGCGTCAGAACTTGTAGGCGACTCTAAGCGGAAGTCGTGCGACGACAGCGTGATGTTTGCATCATCGATACTGAAGAAGTCCGGCTGCGCGAAGCTTTTGGAGCCATAATCAGAATAGCGATACTCGGCGCGCAGAACGAGATTGTCGGTGGCCGCATATTCGGCGCCCAGGCCGACATTCCAGCCAACCATGGACTTGCTTTCTTCATAGTATACGAAGCCGGTACTATCCCTGACGAAATCGAAGTCGTATTTTGCCGCGGAAAGCCCGCCGGCGACATATGGCAGGAACCGACCCATTGCATAGCCGAGACGCGCACGAAGTGCGGCTGAGTACTTGATCTCGGCGCTTGCTGTCGGAACCGGGATTCCGCCTACCCACCAGTAGTCATTGGTCCCCTTGATGCCCGTGAAGTTCAAGTCACCGTCAATGCCCAGAACGACATTGTTGGACATTTGAAAATTGTAGCCTGCGTAGACGCCACCAAAGAAGCCGTCGGGATCGTAATCGACGTATTCGGTGGGGAAGTCCGTGTTTGTGTAGAGGGATTGACCCACGGCATACCCGGCCTGCACGCCGACATACGCTCCCGACCAGTCGTATGGCTGATCCTGCGCGGCAGCGGTTCCGGCACCAAGCGCCAGCGCGCTCGTGGCAAGCAATAGCTGTCTCATAGGCCCCCCAAGTACAATTGTCCGTGGTGGTCGATAACACGCTTCCTGCAATCTGAAAAGTAACCGCCCTTGCCGAAACAACGCCGGCTAGGGGCATCATCTTTTATTAGCGACTCTGGATATAAATGCTTTTCATCGCACCGCCTTATGATCCACCAAAGCTTGATATTCTTCGCAACGAGAGGGGGCTCTTCGCCGGCTTCTCGGTCAGGCGCCGTCGATCTGCCGCTTTTCCCTGGCGTAGCGAACCAGGGCCAGGAACCGGTAGATGCCGTGGACGAACTTGCCGTAGGGCATGGTGACGAAGAGGCTGAAGACGACGCCAAGGTGGAGGGCGAGCAGCAGGCCCATGGCAGGCGTGGCCCGCAGGACGAGCAGCAGCAGCCCCGTCAGGCTGGTCAGGAACAGCATGGTGAGGAAGGCAACGTCCATGCCGGTGCGCGAGCCGTCCTTGAGGACGGGGTCGCGCCGCCATTTCGCGTGAAGAAGGCCGGCAGGTCCGACGAGGAGGCCGATGCCGCCGATCGTGCCGAGCACGACAGGGAGATCGTAGACCGGGTAGGGCGCTTCCATGCCGAGCACGTAGTGGTAGAGCGTCGCCGTGGACGTGGCGGCGAAGCAGAGCATGAAACCGTAGAAGGTCATGTGATGATAGAGGCGCCGGCGGTCGGTCGGGGTGTCGTCCTCGTTCATACAGCCGACACCGCCGCCGTCGAGATGGCGTAGGCTGCACGCATCCTTGATCGCCTGCCAGAGCGAGGCAGGTTCACCGAGCGTTGCCAAGGGTTCGCCGATGTCCTTCCAGAAATTGCGCACGCCCATGGCGAGAGCGACGATGGCGTAGGCAAAGGCAACGCCGAACAGCAGGGCCATGACATCGTGCGGCATCAGCTTGTAGAAAGCGCCGGGGCCGGTATGCACGCCGAAGACCACGACCGGGTCGTGCCAGGCGGCAAAGCCGGCGACGAAAACAGCGACGCTCACTGCGGCGATGAGGCTGATCGCCAGCCCGTTGCGATGGAAAAGGCCTGAAAAGGCGCGCGGCCAGGCATAGGCACGGTAGGAGTCGTTGCGCACGATCGCCAGCGTCTTAGGCACGTTCACGTCGAACTCATGCGGCGGCGAGAACTGGCAGTCGTGGAAACAGGCGCCGCAACTGTGGCAGAGATTGGCAAGGTAGTTGAGATCGCCGTCCGAGAAGGCGCGCCGCATCTCCATTGCCGGAAAGACGGCACAGAGCCCCTCGCAATAGCGGCAGGAATTGCAGACCGTCATCAGACGGTCGGCTTCGGCGAGGCTTGCCGTCGCATGCGCCGGCTGGAACGGAGCGTGGATGTTCATGCGGCCTCCGACGACGGGCAGGTGGACGAAACGAGGGCAGCGGCTTCGCGGCCGGCGATGCGTCCGAAGACGCTGCCGATCGTCATGCCGATCCCTGCGGCATAACCCTGGCCGAGCACGTTGCCGGCCATGATCTCGCCGGCCGCGAACATGTTGGCGGCAGGCCGCCCGTCTTCCATCACCATGCGCGCCCGGCGGTCCACCTTGACGCCGAGATAGGTGAAGGTGATGCCCGGCCGCACCGGATAGGCATAAAAGGGCGCCTGCTCGATGCGCCGCGCCCAATGGCTCTTGGGAGGCTCGATGCCTTCGGTGCGGCAGTCGTCGAGGCTCGTGTGGTCGAAGTGGCCGGGCCGGACCGCGTCGTTGAAGGCGGCGACCGTGCGTTCGAGCGCCGTGGCCTCAAGCCCGAGCTTGACGGCAAGCTCGCCCAGCGTCGACGCCTGCACCGGTGGAAACAGGGAAGGCATGAAGAGTTCGAGCGACGAGGCGTCGAAGACGATATAGGCGATCTGGTCGGGCTGGGCGGCGACAAGACGGCCCCAGATGGCGTAGCGCTTCGGCCACACGTCCTCGCCCTCGTCGTAGAACCGCTCGGCATGTTTGTTGACGACGATGCCGAAGACCACGCAGTCGAGGCGCGTGATGATGCCGCCGTCGAACTTCGGCGCCCGCGCGTCGATCGCAACGGCATGGCATTGAGTCGGATCGCCGATCTGCCTGACGCCGCTGTCGATCAGCATCTTCAGCACCGTGCCGCGATTGTAGGGCGTGCCGCGGATCAGGAAGTTATCGGCGATCTCGCCCCAGCCTTCCTTCAGCCATTCGATGTTCGCCTCGAAGCCGCCGCTGGCCGCGACGAAGGATTTTGCGCGGACGGTGGTTTCCCTGTCGGCGTGCCGGACCCGGGCCAAGCGGAATTGCGATCCTTCGATGTCGAGGCCCACGACCTCCGCGTCATAGACGACCTCGACGCCGAGGCTTTCGGCGGTCCGGTAGAGGGCGTTGAGCATGGCCCGCCCGCCGCCGAGGAAGAAGGAGTTGGTGCGACCCAGGCTGAGTGTGCCGCCGAGAGAGGGTTGGAAACGCACGCCTTGTTCGGCGATCCAGGTCAGCATCCGCTTGGATTCGGCGATCATCATGCGCGCCAGATCCTCGTCCGTGTTGCCGCCGGTCACGCGCAGCAGGTCGTCGAAGAACTCGTCCTCGAAATAGGGGCCGGAGAGCGTTTCGGTTGCCGCGTCGTGGGCGCAGCGCATGTTGCGGGTGTGGCGGGTATTGCCGCCCCGATAGAAGCGCGGGGCTGCTTCCACGACGAGCACGCTGGCGCCCGCGCGCCTGGCGCTGATTGCCGCGCACAGGGCGGCATTGCCGCCGCCGGCGACGAGCACGTCGTATTCTGTCGATGCGCCAATCATCCCTGGAACCGATCCGCCTCTGCCGTTGATTTGACCTCCAGCGTCTTATTGCACACATTTGTATACAGTCAAGTTGACCAGGGCTGGGTGACTGCCTTTCGATCGATGAAAATGAAATGAAAACAAGGCTTCGCCATTGGAGAAGCCCCCAATCGCCTAATGGCAGTATGCAAATGGATGCATTCTTGTGGCGGGATTTCGGGAATCCGCTATATGCCAGTTCGACCATGCCAGCGGTCGGCATGGAAAGCGAATATGCGCCGAACCAGCGCACGCGCCGCCTTGAACGGCTCGGGTTGCTTGGGGCCGGACAGCGGAAATGGCCGTACCCGCACCTTTGCGCGTGATTGCATGCCATCGGAGTCCGTTCCCGTGTAGGCTGAACAGACAAGGATGGATCGCACGTGTCCAAATCACTCGACAGTTTCAATTGCCGCCGCACGCTGACTGCTGCTGGCACCGACTATGTCTATTACAGCCTGATCGAGGCCGAGAAGAACGGCCTGACCGGCATCTCGCAGCTGCCCTATTCGATGAAGGTGCTGCTGGAAAACCTGTTGCGCAACGAAGACGGCCGCACCGTCACCAAGGAGGCGATCCAGGCGGTCGCCGGCTGGCTGACCGACAAGGGCACCGCCGGTGTCGAGATCGCCTACCGCCCGGCGCGCGTTTTGATGCAGGACTTCACCGGCGTCCCCGCCGTCGTCGACCTCGCCGCCATGCGTGACGGCCTCGCCTCGCTCGGCGGCGACCCGCAGAAGATCAACCCGCTGGTGCCGGTCGATCTGGTCATCGACCACTCGGTGATCGTCGACGAGTTCGGCACGCCGCTGGCGTTCGCCCGCAACGTCGAGCTCGAATACGAGCGCAACGAAGAGCGCTACAAGTTCCTGAAGTGGGGCCAGCAGGCGTTCCGCAACTTCCGCGTCGTGCCGCCCGGCACCGGCATCTGCCACCAGGTCAACCTCGAATACCTGGCCCAGACGGTGTGGACGAACACCGAGGACGGCGAAACCACCGCTTATCCCGACACCTGCGTCGGCACCGATTCGCACACCACCATGGTCAACGGCCTTGGCGTGCTCGGCTGGGGCGTCGGCGGCATCGAGGCGGAAGCGGCGATGCTCGGCCAGCCGGTGTCGATGCTGCTGCCCGAGGTCATCGGCTTCCGTCTGACCGGCAAGCTGAAGGAGGGCGTCACCGCCACCGACCTGGTGCTGACCGTCACCCAGATGCTGCGCAAGAAGGGCGTCGTCGGCAAGTTCGTCGAGTTCTTCGGCCCGGGCCTGTCCAATATGACGCTGGCCGACCGTGCCACCATCGGCAACATGGCGCCCGAATATGGCGCGACCTGCGGCTTCTTCCCGGTCGATGCCGAGACCATCCGCTACCTCAACATGTCGGGCCGCGCCGAAAACCGCATCGCACTGGTCGAGGAATATTCCAAGGCGCAAGGGATGTGGCGCGACGCCTCGTCGGCCGATCCGGTCTTCACCGACCTGCTCGAGCTCGACCTCGAAACCGTCGTGCCGTCGATGGCCGGCCCGAAGCGCCCCGAGGGCCGCATTCCGCTCGAAGGCATCGCCGCGGGCTTTGCGACCGCGCTCGAAGCCGAATACAAGAAGACCGTCGACCAGTCGAAGCGCTATGCCGTCGAAGGTGAAAAGTTCGATCTCGGCCATGGCGACGTGGTGATCGCCGCGATCACGTCGTGCACCAACACCTCGAACCCGAGCGTGCTGATCGGTGCCGGGCTGCTGGCCCGCAACGCCAACCGCCTCGGCCTCAAGCAGAAGCCGTGGGTCAAGACCTCGCTGGCGCCGGGTTCGCAGGTGGTGGCCGAATATCTCGAGAAGGCCGGCCTGCAGAAGGAGCTCGACCAGATCGGCTTCAACCTCGTCGGCTTCGGCTGCACCACCTGCATCGGCAACTCCGGACCGCTGCCGGCCCCGATCTCCAAGACCATCAACGACAAGGGCCTGATCGGTGCGGCGGTGCTTTCGGGCAACCGCAACTTCGAAGGCCGCGTCTCGCCCGACGTGCAGGCCAACTACCTGGCCTCGCCGCCGCTGGTGGTCGCCTATGCGCTTGCCGGTTCGGTGACCAAGGACCTGACCACAGAGCCGCTCGGCGAGGACCGCGACGGCAAGCCGGTGTTCCTGAGGGATATCTGGCCGACCAATGTCGAGATCGACCAGTTCATCGCCGAAAACGTCACCCGCGAGCTGTTTGCGCGCAAATATGCCGACGTCTTCAAGGGCGACGAGAACTGGCAGAACGTCCAGGCGCCGGAAGGCCAGACCTATGCCTGGGACGACCAGTCGACCTATGTGCAGAACCCGCCCTACTTCGTCGGCATGGGCGCGCGCCCGGGTGCGATCGGCAAGATCGAGGGCGCACGCGTGCTCGGCCTGTTCGGCGACAAGATCACCACCGACCACATCTCGCCGGCCGGTTCGATCAAGGCGGCCTCGCCTGCCGGCAAGTACCTGACCGACAATGGCGTCGGCGTCGCCGACTTCAACCAGTACGGCACGCGTCGTGGCAACCACGAGGTGATGATGCGCGGCACCTTCGCCAACATCCGCATCCGCAACCACATGCTCGGCGAGAACGGCCGCGAGGGCGGCTACACCTTCCACTATCCGTCCAAGGAAGAGATGCCGATCTACGATGCGGCGATGCAGTACCGCAGCGAAGGCACACCGCTGGTGATCTTCGCCGGCGTCGAATACGGCAACGGCTCGTCGCGCGACTGGGCGGCCAAGGGCACGAATCTCCTGGGTGTTCGCGCGGTCATCGCCCAGTCCTTCGAGCGCATCCACCGCTCGAACCTGGTCGGCATGGGCGTCATCCCGTTCACCTTCGAGGATGGCACGAGCTGGAAGACGCTCGGCCTCAAGGGCGACGAACAGGTGACGATCGAGGGCCTGGAGACAATCAAGCCGCGCCAGAAGATGGTCGCCAAGGTCACCTTCGCCGACGGCTCGACCAAGGACGTGCCGATCCTGTGCCGCATCGATACGCTCGACGAACTCGACTACTTCAAAAACGGCGGCATCCTGCAATACGTCCTGCGTGACCTCGCAGCGTAAGTTCGGACAACACGAAGTGGGCGCCGGCGATCAATCCGGCGCCCATGCCATGAGACGGCGGCAGATCCTGCCGCCGAACGACCCCGCGCCGGCGCCTCCGCCCGGACAATCCCGGACCGATCCGTGACCGCTGTTCTCTTCGCCTGCATGACGATCACCGTGTTCCTGACATCGCTGCTGTCGGGTATCTTCGGAATGGCCGGCGGGATGATCCTGCTCTGGGTCCTGTTCTTCCTCGTGCCGGTGGCGACCGCGATCGCGGTCCACGGCATGGTGCAGATGGTCTCGAACGGATCGCGGGCCTGGTTCTCGCGCGATTACCTGGACCTGCGCATCCTGGCAATCCTGAGCGCCGGGCTGCTCAGCGCCGCTCTCCTGCTGTACGTCGTCGCCTACCGCCCGAGCCTCGTCGTGGTCTCCATCGTCATCGGCCTGATGCCGGTTCTCGTATGGGTGCCGGTCAAGAAGCTCGAACTCGACGCGTCGAAGCCGTTGCATGCCTATGCCTGCGGCTTCATATCCGGCGGCCTGGCGATCAGCGTCGGGGTTTCGGGACCGAGCATCGACATCTTCTTCATCCGTACCGCAATGGACAGGCGAACGATCATCGCCACCAAGGCTGCCATCCAGTTCCTGACCCATGCGACGAAGGTGGCATTCTATTGGGACGCCGCGCTGACGCTCTCGTCGGAGGGCTGGCTCGCGGTCGTCGCGGCGGTGCCCATCGCGGTCCTCGGCACACGGTCCGGAAACATCATCCTGCAGCGCATGACGGATGCGAATTTCCGCGCCTGGACACGCTGGATCGTGACCGGGATCGGCGCCGTCTATTTCGTCTCGGGACTGATGCAACTCGCCTGAGCGTTCTCGGCCGGGGCCCCTGTCTGGCCTGAGGCAGGCGGCCGAGCGGTTTCAGCTATCGGTCTTGGTGATGATCAGGCGGACTTCGAGCGCGGCCTTGATGTGGTCGACGGCGGCCTTCTCCGCGCCTTCCGCGTCGCGTTGGCGAATTGCCTCCATGATGGAGACATGCTCTTGGGTCGCGGTAGCCGTGCGGCCTTCCTGGATGAAGGTCGTGTCAGGCAGAAGCGCGATCGTTTCCTGCAGGTCTTCGACGGCCTGGCGAAGGTAGCGGTTGCGGGCAGCATCGTAGAGCCGGGCGTGGAACTGACGGTTCCATTGCGCGGCGAGCTTCGGATCGTCGGCCGCGGCGGCGAATTGGGCGTTGAGGCGTTCGAGATTGGCGATCTCGGCTTCGGTTGCGTGTCGCGCGGCATAGCGGGCGACAATGCCCTCGAGCTCCTCGCGCATGGCGTAGAGTTCGAAAATCTGCCGCATTGACAGGATCGACACGGCGACGCCGCGACCCGGTGCCGCCTCGAGAAGGCCTTTCTCCTGCAGCCGGCCGAGGGCCTCGCGGACGGGCGTCCGGCTGACGCTCAGGCGTGCCGCCACCTCTTCCTCGCGCAGCGGGTCGCCCGGCCGGTATATGCCGTCCCGGATGGCCGCCAGAATGGCCTGATAGGTGCTCTGGCCGCGGGTCTTGGACAGCAGATCCTTCGATGCGGTCATCGCATGCTCTCTCCAGTGTGGACATTCCGGCTATAGAAGGAACTGGCCATTGTCCACGGTCTTGCTGTATTGCATACAATTGGATGCAGAATAGAGCGACGTGATTTGGCGCCTGCCGATGTATGACAGCCGGACAATGCGCGGGGGAGGTGAGGCCATCCCTCTGTTCCATACGCTGCGCACGCTTGCCTTCGGCACGGCCGGCGGCGCGTTGGGCTATTTGCTCGGCCTGCCCCTCGGCTGGATGCTCGGCGCCATGGCGGTCACGACGGTGCTTGCCATTGCGGGTGTGCGCGTGAACGCCTCGCCGAAGCCCCGGGCGGCCATGATCGCCGTCATCGGGCTCATGGTCGGAAGCGCCTTCAAGCCCGAGGTCCTGCGCCAGGCAGGCGAGTGGTCGGCAAGTCTCGCCGCCGTCGCCGTCTACACCATCATCACCGCCGCTTTCGGTATTTTCATCTGCCGCCGCCTGGGCAGGCTCGACCCGACCACGGCGGCCCTGAGCGGCATGCCGGGCGGCCTGAGCGAACTGATCGTGATGGCCTCATCCTTCAATGCCGACGTGCGCAGCGTGAGCATGGTTCACGCGACGCGCCTGGTGCTGCTGATCACCACCGTGCCGTTGTCGCTCAGCCTGTCGGGGGCGCTTGCGGCGATCGGCGGGGGCACCGTCGACCGCACGGTCGACTGGACCATGGCATTGCCGCTCGCAGACGCGGCCGTGCTGGTCTTCTGCGCCGTCGTCGGTGTCCTGCTCGGCCGCCGCCTCCGCCTGCCCGCGGCAAACCTGACGGGTCCGCTGGTGCTCAGCGCCCTGGCCCACGTCACCGGCCTGACGGGCGCGGGCGTGCCCGGTCTGGTGATCGCGGTCGCGCAAGTGGTGATCGGGGCAACGATCGGGCAGCATTTTATCGGCGTCGAGCGGCGGGTGCTGGTCACCGGCGTCATGCTCGGGACGGTGCTCACTTGCTTCAGCCTGGCCATGGCGGTGATCTTCGCCATCGGTTTCGACCGGTTTCTCGATATCCCCTTCGCCATCGGCCTGCTCGCGCTGGTGCCCGGAGGCCTGCCGGAGATGAGCCTGATTGCCATCTCGTTCAATGCGGACCCCGCCTTCGTGAGCCTGCACCATCTCAGCCGCGTGGTGATCATCGTTGTCGCCACGCCCTTGATCCTGCCGGCCTGGTTGCGGCTGGCAGGAGCGACGGGTAAGGGCTGAAGAAGATGGCGGGTGTTGCCCAACCGAGATGCCGCCCTCGCCAACCGTCGCTACACGGCAGCAACAGGAGCCGATAGACCATGGACACAGAACAATCTCCAGTCGGTGGAGCGTGCCGTGGCACTGGTCATCCTCACCAATTCTATAGTGGCTATCGAGCGGTATCTGGCATTCGTCCGGCGCTGCGCCGACTATCGGCTGCACCGTTTCGACGAGCGGTTGCTCGGGCGGATCAGGCGCGACTTTGCTCTGGCCGACCACACGGCCGTGCCGGCACTGACGGAGGGGCGACATGCCACCGTTCGATCCAGTGACCGCGCGCCTCGTCGTCGCGGTTTCCCGATACGGGTCCATCGGGCGGGCGGCAGAGCATGAAAACATCGCCGCTTCGGCTGTCAGCCGGCGGATCAGCGAAGTCGAGGCCCGGCTCGGGGTCGCGCTGTTCGACCGCTCCCTGCAGGGGGTGCGCCTGACCCCAGCGGGAGAGCTCTACGTTTCCGGTTGCCGGGAGATCCTGAGGGAGATCGCCGATCTCCATACGCAGATGGTCGATTTTGCCACCGGCACCCGCGGATCGCTGCGGCTCGCCTGCACCAGCTCGGCCCTGTCGGGCAGGCTTCCAGAACTGCTGGCGACCTTTGCGGAAAGCCATCCGGGCATCAGCCTCGATATCCAGGAGATGTCGGCCGGTCTTGCGCTTGCGGCGATGGACGACGGACAGGCCGATATCGCTTTCGTGGCCGACAACAACGATGTCGCCCGCTTCGAGACCGAGATATTCGAGGACGACAATGTGATCGTGCTTTGCGCGCCGGACCATCTTTTGGCGGAGCGCTTGCGATCGGGAAAGCCGATTGCTTTCGACGATGTCGCGCAACACGAGGTGGTGGGAATCCACCACAGCGGCGCGCTGGATCGGCTGCTGAGCGCTGCTGCCGCCCGCAGCGGCCGGGCGCTCGGCGAGCGGGTGCGGGTCGAAACCTTCCCGTCGCTGGTGCGGATGGTGGAAGCCGGTTTCGGCATCGGCTTCCTTCGCTCGACGAGCCTGCATCTGCTTGCCGGAACCGATGTCATCAGTGTTCGCCTTTCGGACGACTGGGCGATTCGAAAGTTGCTCGCCGTGCGCCGCAAGTCGAGCCCGCTTTCGAGGCCAATCCGCGAATTTCTGACGCTCGCGCGCAAGAGTTACATCCCTCTGGGGTAGGCGGGCTCGCGATGCCGGGCGGGCGGGCATTTCCCTTGATCCAGACGCGCTTGGAAAGGTCTGAACGCATGCTCCGTATCGCGATCCTCGATGATTATCAGGATGTGGCACTCTCGCTTGCCGACTGGGCCTCACTCGGCGATGATTGCGAGATCGTCCGTTTTGGCCGGAACCTCGCAACAGAGGACGAAGCCGCCCGCGCTCTCACCGGTTTCGACGTGCTGTGCCTCATGCGGGAGCGCATGCCGCTGCCGGCCTCGCTGCTCGGCAGGCTGACGGCCCTGAAGCTGGTGGTTGTCACCGGCGCTCGCGTGCGCACCATCGACATGGAGGCGGCGGTCGCTCGCGGCATCACCGTCTGTCACACCCATGCGGGCGAATCCGCCCATGCAACGCCGGAGATCGCCTGGGGGCTGATCCTGGCGCTCGCCCGTTCGATCCCCGAGGAGGACACCCGCATCCGGGCGGGGGGATGGCAGCAGACGGTCGGCACGATCATCGGCGGCAGGACGCTGGGGCTCGTCGGACTCGGCAAGCTGGGCGGACGCATGGTGCCGATCGCCAAGGCATTCGGAATGGAGGTGATCGCCTGGAGCCCGAACCTGACGGACGAACGCGCCGCCGAGACCGGCGCACGCCGCGTCGACAAGGAGACGCTGTTTCGCGAGGCCGACGTGGTGTCGCTGCATCTCGTTCTCAGCGAACGCAGCCGGCATGTCGTCGGGGCCGGCGAATTCGGGCAGATGAAACAGGGCGCGTGGCTGATCAACACCGCGCGCGGGCCTCTGGTGGACGAAGCGGCCCTGGTACAGGCGCTCCGGCAGGGGCGGATCAAGGCCGGGCTCGACGTCTTCGACATCGAGCCGCTTCCGGCCGGCCATCCGTTGCGCACGGCGTCCAATACCGTGCTGACGCCGCATCTCGGCTATGTGACCGAGGGTGCCTATGGGGCCTTCTATCGCGATGCGGTCGAGAATATTAAGGCCTGGCGCGCCGGCACGCCGATGCGGGTGCTGGCCGAGCCGAAGAGGGAGGAAGATCGTGACGGACATCGTTAAGACGGCGGACCTGGTCGATAGCAACGACGCCGAGGTGCGCTTCTGCGAAATGCAATGGAAAACATACGGCAGGCGCAAGGGATTTCATGGCGAAGTCGTCACGCTGAAGACCTTCGAGGACAATCGGCTGCTGCGGGCAACGCTCGAAAGCGACGGCACGGGCAGGGTTCTCGTCGTCGACGGAGGCGGATCGCTGCGCTGTGCCCTGGTCGGCGACCAGATCGCGGCCCTCGGCCTGGCGAATGGCTGGCGCGGGCTGCTGATCCACGGCGCGATCCGCGACAGCGCCGATATCGATGCCATGGACTTCTGCGTTATGGCGCTCGGCCAGGCGCCGAAGAAGAGCGGCAAGACGGGCCACGGTGCACGCGACGTGCCGCTTGCTTTCGGCAACGTCGAGTTCCGCACGGGGCAATATCTTTATGCCGACGCGGACGGCGTTCTGGTGGCCGACAAGGCCGTGCATCAGGCGGGCTGATTGGGCTAGGGCCACATGGTGACCCATCGATCGCGACGGCGCGAGGGCAAGGCCCACGCGCCGTCTTCGTCTCCAGTTCAGCCCAAAGCGGCGATGAGGGTGTCGGTGAACGCCTTCGTGCCGAGTGGCCCGCCGAGGTCGCCGGTACGGGTCGCAGCGTTGGAGATGACCCGGTCGACGGTGCGCTCGATCAAGGTCGCGGCCTCGACGTGGCGCCGGTCGCCCGAACGCTCGCCGTGCCAGTGCAAAAGCATCGCCGCCGACAGGATCATGGAGGTCGGATTGGCCTTGTCCTGGCCGGCGATGTCGGGCGCTGAGCCGTGCTGGGCCTGGGCGGCGGCATTGTCCGTTCCGGCATTCAGGGAGCCTGCCAGGCCCAGGCTGCCGGAGAGTTCGGAAGCCAGGTCGGACAGGGTGTCGCCGTAGAAGTTGGTCGTGCAGATCACGTCGTAGCGGCTCGCGTCGCGGACCAGCAGCGCGGCCATCGCGTCGATCAGGACCTCCTCCAACTGCACGTCGGGATAGTCGGCTGCGACCTTGCGGACCTCCTTCAGGAACAGTCCGTCGGTCAGGACGAAGGCATTCGCTTTGTGCACCGCCGTGACCTTCTTGCGGCGCCTCCGCGCCAGTTCGAAGGAAGCCCTTGCGATGCGCTCGCTTGCCGTTGCCGTCACCTTGCGCATCGAGATCGCCATGTCTTCCGTCGGCATGTATTCGCCGCTGCCGGCATGCATGTTGCGGTCGGGATACATGCCCTCCGTCGCCTCGCGCATGATGACCAGGTCCATCGCCGTGCCGCGATGGAAGACACCCTCGCGGGTGCGTGCGGGGCGGATGTTGGCAAAGAGGTCGAGCTGGGTGCGGAAGGCCGCCGAGACGTTGATGCCGCCCTTGTCGCGGGGCGGATAGTCCAGAGTGGAAATCGGGCCGAGCAGGGTTCCGTCCATTCGGCGCGCCTGCTCGAGCAGGTCTGGCGGCAGCGTCGTGCCGATCTTTTGCAGTGATGCGAGGCCGATGTCTCGTGTCGTGTAGCTGAAGCCGAGCGAAAAGCGGCGGTCGACCGCATTCAGCACCGCCACGGTCGCGCCGACGATTTCAGGGCCGATGCCGTCGCCGGGAAGGACAAGCAGTTTCATGATGTTACGGACTCCAGAAGCGGGTATGCGGTTGTTTTGGCGGCCAGCGGCTCAGGCCGCCGGCGTCGATGTCAGCGTGGCGGCGGGCACGAAGACGGTGCCTTCCATCAACTTTCGCGCGGTGCGCACGACGCCGCCGCTGATGATCTCGACGGAGTTGCCGTCGGGCCTCGTCGTCATGGCGACGTCGATGAGGCCGGTCGGATGCTCGATGATCACCGTGCAGTCGTCGCCTTCGGGCCGGTTGGCGATGCCCGCTGCCACCGTGCCGGGAACCAGCACGCAGGAGGAGACGCACAGCCCGCCGGTGACGGCGAAGGCCGCGTGGGTCTTGTGCGGAACGAAGTAGCGGGCGGCGACGCTTCCGCCCTCGCGCGGCGCTGCCAGCATGGCCATCTTCGGCACGACCTTGCCGGTCACGTCGCCGAGGCCCATGCGCCGGCCCGCTTCCATGCGCATCGCTTCCATGCGTGCGAAGAAATCCTTGTCGGCATCGAGTTCCGCGGCTGACTCATAGCCCGTCTTGCCGAGGTCGGCGGCGCGGACGATCATCATCGGCACCGCGACGTCGATGAGCGTGGCCTTGACCCCGTCGATCACCTCCACCGGCTTGCCCGTCGGCAACAGGGTGGCCGTCTTCGAGCCGACGATGTCCATGAAATTGAGCCGGATCTCGGCCGCCGTGCCCGGGACCCCGTCGATCCGCCCGTTGCCCTCGTAGTTGACGACACCATCCGGCGTCTCGACGATCGCCTCGATGCGGCTCTGGGTGTTGATGTCGTAGATGACGACGCTGGTCTTTTCGCCGTTGACTGACACCATGCCCATCTCGATGGCGAAGGGGCCGACGCCGGACAGCATGTTGCCGCAGGAGGGCGAGGTGTCGACGATCGCCTTGTCTACCGAAACCTGTGCGAAGAGATAGTCGACATCGACGCCTTCCCGGTCGGACGGGCCGACCATCGCGACCTTGCTGGTCAGCGTATCGGCGCCGCCGATGCCGTCGATCTGGCGGATGTCGGGCGAGCCCATGGCGGCCAGCAGCACCCGCGCGCGGACATCTGGGTCCTGCGGGATATCTTGCATCTTGAAATAGGGTCCCTTCGATGTTCCTCCGCGCATGAGGATACAGGGAATGGCGTGTTGTGCGGGCAAGGTGACCTCGTTCGGTAATGTCGACAATTGGATGCAATTGCGCACTTTTAAAATCGGCATGCAAAAGCCCCGGCGTTGCCGCCGGGGCGGAAGTTCAGCGCAGGGGCCAGACCAGCTGGCTGTAGAAGTAGTGCTGCAGCAGGCCGCCCGGCAGGTTCATGTTGAGGATCGACGTCAGCACCAGCACCAGGCCGACGGCTGCAGCGGTCAGGACGCTCGCCTGCAGCCAGCTTGATTTGGCGACGACCTTCAGGAACGCCAGGAAGAAGCCGACGAGCGCGAGGGTGAAGCCGAGAAGGCCGATCGCGATAACGAAGCCGACCAGCCAGCCGACGAACCGCCACAGGCTGCCGCTGCTCGCACCGTCATCGAGGTCGAAATTGACGGTGCCTGCCGGCCCACGTCCCGTCGCGCCCCTGACCTGCCAGAACAGCACGAAGGCGGCAGTGAGAAGGCCGACGATGCCCACCGAGACCGGGAACACCGCGTCGAGGAACGAGTTCTGCGCACCTTCGGCGATCGTGAAGATGAAGAAGCCGACGGCGATCGCGGTGAAGATCACCTGCGGCCACAGGTTCTTGGCGGCGGCCGTTTCGTCTTCCTCGCGCTCGAAGTCGATGTCGGTGGTGATGCCGCCGGGGACGGTTTCCTCCTTTGGTGCCTGGCGCGACCGGCTGGTGAACCAGAGCGAGGCGATCGTTATCAGTGCGATCGCGACGGCGATGGGCCGAAGCGGGAAGCCATAGCCGTAGAACTGGACCGCCTGGTAGAAATAGGTCTCGACCTGGCCGGCAAGCACGAAGCCGATGAGGAAGGCCGGCCGCGGCCAGCCGAAGCGCTTCAGGAAGATGCCCGTCAGCGCGATGACCAGCAGGGCCAGGATGTCCTCGAAGGAGCGGGTCGACTGGAATGCGCCGAAGACGATGATGAGGATCATGAAGGGCGCGAACAGCACGAAGCGGATCGTCGTGAGGCGCGCGATGCTCGGTGACAGGGCGATGCAGGCCGCGGTGCCGACGACGTTGGCGAGCGCCAGCGTCCAGACCACGGTATAGGTGAGGTCGAGGTCGCGCTTCGGATCGGCCATGCCGGGCCCTGGCTGAAGCCCGATCAGGATCATCGCGGCGAGAAAGATCGCCATCGAGCCGGAGCCGGGGATGCCGAAGAGCAGGGTCGGGATCAGGTTGCCGCCGGCGCAGGAATTGTTGGCCGCTTCCGGGCCGATGACGCCACGGATGTCACCCTTGCCGAATTGCGACTTGTCCTTGGCGCTTTGGACGGTGTGGCCGTAGGAGATCCAGTCCGAAACGCTGCCGCCAAGGCCCGGCATCAGGCCGACACAGGCCCCGATCGTCGCGCAGCGCAGCGTCAGCCACTTTTCCCGCCAGGTATCGCGCACGCCGGTCAGCCAGCCTTGGCCGAGCTTGCCCGTGCTCGAGATGCTTGCCTGGCCGCGCAGCAGGTCAAGCACTTCCGGCAGCGCGAAGATGCCGAGGCCGATGATGGTGATCTCGAGGCCGCTCATCAGGTACAGCGAATCGAAGGTCATGCGTTCGCCGCCATTTGCCGGAGCGGTGCCGATCGCCCCGAAGGCGAGGCCCAGCGCACAGGCGGCCACGCCCTTGGCGAGGCTGCTGCCCGACAGCACGCCCACCATGGACAGGCCGAAAATGGCCAGCATGAACAGTTCGGCCGAGGTGAAGCTCAGGATGAGCGGACGCGCCACGATGACGATGGCGGTCAGGCACAGCGCGCCGAAAAGGCCGCCGATCATGGACGCCGAGAAAGACGCACTCAGCGCGCGTGCTGCTTCGCCCTTGCGGGCGAGGGGGAAGCCGTCGAGCACTGTCGCCTGCGAGGCGGACGACCCCGGAATGCCCATGAGGATGCAGGAGAAGGTGTCGGAGGTGGGAATGACCGCCAGCAGGCCGACCATCATCGCAATCGCTGCGGTCGGCTCCATGCCGTAGACGAATGGAAGCAGCAGCGACATGCCGGCAATGCCGCCGAGCGCCGGCAGGATGCCGACGACGAGGCCGATCGCAACGCCGATCATCATGTAGCTGAGGTGGTGGAGGGTCAGCAGGTTCTGGAGCGAAGTGACGAACACATCGATCACTGTGGCTGTCCTTTCGATAGGCAACAGTTGCGGGGCGGCGCCCTCGCGCCAGCCTGGTCACTGTCGGCAGGTGGATGTTCGAGCGCCGCAGGCGTCGCGCAGGCTTGCCCGCCGCCTGTCGGCGGCGGGCACTCTGTCGATCAGAGCTTGACCTGGTATTCCGTGTTCAGGAAGTTGCGCACCCAGTCACGCGCTTCGGGCTTGATCGTCGTGGCGACCTTGTAGAGCTGCTCGATGTCGTTGCCGACGGCCTGCGTGTAGTCGCCGAGAACGTCGCCCTTGGCCTTCTGCAGCTCCGGATCGGCCACGGCGTCGGCAAAGGCCTTGCGATAGGTCGCAACGATGTCGTCCGACGTGCCTTCCGGCAGCATGCAGGGCTTCTGGGCCGCGAAGCCGGAGCCGAAGAAGGCGAGGTAGGCGTCATATTCGATGCCGGACGGTTTCTTGCCATGCATCATCTCGTAGGCTTCGACGAAGTGGGGAAGGTCGGGGAATGTCGGATCGCGGGCGACGTTGCCCTGGGCGTCGAGGACGCCCCAGGAGAACATCGGAGCGGCCGTGCCGGCCTCGACGAGCGGGGTGACGTTGGTCAGGTAGGCGGAGGAGGTCTGGTAGTCGATCGTCGCTTCGCCGCGTTCGAAGGCAAGGCGGCCGTCGCCGCGCCCCTGCATGCCGAACACATGGCGGACCTTGAGGCCGAGCAGGCGGAAGGCAAGCATCGGCACGAGGTCGAGCGAGGTCGCGCCCTGGCTGCCGTAGACCAGGTCCTGGTCCTTGATCTTGTTCAGTTCGGCCGGCGTCTTGACGCCGAACTTGGCGGGCAGGTAGCAGACGCCGCCCGTCGGCGAGACGAGTACGGGAATAAGCTTGGCGTAATCGTAGCGCACGCGCGGATCGCCGAGCAGGAACGGAAACTGCGTCGATCCCGACGTGCCAAGGATCGCAAGCCCATCGGGCCGCGCGCGGGCGACGAATTCGTTCGACCCGGTGATCGACCCGCCGCCGGGCACGTTCCGGACCACGACGTTCGGGTTGCCCGGAAGATATTTCGAGAGATAGGGGGCGAAGAATCGCGCCCAGACGTCCGAACCGCCGCCCTCGGAGAAGGGCATCCACCATTCGACGGTCTTGCCGGCGAAATCGACCGAAGCCTGCGAAAATGCCGGGCGCACTCCGCTTAGTCCAAGTACCGCTGCGGCGGAGCCGGCGGCAAGCAGTTGACGACGCGTAAAATCAGCCATGTTTTTCCTCCCCAAAATAGCTATGCGTTCAAATGTATACA
This sequence comes from Aminobacter sp. P9b, assembly GCF_045345995.1. Taxonomy (NCBI): domain Bacteria; kingdom Pseudomonadati; phylum Pseudomonadota; class Alphaproteobacteria; order Hyphomicrobiales; family Phyllobacteriaceae; genus Aminobacter; species Aminobacter sp. P9b. The sequence goes on along the minus strand of NZ_CP150082.1, from coordinate 66,029 downwards.
AACGTACACATAACGATTGGAAACGCCAAGTCCCATGATCGCCATCGGCGGGCATGATCTTCGTCGTTTCACCCTTGAGGCATATGCGCCAACTGGATTATTAAGTTAAGTGCAAAATTTTGGAGCAGTGATGCGTCATGGGCATCAATTGTGAAATCCTCGATCTCAGGGCTTTTCTCGGCGTCGTCGAGCTTGAAAGCTTTCACCGGGCGGCCGATGCCCTGAACCTGTCGCAGCCGGCGCTCAGCCGCCGCATCCAGAAGCTGGAGGCATCGATAGGTGCGCGGCTTCTCGAGCGCACCACCCGGCATGTTTCGCCCACCGCGCTCGGCCTCGAACTTGTGCCGCTGGTGCAGCGCATGCTGGAGGAGTTCGACAGTTCCCTGTTTGCTGCCCGCGGCCGGGGCGTGCGGCGAAGCGAGCTGGTGACGATCGCCTGCCTGCCGACTGCCGCCTTCTATTTCCTGCCGACGGTGATCAAGCAGTTCAACCAGGAATATCCGGACATCCGCTTCCGCATTCTCGACCTGACGGCGACGGAAGGGCTGCAGGCCGTCTCGCGCGGCGAAGTGGAATTCGGGATCAACTTCATCGGCACCTCCGATCCGGAGCTCATCTTCGATCGCATCGCCGAAGATCCGTTCGTGCTGGCGGCGCGGCGCGATCATCCCCTGGCGATGCGGCAGGAGGTCGGCTGGATGGATCTGGCGCCGTACCCGCTGATCACCGTGCACCGCTCCAGCGGCAACCGCACCATGCTCGACGCGACGCTTGCGCGGTCGAACATCGAACTGCGGTGGTCCTACGAGGTGACGCACCTGTCGACCTCGCTCGGCCTGGTGGAGGCAGGCCTCGGGATTTCCGTGCTTCCGCGCACGGCGACACCCGGACCCGATCATCCCATCATCATCACGAGGCCGCTGGGCAACCCGTTGATTTCGCGGACGATTGGCATCGTCCGCCGGCGCGCCGCCACGCTTTCACCCGCTGCCGAACACTTCCGTCGCATGATCATGGGGGCATGGCAGGGCGGTCAACAGGGGGATTGATCCGAACTCCGGAGGCGCGGGCGCGTGATCGGCGGCACGAGCCAAGTGTTTGTATCGTCGTGCGCGACGTTATCCCTAAGCCGTGGAAGAGAGCCTGGCTGCGAGGGACGCCTACGCCGTCGCGCAAGCGCACCTGCTCACCCCGTCTCGCGCTTGGCAAGCTCGATCAGATTTCGAAGGGCCGCCACGCCCAGGCTGTTGATGTGCTTGCGGCCGAGCGCAATGTCGATGCGGAGCGCGATCTCGGCGGCATCGGCGCCGCGAAGATCGGCCAGCCGCTCGATGCCGATCTCTTCGAGATAACGGATCATTGTCGGGCCGATCGAATGGGCCCGCAACATCGACTTGCGCTCATCTTGCGAGATCATGCCCGGCATCTCCTGGCCACAACGTTGCCGCCCAACCGTTTCTTAATCGCTGTCCAGTACATCCTGTCAGCGAAATTCGCGGAAGATGGAGTGTGTTGAGTTGCGTTTTTCCGCAGCGATGACGGCCGAACGGTGGCTGCCGGGGCAGATCGCCTCGCGCATCGCGCCGCTGCTGCGTCGCGTCGACGCCGTTCTTTTCAGCGCCGACGAGCGCGGCGAAGCCGGCCGCATGTCACTGATCGCCTTTGCCGTGCGCATTGTCAGCGCCGCCATCGCCTTCGTCAGCCAGGTGCTGCTGGCCCGCTGGATGGGCGGTTTCGAATACGGCATCTTCGTGCTCGTCTGGGTGTCGATGATCATCGCAGGTTCCCTGTCCTGCTTCGGTTTCCACACCTCCGTCATCCGCTTCATCCCCGAATACCGCGAAAAGGGCATGCTCGCCGAACTGCGCGGCGTGCTTGTGGCGAGCCGGCTGTTCGTGCTCGTCGCCTCGACCGTCATCACCGCCTTGGCCATGGCCGGCGTCTGGCTGCTCTCGGACAAGATCGAGAGCTACTACGTCGTACCGTTTTTCCTCGGCATGTTCTGCCTGCCGATGCTGGCGCTGTCGGACGTGCTGCAAGGGCTGGCGCGCGCCAACGCCTGGGCGTTCCAGGCGCTTGTGCCGACCTACATCGTGCGGCCGCTGCTGATCCTGTTGTTCATGGCGGCGGCCGTGGTGTCGGGCCTTGCGCCGACCGCCGAGACCGCCGTCAGCGCCGCGATCGCCGCCACCTACGTCACCACCATCGCCCAGCTCGTCCGCGTCACTTCGCGGAGCGACAAGCGCATTCCCGCCGGGCCGCGCACCATCCTGCTCGGCTACTGGCTCAAGATCTCGCTGCCGATCTTTCTGGTCGAGAGCTTCTTTTTCCTGCTCACCAATGCCGACGTGCTGATGGTCGGCTTCTACATGGAACCGGACCATGTCGCGGTCTACTTCGCCACGGTGAAGACGCTGGCGCTGGTCCACTTCGTCTATTTCTCGGTCAAGGCGGGCGTTGCCCAGCGCTATGCCCATATCGCCCATGGCGAGCCGGAAAAGCTGGCCGGCTTCGCCCGCGAAACAGTGTCCTGGACGTTCTGGCCGTCGCTGCTGATGGGGCTTGTCGTGCTGGTGCTCGGCAAGCCCCTGCTCGGCATGTTCGGCCCCGGCTTCGACGAGGGCTATCCGCTGCTGTTCCTGCTCGTGGCTGCGGTAGTGGCGCGATCGGCGGTCGGCCCATGCGAAAGCGTGTTGACCATGAGCGGCTACCAGAACGTCTGCGCCATGGTCTATGCCGCGACACTCGCCCTCAACATCGGCCTCAACGTCGTGTTCATCCCCACGCTCGGCCTGTGGGGTGCGGCAATCGCCACCTCGGCGGCGATGATCTTCGAGGCGACCGCGCTGTCGTTCACCGTATGGCGCAAGCTCGGCATCGTCATGGTGCTATTCATCCCCGTCCGACGCACATTGGAGAAAGCCTGATGGTAGCCATCCCGCTTCTCGAAGAGACCAGCGGCGGCCCGGCCGGTTCGATGATCGCCGGCATTGCCGGCGTTCCGACCGACCTTGCCGACCTCGCCCAGCTTGAATTGACCGCCAGCGAGCGGCCGCTCAGGCGGCTCGCCATCTATCCGGCTTCGGCCGGCTTCGACCTGGTCGAGGAGCTCGACCACCTCTGCGCCCGTACCATCGAGCCCAACGTCTTCTTCAACCCGCGCTTCCTGGCGCCCGCCATGCCGAGGCTCGAGGACCGCGAGGTGCGGCTTGCCGTCATCCGGGACGGCAACGAGTTTCGCAGCCGGCTGCGCCTGCTCGTGCCCTATTCGATCGAGAAGCCGGCGGTGCCGCTCGGCGTGCCGGTGATGCGGACCTGGTCGAGCCCGTTCGGTCCGCTCGGCACGCCGCTGCTCGACCGCGACGACCCCGAAGGCGTGATCGCCGATTTCTTCGCCATGCTGGCGCGGCCGCATCTCAAGCTGCCGAGGGTTTTCGTGCTGCCCGACATGCGCCTCGATGGCGCCGTCGCCCGCATGCTGAGTGCGACGGCCGAAAGCCGCGGCTTGCCGCTGGCTATTACCGGCCAGTTCGAGCGCCCCTTCCTCGAAAGCGAGCGCGACGGCGACGACTATCTCAAGGCCGCGCTCGGCAATCGCCACTACAAGGAGTTCCGCCGGCTCGAGCGCCGGCTCGCCGAACAGGGCGTGGTCGAGCACAAGGTTGCGCGCACCCAGGACGATGTGCGCCATGCCATCGAGCAGTTCCTGACGCTGGAGGCGTCCGGCTGGAAAGGCCGCCAGCGCACCGCCATGGCGATCGACCGCTACCGTGCCGCCTTCGCCCGCGAGGCGGTGCACCGGATGTCGGAACAGGACATGTGCCGCATCCACTCGCTGACGCTCGACGGCCGCACCATTGCCAGCCTCGTCGTCTTCGTCGAGGCGGGTGTCGCCTATACCTGGAAGACCGCCTACGACGAGACCCTGTCTGCCTATTCGCCGGGCGCGCTGCTGATGATGGCGGTGACCGCGCAGCATCTCGAAGACCCCAACGTCATGGTCACCGATTCCTGCGCCGTGCCCGACCACCCGCTGGTCGGCCGGATGTGGAGCGAACGCAAGCCGATGGGCACCATCGTCGTCGGACTGACGCCCGATGCCGACCGTGTCACCCGCCAGGCCGCCTCGCAGCTGCATCTCTATCGCCAGACGCGCAAGCTTGCGGTCAAGCTGCGCGACCGCATGCGCAGCCTGCTCAAACGCTAGAGCGTTTTCGCCTCGCGCTTGGCCCGGTCGCGGAAAATGCGGCGGATGACCTTGCCGGTGGTGGTCAGCGGCATCGAATCGACGAACTCGACCTCGCGCGGATATTCGTGCGCCGACAGGCGCTCGCGCACCCAGAGCTTGATCTCGTCGGCCAGCGCCGCGTTGCCCGCAACGCCGTCCTTGAGCACGACATAGGCCTTGACGATCTCGGTGCGCAGCGCGTCGGGCTTGCCCACGGCAGCGGCCAGCGCGACGGCGGGATGGCCGGTCAGGCAGTCCTCGATCTCGCCCGGGCCGATGCGGAAGCCGGCGGAGGTGATGACGTCGTCGTCGCGGCCGAAGAAGGTGACGTAGCCGTCGTGGTCCTCGATGCCTTGGTCGCCGGTCGTCATCCACTCGCCGATGAATTTCTTCTCGGTCGCTTCGGGGCTCTGCCAGTATTCGAGGAACATGACGGGGTTGGGCCTGGCGATGGCGATCTGGCCGGGCTCGCCGGCAGGTACGCGACGGCCCTTGTCGTCGATGATGGCCACCCGGTGGCCGGGCACGGCCTTGCCGATGGCCCCGCCGCGGCTCACACCGAGGGCCGCGCAGGAGGCGAGCACCGCGTTGCACTCGGTCTGGCCGTAGAACTCGTTGACCGTGAGCCCAAGTTCGCCGGCCGCCCAGTCGTAGGTCTCGCGGCCGAGCGCTTCGCCGGCCGAGCCGATGCTGCGCAGGCCGAGCCGGAAGCGCTTGCCGATGTCGGGCACGGTCTTCAGCATGCGTAGCGCCGTCGGTGGGATGAAGGCATTGCGCACCCCCATCTTCTCGACCAGCACAAGCGCTGCCTCGGGATCGAACTTGTCGAAGCGGGCCGATACCACCGGCAGGCCGAAATAGAGGCCGGGCAGCAGCAGGTTGAGCAGCCCGCCGGCCCAGGCCCAGTCGGCCGGCGTCCACATCAGGTCGCCCGGCTGCGGCAGGAACTCATGCGCCATCTGGATGCCGGGCAGGTGCCCGAGCAGCACGCGATGGCCATGCAGCGCGCCCTTGGGCGGCCCCGTGGTGCCCGAGGTGAAGATCATCATCGCCGGATCGTCGGGACCGGTATCCTCGGCGGTAAAGTCAGGTGCATGCGAAGCGACAAGGCGCTGGAAGTCGTCCAGCCCGCCGCTGCCGACAACGACGATGGTTTCAAGCTGGGGCAACCGGCCGGCGATCTGGCCGACCTTGGCGAAACCGGCCTCGTTGGTGACGATGGCCCGCACACCCGCCGTCTGCAGCCGGTATTCGAGCGCCTCGACGCCGAACAACAGCGCCAGCGGCACCGCTATCGCGCCGAGCTTGTAGATGGCGACATGGGCGATGGCCGTCTCGAAGCTCTGTGGCAACAGCAGCGCCACCCGGTCGCCTCGCCGCACGCCGCGGGCGCGCAGCGCATGGGCAAAGGCGTTGGAGCGGCGGGACAGCTCGCCGAAGGAGAATTTTTTGGCCGCCCCCTCGACATGGTAGTCGAGGAGCGCCGTCCGCTCGGGATCGACCGCAGCCCAGCGGTCGGACACGGCGGTGCCGATGTTGAATTTCTGCGGGATGTTCCAGCGGAAGTCGCGGTAGAGGGTGTCGTAGGTGTCGCGCCGTTCGAGCATGGACGGTCGTCTCCGCTCCTCCGCGAGTGGGACTGGCGCCGGGCATGAGCTCCAGGCGCCGTGGACAGGCCTGTCGCGTAGCTCCTGCCCTTGGCGGCGTCAAGTGACGTGGATCAGCGATGCGCGCCCTGGTAGCTCGGGACCGCGTTGCGTTGTCTGGTCTGCGGCGGCAGATACAGCTGCAGCAAGAACAGCAGCACCAGCACCGGCAGCCACAACTCGTTGATTTCCTCGAGCGCGCGGGCGTACTTCAGAGCCGTTGCAGGCAAGGCGCTATCGGCCTCCCGGAACCACCGGGGGATGGCGTCGAGGATCTTCAGCGCCGGCAGGTAAGCGACAAGCACGATCGCGCCATAGGCAGCCGGCGGCCTGCGCGTCACCAGATGCTTGATGTGATCCAGCGATCTTATCAGCAACGCCACCACCACCGTGCCGATCAGGAGGACGGTTCCCGCACTTGCGAGTTTCTCCAGGACGGGCACCTCCGGCCTGAGATACTGGCGCAGATTGAAAAGGCCGTATGTCGTGAAGGCGTGATGCCAATCCAGCTCACGAACGCCGAGGAGCAGCGCGCCCAGCGCGATCAGCCCAGCCAGCCCGCCCTGGCGAAACCAGATGCCGGCCGCAACGATCGCGACGACAAAGTGCAGGACGGCACTTGCCATCTCTACCGGCCCGTTCTCCCGGAGCAAGACAGCGGCGGTATCCGCCGACATCGCTGCGGCGGCGAGGAGGCTCACGGCGATTCCAAACACAGCAACCCAGAAAAGCAAAAAAGGAGACGCAATGAAATTGGATGAATTCGAACCGGTATCGGAAGGCAATGAGATTTCTCTTCGGAATATCATTAAGGAATCCCATTCTAGCCAATCCGTCGGGCAAAGCAAACTACCGGACCGTCGCTTGGAATCACAATGTGGTCACCGCCGGCTGGCAAAGAAGCACTTCCGCCTTTCGGGATGGCTGTAATCGGTTGTCTCGCCAGTGTCTCCTGCGCTATGGGCAAATCTTCACGCGACCACGGTGCAAGCATTTCTTGCGATGCTTCAAAAGCTGTTTGCCCGCAAAATCAGACCGAGCTGCAAATCTGAAAATGGCGCTTGACCTCAATAATGGTTGAGGTTGCACAAGTCCTTTCTGTCAAGTCGAAGAGAGGAGGACGAGATGGGTCAGGACGCCGGCAAGGCGCAACGTATCTACAGGGTCGACAGGTTCACCGTTCCAGACGGTGCGCGCGCCGAGTTTCTCGACAAGGTTCGGCAGACGCACGAGTTGCTGAGAGTGCAGCCGGGCTTCCTGCAGGACATGGTTCTGGAGCAGCCATCGATGCCTGGAGAGCACAATGTCATCACGATCGTCGAGTGGGAAAGCGAGGCTGCGATCGCATCGGCCAAGGCCAAGGTGCAGTCGATGCACGCGCAAGCGAATTTCAACCCGCAGGAGTTGATCGCACGGCTGGGCATCAAAGCCGACATCGCCAGCTACAGGCACATTTAGGAGCGGAAGGCTTCGGAAACTGTAACGGCGACCCAATGGGCCGCCGTTCAATGTTCGAGGCTGGATTGTCCTAGTCGCCGATCAGGCGAAGGTGCCGTGGCAGTGCTTGTATTTCTTGCCCGAACCGCACGGGCAGGCCTCGTTGCGCGAAACCTTGCCCCAGGTCGATGGATCGTTGGGGTCGCGGTCTTCGGCCGCGACGACGCGCGAATCCTGCAGGACTGCGACCGAGCCTTCGCCGAAATCGTCCTCGCCGGTGGTGCCGTCGATGTGGTGGCCAAACATCTCGGGCGCTTCCGGTGGCGGCGCGTCGGCTGCCTGGCGCACCAGTTCGACCCGCATCAGCTGTGCGGTGACCGCCTGGCGCAGGTTGCCGAGCATCGCCTGGAACAGCTCGAAGGCCTCGCCCTTGTATTCGTTGAGCGGGTCGCGCTGGGCGTAACCGCGGAAGCCGACGACCGAGCGCAAGTGGTCGAGATTGACCAGATGCTCGCGCCACAGGTGGTCGATCGTCTGCAGCACCACCGAGCGTTCGACATAGGTCATCACCTCGGGGCCGAAGCGCTCGGCGCGGTCGGCGGCCGCCTTGTCGGCTTCGGCGGTGATGCGCTCGCGGACCTCTTCCTCGGCGATGCCTTCTTCCTTGGCCCATTCCTCGATCGGGAGATCGAGGTTGAGCGACTGGATCACGCCTTCCTTGAGGCCAGTGACATCCCACTGCTCGGCATAGGCGTTTTCGGGGATGTGCTTGGCGACCAGATCCTCGATCACGTCGTGGCGCATTTCGGCGACCGTATCGGTCAGGCTGGTCGCGTCCATCAGCTCGATGCGCTGCTCGAACACCACCTTACGCTGGTCGTTCGACACGTCGTCATATTTGAGCAGGTTCTTGCGGATGTCGAAGTTGCGGGCCTCGACCTTCTTCTGCGCCTTTTCCAGCGCCTTGTTGATCCAGGGGTGGACGATCGCCTCGTCTTCCTTGAGGCCGAGCTTCTGCAGCATGCCGTCCATGCGCTCGGAACCGAAGATGCGCATCAAATCGTCCTGCAGCGACAGGAAGAACTTCGAACGGCCCGGGTCGCCCTGGCGGCCGGAGCGGCCGCGCAGCTGGTTGTCGATGCGGCGGCTTTCGTGGCGTTCGGTGGCAAGCACGTAGAGGCCGCCGCCGGCGAGCGCCTTTTCCTTGAGGCGGGCAACGTCCTCGCGGATCGCCTTTTCCTTGGCGTCGCGCTCGGGGCCTGCCGGCATGTCGGCCAGTTCCTCGGCAATGCGCATGTCGGCGTTGCCGCCGAGCTGGATGTCGGTGCCGCGGCCGGCCATGTTGGTGGCGATGGTGATAGCGCCAGGCTTGCCGGCCTGGGCGACGATCGCCGCCTCGCGCTCGTGGTGGCGGGCATTCAGGACCTCGAAGTCCTTGAAGCCGTCCTTGCGCAGCCGCTCGGCCAGCTGTTCGGATTTCTCGATCGAGGTCGTGCCGACCAGCGTCGGCTGGCCCTTGGCGTTGGCTTCCTTGATCTCGCGGACGATCGCCTTGTACTTCTCCTCGACCGTCCGGTAGACCTCGTCGTCCTCGTCGATGCGGCTGACGGGCAGGTTGGTCGGAACCTCGGTGACGTCGAGATTGTAGATGTTGCCGAACTCTTCCGCTTCGGTCAGCGCCGTACCGGTCATGCCGGCGAGCTTTTCGTACATGCGGAAATAGTTCTGGAAGGTGACGGAAGCCAGCGTCTGGTTTTCCGGCTGGATCGACACGTGTTCCTTGGCTTCCAGCGCCTGGTGCAAGCCTTCGGAGAAGCGGCGGCCCGGCATCATGCGGCCGGTGAACTCGTCGATGATGACGATTTCGTCGTCCTTGACGATGTAGTCCTTGTCTTTCTGGAACAGGCGGTGCGCCTTGAGCGCATTGTTGACGTGGTGGACCAGGGCGACGTTTTCGATGTCGTAGAGCGACTCGCCCTTCAGCAGGCCCGCTTCGCGCAGCATGTTCTCCATCTTCTCGGTGCCTTCTTCGGTGAAGATGGCGGTCTTCTGCTTCTCGTCGACCTCGTAGTCGGACGGAACCAGATGGAGAAGGAAGGCGTCGACCGTGTTGTACATTTCCGAACGGTCCTCGAGCGGACCGGAAATGATCAGCGGCGTGCGGGCCTCGTCGACCAGGATCGAGTCGACCTCGTCGACGATGGCGAAGAAGTGGCCGCGCTGCACCATCTGGGCGCGCTCGTACTTCATGTTGTCGCGCAGATAGTCGAAGCCGAGTTCGTTGTTGGTGGCGTAGGTGATGTCGCAGGCATAGGCCGCGCGGCGCTCTTCGTCCGACAGTCCGTGCACGATGATGCCGACCGAAAGGCCGAGGAACTTGTAGAGCCGGCCCATCCATTCGGCGTCGCGGCTGGCGAGATAGTCGTTGACGGTAACGACATGCACGCCCTTGCCGGTCAGGGCGTTGAGATAGACGGGCAGGGTGGCGACGAGGGTCTTGCCTTCGCCGGTGCGCATCTCGGCGATGCCGCGGCCGTGCAGCACCATGCCGCCGATCATCTGGACGTCGAACGGACGCATGCCAAGCGCGCGCTTTGCGCCTTCGCGAACCGTGGCGAACGCCGGGATCAGCAGGTCGTCGAGGGTTGCCCCGTTGGCAAGGTCCTGACGGAACTGCTCGGTTCGCGCCCGAAGCTGGTCGTCGGTCAGCGCCTGCAGTTCATTTTCCAGTGCATTGATCGCTTCCACCCGGGGTCGGGTCGATTTGACGCGACGATCGTTGGAGGAACCGAAAATCTTACGGGCGAGACCGCCGAGACTGACCATCAAGTGGCCCTTTCAATTCGAATGAAGCCGACTGTCCGCCGGCCGAACCTGCCGGGGACAAGGCGGTGGCAGGTTCAACGCGAAAAGCGCCCGGAAAACGGTTCTGGACGCGAAGACGATGGACAGATAAGAGGGGGCACAACTTATGTCAACGTTGCAGAGAGCCTGCCGAAGACGCCAAATTCCGCCACATTCAGGTTGATTTGGAAGTGCGTCATCCCCCATCGGAGAGTTTAGATGTCTTTTTCGTTCCGTAGCGCCTCGCTTGCCCGCGTCGGGCTTGCAGCCGGGCTCGTGGCGCTGTCGTCGCTGCCTCTCGCCGCCCAGGAAGCTGCTGCGCCAGCAGCCCAGCCAGCGGCTCCCGCAGCGGCACCGGTAGATCCCAACACGATCGTTGCCACGGTCAATGGCCAGGACGTCACTGAAGCCGACATCTCGCTGGCCGAAAGCGACCTCGGCGCCCAATTTGGCCGCCTGCCGCCGGAGCAGCGCCGTGCCGCGGCACTGTCGTCGATCATCGAAATCAGGCTGATGGCGGCCCAGGCCGTGGAAAAGGGTCTCGACAAGGACGCCGACTTCCAGCGCCGCATGGCCTTCCTCGACCAGCGCGCGCTGCATGGCGAACTGGTCGAAAAGGAAGTCGCGGGCAAGGTCACCGACGACGAGATCCGTGCCCGCTACGACAAGGAAATCGCGGCACAGAAGCCGGTCAACGAGGTTCATGCCCGCCACATCCTGGTCAAGACCAAGGAAGAGGCCGACGCCCTGATCAAGAAGCTGGATGGCGGTGAGGATTTCCAGAAGCTCGCCAACGAAAACACCACCGATCCGAGCGGCAAGACCTCGGGCGGCGACCTCGGCTTCTTCGGCCCCGGCCAGATGGTGCCGGAATTCGAGAAGGCGGCTCTCGCGCTCGAGGTCGGCGCCTACTCGAAAGAGCCGGTGCAGACGCAGTTCGGCTGGCACATCATCAAGGTAGAGGACAAGCGCTCGCAGCAGCCGCCGGCCTTCGACGCGGTCAAGGAAGAGGTCAAGTCGCTCGTCATCCGCGAGAAGTACATCGACCTGGTCAAGCAGATCCGCGCCGCCGGCAAGGTCGAAGTCACCGACCCCGAGCTCAAGAAGGCCATCGACGCCATCGACGCATCGAAGTAGGCCTTTTCAACTCGATTTCAGAAGGGCGGCGTCAGTCGGCGCCGCCCTTTTTGTTTGCGACGCTCGCAGTTTGACCATCTGGCGCGTTCTCACCTCGCCGGTGGCTGAATGACGTTGGGTCCGATGGTCGCCAAATTGGGACTTCTCATGGGGGTTGAGCGGAGCACCCCGTTTCCAGGAGCATCGCATGCCGTCTGCCGACCTGATCCTCGCGTTCCTTGCCACGGCGGCAATCTTCGCCTTCATCCCCGGTCCGGCCATGCTCTACGCTGCGGCCCAGACGATGGCGCGCGGGCGCCGTTCCGGTTTCATGGCTGCATTGGGCATCCACATTGGTGGCTATGTGCATGTCGTTGCGGCTGCAGCCGGGCTGTCATTCCTGTTCCACGCGGTTCCGTGGCTCTACATGGCGGTCAAGCTTGCGGGCGCCGCCTATCTCGTCTGGCTGGGCATTTCGATGTTCCGCGGCCGCAAACAGGGCGATTTCGACCCCTCCGGCATGGGACAGAAGTCCGGCCGTCGTGCCTTCGTCGAGAGCGTTGCCGTCGAGGTGCTCAACCCCAAGACGGCCATCTTCTTCATGGCCTTCCTGCCGCAGTTCATCGACGCATCCGCGACTTTCCCGGTCTGGCTGCAGTTCCTCATCTTCGGAATTCTGGTCAACACCATGTTCACGGTTGCCGACATTGTCGGCGTTGTGCTGGCCGGCCTCCTGATCGGCCGCCTGCAGCGCTCGAGCCGGGCGCAAAGGCTTATGCGGCGCGCCGGCGGTGCAGTGCTTGTCGGTCTCGGCGTGCACGTCGCGCTCCAGCGCAGCTGAATCGCCCGGCGGCGTTGCAGCCAGTCTTCAGCGATGCCTCAAGCTTCAGCGATGCCTCAGGCCTTGATGCCGTTCACGATCATGCGGATCGCCCGGCGCAACGTGGCGTCGTCCTCATCCAGCCGGCCAGTCAGCAGGTGCACCCAGGCGTAGGAAGCGACCATGTCGGCGACCTGTTCGGGGTCGACATGTGCTGCGACCTCGCCTCGCGCCTTGGCCCGGGCGACGATCTTGCCGGTGTTGGCCCTGCGCCCGGCGGCATATTCGGCCAGCGCTTCGGCTGCTGAAGCATCCGACTGGGCCTCGGCCAGCAGAGAGCGGAAGATGCCGCCAGATGGCGTCTCGCGCCAGTGGACGAACAGGCTCCTGGCAAAGCCGAACAGGTCTTCCTCGATGCTGCCGGTGTCGGGATAGTCGATGTCGCGCTTCTGGCGCTGGTAGACCTCAAGCAGCAGCGATGCCTTGTTCGGCCACCAGCGATAGATCGTCGGCTTGCCGGCGCGGGCACGGCGCGCCACGGCCTCGATCGAGAATCCCGCATAGCCGTTTTCGATCAGCACCGCCTCGGCCGCTTCCAGAATCGCGTCGGCGCTTTCGGGGCTGCGCCGTGCGCCGATCGATTTCCGCGCCGCGTCTTGCTCAGTGCTCATCTCGTTCTCCGGTTCGTCGACAAATCCATACACCAGCTCTTGACGAAACGAAACGGCCCGTTTTATATAACGAAACGTTTCGTTCCGATGGAGATTGGAAATGACTGCCTCCCAAACCCGCTTTTCCCGCCCGCGCTTCGCCCTGATGGTCCTGATCGGTGTCTATCCGCTGATCACGGTCCTTCTTTACGTCGTCATGCCGCTGACCGATGGCTGGACGATCTGGCAGCGCACCCTGCTGATTGCGCCGCTGATGGTGGCGACGATGATCTGGGGGCTGATCCCCGCCGTCCAGCGCCTGTTCCGCGGCTTCCTCAATCCGGCGGTGCATTGAGGCTGGACCACGCCTTCGTGAGGTGAAACGCCTTGCGAAGCCTCGCGCTATCGGGCAAACGGTGCCAACCCTCACCGTTTCCCGAGCCCGCAGAGGTTCCCTGATGTCGACTGCCGTTTCCCCGCTTGCACCGAAAAAATATCCCAAGATGCCCGCCATCGATGGCGTCCGCATTGCCACTGCCGAAGCGGGCATCAAGTACAAGGGTCGCACCGACGTGGTGGCCATGGTGTTCGACGAAGGCACGGCGGCGGCAGGCGTCTTCACCCGTTCCAAGTGCCCCTCGGCACCGGTCGATTTCTGCCGCCAGAACCTTTCGGGCGGCAAGGCGCGTATTCTGGTCGTCAATTCCGGCAACGCCAATGCGTTTACCGGCAAGAAGGGCCGCGAGACCACCACGCTGACCGGCCAGGCCGCTGCCAAGGCCGCCGGCTGCACGCCTGGCGACGTCTTCCTCGCCTCCACCGGTGTCATCGGCGAGCCGCTCGACGCCGGCAAGTTCAGCCATTTGCTTTCCGGCATGGTCAAGGACGCCAGGTCCGACCAGTGGATCGAGGCCGCCAAGGCGATCATGACCACCGACACCTATCCCAAGGTGGTGACCGCGACGGTCAAGCTCGGCGACACCGAGGTCACCATCAACGGCATCGCCAAGGGCGCAGGCATGATCGCGCCCGACATGGCGACGATGCTGTCCTTCGTCGCCACCGACGCGCCGATTGCCGCTGACGTGCTGCAGGACATGCTGTCGCGCGGCACCGCCAAGACCTTCAATGCGGTGACCGTCGACAGCGACACCTCGACGTCCGACACGCTGATGCTGTTTGCCACCGGGGCCGCGGCCAAGCGCGGCGCGCCGAAGATTTCCGATCCCAAGGATGCGCGCCTCGGCGCCTTCCGCCGTGCGCTCAACAAGATGCTCAAGACGCTTGCGCTTCAGGTCGTGCGCGACGGCGAAGGCGCGCGCAAGCAGGTCGAAGTCACCGTCACCGGCGCCAAGTCCGCGCGTTCGGCCAAGCGCATCGCGCTGTCCATCGCCAATTCGCCGCTGGTCAAGACCGCCGTAGCCGGCGAGGACGCCAATTGGGGCCGCGTCGTCATGGCCGTCGGCAAGGCTGGCGAGCCGGCCGACCGCGACCTGCTGTCGATCTGGTTCGGCGACAATCGCCTTGCCCACAATGGCGAGCGCGACCCTGGTTATTCGGAAGCGGCGACCTCGGCCTACATGAAGGGCGACAACATCGTCATCCGCGCCGACATCGGTCTTGGCCGCGGCAAGGCGACGGTATGGACCTGCGACCTGACCAAGGAATATGTTGCCATCAACGGCGACTACCGGAGCTGACAGCAGCGTGAACCAGAATCGCCCGTCGCACGAACTCGCAATCGTCCGCCGCTATGAGGCGGCGGGCTTTCGCGCCTGGCCGGCGGCGGCGGTGCATTATGACGGCACCTGGCTGGTGCGGCTGACGGCAGGGCATCCGGCCAAGCGGCTCAACTCGGTCAACCCGCTCGACCCGGCCGACATCCGCAACATTCCCGACCGCATCGCCCGCGCCAGCCGCCGCTTCGAGGCCTATGGCCGGCCTCTCACCTTCCGCATGTCGCCCTTGTCGGGGCCGGCGGTCGCCGCCCATCTCGATCGCGAGCGCTGGAGCGTCTTCTCCGAATCGATGGTGATGCGCCTGTCGCTCGACGACGGTGTCGTCGAAAACGCCATGGACCAGATCCCGCTCAAGGACATCGGCCGCTTCGTCAGCGCCTCGATGGCCGTTCACGGCCTCGACCCGTCGCTGAGGCCCGGCCTGTCCGAGATCATCGGCGCCATCCAGCCGGAAGCCGGCCTGTTCGTGCTCGAGCAGGACGAGCAGCCGGTGACGGCTGCAATCTGCGTCCACGACACCGACCTTGCCGGCCTGTTCGAGATCGCCACGACCGAAGCCGAGCGCGGCAAGGGCTTCGGCCACCGGCTGATCCTGTCGGCGCTCAAATGGGCACGCCTCAGGGGCGCGCGCCAGGCGTGGCTGCAGGTCGAAGCCGACAATGTCGGCGCCATCCGCCTCTACTCGAAGATGGGCTTCAAGGAAGTCTATCGCTATCACTATCGCCGCCCGCCGGAGGCCTGACTTGACCCAACAGGGAAAACGCCTGCTGCTCGTGGCCGCCTGCGCGCTCGTCGATGCCGATGGCCGGGTGCTTCTGGCCCAGCGGCCCGCGGGCAAGCAGCTTGCCGGCCTGTGGGAATTTCCCGGCGGCAAGGTCGAACAGGGCGAGACGCCGGAGGAAACCATCGTGCGTGAGATGCGCGAGGAGATCGGCATCGAAACCAAGATCGCCTGCCTCGCACCGCTGACCTTCGCCAGCCACACCTACGAAGACTTCCATCTGCTGATGCCGCTCTATGTCTGCCGCCGTTTCTGGGGCACGCCTGAGCCGCGGGAAGGCCAGGTGCTGAAATGGGTTCGGCCCAAGCAGATGCGCGATTACCCGATGCCGCCCGCCGACGAGCCGCTGATACCGTTCCTGATCGACCTGCTCTGACGCGTATCAGTCAGCGTTAAGTCAAAGTTTATCCAATCGTGAAAAATTGAGTGGCCGTCGCGTGCAATGTGCGGCGACATGGGTTTTCGCGGGGGACGTGCCTATGCAGGCTGACAAGGAGTGGGATCTCATCCGCCCCGAACGCCAGTCTTCGGCCGCCAGGGCCAGCGCCGGCATCTTGCGTGTCGCATTGCTGTTCGGCTTTGCGGCCGTAGCGCTGGCGCTCATCGCCACGCCCTATCTCGACAGCCGCACGCGCCCTTGGATCGGGCAGGCGCGCTTCGACGGACTCGACTACACCGCGACAGGCTCCGTTGGCCGCAATGCCAGCTATACGCTGCGCCGCAGCGTCCTGCAGGACACACCGCAGGCGGTATGCGTCATTCACGACAACGGCCGCCGCAGCGGCCAGTGCTGAGGATGTGCCGCGTGCGCTTCACTGCACGTTAAGGCTATGCCATTAACCTTTCTTAATCTGTCGCCGCTATGGTTTTCCCAACGACACGGGTGGACGCGACCGATGATAAAGCGATTTCTGAGGGACGAGGGGGGTGCCACGGCGATCGAGTATGGCCTCATTGCTGCTCTGATTGCAGTGGTGATGGCCGGCGGCTTTTCGCAGATGGCAGAGCAACTCAGGCTGCTTTGGGGCGACAACAACAAGGACATTCAGCAAGGCCTGAACAGGCATTGAACAGGCATAGCCTGAACCGGGCTATTTCTTGCCCTCCGCGCCAAGCACCCTGGCGAGCGAAACCTGCGCCGACCCCGGCTTGAGCGGCTTTTGCTGCGACGGGTCTGGCGCCCATCCCGACAGCCAGACGAACGAAAAGCTCGCCCGCACGCGCCCGTCGGGATCGGAAAAGCGCTCGGCATAGATTTCGGCCGCGCGCTGGAACAATCGCCGCGTCGCCGGTTTTCGCGACCGGTCGGCAAGCGCGCTCGTTACGCCCATTGCCCGCAAATCCGCCATCAGCCCGAACATCGTGTCGTAGCGCACCGTTACCGTCTCGACGTCGGCCACGGGCAGGGCAAGTCCCGCCCGTTGCAGCAGCCCGCCGGCGTCGCGCACGTCGGTGAAGGGGATGACACGCGGGCTCGCCCCGCCGGTCAGCTCGGTTTCGGCCGCCAGCAGGCTTTCGCGCAATTCGGCAAGCGTTCCCGCACCCGCCAGCACACCCAGGAACAGCCCGTCCGGCTTCAGCGCACGCCTGATCTGGATCAGCTGGCCGGGAATGTCGTTGGCCTCCTGCAGCGCCAGCAGCGATACCGCGAGGTCGATGCTTGCCGGCTCGAGCGCAATGGTCTCGGGATCGGAGACGATGCCCGGACCGCCGCCGAGAAAGCTCTTGTCGGCCTCGACCCGGACCAGTTCGGCCACCTTGCCGCTGGCTGCCAGCACGGCTGTCGCAGCCGGGCTGACCGAGAAGATCGCGGCACCCCGTTCGAACTTGCGCTCCACCGCGGCCAGCCGGTCGGCCAGGTCTTCAGCGGCGCGCGCCATCAGGAAATCCGCGCCGGCAATGGCTTGCGCCACTGCGCGCCGGCGGTGGGCGATCACGAGGCTGGCGTCAAAGATCGGTTGCACGGGCGATGTCCTTCCTTGCCGGGTTTCTGTTATGGTCGCCCGACCCAAACCTGTCGTGGCCGATCCGATGCCGGAGATCAAGAGCCTCGCTTCCGCTGTCGCCGCCTGGCCGGCGCGCTTGTTGTTCCCGCCGGTTTGCGCCGGCTGCCGGCGGCAGGTGACGCGGCCAGGCGCCTTGTGCGGTGCCTGCTGGCCCCGGCTTCGCTTCCTTGAAAAGCCATGGTGCGAGGTGATGGGCACGCCGTTTGCCCACGATTTCGGCGCCGGCTTCCTGTCCGCCGAGGCGATCGCCAATCCGCCGCCCTTCGCCCGTGCCCGCGCCGCCGTTGCTTATTCCGGTGTCGCCCGGCGCATGGTCCAGGGCCTCAAGTTCCACGACCGCACCGATCTCGCGCCATGGATGGCGCGTTGGATGCTGCGCGCCGGCACTGAGTTGGTCGCCGATGCCGAGGTCGTGGTGCCGGTTCCGCTGCATTGGCGCCGCTTCTTCTGGCGCCAGTTCAACCAGTCGGCGGAGCTTGCCCGCACCATTGCCTCGCTTTCCAGCCTGCCTTTCGCGCCCACCGCCGTGCGCCGCGTCAAGCGCACGCGCCAGCAGATCGGTCTCGGCCAGCGCGAGCGCGAAGACAATGTCCGGGCAGCCTTTGTCGTTCCGCCCGAGGCGGAGATCGAAATCCGCGGCCGGCGGGTGCTTCTGGTCGACGACGTCTACACCACCGGGGCCACCGTTTCGGCCGTCACCCGGGCGCTCAGGAAAGGCGGCGCGCGCGGTGTCGACGTTCTGACATTCGCGCGCGTGCTGCCTGGGGACTTCCGGCCCGACGATCCAGACCCTATATAGTCGACCAAGGATAACGGGTTTCTGTCATGGTCGATGTGACTATCTATACGCGCATGATGTGTGGCTACTGCACTGCGGCCAAGCGCCTTTTGGAGCGCAAGGGCGTTGCATTCACCGAGCATGACGCTAGCTTCTCGCCTGAGCTTCGGCAGGAAATGGTCTCGCGCGCCAACGGCCGCGCGACGTTCCCGCAGATTTTCATCGGCAACACCCATGTCGGCGGTTGCGACGACCTGCATGCGCTCGATGCGCAAGGCAGGCTCGATCAACTTCTCGCTGCCGGCGCATAGAGCTGAGGACGGACCATGGCGATTTTCAAGGCGGCAGCGGTGCAGATGCGTTCGGGCAAGGAGCCGGAGCGCAACGCCCGTGATTTCGAGGCCCTGGTGCGCGAGGCTGCCGGACGGGGCGCGACGTATGTGCAGACGCCCGAGATGACCGGCGCCATCGTCGGCGACAAGGATGCCCGTGCCACGGCCTTCACCTCGGAGGATCGCGACCTGATCGTGGCCACCGGCCGCAAGCTCGCTGCCGAACTCGGCATCCACCTGCATGTCGGCTCGACGGCCATCGTGCGGGCCGACGGCAAGCTCGCCAACCGGGCGTTCCTGTTCGGGCCCGATGGTTCGACGTTAGCTGTCTACGACAAGATCCACATGTTCGACGTCGACCTCGACAATGGCGAGAGCTGGCGCGAGTCCTCGGCCTACGAGCCGGGCACGGAAGCCGTCGTCGCCGACACGGCGCTCGCCAGGATCGGCTTTGCCATCTGCTACGACCTGCGCTTCCCGCAACTGTTCCGTGCCGAGGCGCTGGCCGGTGCCGAGGTGCTGACCGCGCCTGCCGCCTTCACCCGCCAGACCGGCCTAGCCCACTGGCATGTCCTGCTGCGTTCGCGCGCCATCGAAAACGGCGCCTTCGTCATCGCCGCTGGCCAGGGCGGCAAGCATGAGGACGGCCGCGAAACCTTTGGCCATTCGCTGATCATCGACCCGTGGGGCCGCATCCTTGCCGAGGCCGCCCATGACGAGCCCGGCGTCATCGTTGCCGAGATCGACACCCAGCATTCGGCCGATGCACGCAAGAAGATCCCTAATCTCAAGAATGCGCGCGAATTCAGCGTATCGCTTCGTGGCACGGGCCAGGGAGCGCTCCGGGGAGCCGCATCTTGATCCGCTTTTCCCTCCATTGCGACCGCGCGCATGACTTCGAGGGCTGGTTCCGCAGCAACGACGACTTCGAAACCCAGCGCAAGCGTGGTTTCGTCTCCTGTCCCGAATGCGGCTCGCAGAAGGTCGAAAAGGCACTGATGGCGCCAGCCGTCTCGACCTCGCGCAAGCAGGAAAAGGTCGCGCTCGCCATGGGCGAGCAGCAGCGCAAGATGATGGCAGCGCTCAAGGACCTGTCCGAGAAGGTGCGTGAAAACGCCGAGAATGTCGGCGACAAGTTCGCCGAGGAAGCGCGCAAGATCCATTTCGGCGAGACCGAGGCGCGCGGCATCTATGGCGCTGCGACCATCGAAGAGGCCAAGGGCCTTGCCGAGGACGGCATCGAATTCATGCCGCTGCCGGTTTTCCCCGACGACCGGAACTGACTGGGAGACGTTTCCTTCTCCCCCTGTGTGAGACGGCTATTACTTGCCACGCCCTAGGGTCTGGTGACTGACCTGCGCCCTTGTGGAGCGGAGAGTGTCAGGATCCATGCCGTGACCTGTCCACAGCAATTCCGGTGCAGACCAGCTGCAAATCGATCCGAGCGTGCACTCACGGACTGGCGTCGCGTCCCGCCACCCAAGGCTTGTTACAGAAGACCCCAGCTAGCGCCGAGAAACTCGCAACCTCACCCACCCGCCAGATCAAACGCCTTGCGCAACGTAACCGGCGCCATGTTGCGCCAGGCCGTCACCACCGCGCTGCGCAATGCCGCCTCGTCGGCTGTTGCCAGTATCACGCGGGTCCAGCCCTGCTTGCCCCAGCCGCCGTCCACCGGTTGAAACAGTGCCGGTTCACTGCCGCACATCATCTCCTGCTGGTCGCGCGTCAGCTTGACCACGGCGTTGCCGTCTTCGGGCAGGGTGGCGAAGACACGGTCGCGGACGCGGAAGTCGGGCTTGCCGAAATGCGATTTCTCGGTCGCCGCGGGCAGTTCCAGGGCGATCCGTCTGACATCCTCGGGTGTCATGCTCTCGATCCCGTCATGGCGAGCTCACCATTTTAAGGTTCCGGACGGACGTCGCAAGTTTCAGGCGCTCTGCTGGCGCGACGGCTATCGGGCTCGCTCGACGCCTGATCCCGAACGTCGCTGGAAACGGGGAGAGGCGGCCTCAGGCCGCCTTTTCCGCCAACACCATGTAGTTGACGTCCATGTCGCGGGATTTTTGCCAGCGGTCGGCCAGCGGGTTGTAGGTCACCCCGGTACGGTCGATGGTGGCGAGGCCGGCACCGGTGAGCGCCTTGTCCAGTTCTTCCGGGCGCACCAGCTTGCCGTATTGGTGGGTGCCGCGCGGCAGCCAGCGCAGCACATACTCTGCGCCGACGATGGCGAGGCCAAGCGCCTTGAAGGTGCGATTGATGGTGGCAACAAACATGATGCCGCCGGGCTTGACCATCTCGCCGCATTTCTTGACGAACAGCTCGACGTCGGCGACGTGCTCGACCACTTCCATGTTGAGGATGATGTCGAATTTTTCGCCCGCATCTGCGAGGTCTTCAGCCGTGGTGGCGCGATAGTCTACCGTCACGCCGCTTTCGGCTGCGTGGATCTTGGCCACTTCGATGTTGGTGGCCGAGGCGTCCGCCCCCACCACTTCGGCGCCAAGGCGGGCCATCGGCTCACACAACAGGCCGCCGCCGCAGCCGATGTCGAGAATGCGCAGGCCCTCGAAAGGCCGTGCGGCATGGGTGTCGCGGCCGAAGCGCGCGGCGACCTGGTCGCGGATGTAGCCCAGGCGGATCGGGTTGAACTTGTGCAGCGGGCGGAACTTGCCGTTTGGGTTCCACCATTCGGCGGCGAGCGCCGAGAACCGCTCGACTTCTCCGGCATCGATGGTCGATGGGCGGGGATCTGGCATTGCTGTGGTCTCCTTCGAGCGCAAGGAAGTCGGGTCTGGCGCGGGGATTGTCAAGGCGACAATTCCGCTGCGGTTCGACACTGCATCGAAATCCACGCGCCGACTTTGCGCGCCGGCAAAAAAATCGCGCTGATTTGTCTGGCCGGGCGTCCTTGCGGAATGCGCGTGTTTTGGCTATGCAGGCCGCGCATTCGACACCGTGTCGCAGACCGGTGTTTTCACTCATTTTCCGGCCCCCTCGGGGCCGGCGTTTATGGCAAGGGCATTTCGCTTCTATGGCGCGCATCGTGATGAAATTCGGCGGTACGTCCGTCGCCGACATCGCCCGAATCCGCAACGTGGCGCGTCATGTCAAACGCGAGGTTGACGCGGGCCACGAGGTTGCGGTGGTGGTTTCGGCCATGGCCGGAAAGACCAACGAACTGGTCGCCTGGACCCGCGACGCATCGCCGATGCACGACGCACGCGAATATGACGCCGTGGTCGCGTCGGGCGAACAGGTGACGGCTGGCTTGCTGGCGCTCGCGCTGCAGAACATCGGCGTCAATGCGCGGTCCTGGCAGGGCTGGCAGATCCCGATCAAGACCGACAACTCCCATGGTGCCGCCCGCATCCTCGACATCGACGGCTCGTTCCTGGTCAAGCGCTTCCAGGAAGGCCAGGTCGCCGTCGTCGCCGGCTTCCAGGGCATCGGCCCGGACAATCGCATCGCCACCCTTGGCCGCGGCGGCTCCGACACCAGCGCCGTCGCCATCGCTGCGGCGGTGAAGGCCGACCGCTGCGACATCTACACGGACGTCGATGGCGTCTATACTACCGATCCGCGGATCGAGCCCAAGGCGCGGCGCCTGTCGCGCATCTCGTTCGAGGAAATGCTCGAAATGGCCTCGCTCGGCGCCAAGGTGCTGCAGGTCCGGTCGGTCGAACTCGCCATGGTGCATCGCGTTCGCACCTTCGTGCGTTCTTCCTTCGAAGATCCGGATGCGCCCGGCATGGGCGACTTTCTCAATCCGCCTGGAACGCTCATTTGTGACGAGGAAGAAATCGTGGAACAGCAGGTCGTCACCGGAATCGCCTACGCCAAGGACGAAGCTCAGGTCTCGCTGCGCCGGGTCGCCGACCGACCGGGTGTTGCGGGCGGCATCTTCGGCCCGCTGGCCGAGGCCAACATCAATGTTGACATGATCGTCCAGAACATCTCGGAGGACGGCAAGTTCACCGACATGACGTTCACCGTGCCCTCGGGCGACGTCAACAAGGCGCTGGCCGTGCTCGAGAAGATCCGCCCCGACATCGGCTACGACGCCGTCCAGCACGACGAGGGCATGTCCAAGGTGTCGGTCATCGGCATCGGCATGCGCAGCCATGCCGGCGTTGCCGCCACTGCCTTCCAGGCGCTGGCTGCGAAGGGCATCAACATCCGCGCCATCACCACGTCGGAGATCAAGATCTCGATCCTTATCGACGGCCCGTATACCGAACTTGCGGTTCGCACTTTGCATTCCGTCTACGGTCTCGATAAGCAGTAGTATCAAGGAGTCGAGCGTCACCGCGTTGCCGGCGTGCAGCATGTGCCGTGCCGGGTCCAAACCATTGGAGACGGTGAATGATACGTGACATGGCCGCTGGGCCACGCGTACTTCTGAAACGGCTCCGCGAATTAATGGCGGAGCCTCTCGAGCCACAGGAACGGCTCGACAGGATCGTGCGCGATATCGCCGCCAACATGGTGGCCGAGGTCTGCTCGCTCTACGTGCTGCGCGCCGACTCGGTGCTCGAGCTCTACGCCACCGTCGGTCTGAACCCGAATGCCGTTCACCTGGCCCAGCTGCGTCTCGGCCAGGGCCTGGTCGGCACGATCGCGGCGAGCGCCCGCGCGCTCAACCTGTCCAACGCCCAGGAACACCCCGCCTTCGCCTACCTGCCGGAGACGGGCGAGGAGATCTATCATTCCTTCCTCGGCGTGCCGGTGCTCAGGGCAGGGCGCACGCTCGGCGTTCTTGTCGTCCAGAACAAGACCATGCGCCACTACCGCGACGACGAGATCGAGGCGCTCGAAACCACCGCCATGGTCATCGCCGAGATGATCGCCTCGGGCGACATCGGCCGGCTGAGCCGGCCCGGCCTCGAGCTCGACATGTCGCGTCCGGCCAGCTTCACCGGCATCGCCTTCAACGAAGGCGTCGGCCTTGGCCATGTCGTGCTGCATGAGCCGCGCATCGTCGTCACCAACCTGTTCAACGAGGACAGCGAGGAGGAGCTGCGCCGGCTCGAGGATGCGCTCGGTTCGCTGCGCCTGTCGATCGACGACATGCTGGAGCGCCGCGACGTCGCCTTCGAGGGCGAGCATCGCGAGGTTCTCGAAGCCTACCGGATGTTTGCCAACGACCGCGGCTGGGTGCGCCGCCTCGAAGAGGCGATCCGCAATGGCCTGACGGCGGAGGCTGCGGTCGAAAAGGTCCAGAGCGACATGCGCGCCCGCATGCTGCACATGACCGATCCCTATTTGCGCGAGCGGATGAGCGATTTCGACGATCTCGCCAACCGCCTCCTGCGCCAGCTGATGGGCCGCGGTCCCGAGACGATCGCCGCATCGCTGCCCAAGGACGCCATCATCGTCGCGCGCTCGATGGGTGCTGCCGAACTGCTCGACTATCCCCGCGACCGGCTGCGCGGCCTGGTGCTGGAAGACGGTGCGCCTACCAGCCACGTCGTCATCGTCGCGCGCGCCATGGGCATTCCCGTCGCCGGCCAGATGAAGGGCGCCGTTTCCATGTCGGAAAACGGCGATCCGATCATCGTCGACGGCGAGGAGGGGGCGGTCCACCTGCGCCCGCAGCCCGATCTGGAAGCCGCTTACGCCGAGAAGGTGCGCTTCCGCGCGCGGCGGCAGGAACTCTACCGCGAACTGCGCAAGAAGCCGTCCGAGACCAAGGATGGCGTCAAGGTCGACCTGTTGATGAATGCCGGCCTCGCCGTCGACCTGCCGCAATTGGCAGAGGCGGGCGCTGCCGGCATCGGCCTGTTCCGCACCGAACTGCAGTTCATGGTCGCCTCGACGTTTCCGCGCGCCGAAGCGCAGGAGAAACTCTACCGCGACGTGCTCGACATCGCCCGCGGCCGCCCCGTCACCTTCCGCACCATCGACATCGGCGGCGACAAGGTGCTGCCCTATTTCAAGGGCTCGGTGCAGGAGGAAGAGAACCCGGCGCTCGGCTGGCGCGCCATCCGGCTCACCCTCGACCGTCCCGGCCTGCTGCGCACCCAGGTCCGCGCGCTGCTCAAGGCTGCCGGCGGGCGCGAGCTCAAGGTCATGCTGCCGATGGTCACCGAGCTCTCGGAAATCGCCCAGGCACGCGAGATCATCGACCGTGAGGTGCGCCACCTTTCGCGCTTCGCCCACCATCTGCCGACGAGCCTCAAGCTCGGCGCGATGATCGAGGTGCCGTCGCTCCTGTGGCAGCTCGACGAGCTGATGCAGGCGGTCGACTTCGTCTCTGTCGGCTCCAACGACCTGTTCCAGTTCGTCATGGCCGCCGACCGCGGCAACACCCAACTCGCCGACCGCTTCGACCCGCTGTCGGTGCCGTTCCTCCGGGTGCTCAAGCAGATCGCCGATGCCGGTGCGCGCAACCACACGCCGGTCACGCTGTGCGGCGAACTCGCCGGCAAGCCGATCTCGGCGATGGCACTGCTTGGCCTCGGCTACCGCTCGATCTCCATGTCCCCGGCCTCCATCGGCCCGGTCAAGGCGATGCTGACGGAACTTCCTCTCGGCGAGCTGAAATCCTTCCTCGACGACAACCTTTCCGGTCCTGCCGCCAACCTGCCGATGCGCGCGTTGCTCCAGGCCTTTGCGGACGACCGTTCCATACCCCTATGATCAGCCTGCCTCACGACAGAATGAACCAGGTCGTCAAGCGCTTCGACATGCTCGAAGCACAGATGGCGGCTGGCCCGGCCCCCGACGTCTACGTCAAGCTGGCGTCCGAATATTCCGACATCCAGGACCTTGTTGCCAGGATCCGCGACCTGCGCGGCGCCGAGCAGGAACTCGTCGATCTCGAGGCGATGCTGTCCGACAAGGGCACGGATGCCGAGATGCGTGCGCTCGCCGAGATGGACAAGCCCGAGGTCGAGGACCGCATCGAGGCGCTGCAGCGCGAAATCCAGATCCTGCTCCTGCCCAAGGACGCGGCCGACGAGCGCAACGCCATCCTCGAAATCCGCGCCGGCACCGGCGGCGACGAGGCCGCCCTGTTCGCCGGCGACCTCTATCGCATGTACGAGCGTTACGCCGCCTCGCGTGGCTGGCGCTTCGAGGTAGCCTCCGCCAGCGACGGCGATGCCGGCGGCTTCAAGGAAATCATCGCCACCGTTTCGGGCAAGGGCGTGTTCGCCCATCTGAAGTTCGAATCCGGCGTCCACCGCGTCCAGCGCGTTCCGGCGACCGAGGGCAGCGGCCGCATCCACACTTCGGCCGCGACGGTTGCCGTACTGCCGGAGGCCGAGGAGGTCGACATCGACATCCGCCCCGAAGACATCCGCATCGACACGATGCGCGCCTCGGGTTCGGGCGGCCAGCACGTCAACACCACCGACTCGGCGGTGCGCATCACCCACCTGCCGACCGGCATCATGGTGGTCCAGGCGGAAAAATCGCAGCACCAGAACCGTGCCCGCGCCATGCAGATCCTGCGCGCGCGTCTTTATGACATGGAGCGCAGCCGCGCCGACGAGGAACGCTCGTCGTCGCGCAAGTCGCAGGTCGGCTCGGGCGACCGCTCCGAGCGCATCCGCACCTACAATTTCCCGCAAGGGCGGCTGACCGACCACCGCATCAACCTGACGCTCTACAAGCTCGACCGCGTGATGATGGGCGAACTCGACGACGTCGTCGACGCGCTGATCGCCGACCACCAGTCGAAGCTTCTGGCCGACATGGGCTCGGATGGCTGAGCGTCCGCTCGGCGAACTCCTGCGTCATGCGCGCCAGCGCCTTGCCGACGCCGGCATCGCGGACGCGGCATTCGATTCCCGGCTGCTCGTCGAGCATTTCTCCGGCACGACACGCACTGACGCGATCTCTTCGCCCGACAGGATCGTCGGGCAGGTCGCTGAAATCGAGGCAGCACTCGACCGTCGCATATCGGGCGAGCCCGTTCACCGCATCCTCGGCTACCGCGATTTCTACGGCATGCGCCTCAGTCTCTCGGCCGAAACGCTGGAGCCGCGCCCGGACACCGAGACGCTGGTCGATGCGGTGTTGCCCTTTGTGCGCGAGACTGCGGCGCGCGACGGCATCTGCCGTATTCTCGATCTCGGCACCGGCACAGGGGCCATTGCGCTTGCGCTGGTCACCCAGGAGCCGCGGGCCGTGGCGACCGGCGTCGACGTCTCCGACGATGCGCTGGCGACCGCTGCGGCAAATGCCGGGCAATTGGGGGTCTTGGCGCGCTTTTCGGCAAAAAAATCCGACTGGTTTTCAGAGATTGATGGCCGGCACCATTTAATCGTCTCAAATCCTCCCTATATATCTTCATCAGAGATCGAGGATTTGCAGAACGAGGTTCGCAATTTTGATCCGCGCCGCGCGCTCGACGGTGGCCCGGACGGTCTTGAGCCATACAGAACGATAGCGTCGGGTGCTGCGCGCCATCTTGAGAAAGATGGCCTTGTCGGGCTCGAAATCGGGCACGACCAGCGACGCGACGTGACCGAAATATTCGAGCAGGCCGGTTACCATTTGTTGGCCCAGCACAAGGACTTGGGCGGCAACGACCGGGTGCTCGTGTTCCGGCGCTGACCACCGCCAAACGGCTCTAAAAAAACCGCTTGGCAAGGAAAGTGAATGCCGCTAGTTTCCGGCAACCGGATGAGACGAAGCAGGCAGTGCTGTTAACGATTCGGTTTCCTTCGAAACTAGCTGCCTTCTTGCGTAGATGACGCTCTAGCTTCGTGCGGGGATCGTCCGGCAAGTGACATGAAACCGAGACAGGATGGCATGTGGCGCCGACGCAAAGATGTTGCGGGCGATCACGGGCGGAAAGATACGAAACGGCAGGCCGCCTAAGTGCCCCCGTTCGGATGAATTCAACACAAAGAGAATCTGATGAGGCCACAACAGCAGAACAGGCGCATGCGCGGTCGTAACAACAATAATAATAACAATAGCAACAACAATAATAATAACAGCAACCGCAAGGGTCCAAACCCGCTTACGCGCAACTACGAGAGCAACGGTCCGGACGTAAAGATCCGTGGCTCCGCGCAGCAGATCGCCGAAAAATACGCCACGCTGGCGCGCGACGCGCAAAGCTCTGGTGATCGCGTGATGGCCGAAAACTACCTTCAGCACGCAGAGCACTACAACCGCATCATCGCTGCCGCCATGGCGCAGATGCCGATCCAGCACCAGCAGCAGAGCCGCGACGAGTTCGACGGCGACATGGACGACGAGCGCGACGATGACGGCGTTGGCAACAACGTTGCCGATCAGCAGGCGCAAGTCCAGCAGCCGCAGCAGGAGCCGGTCGCAAACGGCACTGGTCCGCAGCCGGAGATCGAAGGCACGCCCGCCGAAGTCGCCCTCAATCCAGAGGCAGCCGGCGAAGGTCAGCCGCGCGAAGGTCGCCGTGAGCGCCGTCCGCGTCACGAGGGCCGCCGTCCCGAGCGTCGCCAGCCCGACCAGCAGGCTGAGGCCGCTCAGGCCGAAGCTCCGCAGGTCGAAGCCGCTGCCGTCGAGCAGCCGCAGCCGGAAGCAGCGGTCGCCGAGGCAGCACCTGCCGTTGAAGCCGCCGAGGGCGAAGTTGCCGCGGCACCGCGTCGTGGCCGTCGTCCGCGCCGCGGCGAACGCGCTGCGCCGGAAGGCGAGGCCGCTGCCGAGGCACCGGTGCCCGAAGGCGGGCTTGCCGTAGCCGACAGCTGATCAGTACGCCGACATCGTCGGAACATTGAGAATAGAAGGCGGCGGGAGCCAGAAACTCCCGCCGCCTTTTTTTGTTTTTTGACTTCGATCAATACGTCTTGAGGGATATCGTCCTACTCACCATATCACGCTCAGTTGGGTCCGGCCCGTTTGGGCGGATCCGTCACCTTGAGCCAGACCGGTGCCGCAAAGCGGGCCGGGTACGGAATGGAGACATCGAATGAACCCTGAAAAGTATTCCGAACGCGTCCGCGGTTTCATCCAGTCGGCGCAAACGATGGCGCTTTCGCGCAGCCATCAGCAGTTCACCCCCGAACATATCCTGAAAGTCCTCATCGACGATGAGGAAGGCCTTGCCGCGTCGCTTGTCGAGCGCGCCGGCGGCCGCGCCCGCGACGTCAAGCTCGGCGTCGAGGGGGCGCTCGATGCGCTGCCGAAGGTCGAGGGCGGCAACGGTCAGCTCTACATGGCCCAGCCGCTTGCCAAGGTGTTTTCGACCGCCGAGGACCTGGCCAAGAAGGCCGGCGACACCTTCGTCACCGTCGAGCGCCTGCTGACCGCGCTCGCCGTCGAAAAGTCGGCCAAGACCGCCGACATCCTTGCCAAGGCCGGCGTCACCGCGCAGGCGCTGAACCAGGCGATCAACGACATCCGCAAGGGCCGTACCGCCGACTCGGCCAGCGCCGAGCAGGGTTATGACGCTTTGAAGAAATACGCCCGTGACCTGACGGCCGACGCCCGCGCCGGCAAGCTCGACCCGGTCATCGGTCGCGACGACGAGATCCGCCGCACCATCCAGGTGCTGTCGCGTCGCACCAAGAACAACCCGGTGCTGATCGGCGAGCCCGGCGTCGGCAAGACGGCAATTGCCGAAGGTCTTGCGCTGCGCATCGTCAATGGCGACGTGCCCGAAGGCCTCAAGGACAAGCAACTGATGGCGCTCGACATGGGTGCGCTGATCGCTGGCGCCAAGTATCGCGGCGAGTTCGAGGAGCGGCTGAAGGCCGTGCTGTCCGAGGTCACCTCGGCTGCCGGCGGCATCATCCTGTTCATCGACGAGATGCACACGCTGGTCGGTGCCGGCAAGGCCGATGGCGCGATGGATGCGTCCAACCTGCTCAAGCCGGCGCTGGCGCGCGGCGAGTTGCACTGCGTCGGTGCCACCACGCTCGACGAATACCGCAAGCATGTCGAGAAGGACGCTGCCCTTGCCCGCCGCTTCCAGCCAGTCTTCGTCTCGGAGCCGACGGTCGAGGACACCATCTCGATCCTGCGTGGCCTGAAGGAGAAGTACGAGCAGCACCACAAGGTGCGCATCTCGGACTCGGCGCTGGTTGCTGCGGCCACGCTGTCCAACCGCTACATCACCGACCGCTTCCTGCCCGACAAGGCGATCGACCTTGTTGACGAGGCCGGGTCGCGGCTGCGCATGCAGATCGATTCCAAGCCGGAAGCGCTCGATGAGATCGACCGCCGCATCATGCAGCTCAAGATCGAGCGCGAGGCGCTCAAGCTTGAGAAGGACGAAGCTTCCCGCGATCGCCTCGACAGGCTCGAAAAGGAGCTGGCCGGTCTCGAGGAGGAGTCGACCCGGGTGACGAGCCAGTGGATGGCCGAGAAGGAAAAGCTCGGCCTTGCCGCCGACCTCAAGGGCCAGCTCGAAGAAGCGCGCAACGAACTCGCCATCGCCCAGCGCAAGGGCGAGTTCCAGAAGGCGGGCGAGCTTGCCTATGGCCGCATCCCCGAGCTTGAAAAGAAGCTGGTCGAGGCCGAGGCGCTCGAAGGCCGCGGCACGATGGTCGAAGAGACCGTGACGCCCGACCATGTCGGCCATGTGGTGTCGCGCTGGACCGGCATTCCGGTCGACAAGATGCTCGAAGGCGAGCGCGAGAAGCTTCTGCGCATGGAAGACGAGATCGGTGTCCGGGTCGTCGGCCAGGGCGAGGCGGTGCAGGCGGTGTCCAAGGCGGTGCGGCGTGCCCGCGCCGGCCTGCAGGACCCGAACCGGCCGATCGGCTCGTTCATGTTCCTCGGCCCGACCGGCGTCGGCAAGACCGAGCTCACCAAGGCACTCGCCGACTATTTGTTCGACGACGAGCACGCTCTGGTGCGCATCGACATGTCGGAGTTCATGGAGAAGCACTCGGTCGCCCGGCTGATCGGCGCGCCTCCCGGCTATGTCGGCTATGAGGAAGGCGGCACGCTGACCGAAGCCGTGCGCCGCAGGCCCTACCAGGTGATCCTGTTCGACGAGATCGAAAAGGCGCACCCCGACGTCTTCAACGTGCTCCTGCAGGTGCTCGACGACGGCCGCCTGACCGATGGTCAGGGCCGCACCGTCGACTTCCGCAACACGCTGATCATCATGACGTCCAATCTCGGCGCCGAGTACCTTGTGGCGCTGGGCGAAGGGGAGGATGTCGACCAGGTCCGCGACGAAGTCATGGGCGTGGTAAAGAGCGCGTTCCGGCCGGAGTTCCTCAACCGCATCGACGAGGTCATTCTGTTCCATCGCCTGCGCCAGCAGGACATGGGCAAGATCGTCGCGATCCAGCTCCAGCGGCTGGAAAAGCTGCTCGCCGACCGCAAGATCACGCTCGACCTCGCGCCCGACGCGATCGAGTGGCTGGCGCACAAGGGCTACGACCCGGCCTATGGCGCACGTCCGCTCAAACGCGTCATGCAGAAGGAGCTGCAGGACCCGCTCGCCGAAAAGATCCTCGGCGGCGAGATCCTCGACGGTTCGACCGTCAAGATCACCGCAGGCTCGGACCGGCTGAATTTCCGCTCCAAGCCGACGGTGGTGAGCGAAGAGGCGGCCTGAGCGCGGGCTTTACCCTCCCCCTTGTGGGGAGGGTCGATCCGCTTGCGGATCGGGGTGGGGGACCTAAATGACACTCGACGAATACAATGGCTTCTGCGCCTCGCTGCCGCACACGACCCATGTCGTGCAATGGGGCGGTGCGCATGTTTGGAAGGTCGGCGGCAAGGTCTTTGCCATCGGCGGCTGGAGTGACGGCGCAGGGCTCGCCGTCTCCTTCAAGGTTTCCGAGATGGCGTTCGACATCCTGAAGGAGCAGCCGGGCCTGAGACCCGCGCCCTATCTTGCCTCGCGCGGCATGAAATGGATCCAGCGCCAGACCGGCGAAACCATGGATGACCGGGGGCTGCGCGACTACATCGGCGAAAGCCACCGGCTGATTGCGGTGAAACTTCCCAAGGCAACCCGCCAGCTGCTCGGGCTGCCGGTCTAGAACTTAGCTCGCCCTGTCCAGCCGCTGCCTGCGGCCGGAAATGACCGCAAATGCCTGCAAAGCGGCCATTTTCATGCCCTGTTCATGTTGGAAGGGTTAGCAGATCGTTATTGGATGACGGTGGACAACAGTGATTCCACCGTGACCGCCTGCCGGCGGTCGAGATTCGGAGAGATTTGGCGACCATGTTGCGCAAGATCGTTGTGCTTTCGGCCATGGCCACCGGCCTGTCGGCCCTCCAGGCAATGGCCGCGGTGTCGCCCACCGGCGAAGCCGCGCCGCTACGCGTGGAGACGGACCCGCAGGCCATCCGCCTCGCCCAAAGCGAGGACGTCGAGATCTTCTACGACGGCCGCGGTAACCGCGTGCTGGTCGATCCCTATACCGGCAAGGTCATCGCCGTACAGCCGCCGGAGACGCGGCTCAACCGCCAGGCGCTGCGCCGCGAATTGCGCCGCCAGGAGCTTCGCCGCGACTACCGCGAGGGCGACGTGCTGATCGGGCCGGCCGACGACGGCTATTATTCCGACGATGCGCCTGCCGTTCCAGCCGACCCCAACGACGACTATTACGACGACCCCAACGCCTTCCCCGATGCGCCGGGCGGTCCACGCGTCGTTGCGCGCGAGCCGCTGCAGAGCCCCGACGACCAGCCGGCGCTGCCGTCGACGCCGCGTATCACCGAACAGCCGCTCGAACCGTCGATCGCCGTCAAGGGCCGCGAGGACGTCGCGGCCCTGCAGATCCTGCTCGACCGCGCCGGTGCTTCGCCCGGCGTCATCGATGGGCGCTTCGGCTCCAATGTCGACAAGGCGCTGGCCGCCTACAACGAGCTGACCGGCACGAGCCTCAAGTCGACCGACGCCGAGGGCATCAAGCAGGCCCTGGCCGAGACCGGCGGCGACGCCTTCGGCTCCTATACCATCACCCCTGAAGATGCCGCCGGCCCGTTCGTCGCCTCGGTTCCGGCCGACTACAGCGAAAAGGCCAAGCTCGAGCGCATGAGCTTCACCTCGGTCACCGAAATGCTGGCCGAGCGTTTCCACATGGACGAGAACTATCTCAAGGCACTCAACCCGGAGGCCAATTTCAACCGCCCCGGCACCATCGTGAAGGTCGCCAATTTCGGCAAGCTGGTGAACAAGCCGGTCGCGCGCATCATCGCCGACAAGAGCCTGAAGCAGGTCCGCGCCTACAATGCCGAGGGCCAGCTGGTCGCCGCCTATCCCGCGACCATCGGGTCGAGCGACACGCCGTCGCCGACCGGCATCCACGCCGTGTCGCGGGTCGCGCTCGATCCCAACTACACCTACAATCCCAAGATCAATTTCAAGCAGGGCGAAAACGACAAGGTGCTGACCATCCCGCCGGGGCCGAACGGTCCGGTCGGCTCGGTCTGGATCGCGCTCGACAAGCCGACCTATGGCATCCACGGCACCCCCGACCCGTCCAAGATCGGCAAGACCGAGAGCCATGGCTGCGTGCGCCTGACCAATTGGGACGCGCGCGAGCTCGCCAAGATCGTCAAGTCGGGCGTGCCGGTCGAGTTCATGGAATAGGGCGGTAACGGCCAAGCTTGGATTCCCTTGCGTCAACCTGTAGCCTGAAGCTGCAGGCTGGGTGCAGAGGGAGCCGGGCGCATGCGACTACCCGCAGACTGGTTTGTTCGCCGCTGGAAGAGCTGGGTTGTTCTTTCGGCCATGACGCTCGCGCCGGGCCCGGCCCTGGCTCAGACGGTCACGCCGGAACAAGTCACGCCCGAGCAAGTGACTGCCGCGCTGTCAAAACTCGAGCAGCAGGCCGAAGCCGTCGTTGCCGATGGCGGCGTGCCGGCCCTCGCCATCGGCGTCGTGCATGATGACGAAGTCGTCTACCTCAAGGGATTTGGACTGCGCGAGGTAGGCAAGCCCGAAGCGGTCGACGCCGACACCGTGTTCCAGATCGCCTCGTTGTCCAAGCCGGTTTCCTCCACCGTCGTGGCGGCGCTGGTCAGCGAGGGGCTCGTTTCCTGGGACTCGAGGATCGTTGACCTGGATCCGGCCTTTCGGCTTGCCGATCCCTATCCGACAAGCCAACTCACCATCCGCGACCTGTTTGCCCACCGCAGCGGCCTTCCCGGCACGGCCGGCGACGACCTCGAGGACATCGGCTACGACCGCACGGAAATCCTGCGCCGCTTGCGGTTCGTCGCACCGTCGTCGAGTTTTCGCGCCGGCTATTCCTACAGCAATTTCGGGCTGACGGAGGGTGCTGTCGCGGCGGCCAAATCGACAGGGATGGCGTGGGAAGACGTCGCCGAGGAAAAGCTCTACCGCCCGCTCGGCATGACATCGACCAGTTCTCGCCATGCCGATTTCGTCAAGCATGCCAATCGCGCCTCTCTCCACGTCAAGATCGGCGGTGCATGGGCAGCAAAAGTCCAGCGTCAGCCGGACGCGCAGGCGCCCGCCGGCGGCATCAGTTCCACCGTGCGGGATCTGGTGCAGTGGGTCCGTCTCGAACTTGGCAATGGGGTCCATGGCGGAAAGACGCTGATCGCGGCCGATGCGCTGGATCAGACCCATGTCCCGCTGATGACCCGCGGCAGCAACCCTGTCACGGGCGGGGCTTCGTTCTACGGTCTTGGCTGGAATGTCGAGTTAGGTCGTCATGGCCTGAGCTGGGGCCATGCCGGCGCTTTCAGCGTCGGTGTGCGCAGCCTGGTCACGCTGTTTCCGAAGCAGAAGCTCGGTATCGTGATCCTCGTCAACGCTTTCCCGACAGGCGTGCCTGAGGGATTGTCGGACAGCTTCGCTGATCTCGTCTTCGACGGAAGGGTCGACAAGGACTGGGTGAAGTCGTGGAACACGGTCTTCGACGGCCTGTTCGGCCCGGCTGTCGCGGCTGCCAAGGCGACGTACGCCACGCCGCCGTCGCCGGCCGTGCCAGCATTGCCGAACGGAGCCTATGCTGGCCGTTATTCCAACGATTTCGTCGGCGACGCCGTGGTTTCGGGCGCGGAAAACGGCCTTGTGCTTCAGGTCGGTCCGGATGGCGCCCGATCCTATCCGTTGACGCATTTCGACCGCGATCTTTTCCTGGCTTTTCCAAATCCGGAAATGCCCGACATGCCTTCGGCAGTCCGCTTTGCCATCGGGCCTGACGGAAAGGCCTCGGCGGTGACGATCGAATCGCTCGACGAAAACCACCTTGGCACCCTCAGGCGTGCTGACCGCTGACGAGGGACATGGCCGGGCATGAACCGGTCAAGACCGCAAGGAACACAGGGCACCTGGATGAAGATACGCGCTGAACGGCCCGAGGACGTCGACACCATCCGCTCGCTCACCCGCGCGGCGTTTGCCGATGCTCCGCATTCGAGCCAGACCGAAGCGGCCATCGTCGACGCCTTGCGCGATGCCGGTGCCTTGACGCTGTCGCTGGTCGCCGAAGACGATGGCGAGATTCTGGGCCACGTTGCCTTCTCGCCGGTGACCATCGGTGGCAAGGACCTCGGCTGGTACGGCCTCGGGCCGGTTTCAGTCTGGCCCGACCGGCAGGGCAGGGGCACCGGCCAGTCCCTGATCCGCCACGGGCTCGATGCGCTGCGGCAAATGGGAGCCAAGGGCTGCGTGCTTGTCGGCGATCCGGCCTACTACAGCCGCTTCGGCTTCGTCGCCGATCCCGGCCTCACCTATGGCGACATTCCGCCGGAGTATGTCCAGCGGCTGGCATTCGGCGACGAGGTTCCCAGCGGTGAGGTCGCTTTCCACGAAGGCTTCGACGCGAGTTAGTGCACGCTTGCCGCCTCCCTTGCGACGACCTCGACCAACCGGTCGAATCCCGTTCCGGTGCCCGAGATGCGCGCCGCCATGGCGTCGGCAGGGCCGAGGAACGCCAGTTGCTCGGTGAACCTCATCTGCGTCTGCGCCCCTTCGGGCAAAAGCTCGATGGTCGCAAGCGAAGCGGAGATACGCTTGCCGGCATGGCTCATTTCGAAGCCGTAGATGATGCGCTGGCCGGCCGCGATGTCGAAATAGTTGGCGCGAAATGCCAACTCGGTGCCGTCGGGCATGCGCCAGCGCTTGGCCTCGATGCCGCCGACACGGAAATCGAAGCTGTCTTCGAGCACGGTCCAGTCGGGATGGCAGTCGTTCCAGCGCGCCTTGAGCTCCGGCTCCGACCAGAAACGAAAGGCATGCCGGGGGCTCGCCGGCAGTTCGCGCTCGATGACAAAGGTGGTGTGTGCGACGGTTGACGCGGTCATGATCGGTCTTGCTCCTCGGGCATTTCCTTCATCGCCTCGACCAGGCGATCGAAGGCCTGGTTCATGGCAGTCTGCCTCTTGCGCACCCACTCGTCGATGGCGGCGAACGCTGCCGGTTGCATGTTGTAGGTCCGCGTCCGTCCAACCTTGCGCGACACGACGATGCCGCCGTCCTCGAGCACCTTGAGATGCTTGAGCGCGGAAGGCAGCCGCATGTTGGCCGGTCCGGCCAGTTCCTTGACGGTGGCCGGGCCGATGCTCAGCCGCTCGACCATGCCGCGTCGGCCGGCATCGGCGAGGGCGGTGAACATGCGATCCAGTTGCTGCGGGTCCATCATCGCCACACTCCACCGGCATGTCGTCTAGTCATGCAGAAACCTCTCCGGCATCGCCTCGCGGTAGGGGAAAAACTGGAAATAGGGGCGTGCCTCGGCAAGCGTACGCTTGATCGAAGGGCGCGCGACAAGCCGCTCGAAATAGGCGGCGAGATTGTGCTGGCCGCTGGTGAATGGATGCGCGAACGAGGCGAAGAACAGCCCCGGTGCGGCTGCGCAGTCGGCGATGGTGAAATCGTCGCCCATCGCCCATGTCTTGCCCGCCAGCTGGGTCTCGATCATCGCATAGGCAGTGTCCAGCGTGCGTCGCGCGTCGGCCACGCCGAACGGATCGTTGCTGGCTTCGGGACGAATCCGGTCGGTCACGATCTTCTGCATTGGCACGCTGACGTAGAGGTCGAAAATGCGCTCCCACAGCCGGGCGTCGAGCCGCTTGTCGGCGTGAGCGGGCAGCATCGGCACCGGGCCCGGATAATGCTGCTGGAGATATTCGATGATGATGCCGGTCTCAGGCACGGTGCGGTCGCGGGCATCGTCGCGCAGCACCGGAATCTTGCCGACCGGCCACTTCTCCAGCAATGCCGCCGCCGAGCCAGGATCGCCGAAGTCGACGGTTTCGGCCTGAAACGGCACGTCGTTCTCGTAGAGCGCGATCAGCACCTTGTGGCAGAACGAGGCGAGGGGGTGGCTGTAAAGCGTCAGCGCCATGATGCCGGGCGACTCCAATGGTTTCTGCTTGCGGAAACTATTTTATCGTCGCGAGATTGGCAAGGGAAAGTTTCCGATTGCGGAAAGTATAGGGGCTTTGTTGTCGGGTGACAGGTGTCGAACGTGGAGAGGTTTTCCACGCTTTCGCTTTTTTTCTGAGATCAATCGCCACGCAGAAGCTCTCGCAACATCTCCTCAGTCGCGATCCTTCACCGTCAGCTAGACGGGGCGGTCACGGCATGGATCCCCGGGTCTCTGCAGTTCGCTTCGCTCCTGCTCCGCCCGAGGATGACGACGGCATTGGTGGGGGACGCTAGTCGCCAAGGGCAGCGATTGGCAGGAATGCAGGAATTTGGCTGCAGTGAAGCGCTTGCTGCCAGTTACCGACGTCCGCGATGTGCCGCGAGCCCCAACGCCTTCGTCATCCTCGGGCGGAGCAGGAGCGAAGCGACGTGCGGAGACCCGGGGATCCATGCCGTGACGTGGCAACTGCCTCCGCGGCCCAATGCCGCCCAATTATTCGATGCACCCTGTCACCATCCCGCGTGGATAGCCGCGCCCCATTCTCCACGCCCCCAACAACCTCCCGTACAATCCTCACCAGTTTCTCCCGCGGGAACGCCGGTCGCGACGGTGACATGCGGGGAGGAACCGGCGCCTCCGCTCGTGGGCTAACGTGGCTCATGATCCGGGGAGGTTCCGTCCAAGGGTTCCCCTTCGGGCACTACGGCCCGGGTGCGCTGGACGATGCGCTAGTGGGGGCATGGGCGAAAATGCCCGATGCCCCGGAAGCGGAACGGACGGGGACAGAAATCGCCGGCGGGACGCGAGGTTCGCGCCACCATTTAGCATTCGGCAGGCACGGCCTCGCGCCCCGCTTCCCGAACTTTTCATGCGCAATGGCCAGACCGGAAACGGGGCGTGGCAGAACGGAGCGCGCCCCCTTCTCCACTTGTGGGAGAAGGTGTCGCCGAAGGCGACGGATGAGGGGTGTTGGAAGAAATGAGAGGCTGCAGATGTGTCAGGGAATTTCGGAGATGTCGCACTCCGTCCAACACCCTTCATCCGACCTCGCTTCGCTCGGCCACCTTCTCCCACAAGGGGAGAGGGAGGGTGTCGCGCCTGAGGCCACCACGGGAGAACCTAATGTCGCCTGGCTGCCAGAATTCGTCTTCCTGGTCACTTCCCGCGCACCCCTCCCGCACATAGTCTCGCGCCATGGACACCACCGCCACCCCGCCTGCCCAGAACAACAACCACGTCTTCTGCCCGCCCGCGGCGCGGCGCTACGTGCTTGTCTCGGCGATCCTGGCATCGAGCATGGGCTTCATCGACGGTTCGGTGGTCTCGCTCGCCATGCCGGTCATTCGCGAGGACCTCGGCGCGTCGCTGGTCGATGCCCAGTGGATCAGCAACGGCTACATGCTGTTCCTTTCGGCGCTCGTCCTGCTCGGCGGTGCCGCCGGCGACGTCTTCGGCGTCCGCAACATCTTCGCCACAGGCATCGTCCTGTTCATGATCACCTCGGCCGCCTGCGCGCTCGCCGTTGACGCCGAGATGCTGATCGTCATGCGCGCGGCACAGGGCATAGGTGCTGCGCTCATGGTGCCGGGCAGTCTTGCCCTCATCGCCAAATCCTATCCCAACGCGACGCGCGGCAAGGCGATCGGCCAATGGGCCGCTTTTTCCTCGCTGACCACGGCGATGGGGCCGTTCGTCGGTGGCATGGTGCTGTCGTTCGGTGCCGATTGGATGTGGCGGCTGATCTTCGCCATCAACGTGCCGATCGGATTGATCGCGCTGACCATGCTGCTCACCAAGGTGCCGCAGGACCGTCCGTCGTCGAAGCGCCGGCTCGACATCGTCGGCGCGATCCTTGCGACCGCCGGCCTCGGCCTGATGGCCTGGGGGCTGACCGCCTTCGGCCTGCCGGTCGAGGCGCGGGCGGTCTCGCCCTGGGCCTGGATCGTCGGCGGCGCGGTCATCTTCGCCGTCTTCCTTCTGTGGGAACACCGGGCGCGCGCGCCGATGGTCAAGCTCGAGCTGTTTGCCTCGCGCGCCTTCACCGGCGCCAATCTCTACACGCTGATCCTGTTCTTCGCCTTCAACGCGGTACTGTTTTTCCTGCCGATGACGGTTGTTTCGGGCTGGGGAGCGAAGGAGTGGGAGGCGAGCCTGCTATTCCTGCCACTGTCCCTGTTCATCGCCGGCCTGTCGAGCTATTCGGGGCGGCTTTCCGATGCCATCGGGCCGCGCTGGCCGCTGACCGTGGGGGCGGCAATCGTCGGCTTTTCCTATCTCGGCCTGGCCTTGACCATGCCGCTGATGATGCTGTGGCAGGTGACGTTCCCGATCCTGCTGCTCAAGGGGCTCGGCATGGCGATCGTCGTTTCGCCAGTGTCGGCAGCCGTGATGCGGGCGACGCCAGAAGAAGACACCGGTCTCGCCTCGGGCATCAACAATGCGCTTGCCCGTGCCGCCGGGCTGATGGCGGTGGCCTCACTCGGCGCGGTCGCCGGCGTCGTCTTCGCCAACGTCGTTGGGTCTGCCGCACCCGGCGCGGAGTTCGGCGCCTATGTCCGCACGCCGCTCGATGCGGCGGCGGAAGCACTGCGGGTGGCGGCCACCAACGATGCCTTCGCGGCGATCGCCGCCATCTCGGCTGCGATGTGCTTCGTTGCGTCAGCGGTCGCCTGGTTCACGCAGCCGTCGTGGAAAAGAAAGACGCCCGCGGACAAGGGCGGCACTGTGCCGGCCGGTGCCGATGGATAAAATACGGCCGACGGCGTTTAGCACCTTGTTAAGGCCTTCAAGCCAGTCTCAATCTTTGGTCAAGGTGGCAACGATGTCGGCATCCGATCAGCGTCGGCAGCAGCAAACGGGCGAGGCGGCAGGCACCCGGTCAGCCGGCGTCGATTGGCGCCGGATGGCAGCGTTTGCACCTTGGTTGATACTCAGCGTCGCCTTGTTCGCTGTCGCCACGCGTCTCGAATTGTTCGAGCGCCTCTACGAGGCAACCCGAACCTATGAGGAATGGCAACTGGACGAGTTGCTGTCGCTGCTGCTTAGCGCGGGCATCGTCGCGCTTGTCATGCTCGGCTTTCGCACCCGGCAGCTCTCGCGCGAGATCGCGCGGCGCGAAGCGGCGGAACGTCTTGCCCACGATTCAGCCCGCCACGACCCGCTGACGGGGCTCGCCAACTCCCGCCGGTTCCGCGAGGAGATCAAGTCGACCATCGGCAACGCTGAAAAGTCCTCGTCCGGCTGTGGTGTGATCTATATCGACCTCGACGGGTTCAAGCCGGTGAACGACACGCATGGTCATGCCGTCGGCGATGGCGTTCTGGTCGAGGTGGCGCGGCGCATCACCCAGGCGGCGCCGAAAGGGGCGACGGTGGCGCGGCTTGGCGGCGACGAATTCGGCGTGGTCGTCTCGGGCGTCGGCAATCCCGAGGCATTGCTCTTCCTGAGCCAGCGGCTGCAACGCGACATCGCCAAGCCGATCGAGATCGGTTTGCTGCAACTGACGGTCGGTGCCACGGTCGGAATTGCGGTCTTCCCGGACGACGGCAGCGACGCCGAGGCGCTGATCGCGTCGGCCGACCGTGCGATGTACATCGCCAAGCGCGCCAGGAGCGACGGGTTTGGCCGCGACGGCGCTGCCAGGGCAAGCGTCGCAAGCTGATCCTGCCGACGGCCGTCCGCAATATTCTGGAAAGACTTAGCCGCTGGCCTTTGCGGTGCTCGCCACCTTCAGCGAGTCCTTGTTCTCTTCCTTGAGAAGATCGTCGATGCGCTCGCGTTCGAGCCTGAAGGCGGTGAGGTCTTCGCCGGTCAGCACGCGGCCGGTGGGCAGGCGCACGCGCATCGGGTCGACCTTGGTGCCGTTGACGATCAGCTCGTAATGCAGATGCGAGCCGGTCGACAGGCCGGTGGTGCCGACATAACCGATGACCTGGCCCTGGCGGACCCGCGCGCCCGGCGTGACGTTCGGGGCGATGCGGCTCTGGTGGTTGTAGGACGTCTCGTAGCCGTTGGCGTGGCGCAGGATCGTCTGTTTGCCATAGCCGCCGGCCCAGCCGGCTTTTTCGACGACGGCATTGCCGGCAGCGATGATCGGCGTGCCCGTCGGCGCCGACCAGTCGACGCCGGTGTGCATCTTGACGTAACCGAGGATCGGGTGCTTGCGGCCGCCGAAGCCGGAGCGGTACTTGCCGTTGGGCAGCGGGTTGCGCAGCAGGAACTGGCGCGCGCTGCGGCCGTCCTCGTCGAAATAGTCGACCGCGCCGTCGCCCATCTGGAAACGGTAGAAGTTGCGGGTGTTGCCGCCGAAATTCGCCGAGACATAAAGCAGCTCGGAATCCTCCGACGCCTTGTCGTCGCCGTCGGGCTGCGAGAAGAATACCTCGATGCGGTCGGCGG
>NZ_CP150082.1:0-20000 GCF_045345995.1 Aminobacter sp. P9b | reverse complement strand
ATGCGATCAATCGTCCTTGAGTAAGGCGGGACACGTGAAATCCTGTCTGAACATGGGGAGACCACTCTCCAAGCCTAAGTACTCGTGCATGACCGATAGCGAACTAGTACCGTGAGGGAAAGGTGAAAAGCACCCCGACAAGGGGAGTGAAAGAGTACCTGAAACCGGTTGCCTACAAACAGATGGAGCCTGAAATGGTGACATCGTACCTTTTGTATAATGGGTCAGCGACTTAGTGTGTCGAGCAAGCTTAAGCCGGTAGGTGTAGGCGCAGCGAAAGCGAGTCTGAACAGGGCGTTCAGTTCGACGCATTAGACCCGAAACCGAGTGATCTAGCCATGAGCAGGTTGAAGGTAAGGTAACACTTACTGGAGGACCGAACCCATAACTGTTGCAATAGTTCGGGATGACTTGTGGCTAGGGGTGAAAGGCCAATCAAACTCGGAAATAGCTGGTTCTCCGCGAAATCTATTTAGGTAGAGCGTCGACCGAATACCCCAGGGGGTAGAGCACTGGATGGGCTAGGGGTCCTCACCGGATTACCAAACCTAACCAAACTCCGAATACCTGGGAGTACTAGTCGGCAGACACACGGCGGGTGCTAACGTCCGTCGTGAAAAGGGAAACAACCCTGACCTACAGCTAAGGTCCCCAAGTTATGGCTAAGTGGGAAAGGATGTGAGGATCCCAAAACAACCAGGATGTTGGCTTAGAAGCAGCCATCATTTAAAGAAAGCGTAACAGCTCACTGGTCTAAATAAGGGTCTTTGCGCCGAAAATGTACCGGGGCTAAAGCCATACACCGAAGCTTAGGGTTTGCAGCTTGCTGCAAGCGGTAGCGGAGCGTTCTGTAAGCTGACGAAGCCGTACCTGTGAGGGGCGGTGGAGGTATCAGAAGTGCGAATGCTGACATGAGTAACGTAAGGGGTGTGAGAGACACCCCCGCCGAAAGTCCAAGGGTTCCTGCTTAAAGCTAATCTGAGCAGGGTTAGCCGGCCCCTAAGTCGAGGCGGAAACGCGTAGACGATGGGAACCACGTTAATATTCGTGGGCCTGGAGGTAGTGACGGATCGCACAAGTTGTCGGGTCTTATTGGATTGATCCCGGCAGCGGAGCGGTTCCAGGAAATAGCTCCTCCATTATAGACCGTACCCGAAACCGACACTGGTGGACTGGTAGAGTATACCAAGGCGCTTGAGAGAACTATGCTGAAGGAACTCGGCAAATTGCACGCGTAACTTCGGAAGAAGCGTGACCCTTTCATGCGCAAGCATGTGGAGGGTGGCACAGACCAGGGGGTAGCGACTGTTTATCAAAAACACAGGGCTCTGCGAAGTCGCAAGACGACGTATAGGGTCTGACGCCTGCCCGGTGCTGGAAGGTTAAGAGGAGAGGTGCAAGCTTTGAATCGAAGCCCCAGTAAACGGCGGCCGTAACTATAACGGTCCTAAGGTAGCGAAATTCCTTGTCGGGTAAGTTCCGACCTGCACGAATGGCGTAACGACTTCCCCGCTGTCTCCAGCATAGACTCAGTGAAATTGAATTCCCCGTGAAGATGCGGGGTTCCTGCGGTTAGACGGAAAGACCCCGTGCACCTTTACTATAGCTTTACATTGGCATTCGTAGTGGCATGTGTAGGATAGGTGGTAGGCTTTGAAGCCAGGGCGCCAGCCTTGGTGGAGCCACCCTTGAAATACCACCCTTATCTCTATGGATGTCTAACCGCGGCCCGTTATCCGGGTCCGGGACAATGTATGGTGGGTAGTTTGACTGGGGCGGTCGCCTCCTAAAGAGTAACGGAGGCGCGCGATGGTGGGCTCAGACCGGTCGGAAATCGGTCGTCGAGTGCAATGGCATAAGCCCGCCTGACTGCGAGACTGACAAGTCGAGCAGAGACGAAAGTCGGTCATAGTGATCCGGTGGTCCCGTGTGGAAGGGCCATCGCTCAACGGATAAAAGGTACGCCGGGGATAACAGGCTGATGACCCCCAAGAGTCCATATCGACGGGGTTGTTTGGCACCTCGATGTCGACTCATCGCATCCTGGGGCTGGAGCAGGTCCCAAGGGTATGGCTGTTCGCCATTTAAAGCGGTACGTGAGTTGGGTTCAGAACGTCGTGAGACAGTTCGGTCCCTATCTGCCGTGGGTGTAGGAATATTGAAAGGATCTGTCCCTAGTACGAGAGGACCGGGATGGACGGATCTCTGGTGGACCTGTTGTGGCGCCAGCCGCATAGCAGGGTAGCTATATCCGGACGGGATAACCGCTGAAGGCATCTAAGCGGGAAACCCACCTTAAAACGAGTATTCCCTGAGAACCGTGGAAGACGACCACGTTGATAGGCCGGGTGTGGAAGTGCGGCAACGCATGAAGCTTACCGGTACTAATAGTTCGATAGGCTTGATCGTTCTCATTCCTAATGCTCATCGCTGCCGAAAGGCAGGATGAAAAGGCACACAAAGACCAGCGAACAGCCCGAGAGGCACCCGACAGTTCCGCTGTCGACGCCTCTTGACGCTCCTTCGCTCAAAAAGCTTCTCGAACAACGTGCGTTTTGCCGACCTGGTGGTTATGGCGGAGCGGCTGCACCCGATCCCATTCCGAACTCGGCCGTGAAACGCTCCAGCGCTGATGGTACTTCGTCTCAAGACGCGGGAGAGTAAGTCGCTGCCAGGTCTGCCAAACGCACGTTAAATCCACGCATCGCAACGCGATGTTGCAATCTTCTCGATACAAACCAAGGCCCGCCAACGGGTAGACGGGCCGCGCAAGCGGCCCTTTCCATTGGCAGCAGCCTGAAATCCTCGCAATCAGGTGGGCAAATGCCTACATGAAGCAAGGAATCGCCGGAATATCCGCAAGCACAGCTTGCGAAAATGGTGGCGCGGGGTGGAGCAGCCCGGTAGCTCGTCAGGCTCATAACCTGAAGGTCACAGGTTCAAATCCTGTCCCCGCAACCATTGATAACGACACTCCCGTGAGCCTTGCTCCGGGAGTGTTTTTGTTTGCAGACCCAACAGCCTGCCGCTCGGTCCAGTTCAGGATCGTGCCCAGTTCTCCGTACAGCGTAGCTTCGATCTCGCCGCGTTTCGCGCCGGGTGTCAGAACAATCTTCTCGATCAACGACCGCAGCGCTGTTGCGGCCTGTGGCCGGTCGTCCGGATAGTTGAGCGCCTCGGTCAGATGCGCCACCTTCCGCGCATAGAGGGACGATATGCTCGGCAGCAGGTCCGGCTTGTCGTGGGGAGCGGCGGCAAGCTGGTTCGTGAGATCGGCCTTGCGCATCTCGAGCGCGTCCATCTCAGCCTTCATGCTCACCTGAAACATGCCGGCCTTGATCGCCTCGATGATGCTGCGGATCTGCTTCTCGACCTTCACCAGTTCTGCGTTCCAGCCATCGGCATTGGCGCGGCGCTCGCGGTTGAGACGGTTCGTCTCCTCGGCGTAGGCTCTCATCGCAACCGCGGCTGCCTCCGGCGCCATCATCCTGTTCTTCAGGCCGGCTAGCACCCGCTGTTCCAGTTCGCTCCGCGCTATGGTGCGCTTGTTCGGGCATGAGCCATTGCTGGTGTGGCTGGAGCAGGCGAAGCGGTCGACGCTGCGCAAGGAATATGGCCCCTCGCAGCACCCGCAAAAGACAAGTCCCGACAGCAGCGACTTTGGCCGACGGGCGCTGGTTAGCCGGTTGCGCATGTGGTGAGCGCGGACAGCCGTGGTCAGGTTGACGGACCTGTCGGCGAGCTCGCTCTGGCGCGCCTTGACCGCTTGCCAGAGTTCGTCGCCCACGATGCGCAACTCCGGCACGTCGGTGACGA
The DNA here is from genome assembly GCF_045345995.1 of Aminobacter sp. P9b. Lineage (NCBI taxonomy): Bacteria > Pseudomonadati > Pseudomonadota > Alphaproteobacteria > Hyphomicrobiales > Phyllobacteriaceae > Aminobacter > Aminobacter sp. P9b. The sequence continues at coordinate 16,184 of NZ_CP150082.1, read as the reverse complement.
TCCATTCGCTCTCCGGATTGAGGCGGGAGACGCGCTTGCCGGTTGCGGGATCCTTCACATAGCGCTGGCGGTTCCAAACCAGTCGACCGACATAGAGTTCGTTGTTGATGATGCCTGTGCCGCGCCTGACGTGACCGCGGATCGTGGTGTCGTTCCACAGCTTGCCGGCAGGCCCTGATATACCCTGGTCGTTGAGGTTCTTGGCGATCGCGCGCGGACTAATGCCTGTGGCAAACTCCCGGAAGATGCGGCGCACAACCTCTGCCTGAGCAGTGTCGATCTCGCGGTCACCCTTAACCTGTTCGCCGCGCTCGCCAAGGCGCCTGACGACACGATAGCCGTAACACAGCCCGCCGCCGGACTTGCCGAGTTCGACGCGGCCGCGCAATCCGCGCCGGGTCCTCATGGCGAGATCGCCGAGAAACAAGGCGTTCATCGTGCCCTTGAGGCCGATATGCAGTTCGGAGATCGCGCCCTCTGCGAGAGTGACGATCGGCACGCCGGCGAACTTCAAATGTTTGTAGAGTGTTGCGATGTCGGCCTGGTCGCGCGAAATGCGGTCGAGGGCCTCGGCCAGCACCAGTTGGAACAACCCGCATTGGGCGTCGCGGACCAGTTTCTGGATGCCGGGCCTCAGGATCTGGCTTGCTCCGGAAATGCCGGCATCCTGGTAGGTGCCGGCGATCTCCCAGTCTTCGCGCGCCGCATGTTCGCGGCAGAGCCGGAACTGGTCCTCGATCGAGGCTGCCCGCTGCTGGTCGGAAGAGTAGCGGGCATAAAGTGCTACGCGCATGGTCATGAACAATGCTCTCGGTCTAGCTGGTGTCGGAATTGCCGTCGCCGGCTCTTTCGCCCGGTGGTTCTGCCTTGGTTGCGTGAGAGTTGGGGATGTCTTTGGCGTCCGTTGCGTTTGCGAAGCGCTCGCGTGCCATGCCCCGCCCGATCAGCCAGGCGAGAGCCAGGATCGCCGGATGGGTTTTGGACCTGTCGGTGCTCGCAGAGTGCCGCGCGTCGGCGGTCGTCACGTTTTCTTCTGCCATAGGCTTCCTCGCTTCGTGGTGTCGAAGCGAAGATGAAGCTGCCAGATATGCCGGCCGGGAAGAGGGAAAATGCGGTCGTAGCAACGTGGCGCGCAATGACCTGCGTTCGGCGCCCTCTCCTATGCGGAGGGAGGATGCCGACTGCCGCGACGCTGGAAACGCCGGTCAAGGCCTTGGCGCCAACCCGCCGTGACCTTGACCGGCTCCGCCGTGAAGCCACATGCAGTGAAGCCACCCGGCGAATTGTCCGGTAGGGCAGGCGAGAGACAAGCCTCACCGTCTACCCGCCGGGGAAAAAAGCATGCGGTGTCAGCTGGCGCCCGATCCGCATCAGGTCCTCGCGCGCCGAGCGGATTTGTGGCCAGGGAAAGGCCGAACGATCTTCCCAGTCAGCGCCGTTGCGCAACACCGCATCGAGCTTGCCCACAACGCCTGAAAGCGAGACGGCGGGCGTCCCGGAAAGCGCCTCCAGCAGCGCCGCGACCCTTGCAAAGCCTGCCTGCTCGGCCCTCAATCCCTCGAAATAGCCGATCTCCGTCGCAACCACCTCGAAATGCGCTTGTCGCGCGTCGAGTTCAGCTTCGGCCCTGGCGCGGATCTCCCCCATGTCCGTTCTCTCGCCGATAATCCGGTCCACCGCCGCCATCGAGCAAACGACGGTCTCCTCGCCGTCAGGGCTGCTCACAACCGTCCACAGCCCATCCACTCGCTCGGCAACTGCTGCCTCGAGTTCCTGCAGCCGGTCACAGCGCCACATAGCTTGCTCATATGCAGCATTCCAATCGCGCCACACCGCCACCGCTGGGTCTGGCGTTGGAGCCGGCACAACGTCTGTCGCCGCTGTCGCCCGGGCCAGCGCATTCCCGCCAAAAGTCCACCCACCGCTGACGACAAACAACCCGCCAAGCGCCAGCCGCCGCGTGACGCACCCCAAACTCATGCTATGGTCGGAATCAGCCATGGTCCGAGCTCCCAACAGCTTAGGTTGTGGTTAGGTCGCTAACGGCGGTTGAACACCCTTGGCGGCCGCTAAGGTATTAAATCGGATCAGGGTTACGATAATGGCAATTGGCCGGAAGATCAACACAAATCGTATCTGCGTTACGAAATGAATGCAATTCAATGCAAAATGGCGCGCGTCGCGCTGGGGTGGGGAACGCGAGACCTTGCTCGAAACGCGGAGGTATCGCCTGATACGATCGCCCGTCTTGAACGGGGCGAGCAGCTAAAGAGTTCGACGATCGACGCAATTCGGCTAGCGTTCGAGACCGCCGGCATCGAATTCATTCCGGCAAATGGTGGCGGCCCAGGCGTAAGGCTGGCTCGAAACTCAGAACCAAAAGGCACCTAAATCCCCGGGAGGGATGGTTCCTACTACAAATGCTGCTCCGCGCCGACACGGAAACCAATTTTCTCACTTCCTGTGATTCGCAGTGATGAGCAGCAAATAAATGACTCTGCCCCCGGAAGGCAGAGGTCGCAGGGATCGAATCCTGTCGGGTGCGCCATTTCTTTTTCACCCCTAAGGACTGGTTAAGATATTGAACAGCAAAGACAAATTTGCCGTTCTAGCCCTCCTTTGCACTTTTAACGCAGTCGATCGGCAAACGTGAGGTTCAGGACTGTTCGGCGGTCCTCTAAGCGACCCGATCGCCAGGGATTCCAAGGGTTTGCGAGGAAGTCGAGCGCCGTTCTAAGTCACAAAGCGTCTGGCAGGCTGCACGCATCTGGCTAGTTTGGCGTTCATCAGAAGCTTCAGTTCTTCGAGCCTGCGAATTCGGTCTTCGAGCAAATCGGTAGAGAAACTGCGTGATTTGCGTATCGACCCCCTGAGCCTCCAGCTTAAGCGCTGTCACTTGCGCCTCGGCTGGGTTCCATAGATCGCGAAACACTTTGCGCGACCTGGAAAAGTGACGGGGTCGGGCGTACGCTGCGGAGCAATTCTGCGAACTGCCCTTCGATCAGCTCTCGTCGGATCGACTTCCCGTAGCTCTCACAGCCCCGCTTAGGGCACAAGTAATAGGGATAGCGAGCGTAGCTCCTTTGACCAGCACGAGGTGAGCGGCGTCGCGCAATCTGCGCCATAAGCCTCTATCTTGGCAACGGAGACGCTGCGCTCTGCCATTGCATCCCTCTGGCCTGCGGCGCTCGCCTCAACCCCGCACGCTTCGCTGGGAGTTTCGGCTCGCACCGCTTCACCGTTTGGCCGGTGAACCAACAAATCAAAGGAGCCTTCGAGCTCCCGCCGACACCCCCATGACCAAGGCGCTTTCACGCGCCTCTGGACACCAAACGACCAGGCGTATGCCCCGTGGACCCCCAGCAAGGATCCCCCTTGGAGAGGAGCAAAGGGCGTTCCGACCCTTATGCAATTCTGACTCTGCTAGAGAGGCCAACCTAACGCCGGTTGGATGGCGTCAGTGATGCCGTCGCGGGATCGTACGCAAATCCGACTATCGAGCCGTCTTTGATCTTCTCGACTGCTTCATCAATCACCTGTAGCGGCACCAAGAACCATTCACGCGGCTTCACCGGTTGGCCGAAGCGGTCGTGAATGGTCAGATCGAGCTGCACCGCCCCGAACAAGCGATGGAAGATCTTCTCCAGCCGCGACCGGTTGATGTTGAATAGCTTGTACGTGGCGACAACCTCAACATCCGCGAGCAGGTAAGTGGCGTCCTTCGCCGCTTGGCTTATACGCGCATCAACGGAGCCACCTGTGACGCCAATCTTGTGGATCAGGTCACGGTGAGCAGCCACGTCCGGATGATCCGACTTGCTGCGGAGGACGTAGATCGTTCCGCTTTTGAGATCGTCACCTTCGGCTTCGTTCCCGAACAGCGGTCCCGCCGAAGGGTCGGTAATCCTTCGTCCGGCTTCGTCCTTATGCAGGGCGCGCTGGAGCGAGCGCATCAGCATGTTGCTCTCGGTGCCGTTCTCGAAGACCACCCGAAGGCGCGCATCGGTGCGGCCCTGTGCGTTCGAGAACATCTCTCCCATTTCGGCAACATAGGCCTTCTGGCCGCCTACGATGAACCAGCTTCCAGTCCTGATTTCGGACTTTAGCTCGAACTCGCGGGTCTGCCGTGCCCCGGTTTCGATGTCGTTCTGGGCACTCTCGAAGAGCGGTTTGAACTTCGCGAAGTCGAGGCACGGGGTGCGATTGGCGATCTCCTCAGCGGCGCGGCGCTCTTCGCGTGAGGTGACGTGTCTGAGCACCGTAATGTCGTCCGGCGCTTCCGCCGCGATACCCAGTTCGGCGAGAAGCGCTTCGTCATCGAGCGCATCGAAATCCGCCCCTGCCGGTACGGATGGCTCGCCCAATAAGCCAAACTTGTCGAGCGGGGCTAAAAGCTCTCGCGCATCCGGCAAAGCGCGAAGGCGATCAAGGCGGACGGCATAGAGGCGTTCGAATATGTCGCGCTCTTCGCCATGCTGCGGCGTGCTTCCATGCTCTTCGCGGAACTTCAGTATGTCCTCGAAGCCAGCGATAATCCGCTCTTCGCGCGGAGTGCGTCCGCTGACCTTCTTCGCTTCAACACTTACGCCCAGTTCGGCCAGCAGTTCGTCATCAGACAGATCAACCATTGGCGGCCTGCTGCTGCGCGCGGTATCGGGCGAGGGCGGTTACGCCCTCGGCAAGTCGCTTCTCCCAAGCGTCTTGCGAGGTGATGTCGGGGACGCGTCCACGCTCTTGCTTAAACCTGACGGCGCGAAGAGCCAGTTCGCGCGCTTCCTCGTAAGGAATGCTCACACGCTTGGCGGCGATCGTCGCGGCGACCTGCTTGAGCATCTTCTCGTCCATGGCTTTCGCAAGCACGGCATAGGCCGCATCGAACGGGTTGATCCGGTCGATCAAGTCAATATCCAGATCGCGCACATCCATCGCGATCAGGCGCACACCATCTATCAGCGCGGTGTTCGACCTTGACTCACCATCGCTCTCCCCACCACTGGCGAGTTGCTTGGCCTTTTGAGTCATGTTTAGCGCAGCGATGGCGTGTTGCCTTATCGCTTCCTGATCGGTCTCGCTTAACTCCGGATAGCGGTCGCGAACGATCTTACCCATGCGGAGCTGGGTCAGCTCCTCGGGCAAGGTATTTTCGCGGTCAAAGAGACCGCGCTCAAGCGCCGATTTGTCCTGCACGAATGCTGTGATGACCTCGTTCAAGTCTTCCGTGCAGATGCGGGTCGCCTCGGGCGTTTCAGGCGTCACAAGCCCCTTGATCTCGAAATGGAATAGACCCCGCTCTTCGTTGAAGCCGACATTCGTTTTGCCTTCGGCATACCCGTCAGGCCCGTAGTCGAAGCCTTCCTTCTTTCCGGCGCCCTTCGGCGTGAACTCGAAGCGAGGGGCTAGAACCTGCTCCATCAGCAAGCTCGCCGCGATCGCTTTCAGCGTGTCGTTGATGGCATCGACCACGAGCGCTTCCGCAGCGTCCGGTTCGGCAATGAGGTTGGTGAACCGCGAACGTTCCTTGCCAGGCGCATCGCGCGTGGCGCGGCCGATGATTTGGATGATCTCGGTCAAGCTGCTGCGGTACCCCACGGTGAGGGCGTGCTCGCACCAAATCCAGTCAAAGCCTTCCTTTGCCATCCCAAGGGCAATGATGATGTCTACGTGGTCGCGATTGTTCCGCTGCGCGGGGTCTTTCAACGCCGACAGGACTTTGGACCGTTTGGCGCTGTCGCCGTCATCGACCAGATCGGCGACCTTCACTATACGTCCGCCCTCCACCTCAATTAGGTGAAAACCTGTCGCGGGATCGACGCCCTTCCATTCCCCGAGGGCATCCATGACCTCCTCGACTTCCTTGTGCTTGTCCTTCGTGCTTTCACGGGAATTGACGCTGGGGATGTGAACGATCGTCTTCAGGGCCGGATCGAGCACCCTCATGATCGCGTCGAGGTATGGGCCCGTGTAGAAGAAATAACCGATATCAAGCGACTTCAGATGCTCGTAGCCATTAAGCTGCTCGTAATAGGTGTAGGTGACGGTATCGAACTTGGCTTCGTCCTGTGGGACGAGTACGGCCTCAGCGTCTCCCCGAAAGTACGATCCGGTCATCGCGACCAAATGCACCTTGTCGCGCGTGATGAACTGCCCGAGTTGCGCCCCAAGGCGATTGTCGGGATTGCTGCTGACGTGGTGGAATTCATCGACGGCGATCAGGCGATCGTCGAAGGCCTCGACGCCAAGTTCGTCTACCGCGAAACGGAACGTCGCATGGGTGCAAACCAGCACCTTGTCGTCGCTGGCGAGGAATTCGCCCACAGCTTTGACCTTTGATTTCGCGACCTTCGGCTCGTCAATGCCGGGGGCGTTGCAGAGATTCCATTGGGGCTTCACGGTCCAGTCGGCCCAGAAGCCTCCCTTCGTGAGTGGCTCGTCGGCGAAGCTGCCGCCGATCGAGCGTTCCGGCACAACGATGATGGCTTGTTTGAGGCCCTGATTGTGGAGCTTGTCGAGCGCGATGAACATGAGCGCGCGGGATTTTCCCGACGCCGGCGGCGACTTAATGAGCAAGTATTGCTCGCCGCGACGCGCGTAGGCGCGCTCCTGCATCACGCGCATGCCCATTGAATTGGGCTTGGTCGATGCGCCCGTTCTCGCCGTGGTGATCGAAACAGAAGGGATCGTTCGTTTGTTCGTTGGATTGTCAGCCGTCATGCCGCACTCTTCGCTTTCCTCTTTGTTTGCGGCTGCCCCGCCGTCATTTTTGTGTAGAGATCGAATAGCTTCTCCAGTCTCTCGGTATCATTCTTGAACCGGCGACCAACGTAGATGCGCTCCAGAACCTCGTCGTTTTCCTCGTGCGCGCGGCGTAGGTCGTCCGGCATCTCATCGGGATTGTAGAGGTCGGCGATCGTCGAGGGGAAATGGGCTTCGCGCGCGAGAAGGATGTTCCCGGCGCAGCGGGTGAGATCGGTTCGATTTTTTTCGGTCAGAGGCGGGACAGGAAAAGTGTTCCAAACCAACGATGGAGAGTAGCGTAAACGGTTTTCAAGCTTGCCTCCGACAACACGGAGCCAGAGCATATGAAGACTGCTGCTTATGATGCTGAAATCCCAAGGTTCAGGATTATCTATACTTTGTGATGGGGCAATAACCAATTCATCAGGCCTTAGATATCCCGCCGCAAAGTAAGGTCGTCGTTCTGATGATATCTGAGGAACAACAAGCTTGAGCACATCTGCATGACGGTCTTCAGCGAAGTGTTCTGGTATACGTGCTAGTTTCGCGGTAGCCTCGCGAGGGCTTGATAATCGATAGGCTCTAACCGACTCGATAATGGTCTCGAGCTTTGACCTCTGTATGTCGTTGAGACGCGCGCTCTGTGGAACATGTAATACGTAGCGTGTAAGTGAATTGATGAATTCAGTCCCGCCGTATGCTTTCTTGAACAATGTCCTTAAATCGTTGTCCGACGAAAAACGGTTATCGTACTCGTCTTTTTCAAAACTGAAATAGCCATTGTCATTTGACATGCTCCCGAAAGCCATTCTTGAGATCGCAGATAGAGGTGTGCTCCGCTTTTCTACGACGATATTTGGCATGGCAATAAGATACGGGCCTATAGAGTCAACAGTTCTGGCCGTAGAATCATCATAAATTAAGCGCGTGTGGATCTCCTCCGGGTGTTGAAATCCAGCAATACAGCACATGACGCCCGCATTATTGGAGGCATTGTTTGACCACTTAAAACCTTGGTGGCACCATCCGATCTCAACATTAAATGCATTCATCAAGCCTAAGGTGATGGACGCCTGCTCGCCTTCGAAGAGACTAGTGGTGCTCACAAAGGCAAAACCCGAGTGCCTATCTTCCGCTACGTATTGAGCACCCAAAGCAAGCCATCCACCAACGTAATCGACATTTCCAAACTTAGATATGTGGGCCGCGAGGACGTGCTTTAGGTCGCTCTTCTGAGAGTTTGTTTGATATTTGGTGCCTACGTAGGGCGGGTTTCCACAGATATACGTTTCTAGCGGAGAATTTTCTTCGCCGTTAGCCTCAAGTTGCAGCCGGCCAGTTGGACCTCCGAGGTCATGCTCCTCCACGAGGGTTCTCGACGGTAGCTGGCAAACGTCCGGCCAACTCTCACGCAGTGCGTTCCCCACGCGGATTTGTCCCGTTCGGTGGAGTGGGAGCACCATCATGCGTGCTTCCTGTTGGCTGATGTAGCCGCAGTCAGCTTGGAACTCGGCGATAAGCAGGGCTAGGCGGGCGATCTCGGCGGCGAAGCTTTTGATCTCGATGCCGTAGAAATTTGAAAGCGGGATTTGGCTGCGCGGTTTGTCATCTGTTCGCTTGACGATTTCATGTTCGATCGCGCGCATTTCTTTATAGGCGATCACGAGGAAATTCCCCGAGCCACAGGCGGGGTCGAAAACGCGAATCGTGGACAGTCGCTTGCGAAGGTTACGTAGCTTGCGGACGTTATCGCCCGCCGACTCCAGCTGCTCGCGTAGGTCGTCGAGGAAGAGTGGGTTCAGCACCTTCAGGATGTTCGGCACGCTCGTGTAGTGCATTCCCAATTCGCCGCGCTCTTCGTCGTCGGCGACGGCCTGGATCATTGAACCGAAAATGTCCGGATTTATCTGCTGCCAATCCAACTCGCCAGCGCGGAGTAGGTATGAGCGTGCGATCCGGCTGAAGCGGGGGCAGTCGGTCGCGCCGGTGAACAGCCCGCCATTCACATATGGGAAGGCATCCGCCCAGTTGCGAAGTTTGGCGGTGGCCCGATCCTCCGGCTTCGTATCCATGGCGCGGAACAGCTCCTTCAGCACCTCGTGGGTATTGCCGGACTGACCGTCGCTCATTTTGTCGATCGTTCGCGTGAACTGATGGTCACGGAAAATTCCCGTGTCCTCGGCGAAGAAGCAAAAAATCAACCGCGCCATGAACTGGTTTAGCTCTGGGCGCTTCTCCTCCGTTCCCCACTCGGGGTTATCCCGCAGCAGCTCTACATAGAGCTTGTTCAGACGACCTGTCGCCTTCACGTCGATCGGGTTGTTCTTGATTTCCTTGACGGTGGAGATGCCTGCGAGCGGTAGGAAAAACCCAAAGTGCTCGGCGAATTCCGGGTAAGCGCAGGCGATCACCTCGCCACTAGTTAGGTCTTCTGCCTCTAGCGTCACGCCATCGGTCGCGAGAATGAACTTCGCTTTAGCCGAACCTGTCTTGGGGCTTTGGCGTAGGCTGACTAGCGTCGCGCCGACCGCGCCCTCGCCGCAAACAGCGATATGGATGTTGCTTCTCTGGAGGAGGCCGCCCGCGATGTCGGACGCGTTCGATTGTCCCGAGCGCAGCCGCTTGATTGTGGTCTCTTTGTTGCCAAACGCCGCAAGGAACGCGAACGGGAACTCGACCGGGTCAAAAGGTTGTCCGGCCAGCTCATCGGCAGCTTCTTCGATCTCAACGGCGTTCATATACTAGGCACTCGCTTTACTGGCCGAATAATTCAAGGAAGTCGCTTTGACGCACAGGACATTCTATCCACAGCATTGCTGGCTTTCTATATGACAGAGTGTCATCGAGTTTTTCATATTCCGGCAATGAAGACCGGGCGGAACGGCCAAGGGGCATCCGGTTACTCACCAAGGAGAACCGTGAAGAAGGCCTGATTTCGCTTTTTCGCGTTCTCGATAAGCGTGTCGTAGCCAATGGCCTGTATGAAAATCTCTTCGTTGTCTCTGAAGCGATAGAAAATTTTCGGGTTCTGACCGTTCTTGAAGTCATGGTCCTTCAGCACTCGGACCAGTGATGGCTTGTGATCCGCGACGATGTAGCCGAACCGCCGTATGACGCCGGTGAACGACATATGCGTGCCGTCCGTCTTCGTGATCCCCCCAGCGCGCACGGCAAGTTCGAGTGTGTCAATCACTTGTTTCACAGGGTCGGTTTTAGGGTTCCCGAACGCATAGTCGTCGCGACTTGGCTTCTTAAACTCGACGATCGTAATCGTCGTGCCGTCGTTGTCGCCGAGCACAAGACTGTCGTCGAAAAAGGCGAGATCGGGAACTTTGTCGCCCTTCCTGCGTCCGGCTCCCTTCGCGGTCCTATCGCTAGTTGCGTAGGGAAGGAAGGCGAGCGCGTCGTCAATCAGCCAAAGATTGTGCTCAAAATATTCCAGTTCGGCTGTATCTGAAAAACGCCTGAAGATGAGGTCATGGATGACGTCCTCGGGCGCGTGCTTCGTTGTCCCCGCCGCGTATTTCCGCGCCGCCTCGACCATCTCAATGACCCGCTTGCGGTGGATCACGTATTCGGCAAGAGCCTCCTTGTTGGCCTGATCGATCTTGGAGACGATGTCCTTGATCGTATCGACGTAATTTTCCTCATTGGCGGCAGCAAGTGTGATGGCCTTGGTCAGCTCCTTGGACGCGCGAAAACGCTCAATCGCCAAGTCGGATACAAACTGCTGTGCGGTCCAGTTGTTCGGCTTGCTCACAACATAGTCGGAGACCGTCTTGCCCTTCAGGCCGATCCGAAGGATCGGATTCTCACGCAGGGCATCCGTAAGATCGGCAGACTGTTCGGCCTTGATTTTCGCGATCTGCGACGATTCACCCTTACCGATGGCATCACTGACGGCGGAAACGATACGTTCCACGGCTTTAGGGGGAAGGTTCATTCCCGTTCGAGAGTCGTTCAGCCGGGTCTCAAACGCTTCGCCCCGCACGACGCCGATAACGATGTAGTTTTCGTTCTTCTCGTCCGTAAAATGCGGACTCCCCAACAAGCTCGTCAGGTCTTTTGGGCTTCCGACAATGCGGTCAGCCGCCGCAAACAAGAGGCAGTGGTTTTTGAAGGATCGCGTCTTCTGAATTTTGGTGAGGCTGTAATCCAGCGTCTCCAGCTTACCCTCGATGTCCACGGTGATCTGCCCGGTAGCGCTCTCCACGAACACGTTCTTAAACCGTGACGTAATGTTCTCGGCGTCCCCATCGTCGATCTTGATCGTAATCTCCGGGAGCGAGCCGTATAGAAATTGGGGAAGGAAGTGGCTCGCGATGTGATCGGCCACGTCGCTTTGGTTCAAGCCACGGATCAGCTCGTGCCATGGCGTCAGCGGCGAGTCGTACTCCACCCGCATGCCGACATGTTTGAAGTCGGGGTCGCCGTCGAAAAATATCAACTCTTCCTTTTGAGCGATGTCGAAACGAAAAGTCCGCGTCGAGGGCGTACCCAAAAGCTCGTATCGCGTTGAATACAGAATCCGCGAGAAGACCTTGAACGCGATAAAGCGTCCGAAGCCGCGTCCGCGTGTTTTTAGTTTGTAGCCGGAGAACGGCGTTTTGAAGGAGCGGTAGTTGTCGTCGTTGAGACCGATCCCGTTGTCAGTGATCGAGACGTGAATCTTGCTCGGATCATTCGCGCTAGAAATGACGATTTCGACCTTACCGTCCACGCTCGCCCTATCGTCAAACCGAGCGACGATGCCATGCATCGCGTTAGACACGGCTTCCAGTACCGGCAGCAAAAAGCCATGCAAGTCGTGTCCCACATGGGTGCGGGATAGGACCGCCTCCATGTCAGGTTTTACGAGCGTGTCTGTAGTGCTATCGGCCATGGCCCGCTAAGCAATTGAATTGTTACGTTATTGTATAGGCTTGGCAGTCTGCCTCAACTCACTCCCCTCCCGCAAGGCACAGCTCGCGCGCCACCCGGGGTTGTCCACCCCTCATGCTCGAACCGCGAGAACGTCCCCAATGCGCGTGGTATAGCTCGGTGACAGGTTCCGGCGACGCATTGGCCAGGCCTTTTTGCTGGTCATTCCTCCCGGCCGCAGCGTTTCACGACAGAAACGGCCGTTGATTGAGTCCGGCCACCATCAGCGCTTCGACCCAACCATGTCTTCGACCGGGAGTTGCGTCGGCGCGTAGAGGTCGAGACGGAGGGTCCGTTCTATTGGGTTGGCGTCAAGCTCGACTCGACCATCGGTGAGGAAGCGCGTCAGTCCGAGTCCAGCGCGACAGCGCATAGCGGACCGCTTCTGCAAGCGTGCTGCCGTCCGAAGATGTGCTGGAGCTGCGCTTCCAGCCAGACGTGGGACGGCGACAACGGGTTTCGATCGCCGCAGCCGCGCCGCAAGCCCCAGGGCCGGCGACTGACCGCGTACATCCGCCTCGACCGCATAGATTTCACCGATCCGGCGCAGCGCCTCAGTTGCCACGGGCGATCCGGTCGCTTCGACCACGTCATAGAACTTGCGCCTGGTATGCGCCCAGCAGGCGGCAAGAACGATTTCGCCACTGGCAGCGAGCTGTTCAAAGCCGGCATAACCATCGACATGCAGCACGCCCTTGAAGTGCTGAAGATGCGATACCAGGCGCTCGGCCTTTCGGTCCGGCGCAAACAGATAGACTGCTGCCGGCGGCTCGGGTCCGGCCAAGGGTCGTTGCTCGCGGGCATAGACCCACAACCGTCCCGCCTTGGTCCGCCCACGGCCCGGATCGAGCACCGGCAACCGGTGTCTCGTCGGCGAACAGATGGTTGGAGGCGAACACGTTCTTTACCAGCCGCTCGTGCAGAGCTTCCAGCCACCAGCATGCGCCGCCGACCCATCCAGCCAGCGTCGAGCGCGCCAGATCGACACCATGCCGGGCACGATTCCCGGTAGAGCGGCGTGTGATCGCAATATCTGGAGACCAGCACCTGCGCCAGAAGCGCTGGCGTTGCCAATCCGCCGGCGATCAAGCGCTCCGGCGCAGCCACTTGCGCTACGGTCTCGCAGACACGGCAAGCGTATTTGGGGCGCGTGACGCGGACCACGCGAAGCTGTGCCGGCACCCAGTCGAGCATCTCGCTGACGCTCTCGCCGATCGCATGAAGTGCGCCGCCACAGCACACACAATAGGCTTCTTCGATGTCGAGCCGCACGTCCTCGCGCGGCAGGTGAGCGGGCAGCGGCTTGCGATGGGATGGCCGCTCCAATGGTGGATGTGCGCGCCAACCCGCTCTGACGCCACGCTTCGCATGAATCACCCAGAAGGACTTACGCGACGTGTTCTCGAAATGTCTCAAATTCACCGGAGATCCTCCACGTTGCGAAGGAGCTCCACATGCAGCGATTTTGCACTACGCCAACGAGGTGTCAGGACCGGACGCTTACGGAGCGACGTATGCGTCCGGGGGCTGCACGTGATGTCAGCTCTTGACGGGATTTTGCGCTTTCCACGCCCATGGCAGGAGTTCATCGAGGCTGCTGACGGGATGCCCATCGAGCATGCGCTGCAGTACGTCGGCGAGATAGGAGTAGGGCTCGACATCGTTGAGCTTGGCAGTTTCGGTGAGAGAGCAAACGATCGCCCAGCGGCCGCCGCCGCCATCGCTGCCGGCGAACAGGTGGTTCTTGCGGCCGAGCGCAACGGGACGGATGGCCCGCTCGACCGGGTTGGTATCGAGCTCGACACGACCATCGGTGAGGAAGCGGGTCAGTCCGGTCCAACGCGACAGCGCATAGCGGATCGCTTCTGCAAGCGTGCTGCGTCCGGAGATGTGCTGGAGCTGCACTTCCAGCCAGGTGTGGAAGGCGGCAACAACGGGTTTCGATCGCTGCAGCCGCGCCGCAAGCCTAAGGGCCGGCGACTGTCCGCGCACATCCGCCTCGACGGCATAGATTTCACCGATCCGGCGCAGGGCTTCCGCCGCCACGGGCGATCCGGTCGCTTCGACCACGTCATAGAACTTGCGCCTCGTATGCGCCCAGCAGGCGGCGAGAGCGATATCGCCACGGGCAGCGAGCTGTTCGAAGCCGGCATAACCATCGACATGCAGCACACCTTTGAAGTGCTGAAGATGCGATATCGGGCGCTCGGCCTTTCGGTCCGGCGCAAACAGGTAGACTGCCGCCGGCGGCTCGGGTCCGGCCCAAGTGCGTTGCTCACGGGCATAGACCCACAACCGCCCCGTCTTGGTCCGCCCGCGGCCCGGATCGAGCACCGGCACCGGTGTGTCGTCGGCGAACAGATGGTTGGAGGCGAATATGTTCTTCACCAGCCGCTCGTGCAGGGCTTCCAGCCACCAGCAGGCGCCGCCGACCCATCCAGCCAGCGTCGAGCGTGCCAGATCGACACCATGCCGGGCGAATATCTGCGACTGCCGGTAGAGCGGCGTGTGATCGCAATATTTGGAGACCAGCACCTGCGCCAGAAGCGCCGGCGTTGCCAATCCGCCGGCGATCAACCGCTCCGGCGCAGGCGCTTGCGCTACCGTCTCGCAAGTCCGGCAGGCGTATTTCGGGCGCGTGATGCGGACAACGCGAAGCTGTGCCGGAACCCAGTCGAGCATCTCGCTGACGCTCTCGCCGATCGCATGAAGTGCGCCGCCACAGCACACACAATACGCTTCTTCGATGTCGAGCCGCATGTCCTCGCGCGGCAGATGATCGGGCAGCGGCTTGCGGTGGGATGGCCGCTCCAACGGTGGATGGACGCTCGGTGTGCTCTCCCGGATGCGGGCGATGTCGGCATCGAGGTCTTCCAGCGCGAGCGCCAGTTGGTCGGGATCGAGGCGCTCGGAACGCCGGCCGAACTGCGCCCGCTGAAGCTTCCTGATGATCGATTGGAGGCGTTCGATCTCGCCATCGCGGCTCTCGACGGCAGCTGCCATATCGCGCAGCAGACGCTGCAAAAGTGCTGGATCGGACGGCAGATTGTCGAGGTCGATCAACATGATCGAATCTACCATGAACCGCTCAAAAACCCAAGGATTCCGGTAGTTTCTGCGTCGATCGGAGGACCGTTTTCAGCCGGCCAGCGCCGGTCTCCAGATACGCTCGGGTGCGCGCCAGTCGATGCCCTCGATCAGCATGGCAAGCTGTGCCGGCGTCAATGTGATCGAGCCGTCATAACCTGCCATACGTGGCCACACGAAGCTGCCCTGGTCGAGCCGCTTGGTGAACAGACACAGCCCGTTGCCATCCCAGAACAGGATCTTGAGCAGCGACGCCTTCTTTCCCCGGAAGGCAAACAGATGACCCGAGAACGGGTCCTGCTTCAGCGTTGCCTGGACCAGCATGGCGAGCCCGTCCAGCCCCTTCCGCATGTCGGTGTGCCCCAGCGCCAGATGCACCTTCACGCCCGCCGGAACGATCATCATGATGCAGTCCCTCCGCTGTCGACGAACGCTCGTACGGCAACAGGATCACTGCCCGCAGGTGCAAAGACACGCCGCCCATCCGGCAGTTCGATTGCCATCATCCCGTCAGGGGGCCGCACAAGATTCTGCAGCGCGAGTGCCGCTGCCGCGTCCGTAGCCAGCGTCACAGATGCCAGTTTCGCTTGCTTCTTCTGCGTCACGCCGAATTCCGCGCGCCAACGAAACAGGATGCCGGTCGCGATCCCGTGCCGGCGCGCGACAGCCGAGACCGTTGCACCTGCAGCTTCACTCTCCTGGACGATGGCGAGCTTCTGCGCGTCCGTGAAGAACCGGCGGAAGCGCGTGGCGGGAGTGTCATCTGGACGCGCTGTCAAGCCGTTTTCGGACGTCGCGCCGTTAGTGATATCACTAACGGCCGGGCGGGCGGCGGGATGAAGATGCGCGCGCCAGTCGATCTCAACCTCGCCATCCTCCAAGCGGTCACGCCAACGGCGCAGCGCGTAGGGCGAAAGCTGCAGTGCCGCGGCGTATTCGCGAACGCCCATGCCGCTCCAGTTCATCGCCTCGACATGCATTGCCCAGAACGCCCGGAGCGCACGATTGCGCACATCCGTGCTCACGCCAAAACGTTGGCGTTGACGCCGGCGCGGTCCTTTCTGGCATTGTTTCGGACACGCTTCCTGGCGCAATTGTGCCTGCGATTCCGCATGTTTGCGCGCTGCTTCCTTGCCCATCAGGTGGTCAAGCCAGCGCTCGAACGTACGCCGGTTGAGATGGTGATGGCGGCAATAGGTTGTGCGCGCCAGCCCGCTCTGACGCCACGCTTCGACATGAATCACCCAGAAGGACTTACGCGCCGTGTTCTCGAAATGTCTCAAATTCACCGGAGACCCTCCACGCTACGAAGGAACTCCACATGCTGCGATTTTGCACTACGCCAACGAGGTGTCAGGACCGGACGCTTACGGAGCGACATAGGACGGCGAGATAAAAGCGCATGCCCGAAACGCGTTAAGCCATTGGCATGGCTTGCGTTT